>NZ_JAGGOK010000035.1 GCF_018614615.1 Streptomyces sp. ISL-100 | reverse complement strand
CCCCGCATCCCCCTCACTCGCCCCACCACCTCCACCTCCACCTCCACCTCCATCATCACCGTCGCCCTCGCCCTCGCCCTTGCCTTCACACTCACCTGGAGCTCAACAACCCCAACCGTCGCCGGCCCCTCCGACACCGGCATCAAGGGGGCCATCGACACGATCCTCACCGACTCCCGCCTCGACGGCGGCGCCGCGAGCGTCGTAGTCGCCGACGCAACCACCGGCGAAACGCTGTACCAGCGCGACGGCGCCGACCGCCTGATGCCCGCCTCCAACACCAAGCTGCCCACCTCCGTCGCAGCCATGGCCCTGCTCGGCCCCGACTACCGCTACCGAACGGACGCCCTCACCACCGGAAGCCGCAACGGCTCCGTACTCCGCGGTGACCTCTACCTGCGCGGCACCGGCGACCCCACCACCCTCGCCGCGGACTACGACGACCTCGCCGCCCGAGTCGCCGACTCCGGCATCAAGCGGATCACTGGCCGCCTCATCGCCGACGACACCCGCTTCGACACGCAGCGCCTCGGCCGCTCCTGGGCCGCCGACGACGAATCGTCGTACTACTCCGCTCAGATCTCGGCACTAACCGTCGCCCCGGACACCGACTACGACTCCGGCACGGTCATCGTCGAGGCCGCCCCAGGCGCCGAACCGGGCTCCGCTCCCGAGCTCACCCTCACCCCCCGCACCGACTACGTCGATCTCGACATGCGCGGCGCCACGACCGTCCCCGCGGGCCAACCGAACACCCTCACCATCGAACGCCGGCACGGCTCGAACACCATCAGCATCACCGGCAACATCCCCCTCGGCGCGAACGCCGCCAAGGAGTGGGTCACCGTCTGGGAACCGACCGGCTACGCCGCCGCTGTCTTCGCCGACGCCCTGACTGCCCACGGCGTACGCATCACAGGCCGCACCCACCTCAGCCGCCCCACCCCCATGGACGCCAAACCCCTCGCCACCCACACCTCCATGCCGCTCAAAGAGCTGATCCGTCCCTTCATGAAGCTCTCCAACAACATGCACGCCGAGGCCCTCACCAAGACCATCGGCTACGAGACGACAGGCAAAGGCACCTGGAGCGCCGGCCTCGCCGGCATCGCCACGTACCTCAAGAAGGAGGGCGTGAACACGGCCACCCTCCGCCAGGTCGACGGCTCCGGCCTCTCCCGGATGAACAACATCCCGGCCGCCGAGTTCGCCAAGCTCCTCCTCGCCGTACGCACCGCGCCCTGGTACGCCGACTGGTACGCGTCCCTCCCCGTCGCCTGCGCCCCGGACCGCGCGACCGGCGGCACCCTCCGCTCCCGCATGTGCAAGACCCCCGCCGCCATGAACGCCCGAGCCAAGACCGGCACCCTGACCGGCGCCTCCGCCCTCTCCGGATACGTCACGGACGCGGGCGGCCGCGAGCTGGTCTACAGCATCGTCCTCAATAACTACCTGGCCTCGTCGGTCAAAAGCATCGAGGACGCGATCGTGACCACCCTCGCCTCCTCAACCAAGACCACCAGCACCCTCGTACGCCCAACCACCCAACGCGCCGCCACACCCACCACCGAGGCCACCGACTCCACCCTCGAATGCTCCTGGCGCAAGCCGTCGCTCTGCTGAGAAAGCGCACCCGACCGACTCACTCACTCGTTCGGCGGAGCTACAGAAAACCCACGTACGTAAACGGCATGGATGCGCGAGCGTCTGCACCATGCGCAAGAGCTCCGACAGCAAAGCCCTGGTCCCCGCCCAGCCCGGAACCCTGCCGCCCTGGTACGGCGACCTGCTGGGCGAGGTCAAGGAGTCCGTCTCCCGGGCACGCACCCGCGCTCGGCGGGTGATCAACACTGAACTCATCCAGATGCACTGGGAGATCGGACACCACATCCTGGCCCGCCAGAAGGAGGAGGGCTGGGGCGCCAAGGTCGTCGACCGTCTCTCGGCGGACCTGAGGACGACGTTCCCGAACCAGCGGGGCTTCTCCCGGCGCAATCTCATGTACATGCACCAGATGGCCCGGTCCTGGCCGGAGCCAATTGTGCAACAGCCCGTTGCCCAATTGCCGTGGGGCCACATCGTCACCCTCGTAACCCGCCTCAAGACCAGCTCCGAACAAGACTTCTACGCCTCCAACGCCGTCCAGAAAGGCTGGTCGCGCGACCGGCTGGAGCAGTCCATCGCCCAGCAGCTGCACCTCACTCAGGGGGCCGCCGACAACAACTTCTCCGCCACCATCCCCGACGGAGCCGCCGTGCTCCAGGAGATCGCCAAGGACCCGTACCGGCTCGACTTCCTCGGCCTCGACTCCCGCCACACCGAACGCGAACTCGAGGACGCGATCGTCGCCGACATCATCCGGTTCCTCACCGAACTCGGTTACGGCTTCGCCTTCGTCGGCCGGCAGTATTCCGTCTTCATCGGTGGCGACGAGTTCCGGATCGATCTGCTCTTCTACCACCTCAAGCTGCACCGCTACGTGGTGATCGAACTCAAGACCACGGCAGCTCTCCCCGAGCACATCGGCAAGCTCAGCTTCTACACCAACGTCGTGGACAAGATGGTCCGCGACCCCAAACGCGACGACGAAACCCTCGGCTTCCTCGTCGTGGCCGAGCGCAACAAGGCAGTCATGCAGGCCGCCCTGGAAACCAGCAACCGCCCGCTCACCGTCAGCACGTACTCCATGCTCCCGCCCGCAGCCAAGGCCCTGCTGCCCACCGAGGAAGACCTCGCCCGCGTTGTCCAGGACGCCATCGACAGCAGCAGCGACAACAACAACAGCGGCAACGGCAACGGCAACGGCAACGGACATGCGTAAAGGGGTGGCCCCGGAAACCGAATGGTTCCGGGGCCACCCCTTCAGGCGCTCAGGTCGTCAGGGCGCTGTTACGCGTCCTTCGACATGTTCGGGCCGCTGCTGCCGCCCGTTGCCTGCTCGATCGGGGGGACGTCGGGCAGCGCCGACTTCTCCTCGCCTCGGAAGGTGAACTTCTTCGCGTCGCCTTCACCCTCGACGTCCACCACCACGATGTGGCCGGGACGCAGCTCGCCGAAGAGGATCTTCTCGGACAGGATGTCCTCGATCTCCCGCTGGATCGTCCGGCGCAGCGGCCGGGCGCCCATGACCGGGTCGTAGCCCTTCTTCGCGAGCAGCGACTTGGCTTCCGAGCTCAGCTCGATGCCCATGTCGCGGTCCTTCAGGCGCTCGTCCACCTTGGCCAGCATGAGGTCGACGATCTGGATGATGTCTTCCTCGGTGAGCTGGTGGAAGACGACCGTGTCGTCGACACGGTTGAGGAACTCGGGGCGGAAGTGCTGCTTCAGCTCTTCGTTGACCTTGTTCTTCATCCGCTCGTAACCGGTCTTGACGTCGCCCTGAGCCGCGAAGCCCAGGTTGAAGCCCTTGGAGATGTCCCGGGTCCCGAGGTTGGTCGTCATGATGATGACCGTGTTCTTGAAGTCCACGACCCGGCCCTGGGAGTCGGTCAGGCGACCGTCTTCCAGAATCTGGAGCAGGGAATTGAAGATATCGGGGTGGGCCTTCTCGACCTCGTCGAAGAGAACGACGGAGAACGGCTTGCGGCGCACCTTCTCGGTGAGCTGTCCGCCCTCTTCGTATCCCACGTAACCGGGGGGAGAACCGAAGAGACGGGAAACCGTGTGCTTCTCACTGAACTCCGACATGTCGAGGGAGATCAGTGCGTCCTCGTCGCCGAAGAGGAATTCGGCGAGCGTCTTGGAAAGCTCGGTCTTACCGACACCGGACGGGCCGGCGAAGATGAACGAGCCACCGGGGCGCTTCGGGTCCTTCAGGCCGGCTCGCGTACGGCGGATCGCCTGCGAGAGGGCCTTGATGGCGTCCTTCTGGCCGATGACGCGCTTGTGGAGCTCGTCCTCCATGCGCAGCAGGCGGGAAGACTCTTCCTCGGTGAGCTTGAAGACCGGGATGCCCGTGGCCGTGGCCAGGACCTCCGCGATCAGTTCCTCGTCCACCTCGGCGACGACGTCCATGTCGCCGGCCTTCCACTCCTTCTCGCGCTTGGCCTTGGCCGCGAGGAGCTGCTTCTCCTTGTCGCGGAGAGAGGCTGCCTTCTCGAAGTCCTGGGAGTCGATCGCCGACTCCTTGTCGCGACGGACGCCCGCGATCTTCTCGTCGAACTCACGGAGGTCCGGCGGTGCGGTCATCCGGCGGATGCGCATCCTGGAGCCGGCCTCGTCGATCAGGTCGATCGCCTTGTCCGGCAGGAAGCGGTCCGAGATGTAGCGGTCGGCCAGGGTGGCCGCCGCGACCAGCGCCGAGTCCGTGATGGACACACGGTGGTGCGCCTCGTAACGGTCGCGCAGGCCCTTGAGGATTTCGATCGTGTGGGGGAGGGAAGGCTCCGCCACCTGGATCGGCTGGAAGCGGCGCTCGAGAGCCGCGTCCTTCTCAAGGTGCTTGCGGTACTCGTCGAGCGTCGTCGCACCGATGGTCTGGAGCTCACCACGCGCAAGCATCGGCTTCAGGATCGAAGCCGCATCGATCGCGCCCTCGGCGGCGCCCGCACCCACCAGGGTGTGGAGCTCGTCGATGAACAGGATGATGTCGCCGCGGGTGCGAATCTCCTTCAGGACCTTCTTCAGGCGCTCCTCGAAGTCACCGCGGTAGCGGGAACCGGCGACGAGCGCGCCGAGGTCGAGGGTGTAGAGGTGCTTGTCCTTGAGGGTCTCGGGCACCTCGCCCTTGACGATGGCCTGCGCCAGGCCCTCGACGACCGCCGTCTTTCCGACGCCGGGCTCGCCGATGAGGACCGGGTTGTTCTTGGTACGACGGGACAGCACCTGCATGACCCGCTCGATCTCCTTCTCGCGCCCGATGACCGGGTCGAGCTTGGATTCGCGGGCAGCCTGCGTCAGGTTGCGGCCGAACTGGTCCAGGACGAGTGAGGTCGAGGGCGTGCCCTCGGCCGGGCCGCCGGCAGCGGCGGTCTCCTTGCCCTGGTAACCGGAGAGCAGTTGGATGACCTGCTGCCGTACCCGGTTCAGATCGGCGCCCAGCTTCACGAGGACCTGGGCGGCGACGCCCTCACCCTCGCGGATCAGGCCGAGCAGGATGTGCTCTGTACCGATGTAGTTGTGGCCGAGCTGGAGGGCCTCGCGGAGCGACAGCTCCAGGACCTTCTTGGCACGGGGGGTGAAGGGGATGTGACCGGACGGGGCCTGCTGGCCCTGACCGATGATCTCCTCCACCTGCTGGCGGACCGCCTCGAGCGAAATCCCGAGGCTCTCCAGGGCCTTAGCGGCGACACCCTCACCCTCGTGGATAAGGCCCAGGAGGATGTGCTCGGTGCCGATGTAGTTGTGGTTGAGCATCCGGGCTTCTTCCTGAGCCAGGACGACAACCCGCCGCGCGCGGTCGGTGAACCTCTCGAACATCGTTAATCGCTCCTCAGAGCGGTCGGTCAGTGAGGGGTCGGTCCCCTCCCAGTCCTTCCGCATGCTAGTCCCGCAGGACGGGACAGCTCATTCCAACTGCCGACATCCGTCCGGATCACCCCCGCCTCCGCGGGGAATCGAGCTGCCGAACAGCCGACACCTGCTCCAACCTGATGGTGGGAGACGATGTTCCCGCAGGCCAAACAGATACCCGTCCATCCACTACGCCGATGGCGAACGTGAGACGGTTCGTTAGGCGTGTCGACCCTTCCCACTAGGAATGTCTTACCCGTAAGCACTGACACTCCATGCGGCGCGCCCCAGTTCCCTCAGCTACGGGCGAACATCCTTGCGCCGCCGAATGCCCCCGTACGCCCCCACAACATCAACGCAGCGCAGTCGGGCGCGGACGGAGCGTAACTCCGGAGCTTTTCAGGAGTTGGTCCGGACATGACGTCCATGGTCCCGTTCCCGCGCATGCCGAGCACACCGGTGCCTTCGCCGCCCGAAGACGGCATCGCGCAGTGGTACGAACACGAGCTCGGCTGGGCCACCGCGGCGAGCGGCGAGGGGCTGCCTGTGCAGCTGCTGACCGGTCTGCGCTTCGACGTACTGGAGCTGCCTGCGGACGCGGGTTTCGCTGTACTGCGGCGTCACGCGGGGCTCACGGGTCCCGTGGCGCGCATGGGACAGCGGATGCTGCTGCTGGTGGCCGCGGGGAGCGCCGAGGAGCTCCCCGGGCTGCTCGACTGGCTGGAGTGGGGCGGCGTGGCCCTCGACCTGCGCGCACTGGGCACCGGCGGGCGGATGACCGCGCCCTCACCGCCCGGATGGGCCCACTCGCAGGGGGCCGCCATTTGGCTGCGGCCCCCCGAGCCGCGGCACGAGGTGGAACCGACCCTGCCGGCCTTCGCCGGACTCGGGTGCCGTGGGGAAACACCCGGTCTCGTACGACTCGTGAGCACGGCGGCGACGGAATGCCACCGGGCCCGCTTGTTGCGTGCGAATTCCGCTTACGCGAATGCTCAGCCGTTGGCCTTCTCGTAGGCCTCACGGATGTCGGCCGGGACACGGCCGCGGTCATTCACGTTGTAACCGTTCGCCTTGGCCCACTTACGGATCTCGGCGGTGTTCTGGTTGCCGCCCGCCGCTGCGCGCGCCTTGCCGCGCCCGGAAGCCGCACGGCCACCGGTGCGCCGCCCGCTCTTGGCGTACGGGTCGAGCAAGCTACGGAGCTTGTCCGCGTTCGCGGTGGTGAGGTCGATCTCGTAGGTCTTGCCATCCAGAGCGAACGTCACAGTCTCGTCCGCCTCGCCACCGTCGAGGTCATCGACAAGAAGGACCTGAACCTTCTGTGCCACCGGATTTCCTTTCATCGAAAATGCAGTACGCGGAAAGGAAACCGCTTTTCCCTGGAAAACACAAACCCCCGGTGGAGGTTCAGTACCTCAAGAAGACGGGAAACGTGCGCGTTTCGGACATAGGGCTCTGGCGGCTTCTGACGATCACAGGTGCAGAAGCATCCGACTGTTGCCCAAGGTGTTCGGCTTCACTCGTTCGAGACCCAGGAACTCCGCTACGCCCTCGTCATAGGAACGCAGCAGCTCGCTGTAGACATCTCCGTCGACCGGCGCCTCTCCGATCTCCACGAAGCCGTGCTTCATGAAGAACTCGACTTCGAAGGTGAGGCAGAAAACCTTGCGTACACCGAGCCAGCGTGCGGTCTGGAGCAGCTTGTCCAGTACTTGATGTCCCACTCCGGCGCCCTTGAAGGACGGATCCACGGCGAGAGTTCGCACTTCGGCGAGGTCTTCCCACATCACATGCAGCGCACCGCAGCCGACCACGGCGGCATCCTCGTCGCGTTCCGCGACCCAGAACTCCTGGATGTCCTCGTAAAGCGTCACGTTCGCTTTGTCGAGCAGGATCCGCTTCTGCGCGTACGTGTCGACGAGACTGCGTACGGATGGCACATCACTGGTCCTCGCCCGCCGGACGGTGATGGCTTTTTGCTCTGACGGCATACGCCGACGCTATCGCCCCGGGCCCTCGGGGCTCTCGGCGCCCTCTGCGGGAGCGGCGGGGGGAGCGGGCGCTGTATCGGCCACGGGATCGGTGCGCTGAACGACGCGCATCGCGTCCTCAAGAGCTTCGCGCTGCTCCGCCGACATCATGCCGAAGAAGGCGACAAGAGCCGCCGCGGGGTTGTCACTGGTCGACCATGCTTCGTTCATCAGTGCGGCCGAGTAGGCGGCCCGGGTGGAGACAGCCGTATATCGATAGGCGCGGCCCTCGACTTCCCTGCGGACCCAGCCCTTCTGATGGAGATTGTCCATTACGGTCATGACCGTGGTGTAGGCGATGGACCGTTCCTTCTGAAGGTCCTCGAGGACTTCCCTGACGGTCACCGGTCGGTTCCACTGCCACACGCGCGTCATGACGGCGTCTTCCAGCTCTCCCAATTGGCGAGGCACAGCGCCACCATAGTGGGAGATTTCGGTAATGGCAGGTTATTCGCACAGCAAAAAGGGCGCACGGCTCGAAATGAGCCGTGCGCCCTCGTGAGGTGCGGGGTGGGTCAGGTCAGGCATCGCCGGTCTTGGGCGTTCCCGCCTGCCGGGCGGACTCGGCGCGGGCGATCGTGGCATCCACGGCCGCGTCTTCCTTGGCTTTGTTGGTACCACCCTGCGTCTTGACGATCGTCGTGACCAGGGCGATGAAGAACGCGGCCATCACCACGGGGGGCAGGAGCGCGGAAACGTAGTCCATGCCGACCAGAGTAGCTACCCCGCCACCATGTGTTCCCGCGGGGGCACCGGGCGTTTGCGGGGCGGGAAGACCTCGGAAGGTTTCGGCATAGGACGCTCCGATGGCTCGCGGTCGGGCGTCGGCTGCTTGGGTTTCGGCGGTTGGTCGGCGGCAGCGGTACGGCCGCCCGCGATGGCCAGCAGCCGGGTGCGCGGCAGGGGGGCGGCGCTGCGGCCGGCCAGGCGGGCCCGTACGGACTGTTCCGCGATGGCCCGGCAGCGGTCGAGGAGCGCCGCGCCGGCCGGTGTGCCGCGCAGTCCGCGCAGCGCCACGAGATCGTCCGGGACCGGCTGATAGCCGGCGGCCAGGGCGTCCTGCAGCAGCCCCAGATAGCCGCCTGCGGCCGCTGGGAGGGCGTCGCGATAGCGGGCGAGGTCGGCAAGGAGAAAGGCGCGCAGCCGACCCGCCTCGCGGACCGCCTCGTCCAGGGAGCCGGCGAGGCGCAGGCAGTCCTGGACGTCTTCGTCGGACAGTGACGCGGGATGGAGGGCGATGGCGAGGGCGCGTCGGAGCACACGCAGCTCGTCCGCGCTGAACGCCATGCCGCCACGGGATCCGTATGGCGTGGGCATGCAGTGACAATACGCACCAAACGGACAAAATCTGTTTAATTGATCTACGACGGCGCGGCGCATGCCCAGCGGTGAGCGGCGTACGCCCCTCGGTCACATCCGGGCGATGTTCCGCTCGTACACCAGGCGCAGGCCGATCAAAGTCAGCCACGGCTCGTGCTCGTCGATCTCCGAGGACTCGCCCAGCACCATCGGTGCCAGGCCGCCCGTCGCGATGACCGTCACGTCGTCCGGGTCGCCGTCGGGGCCCACGAGCTCGCGCGCCATGCGCTGGGTGACGCCGTCGACCTGGCCCGCGAAGCCGTAGACGATGCCGGACTGCATGGCCTCGACCGTGTTCTTGCCGATCACGCTGCGCGGGCGGGCCAGCTCGATCTTGCGGAGCTGGGCGCCCTTGACGCCGAGCGCCTCGACGGAGATCTCGATGCCCGGGGCGATGACGCCGCCCGCGTACTCACCACGCGCCGATACGGCGTCGAAGGTCGTCGCCGTACCGAAGTCGACGACGACAGCCGGGCCGCCGTAGAGCTCGACGGCCGCGACCGCGTTGATGATGCGGTCCGCGCCGACCTCCTTCGGGTTGTCCATCAGGATCGGTACACCCGTCTTGATGCCCGGCTCGACAAGCACCGCCGGGACGTCGCCGTAGTACCGGCGGGTCACCTCGCGCAGCTCGTGCAGCACGGACGGGACGGTCGAGCAGATCGCGATGCCCTCGATGCCGTCGCCCAGTTCGTCACCCAGGAGCGGGTGCATGCCCATGAGGCCCTGGAGGAGTACGGCGAGTTCGTCGGCCGTGCGGCGGGCGTCGGTGGAGATGCGCCAGTGCTCGACGATCTCCTCCCCGTCGAACAGGCCGAGGACGGTGTGCGTGTTGCCGACGTCGATGGTGAGCAGCATGGGTTACTTCGCCTCGCGCAGGTCGAGACCGATGTCGAGGATCGGGGAGGAGTGCGTGAGCGCCCCGACGGCGAGGTAGTCGACGCCCGTGTCGGCGTACGCGCGGGCGTTCTCCAGGGTGAGGCGGCCGGAGGATTCGAGCGTCGCGCGGCCGTTCACGAGAGCGACCGCCTCGGCGGTCTGCTCCGGGGTGAAGTTGTCCAGGAGGATCAGGTCGGCGCCGGCCTCCAGAACCTCGGTCACCTGGGCGAGTGTGTCGACCTCGACCTCGATCGGGACCTCGGGGAACGCCTTGCGTACGAGCGTGAACGCCTCGGCCACACCACCCGCCGCGACCACGTGGTTGTCCTTGACGAGCGCCGCGTCCGAGAGGGACATGCGATGGTTCACGCCGCCGCCGCAGCGGACCGCGAACTTCTCCAGGGCGCGCAGCCCCGGAGTCGTCTTGCGGGTGTCGCGGACCCTGGCGCCCGTACCTTCGAGAACGTCCGCCCACGCGCGCGTGGCGGTCGCGATGCCCGACAGGCGGCACAGCAGGTTGAGCGCGCTGCGCTCGCCCATGAGCAGGTCGCGGGTGCGGGTGGTGACGCTGATCAGCTTCTGCCCGGCCTCGACGCGGTCGCCGTCCTCGACGTGCCGCTCGACCTCGAACTCGTCCGTACAGACGATGGACAGGACCGCTTCGGCGACGCGCAGGCCCGCCACGACGCCGGGCTCACGAGCCGTGAAGTCGCCGGTCGCGACGGCGTCCTCGGGGACCGTCGCGACGGTCGTCACGTCCACGCCGTGGGCGAGGTCCTCGGCGAGGGCGACGTTCGCGACGTCCTCGACCTCCATGGGGTCGAGGCCCGCCGCGACAAGGAGCTGCACGAGGTCGGGGTCGAGGCCGCACTCGGCGGTGTCGAGTTCGTACGTCTCCTCGCCGCCGCAGCCGCAGGAGTCGCCGCACCCGCCGGACGCGGTCGGCAGGAGCTGGGGGTTGTCGGGCGTACTCACGGTTACTGCTCCCTCTGAGCTTTTACGGGGCTGGGACTGGCACTGGCGCTGGGGCATACGGGCGGGAATGACGCGGATTCGGTGCGGTGTACGGCGAGGGTGCGGTCGGGGGTGAGCCGTACGACCAGGTGTCGGCGCCAGGTGGCGTCGTCGCGGTCGGGTCGGTCCTCGCGCCAGTGGCAGCCGCGGGTCTCCTCGCGGGCGCGGGCGGCGGCGACCAGGACGCGCGAGACGAGGAGGAGGTTGGTGGCCTCCCAGGCGTCCACGCCGGGCTCGGCTTCCTTGGTATCGCTGTCGCGGTCTGTTTCCGCCTCGACCGCGATCGCCGCGCTGCGGTACAGGGCTTCCAGAGCGTCCGCCGCGTGATCCAGGCTGGTGGCCGAGCGGAGCACTCCGGCGCCCGCCGTCATGATCCGCTGGATCGCGATGCGGGTGGCCGGGTCGAGGAGCGGACCGGGGGCCTCCGCACTCTGCACGGCCGGGCCCGGGGTGGCGGGGTGGGTGGCCGCGATGTCGTCGGCGATGCGTTCCGCGAAGACCAGGCCCTCCAGGAGGGAGTTCGAGGCGAGCCGGTTCGCGCCGTGTACGCCCGTGCAGGCGACCTCACCGCACGCGTAGAGCCCCGGCACGGTCGTACGGCCGTGCAGGTCCGTCCGTACGCCACCGGAGGCGTAGTGGGCCGCGGGGGCGACCGGGATCGGCTCGGTGACCGGGTCGATCCCGTGGGAGCGGCAGGCCGCCAGGATGGTCGGGAAGCGGGACTCCCACATCTCGGCGCCGAAGTGCCGGGCGTCCAGGTACATGTGCTCGGTGCCCAGCTCGCGCATGCGCCGCATGATGCCCTTGGCCACGATGTCGCGCGGGGCCAGCTCCGCCAGCTCGTGCTGCCCGAGCATGAAACGGACGCCGTCCGCGTCGACAAGATGGGCGCCCTCGCCGCGTACGGCCTCGGAGACGAGCGGCTGCTGGCCCTCCGCGTCGGCGCCCAGGAAGAGCACCGTCGGGTGGAACTGGACGAATTCGAGGTCCGAGACCTCGGCGCCCGCGCGCAGAGCGAGCGCGACACCGTCACCGGTCGAGACGGAGGGGTTGGTGGTGGCCGAGAAGACCTGCCCCATGCCGCCGGTCGCGAGGACGACCGCGGGGGCGCGGACGGCGCCGACGCCGTCGTGCTGGCCCTCGCCCATGACGTGCAGCGTGACGCCCGCCGTATGTCCGTCGGCGTCCGTCAGCAGGTCCAGGACCAGCGCGTTCTCGATCGTACGAAGGGACGCGAGCCGTACGGCTTCGACCAGCGCCCGGGAGATTTCGGCGCCCGTCGCGTCGCCGCCCGCGTGGGCGATTCGGCGGCGGTGGTGGCCGCCCTCGCGGGTGAGCTGGATGATGCCCGACTCGGGGTCGGTGTCGAACAGGGCGCCGGTGTCGATCAGCCGGCGTACGGCGTCCGGGCCCTCGGTGACCAGGGTCCGTACGGCCTCCTCGTCGCACAGGCCCGCGCCCGCGACGAGCGTGTCGTCCAGGTGCTGTTCGGGGGTGTCCCCGTCGCCGAGGGCGGCGGCTATGCCGCCCTGCGCCCAGCGCGTGGAACCGTCGTCCAGGCGGGCCTTGGTGACGACGACCGTACGCAGGCCGGCGGCGGTGCAGCGCAGGGCCGCGGTCAGGCCCGCGACGCCGGAGCCGACGACCACGACGTCGGCGTCAACGGTCCAGCCGGGGGCGGGGGCCTTCAGCCGTATGCCAGTGCGGGTCATGCCGAAGCTCCCTGCTCGAAGGTCAGCGGGACGTTGTCGATCAGACGAGTGGCGCCGACCCTGGCGGCCACGGCGAGGATCGCGTCGCCGCTGTAGGTGTCGGGGACCTCGGTGAAGTCGGACGGGTCGACGAGCGCGACGTAGTCGAGGGCGAGCGGAGGGTCGAAGCGCGAGGCTTCGTCCAGGACGGCGGCCGCCGCCGCGCGGACGGCGGCCGGGCCGCTCAGGTCGGCGTGGCCCGCCTGCTCGACGGCGTGCGCGTCGGCCGCCGCACGCGCCTCACCGATTCCCGCGAGGGCGGCTACGCGCGCGGGCGTCGTCACCGCGCCCTGGGCGACCGCACGCTCGTGCAGGGCCTCCAGTGCGATCAGCCGGTCGCGGGCGGCGAACAGCGCGCGGGAGAGGGCGAGCGCGGTGCGGCGCTCGGCGGGCGAGAGGTAGCGGTTGCGGCTGGACAGGGCCAGGCCGTCGTCCTCACGGACCGTGGGTACGCCGATGATCTCGACGGGGAAGTTCAGATCGCGCGCCATGCGGCGGATCAGGGCGAGTTGCTGGGCGTCCTTCTGGCCGAAGAAGGCGGCGTCGGGCTGGGTGAGGTGCAGCAGCTTCGCGACGACGGTCAGCATGCCGTCGAAGTGGCCGGGACGGGATGCCCCTTCGAGGCGCTCGCCCATCGGCCCCGCGGCGATACGGACCTGCGGTTCGCCGCCCGGGTAGACCTCGTCGGCGGACGGGGCGAACACGGCGTTCGCACCGGCCTGTTCGGCGAGTGCGAGGTCGTCGTCCAGGGTGCGGGGATAGCGGTCGAGGTCCTCGCCGGCGCCGAACTGGAGCGGGTTGACGAAGACGGTGACGACGACGAAGCCCTTGGGGCCGACGTGCTTGCGGGCGGCGCGGATCAGCGTCGCGTGACCCTCGTGCAGGGCGCCCATGGTCATGACGACGGCCGTGCGGCCGGGGGCGCCGGAGTGTTCGAGGACGTACTGGAGGTCCTCGCGCGTGGGGACCAGCTCGAAAGCGCGGCTCATCGGTCCTCTCCCGTGGTCTTGTCCCCGTCGATTCCGTCGGCCAGTACGTCGAGAAGGTCCTCGGCGAGCTCCGGCTTGAGCAGTCCGTGCGCGAGGGCGCGGTCGGCGGTCGTACGGGCCATGGCGAGGTATCCGGCGACGGCCTGCGGGGCGTGCTTGCGCAGCTCCGCGACGTGCGCGGCGACCGTTCCCGCGTCGCCGCGCGCGACGGGCCCGGTGAGGGCGGCGTCGCCGGAGCGCAGGGCGTTGTCGAGGGCGGCGCCGAGGAGCGGTCCGAGCATCCGGTCGGGCGCCTCGACGCCGGCCGTGCGCAGCAGCTCCATGGACTGGGCGACCAGGGTGACCAGGTGGTTCGCGCCGAGCGCGAGGGCCGCGTGGTACAGCGGGCGCGACTCTTCGGCGACCCACTCGGGCTCGCCGCCCATCTCGATGACAAGGGCCTCGGCTGCGAGGCGCAGTTCCTCGGGCGCGGTGACGCCGAAGGAACAGCCCGCCAGCCGCTGCACGTCGACGGACGTTCCCGTGAACGTCATGGCGGGGTGCAGAGCCAGCGGCAGCGCGCCGGCGCGCAGGGCGGGTGCGAGGACGCGCGTTCCGTAGCGCCCGGAGGTGTGCACGACGATCTGTCCGGGGCGTACGGCGCCGGTCTCGGCGAGTCCCTCGACCAGGCCCGGCAGGGCGTCGTCGGGAACGGTCAGCAGGACGAGCTCGGCGCGGGCCAGAACCTCGGCGGGGGTGACGAGCGGGACGTCGGGCAGGAGCGTCGCGGCCCTGCGTACGGACGCGTCCGAGACGCCGGAGACGGCGACCGGGCGATGGCCCGCGAGCTGCAGCGCGGCGGCCAGGGCGGGGCCAACTCTGCCGGCGCCGACCACGCCGACGGTGAGGCGGGCCGGTCGGTCCCTGGCGTCCAGGGACTCATGTGCTGCGTTTGGTGCGTTCACGTTCACGCGGGGACGGCCTTCCGTTCCAGTCCGCGGGGGGTACCGGACGATTTCTCGTCATGCTACGCCAGCGTTTCGTGCGGTTGCCTCGCTGTCCACAGGTGCCCGCGGCTGTCCACAGGCTGTGGGCAGAGGCCGCACGGTACGCGATGATCGGCTGATGACGGAGACCAGCGAGCAGGAACAGCGTCGGCGCAGGCTGACCGCGTGGAAGAACTCTCGGCGCATACTCTCGCGCGCCTCCGCGGACTCGACGGTGGGCGAACGGCTGAAGGCGCTGGCGGCGGATGCCGGTTCGGCGTACGACCTGGACGAATGGACCGATGTGTACGGCGACGGTGTCGTCGCCGAGCTGGAGCGGCGTGTCGCGCGGACGCTGGGCCTGGAAGCGGCGGCGTTCTTCCCGACCGGCACGATGGCGCAGCAGGTCGCGCTGCGGTGCTGGGCGGGGCGTACGGGCAATGCGACGGTGGCACTGCATCCGCTGTCCCACCCGGAGGTGCACGAGGGCGGCGCGCTGTCGGTGGTGAGCGGGCTGCGCACGGTGCACCCGACGCACGCGCCCCGGCTTCCGACGGCGGACGAAGTCCGGGACTTCGACGAGCCGTTCGGCACGCTGATGCTGGAACTTCCGCTGCGGGACGCCGGTTTCGTACTCCCGTCGTGGGAGGAGCTGACGGCGGTCGTCGAAGCGGCGCGGGAACGCGATGCGGTGGTGCACTTCGACGGCGCGCGACTGTGGGAGTGCGCCCCCCACTTCGGACGTACGCTCCCGGAAATCGCCGAGCTGGCGGACAGCGTGTACGTGTCCTTCTACAAGTCGCTGGACGGGATGTCGGGGGCGGTGCTGGCGGGTCCGGCTTTGCTGGTCGCGGAGGCGCGGATCTGGCGGCACCGGTACGGCGGCCAGGTCTTCCAGCAGTACCCGGTGGCGCTCTCCGCGCTGCTCGGCCTGGAGCGGGAGCTGCCGCGACTGCCGGAGTACGTCGCGCACGCGAAGGTGGTGGCGGCTGCGCTGGCGGAGGGGTTCCGGGCGGCCGGGCTGCCGTGGTTCCGGATACACCCGGAGCCGCCGCACACGCACCAGTTCCAGGTGTGGCTGCCGTACGCGGCGGAGGTCCTGACGGAGGCGGGGGTGCGGCAGGCGGAGGAGACGGGCGTGACGCTGTTCCGCCGGTGGTTCTCGGACACGCCGCCGGGGCTTTCCGTCACTGAGGTGACGGTGGCGTCTCCCGGCCTGGAGTGGACGGCGGAGGACGTGGTGGCGGCGGTGGGGGACTTCACGGGCCGGCTGGCGGTGTAGGGCCGGCGGTGCGGGCGGAGGCGTCTGCGGCGGGCTTTCCCCTACCCGCCCCTTCGCGCTGTGACATTTTGCGGCTCCGCCGCGTGAGGGGCGCTGCCCCAGACTCCGCTCCTCAATCACCGGAGGGGCTGGATGGTGCTGCCGAATCCAGCCCCTCCGGTGTTTGAGGCCACGCCCGAAGGGCGTCTGTTGTCTGGGGGCTGGGGGCTTGCCCCCGGTTTCGTGAAGGGGCGGGCAGGGGACAGCCCCGCAGGAAACCCGCGCCCACCCCTTAGCCGCACGCGCTGGAGCCGGTTCCCGCAACAGGGCGCGGGCGCCCGGCGCCGCGGCCGGAGCTACGCGTGGACGAGGCGAAAAGGTTCGCCAGCGCGGCCCGGAGCCGGTGAGCCCGGGGCGGCCGGTCCTCCGCCACCGCCCGGAAGCGGTGGTGTTCGCGGACCTCCCGGACCACCTGCCAGTCGTTGAGGCCGGGCGCCGGCGGAGCGGGAGAGCCGAGCTGGGCGGCGCGATAGACGTCGAGCATGTGCTGCTGAGTGGCGTTCATGTCCTCACCATGCGTACGCCGCCCCCCGCGACGCGCTTCGTTTGACGAGCCCCGTCAATCGACGGCGCGGCTGTCAGTGGCGCCAGGCACGATGGAGCCCATGAGCGTGTCCATCGACATCACCGGCCTGCCGCCCGAGCGCATCGCCTTCGAGACCTCCCCGCTGGCGGAGCTCGGCATGGCCCTGCACGCCCTGTCCGAGCCCGGCCACCACCCGGGGCTGCACGGCTGGGCGACCGCGACCGCCGCCTCGCTCAAACCGGACCTCGCCGACCGGTTGAGCGAGGCGGAGTTCCTGTGGCGGAGTACGTTCTCGGACGTGTTCATGCCGTTCGCCGGAGTACGCGGCGGCGACGGCAGGACGGGTGCGACGCTCAGCGAGGACCTGGACGCGCTGGACCAGTTGGACGACGAGCGGTTCGTCTCGGCCGCCCTGGAGTTCACCTGCTCCAGTACGTACGGAATCGTCAGCCCGTCCCCCCTCGTCGACCGGGCGATGCGCGACCGCGCCCTGGACCTGGCCGCCGCGCGCGGGCCGAAGCAGACGGACTTCGCGCGTCGGCTGCTGGCCGACCCGGCGTCCGTACGGGCCTGGCTGCGGCGGCTGTTCGAGGACTGCGACCAGGCGTTTTTCGCGGACACCTGGCGACGCATACGGGTCCAGCTGGCCGCCGACGCACGGCACAACGGCGAGGTGCTGCGCCGCAAGGGCCTGGCGGAGGCGCTGCACGCCGTCTCGCCCTCGCTGACACTGGAGGAGAGCCGGGGCGCGGGCGGGGCAAGGGTTCGTATCCACGCCGACAAGCTGGCCGAGGGCCGCACCAGCGCCGTGGAGCCTGCTGTCGGCGCGGGGCTCACTTTCGTCCCGTCCAGCTTCGGCTGGCCGCACCTTTCGATCCTGCACGCCCCGGGCTGGCGTCCGGTGATCCACTACCCGGTCGGCGCCCCCGAACTGCCGTGCCCCGCTTCGGTGGAGCTGCTGAAGCTGCGGATGGAGGCGCTGGCCCACCCGATGCGCATGCGCCTGTGCCGCAACCTGGCCCGCAGCCCGTACACAACGGGCGAGCTCGCCGAAGCCCACGGCATCACCGCACCCGAGGTCTCCCGCCACCTGACGATCCTGCGGAAGGCCGGCCTGCTGACCACGCAGCGCCGCGGCCGCTACGTCCTGCACGGCCTGGACCTCCAGGTGGTGTCCCGGCTGGGCAGCGACTTCCTGGAGGGCGTACTGCGCTGAGACGCGTACCGACTGGCCGCGGACCGTCGCAGACCACACGCTGGAGGCATGAATGTGACGTTTCCTGGCGAATCGGCGGAGTACCGCGCCGCACGCGATCGGCTGCTGCTGCAGGAGGTCTCACTGCGCCGCGCCACCGAGGCGGTGGCCGCCGCCAGACGCAAGCTGCCGCCGGGCGGGCTGGTTCCGCACGATTACGTCTTCCAGGGGGCGGGGGACGACGGCGCTCCGGCGGATGTGCGGCTCTCGGAGCTGTTCGCGCCCGGCAAGGACTCGCTGGTGATCTACGGCTTCATGTTCCCGCGCCATCCCGGCGACGACCGGCCGGGGCCGAAGGAGGGACGTACCGCGCAGCTGAAGCTCGAAGAAGGACCGTGCCCGTCCTGTACGGCCATCCTCGATCAGCTCGACGGCGCCGTCGAGCACGTTACCCAGCGCGTCAACTTCGCGGTCGTGGCGAAAGCGCCACTGCCCCGGCTTCTCGCCTTCGCCGAGGAGCGCGGCTGGCGGCGGCTGCGCCTGCTGTCCGCCGGCGGCAATACGTACCGGCGCGACTATCTGGCGGAGACGGCGGACGGGGCCTCGATGCCGATGCTGAACGTCTTCCGGCGCGACGGCGAGGAGATCCGCCACTTCTGGGGCTCGGAGCTGCTCTACGCGCCCACCGATGATCCCGCGCATGGCCCACGTCATCTCGGCACCATCGAACCGCTCTGGAACCTGTTCGATCTCACGCCGGACGGGCGCGGAACGGACTGGGACGAACAGCTGAGCTACTGAGCTGGTGAGCTACTGAGTCGAACGGGTCACTTGTCGATGTCGCCCACGACGAAGAAGAGCGATCCGAGGATCGCCACCATGTCGGCGACGAGCGTCCCCGGGAGCAGTTCCACCAAGGCCTGGATGTTGTTGAACGACGCGGAGCGCAGCTTCAGCCGGTACGGCGTCTTCTCGCCCTTCGAGACGAGGTAGTAGCCGTTGATGCCGAGCGGATTCTCGGTCCAGGCGTACGTGTGACCCTCCGGGGCCTTCAGCACCTTGGGCAGCCGCTGGTTGATCGGGCCGGGCGCGAGGTCGGCCATCCGGTCCAGGCAGGCGTCCGCCAGGTCCAGCGCGTTGTGCGTCTGTTCCAGGAGGATCTCGAAGCGCGCGAGGCAGTCGCCCTCGGTCCTGGTGGCGACCTTGAGGGTGTCCTGGAGCTCGCCGTACGCGAGGTACGGCTCGTCGCGCCGCAGGTCGAAGTCGACGCCGGAGGCGCGGGCGATCGGGCCGCTGACGCCGTACGCGTGGACGGCCTCGCGCGACAGTACGCCGACGTCGCGTGTACGGCCGCGGAAGATCTCGTTGCCGATGACGAGCTCGTCGTACACGTCCATCCGGGACCGGACGTCCGCGACGGCCTCGCGGGCCCGGCCGAGCCAGCCTGCGGGGAGGTCCTCCTTGAGGCCGCCGACCCGGTTGAACATGTAGTGCATGCGGCCGCCGGAGACCTCCTCCATGACCGCTTGGAGCTCTTCGCGCTCGCGGAACGCGTAGAAGACCGGGGTAATTCCGCCCAGTTCGAGGGGGTACGAGCCGAGGAACATGAGGTGGTTGAGCACCCGGTTCAGCTCGGCGAGGAGCGTGCGGGTCCAGACGGCGCGCTCCGGGACCTCCATGCCGAGCATGCGCTCGACGGCCATGACGACGCCCAGCTCGTTGGAGAACGCGGACAGCCAGTCGTGGCGGTTCGCGAGCATCACGATCTGGCGGTAGTCGCGGGCCTCGAAAAGCTTCTCCGCGCCGCGGTGCATGTAGCCGATGACCGGCTCCGCGTGCTGGATGCGCTCGCCGTCGAGCACGAGCCTGAGGCGGAGCACGCCGTGCGTGGAGGGATGCTGCGGGCCGATGTTGAGCACCATGTCGGTGCTCTCCGCCGCGCCGCCGATGCCGACCATGGTCTCCGTCATGCGGCCAGTATCCCCTGTACGGGTTACGGCCGGGGCTCCGCCCCGGGCCCGGGCAGGGCGCCCGAGGGCGAGCCTGCCCACTGCGTCAGCCAGGTGAAGTCCCCCAGGCCCCCGCGGGCCGTCAGTTCCGCCGCCTCACCCGCTCCCGACAGCGCTCGTACGTACGCCGCCGGATCCGTGGTCGCCAGGGCCAGCGGGGGGCGGTCGGCCGTTACGCCCAGGCGGCGCAGCGCCTCCCGCTGCGGCACCAGCTCCGCGCCGGGCAGCGCGCACGCGTCCAGCGCGACGTGGGACGTGATGTCGCAGCTGCCGTCCGGGACCGGGCGCACCTCCCGGCCCGCCCGGAAGCCGGCCAGCGTGCCGAAGGGCGGACGCGCCGCCCGCTCGTGGGCGTAGTCGACGGCGACGGCCAGGCCCGCGTCGAGCGTCGCGACCGCCGCCGCCCACGCCTCGTCGCGCGGGCGGCCGATCTCGGCCCGCAGCCCGGGCTCGGCGTCCGGCGGCAACGGCCACCAGCGTGCGAGCCACTGTGCGTCCGGCCCGGCCACCGGGTCGCCCAGGCGCTCCTCGCCGTCCCGTCGGCGTACGAGCACGTACCGCGCGACACCCGCCGCGTCCGTCTCGGCCACGTCCACCGGGACGTTGTCCAGCCACTCGTTCGCGAACAGCAGCCCGGCGACGCCCGACGGGGGTTCGGCGAGCCACTCGATGCGGTGGTCCAGATCGACCGGGCGGGGCGCGCGCTCCACGGCGTACGCCCTCACGCGCGCCGAAAGCTCCGGATCCGGCGCCAGCGCCAGCACCCCCGACAGCAGCTCGCCCCGCCCCGCCCCCACGTCGACCAGCGCCAGCTCCTGCGGCCGCCCGAGCGCCTCGTCGACGTCCCCCAGCAGCCGCGCGACCGCCCCCGCGAACAGCGCGGAGGCGTGCACCGACGTACGGAAATGGCCGGACGGGCCGGGGCCGCCGGGGCGCACGTAGAAACCTTCGGGGCCGTAGAGCGCCTGCCCCGCCGCCTCCCGCCACCCCTGCCACTCATCCGTCACGGCACCAAGTCTCCACCTTGGGGAGTAGGCTCCGGCCCACCGGATCGCCCCTCCGGTTGACCCCTGCACCTATTCGTTTTCCCTACGCTGGGTTACGTGCAACGCCTCTACGATTTCATCCGCAGGCACCCGACGAGTGTCGACAGCTTCTGGGCTGTGCTGCTCCTCGGGTTCTCCCTGCTGTGGGCCGTCCAGGCGTCGATGGGCAGCGACTCACGCATCGCGGCCGTCCCGATCATCACGATGCTCTGCCTCGTGGTGGCCCTGCGCCGCCGCGCGCCGCAGAAGATGCTGCTGCTGGCTGTCCTGATGGGCGTCGCGCAGCTCGTGCTGGACGTGGAGGTCAATCCGGCCGACTGGGCCATGCTCGTCATCATCTACACCGTCGCCGCGAGCGACGGGCCCCGCTGGATATCACGGGTCGCACTCATAGGTGGCCTCGCGGCGGCTCCGCTCGCGCAGCTGCGCTGGCCGGCCGACAAGGACGGCACGGTCCTCCCCTCGGTCTTCTTCGCGGTCGTCATGGCGCTCCCCTTCGCGCTGGCATGGGTCCTCGGCGACTCGATGCGGACCCGGCGCGCGTACTTCGCCGAGTTGGAGGAGCGCGCCGCGCGCCTGGAGAAGGAGCGCGAGGCCCAGTCGAAGGTGGCCGTCGCCGCCGAGCGGGCCCGTATCGCCCGCGAACTGCACGACGTCGTCGCGCACAACGTCTCGGTGATGGTCGTCCAGGCGGACGGTGCGGCGTACGTCCTGGACGCCTCGCCCGCGCAGGCGAGGCAGGCGCTGGAGACCATCTCGACGACCGGCCGCCAGGCGCTGGCCGAGATGCGGCGGCTGCTGGGCGTGCTGCGGACCGGTGAGCAGGCGGTGGGCGGCGAGTACGTGCCGCAGCCCGACGTCGAGCAGATCGAGGACCTCGTCGAGCAGGTACGGACCGCCGGGCTGAGCGTCGACTTCAAAGTCGAGGGCACGCCGCGGCCGCTGCCGAGCGGGGTGGAGCTCACGGCGTACCGCATCGTGCAGGAAGCCCTCACCAACACGCGCAAGCACGGCGGGCCCGAGGCCGGTGCGAGCGTCCGGCTCGTGTACTTCGACGACGGGCTCGGGCTGCTGGTCGAGGACGACGGGCGGGGCGCGGCGCACGAACTGTACGAGGACGGTGGCGCGGACGGTCAGGGACACGGCCTGATCGGCATGCGCGAGCGCGTGGGTATGGTCGGCGGCACGCTCGACGCGGGGCCGCGGCCGGGCGGCGGCTTCCGTATCAGCGCGCTGCTGCCGCTCAAACCGGCCCACTGAGTTGCCCGCCACCACCCCTGGCTACGCCGACGAAAGGCACCCCACCCCATGTCCATCCGCGTGATGCTCGTAGACGACCAGGTGCTGCTGCGCACCGGCTTCCGGATGGTCCTGGCCGCCCAGCCGGACATGGACGTCGTCGCGGAGGCGGGCGACGGGGCGGAGGCGATCGAGGTGCTGCGCTCCACGGCGGTGGACGTCGTGCTGATGGACGTACGTATGCCGAAACTGGACGGGGTCGAGGCGACGCGACGCATCTGCGCGGATCCTGACGCTCCGAAGGTGCTCATCCTTACCACCTTCGACCTGGACGAGTACGCCTTCTCCGGGCTGAAGGCGGGGGCCAGCGGCTTCATGCTCAAGGACGTGCCGCCGGCCGAACTGCTGGCCGCGATCCGCTCGGTGCACAGCGGCGACGCGGTTGTCGCGCCGTCGACGACGCGGCGGCTGCTGGACCGCTTCTCGCCGATGCTTCCGAGTACGGGCAAGGAGACGAAGGCCGTCGACACCGCGCTGGCGCGGCTGACCGAGCGTGAGCGGGAGGTGATGCTGCTCGTGGCGCAGGGGCTGTCGAACGGTGAGATCGCGGCGCGGCTGGTCCTGTCGGAGGCCACGGTCAAGACGCACGTCGGCCGCATCCTGACCAAGCTCAACCTGCGGGACCGCGTGCAGGTGGTGGTACTGGCGTACGAGTCGGGGCTGGTACGGGCGGGCGGCGGCCCGCACCCGGCGTAGGGCGCACCGCAGACGCCCCCGTGCGGGCGTGTCCTCGAAGCCGGACGGGCTGGATTTGTCGATCCCCCCGGGGCTACGAGATCGCGCTACGCAGGACCGCCACGTCGAGTTGTTCCGTTTCGTCATGGGCCGTCAGGTCGATGACCTGGCCCACCACTCGACCACCCGCCACCCGATCCGCATCGGCCAGCGCCTCCTCGCCCACCACGTCCGCGAGGTCCTCGTTCTGGACGGCTTCGATCGCCGCCGCGGCCGACTTCTGGGTGCCGAAGAAGTCGAAGCCGCCCTGCGTGCGCGACGCGCGGCGGCGCTGGGTTGCGTACGGCACGACCGCGGAGGCGGCCGCGATGGGGCGCGGCACAACGGCGGACGACGGGCGAGCGTGCTCCTCGGAGGGCACAACGTCGCTACCGGCGGCCGCCTCGGACTTCCCCTCCGGCTCCTCCCGCGACTTCCGGGATTCCTGCTCCGCCGCGTTGCGCGACAGCTTGTCCAGCGCCATGGACGCCCTCAGGTACGCGGACGGCGTGGGCGAACTTCCCGCAGCCGGCAACGCCTTCGCCGGAGCCGCCGCCTCGATGGCCAGCAGCCGCCGGCCCTCCAGCGCGCTTGCCCGCTCGGTCTCCGCGGTCGCGTAACGACGCAGGAGCGCGGCGTGCTCACCGCGCAGGGCGGCCAGTTCCACCCGCTTGGTGCGCAGCTTCGCGTCGAGCTTGGCGCGCAGCTCGCGCGACTCCTCGAGGTCCGACTCCAGGTCGGCTATTCGCTCCTCGGTCTTCCACTCGTCGCTCGCACGGGCCCGCGACAACTCGGCCACGCGCCGGCCCGCCGCACGGTCCCAGCCGCGCATGAGGACCGCACCGGTGACCGCCGCGGCGGCGGCGGCCGCGACCAGACCGCGCAGCACCACCGGTTCCGCGAACAACCAGGCACCGGCGGCGCAGAGTATTGACGCGCCGGCGACCGCCGAAGGCGGAAGGATCCTGTGCAGGGGTGGGGAATGGCGGTGGCGTCCACGTGGCATGGCCTGAAATTTACCGTGCGTAGACGGCGGATGGGGCCCCGCCCGGCAATCTGTTCCCGGGCGGTTACCCAATTCCTTACGCGACCTACTTCTTGATCAGACCCTTCGACTCCAGATACTCCTTCGCGGTGTCGGCCGGCTTCACCCTGTCAGCGTCGATCTTGCGGTTCAGCTCCACCAGGTCTTCGGTCGTCAGCACCTTGGTGAGCTTGCCGAGAGCGTCCGCTATCTCCTGCGTTCCGGCGTCCTTCGCATTGACCACCGGCAGTACGTTGTCGGCGTTCTGGAGCTTCTTGTCGTCCTCCAGGAGTACGAGTCCGAAGCCCTCCAGCGTCGCGTCGGTGGTCGTGGTCAGCACCAGCTGATCGGCGCCGTCCTTCACGGCCTGCTTGGACTGCGGGGTGCCCACGCCCTTGGGGTCGACGCCGGTGACATCGATCCCGTACTTCTTCTTCAGACCCGGTGCGCAGAAGGGCCGGATCTCGCATTCGTCGCCGGCCGCGATCTTCACCTTGAGCTTGGACTTACCAAGATTGGAAAGCGTCTTGAGGTTGTTCTTGTCGGCGTATTCCTTGCTCACCGCGAAGGCGTTCTGGTCGACGGCCTCGCCCGCCGGCAGCACCTTCAGTCCGCGCGGCTCCGCGAGCTTCTCCAGTGCTTCGAAGGTGGCGGCCACATCGCTGGACGCGACCGGATTCTTCTCCGGCGCCTTGGGGCCGTTGGCCTTCGCGTTGAGGAATTCGGCAAGCGTAGCGGCGTATTCCGGTACGACGTCGATCTCGCCCTTCTCCAGGGCGGGTTCGTACAGTTCGCGGTTCTCCACGGTCTTGATGGAGGTGCCGTATCCGGCTTCCGAGAGGAGCTGCGCATACAGCTCGGCCAGCACCTTGGACTCGGTGAATCCGGCTGAACCGATGACCAGCGACGCCTTCTTGCCGTTGTCCCCGGTCCCGGCCGCACCACCGGTCCCGCCCTCCTCCAGGTTTTCGCCGCCGCACGCCGCCAGCCCGCCGGCCAGTGCGATCACGGCCACTACCGCACCTGCTGTGCGCGAGATCCTGCTCATGAGGTTCACCATCCAAGGGAAGAAGAAAAGAGCCATCGTCAGGCGGTCTGCCGCGACACCGAGCCGCGCCGCCGCATCGGGTCGAGCAGCCGGTCCGCCGCCACCAGCACGCCCTCCACCAGCAGTGCGAGCACGGCGACGAGCAAGGCGCCCGCCACCACCTGTGGTGTGTTGTACGTGTTGAAGCCGGCCGTGATGATCCTGCCCAGGCCGCCCTCGCCCGCCATCGCGGCCAGCGTGGCAGTGGCGACCACCTGGACGGCCGCCGACCTGAGCCCAGTCATCACCAGCGGGTACGCGAGGGGCAGTTCGACCCGTACGAACAGCTGCCGTCCCGACATGCCCATCCCGCGCGCCGCCTCCACCACCGCCCGGTCCACCTCGCGCATACCGATGTACGCGTTGGTCAGCAGCGGCGGTACGGCGAACAGCACCAGCGCGATGATCGTCGGCAGGTCGCCCTGCTTGCCCAGAGGTGTGAGCGTCAGCAGGATCAGCACCGCGAGGGTGGGGATCGCCCGCCCCGCGTTGGAGAGGTTGATGGCGAGCGCGCCACCCCGGCCCAGGTGTCCGAGCCAGAGCGCCAAGGGCAGCGCGATCAGACAGGACAGCAGCAGGCACACGCCGCTGAAGTAGAGATGCTCGGCCAGCCGGTTCCAGACGCCGCTCTCACCCTGCCAGTTGGCGCCGGTCCCCAGCCACGTGAAGGCGTCCCCGATCGCTCCCATGGATCAGCCGGCCTTCGCGATACGAGTGGTGGAGATGGCAGCGCGGCCGGTACGTATTCGGGGCGTACGCACCCGGGTCCACGGCGTCAACAACCGCTGGAGCCCGAGCAGCAGCAGGTCGGCCACCACCGCCAGCAGCACGCAGATCACCGAGGCCGTCAGGACCTGAGCCTTGAAGAGGGAGTCGAGGCCGTCGACGATCAGTGTCCCCAGGCCGCCGTACCCCACGATCGCGCCGACCGTCGTCAGGGCGACCGTCGACACCGTCGCGATGCGCACCCCGGCCAGCAGGGCGGGCAACGCCAGCGGCAGCTCGACCTCCCACAGCAGCCGCCCGCGGCCGTACCCCATCCCCAGCGCGGCCTCCCGCGCCTCCGCCGGCACCGCTTCGAGCCCGGCCAGGATGTTCCGCACGAGAACGGTCAGCGAGTAGAGCACGAGTCCCGTGACCACCACGGCCGCCGAAAGGCCGAACACCGGCAGCAGCAGCGAGAACATCGCCAGCGAGGGGACCGTGTACAGCACGGTCGTAAGGCCGAGGACCGGGCCGGCGAATCTCGACCGGCGTCCGCCGTGGCCACGGGCGAGCAGCGCCAGCGGAAAGGCGATCAGCAGGCCGATCACCACCGAAACCAGCGTGATCCACACATTCTGGACAGTCGCGTCGGTCAACTCCTGGCTGCGGGAGCGGACATACTCCCCGCAAATCCAGTCGTTCGCCGTCAGACAGCCCTGGCCGCCGCTCATGCCGCCCCACCTCCCCCGAGACCTCGAACCTATGTCTGACGACCCTATCCCCGGCCACTGACAACCGCCGGGGACCGCCACATTCCCGCAACATGGTCTTGACACCGGACCGGCCACAATGGGGAATCATGATCCGATTCGAGCACGTCACCAAGCGGTACGCCGACGGCACAACCGCCGTCGACGACCTCTCCTTCGAAGTCGCCGAGGGCGAACTGGTCACGCTCGTCGGCCCGTCCGGCTGCGGCAAGACCACCACCATGAAGATGGTGAACCGGCTCATCGAGCCGACCGACGGCCGGATATTCCTCGACGGGGACGACATATCGACCATCGACCCGGTCCAGCTCCGCCGCCGTATCGGCTATGTCATCCAGCAGGTCGGCCTGTTCCCCCACAAGACGGTCCTGGACAACACCGCGACCGTCCCCCATCTCCTCGGCGTCAAGCGTGCCAAGGCCCGTGAGCGCGCCGCCGAACTCCTCGACCTGGTCGGCCTCGACCCGTCCGTCCACGGCGACCGCTACCCCGACCAGCTCTCCGGCGGCCAGCGGCAACGCGTCGGCGTGGCCCGGGCGCTGGCCGCCGACCCGCCCGTACTGCTGATGGACGAGCCCTTCGGCGCGGTCGACCCAGTGGTTCGCGAGCACCTTCAGAACGAGTTCCTGCGGCTCCAGTCCCAGGTGCGCAAGACCGTCCTCTTCGTCACCCACGACATCGAGGAGGCCGTCCGGCTCGGCGACCGCATCGCCGTCTACGGGCAGGGCCGGATCGAGCAGTTCGACGCGCCGGCCGCCGTCCTCGGGGCGCCCGCCACCCCGTACGTCGCGGATTTCGTCGGCGCCGACCGTGGCCTCAAGCGCCTTTCCGTCACGCCCATCGAGCCCGGCGACCTGGAACAGCCGCCCGTCGTGCATCTCGACGACTCGGTCAAGATCGCCGCTGCCAAGCTGACGGCGGAAGGCGCCCGTTGGGCCGTCGTCCTGGACGGCGCCGACGATCTGCACGGCTGGATCTCCGCCGAGCAGGTACGTACAGCCACAGCCACCGGGACCGTACGCGAGCACGCCCGCCGCATGGAGGCATGGCTGCCCGTCGGCGCCTCCCTCAAGCAGGCCTTCTCCACGATGCTCCAGCACGACGCGGGCTGGATCGCCGTCATCGACAAGGACAGCGCCGGACGCTTCCTCGGCGTACTCACACCCGCCCGCCTCCACGAGGCGCTGCGCCGCTCCATCGACGCCGACGCGCAGGCCGTTCCCCGTACCGCAGTCGAAGTGGAGTCCGTCAGTTCGCCCTGAGCCTGTCGCTGATCCACTCCATGGCGGCCGGTATCTCGCGCCGCCAGGTGCCGAAGTTGTGGCCGCCGCTGTCCAGCGTGATCGAGGAGACCCGCGCGGGCGGCCTCACCTTCTCGATGAACTTCACCGTCTCCTTGAGATTGTCCTCGCCCTCCTTGGAACTGGTCACAAGGAACGACGACGTCTTCGACGGCTTCACGTGGTCCAGGCTCCACAGCAGGTCGGCCCGCTTCCGCTCGCCGTTGTCGCCGTGGAAGAGGTCACCGGTCGTCGGGTCCTCCGCTGCCCTGTAGTACGCGGACAGGCCGGCTCCCGCACCGAACGTCTCCGGGTGGTGGATGGCGAATTTCAGGGCGCAGTAACCGCCGGTGGAGTTCCCTATGACGCCCCAGTTCCGCGCCCTGGTGCCCACCCTGTAGGACTCCGACACCGCCTTCGGAATGTCGCCGGCGAGGAAGGTCTCGGTCTGCGGGCCGCCGGGCACGTTCACGCATTCGGTGTCCCGCGGCGGCGCGACGGTCGGCCGCAGCATCACCAGGACCATCGGCTGCATCCTGCCCGCCTGCGCCTGAGTGTGCGCCGTTCGCGGGTAGCGCAGCCCCTTGAGCAGGTTCTCGGCGGTTCCCGGGTATCCGGTGAGCACCAGGGCCGCCGGGAAGGTCTTCCCGGCGTACTGCGGGCTGAAGTACTCGGGCGGCAGATAGACGTAGGCCTGGCTGGCCATCTTGGACTTCTCGCCCGCTATGACGACCTTCTGTATCTGGCCTCCCACCGCGGGCTTGGAGCCGCCCCGCACATCCATGCCCTGCTTGTCGACGACAGTGAGGTCCCTGGCACCGGCCGAGTGGTCGACGACCACGCCCATTTCCGTCTCCTGACCGAAAAGGTCGGTCCAAGAGCCGTAGAAGAGGAACGACTTGTTGGCAGCGAGTCCCACAGAGGCGAACAGCAGCAGCTGGGTCGCGAGCAGCAGGCCGACACGGCCTAGTACGGAGCGCCAGTTACGGGCCGCCAGGCGCGGCCAGAGCAAGACTGTCGCGACGAACAGAACCACTGCCAGCAGGGCGGCGAGCGTCAGAACTCTGTTACTGGTGAGACCCATGATGAGGAGCGAGCTTTCTGCCTGAGAATTTCCTGAGCGCGAGTGAACCCGCCCCCCGGATGCGCCGTCCTAGAGGGCGCAAATTGTCCGGCTGCTTCGGCCCACGGACAGAAATTCTCTCGCGGAGCCACGGGAAGCGATGTCTATCAGGCTAGATGGGGATAAAACTGGTGCGGTTCCGGGTCGGCTACGGCGGATCGTCCGGGGCCCGCGCCCCGAGCGCGTGCCCTCCCTGGTCGGCACGGCCTGCGCTGTCGTGGGCCTCCTCGACATCGCCGCAGGCGTCTTCCCGCGCTTCCGGCACAGCAGGATGCACTCCTTGGCCGAGGTGCTTCCCGGAGCGCTCGGCCCGTTCGCTGCCGCTCTCGCGATCAGCGCGGGCGTACTGCTGCTGCTTCTCGCGCACGGCCTCAAGCGCCACAAGCGCCGCGCCTGGCGGGCCGCCGTGGTTCTGCTGCCCGCCGGAGCGGTGGCGCAGCTCATGTACCGGAACTCGGTCATAGGCGTATTGCTCTCACTCGCCCTGCTCGGTCTCCTGGTGCGCCACCGCGGCGAGTTCGCGGCACTGCCCGATCCGCGCAGCCGCTGGAAGGCGCTCGCGAACTTCTTCCTGCTCGGCGCGGGTTCGCTCGGGCTCGGCCTGGTCATCGTCAGCTCGCACCCGGGCAGGGTCGTCGGCAACCCGAGCGTGGCGGAGCGTCTGGAGCACGTCCTGTACGGGCTCTTCGGCTTCGAGGGTCCCGTCGACTACGCGGGCCGGGTCTCCTGGACCGTCGGCTACTCGCTCGGCGCCCTGGGTCTGCTCACCGCCGTCACCACCGTCTACCTGGCTCTGCGGCCCGAGCACCCGGCGGCCCGCCTCACCCCCGAAGACGAGCAGCGGCTGCGCGAGCTGCTGGCCAGGCACGGCGGCCGCGACTCCCTGGGCCACTTCGCGCTGCGCCACGACAAGGCCGTCGTCTTCTCGCCCAGCGGCAAGGCCGCCGTCACCTACCGCGTCGTGTCCGGCGTGATGCTCGCCAGCGGTGACCCGATCGGCGATGTGGAGGCCTGGCCGGGCGCCATCGAGCGCTTCATGGATGAAGCCAAGGCGCATTCCTGGACCCCGGCCGTGATGGGCTGCAGCGAGACCGGCGGCGAGGTGTGGACCCGCGAGACGGGGCTCGACGCGCTGGAGCTCGGGGACGAAGCGGTGGTGCACGTGCCGGATTTCTCCCTCGCCGGGCGCGCCATGCGGAACGTACGCCAGATGGTCAAGCGCATTGAGCGCGGCGGCTACGAGACCCGCGTACGCCGCGTACGTGACCTCGGTGACGCCGAGCTGGAGCGCATCCGGCGGGCTGCCGCCGACTGGCGCGGCACGGACACCGAGCGCGGCTTCTCGATGGCGCTCGGCCGCATCGGGGAGCCCGGCGACGGGGACTGCGTGATCGCGACCGCTCACAAGACGGACTCCGCCGGTTCCACGGCTTCGGCGTACGGCGACCTGAAGGCCGTACTCCACTTCGTCCCGTGGGGTACGGACGGCATGTCCCTGGACCTGATGCGCCGCGACCGCTCCGCCGACCCCGGCATGAACGAACTGCTGATCGTCGCCGCGCTCCAGGCCGCTCCCCGGCTCGGCGTCGAACGCGTCTCCCTCAACTTCGCGATGTTCCGCTCGGCGCTCGCGCGCGGCGAGAGGATCGGGGCGGGACCGGTGCTGCGCATGTGGCGCGGCCTGCTGGTCTTCCTCTCCCGCTGGTTCCAGATCGAGTCGCTGTACAAGTTCAACGCCAAGTTCCGGCCACGCTGGGAGCCGCGTTTCGTGGTCTTCCGCACCACCCGCGACCTGCCGCGCATCGGCTTCGCCGCGATGCAGGCGGAGGGCTTCGTCACGCTCGCCCTTCCCCGCCCGTTCGCCCGCCGCGCGGCGGCCGGGAAGCGGCGCCCGTGCGCTCACCCCGCACAGGTGCGGGTGAACGAGCACGAGCGGCCGGTCCCCCGGCCTGTCACGGCGCTCAGCCGACGCTGATCGCGATCTTGCCGCGGGTGTGGCCCTCCATGCTCAGCCGCAGCGCATCGGCGGCCTTCTCCAGCGGGAAGACGGCGGCCACCTCGACGCTCAGCGCGCCGCGCTCGGCCAGCTCGGTCAGCGCCGTCAGATCGGCGGTGTCGGGGCGCACGAAGACGTACGCACCGCCGAGGCCGAGGACCGCGCCGTCCGCGATGGAGGCCAGCCGGCCACCGGGAACGAGCAGCTCCGGCGAGATCTTGAGCGCTTCGCCGCCGACGAGGTCGAGTGCGGCATCGACGCCTTCGGGCGCCAGCGCACGCACACGGTCGGCCAGCCCTTCGCCATACGTCACCGGAATGGCCCCGAGGGACCGCAGGTACTCATGGTTGTGCTCGCTGGCCGTGCCGATGACCCGGACGCCGAAGGCACGCGCGATCTGCACCGCGAGCGAGCCGACACCGCCCGCCGCCGCGTGCACGAGCAGCGTGTCCCCCTCGCTGAGCTTCAGGTGGCGGGTGAGCGCCTGGTAAGCGGTGAGGCCGGCCAGCGGCAGCCCAGCGGCCTCCTCGAAGGAGAGGTTCGCGGGCTTGCGGGCCCGGGTGCGTACGGGCGCCGCGACGTACTCGGCGAAGGTGCCGCGGGAGACGAAGTCCTCGCGTACGTATCCGATGACCTCGTCGCCCGGTGCGAATTCGGTCACCGCGACGCCCGCCTGCTCCACCACACCGGCGACGTCCCAGCCGGGGACGACGGGGAAGACCGCGTCGAGCGCGGAGTCGAGGTAGCCGGCCTGGATCTTCCAGTCGACAGGGTTGACCGAGGCGGCCCTGACGCGGACCAGCACGGTGTCCGGACCGAGCTTCGGGCTCGGCACGTCGCCGTACTCGAGACCGTCCGGGCTGCCGTAGGCGCGGTAGGTGATGGCCTTCATGGTGGTGCTCCTCGTATGACTCCTGGGGATTGCTTGATGATCTCAAGCAATAGATAGACCGTAGACCTCAATGGTTGAGATCATCAAGTAGGGAGCGCTAAGCTGGCCGCATGGCAGAGACGATCCGGACACCCCCCACCAAGGCCCAGCTCATGGCACGGCTCGCCGAGGCCTTCAGCGGCTACTACGGCGACTTCTCCCTGGCCGCCGCCGACGCGGGCCTCAGCGCCAGCCAGGCCAAGACCCTCGGCGTGCTGCACGCGGCCCCCGCCTCGATGCGCGTCCTCGCGACCACCCTCGCCTGTGACGCCTCCAACATCACCGGGATCGTCGACCGGCTGGAGAAGCGCGACCTCGTACGCCGCGAGGTCAGCCCCAACGACCGCCGCGTCAAGAACGTCGTCCTCACCCCCACGGGCGAAGAGACCGTCGACGCCATCCGGGCCCGAATGAACGCCACCCATGCCGCTCTCGACGCCCTGGACGACGCCGACCGCGCCACTCTCTACGACCTCCTCGGCCGTGTCTTCTGCGGTTCGCGCGGTCCTGGCACCACCGCCTGACGCCTACGCTGGACGCATGAGTACGTTGCGCACGCGTGGCCGGATCGAGGGTCTGCCTCAGTGGGACCGCTGTGCGGTGATGGGGGTCGTCAATGTGACGCCCGACTCCTTCTCCGACGGCGGGCGCTGGTTCGACACGACCGCCGCCGTCAAGCGCGGCCTCGACCTCGTCGCCGAGGGAGCCGACCTCATCGACGTCGGCGGTGAGTCGACCCGCCCCGGCGCCTCCCGCGTCGACGCCGACGAAGAGCTGAAGCGCGTGATCCCCGTCGTGCGCGGTCTCGCCTCCGAGGGCGTCACCGTCTCCGTGGACACCATGCGCGCCGCCGTCGCCGAGCGGGCCGTCGCCGCTGGGGCCGTCCTGGTCAACGACGTCAGCGGCGGCCTCGCCGACCCCGCCATGATCCCGGCCGTCGCGGCGGCCGGAGCGCCCTTCGTCGTCATGCACTGGCGCGGCTTCAGCGAGCAGATGAACAGCCGCGCGGTGTACGCCGACGTGGTCGGCGAGGTCGTGTCCGAACTGCGCGCGCGCATGGAAGCCGTCATCGCCGGCGGCATCGCCCCCGAGCGCATCGTCATCGATCCGGGCCTCGGCTTCGCCAAACAGGCCGGGCACGACCTGGCCCTGGTCGCCCATCTCGCCGAGCTGCGCGCCCTCGGCCGCCCCCTCCTGGTGGCCGCCTCCCGCAAGCGGTTCCTCGGCCACGTACTCGCGGCCGACGCGGGCGACGGGGCCACCCCGCCACCCGCCAGAGAACGGGACGCGGCCACCGCCGCCGTCTCCGCCATCGCCGCCCACGAGGGCGCCTGGGCGGTGCGCGTCCACGAGGTACGGGCGACCGCCGACGCCGTACGGGTCGCCAGAGCCGTAGAAGGAGCCCTGTGAGCCGCGCGCGCACGGACGTAGAGCAGGTCGAACAGGCCAATACCGCGTTCTACGAGGCCGTGGAACGCGGCGACTTCGAAGAGCTGTCGGTGCTCTGGCTGGACGACGAGATCTCCTGCGTCCACCCGGGCTGGCCGGTGCTTTCGGGGCGCGGCGAGGTGTTGCGCTCGTACGCCCTGATCATGGCGAACACGGAGTACATCCAGTTCTTTCTCACAGACGTGCAGGTGAACGTCCTGGGTGACACCGCCCTGGTGGTGTGCACCGAGAACACGCTGAGCGGCGGCCCGGCCGAGGAGGCGGGCGAACTCGGCCCGCTGGTCGGACAGCTCATCGTGGCTACCAATGTGTTCCGTCGCACAGAGGACGGCTGGAGACTGTGGTCGCACCACGGCTCCCCCGTTCTGACCGAAAACGGTGAGGACGAGGACGACGAGTCCCCCGCCTGAGTGGGTAGGGGCCTGGGGAAGGTTGGCGTCCGGAGCCCCTGGGTAGGGGCGGCTACCAGCCCCACCAGCTTCTGTCCATAGCCCCCATGGGCGCCCGGTGTCAGTGCTCGCAGGTAGATTCGGGTGAGGGTGGCGTGCCGACCGCACTCGGCAGCGCCCTCGTTTTCTCTACGACAGCAGGAGTGATTCGCGTGGATCGTGTCGCGCTGCGCGGCCTCAAGGCCCGTGGGCACCACGGCGTGTTCCCCCGGGAGCGTGAGGAAGGCCAGACCTTCATCGTGGACCTGGTTCTCGGCCTCGACACCCGCCCCGCGGCGGCCGACGACGACCTGGCGAAGACCGTGCACTACGGCGTCGTGGCGGAGGAAGTCGTGGACGTCGTCCAGGGCGAACCGGTGGATCTGATCGAGACGCTCGCTGAGCGGATCGCCCAGCAGTGCCTCAAGCACGACGGGGTGAAGGAGGTCGAGGTCTGCGTCCACAAGCCGGACGCCCCGATCACGGTCCCCTTCGACGACGTGACCATCACCATCACCCGGAGCCGAGTATGAACCCCACCCAGAGCGACCCGACGGTGCAGCCGGTGCCCGCCTCCGTGGTGGAACAGGTGGACGCCGCGGACATCACACTGTCCAACCCGAAACGGGCCGTGATCTCCCTCGGCTCGAATCTGGGCAACCGCCTGGAGACCATCCAGGGCGCGATCGACGCCCTGGAGGACACGCCGGGCCTGCGGGTCAAGGCCGTCTCTCCGGTGTACGAGACGGAGCCCTGGGGCGTCGACCCCGGCACCCAGCCGTCGTACTTCAACGCGGTCGTCCTGATCAAGACCACCCTGCCGCCGTCCTCCCTGCTGGAGCGCGGCCAGGCCATCGAGGAAGCCTTCGACCGGGTCCGGCAGGAGCGCTGGGGCCCGCGCACGATCGACGTGGACATCGTGGCGTACGCCGATGTGGTGTCCGAGGACCCTCTCCTCACCCTCCCGCACCCCCGCGCCCACGAACGCGCCTTCGTCCTCGCCCCGTGGCACGACGTGGAGCCGGAGGCACAGCTGCCCGGCCGCGGCCCCGTCGCCGACCTGCTCAACGGCGTCGGCGCCCATGGCGTACTCCCCCGCCCCGATCTGGAACTCCGGCTGCCCGAGTAGTCGTTAAAGTGACCGACTGGCAGTGATCATGACCGGCTGCGACATGAACCGATGTGAGGGGCACTCTCGGTGAAGCAACTTCGGCTCGGCGTACTGGCCGGTCTCTTCGCCGTGGCAGGCGTCCTCTCCTGGGGCGGCGCCCAGCTCTGGGACACGTTCGGCACGCTGCCGAGCGTGCCGCTCGCGGCCCCCGTCGTGCTGGCCGTGATCGCCGTCGTCCTGCTCGCGACCGCGCTGTCGATCCGCTCCCGGCTGCGCGCCCAGCGCGAGCGCCGGCCGGGCGCCAAGGGCGTGGAGCCGCTGATGGCGGCCCGCGCGGTGGTATTCGGCCAGGCGAGCGCGCTCGTCGCGTCGCTGGTCTGCGGGATGTACGGCGGCGTGGGCGTCCATCTGCTGATGAACAGCCTCGACGTCCCCGCCCGCCGGGACCAGGCCATCTACGCGGGCCTGGCGGTCCTGGCGGGCGCGGGCGTCGTCGCGGCGGCGTTCTTCCTGGAGCGAGTCTGCAAGCTCCCCGAGGACGAAGACAACGGGGGCACGGCCCGCGCCGCCTGAGCCTGAGCCGGTCAGCGGGCCATGATCAGGCTCATCGCCTCGTTGCGCGTCGCCGAGTCCCTCAGCTGCCCGCGCACCGCGGAGGTGATGGTCTTCGCACCGGGCTTGCGGATGCCGCGCATCGACATGCACATGTGCTCGCACTCGATGACCACGATCACCCCGCGCGGCTCCAGGATGTCCATCAGCGAATCGGCGATCTGCGTCGTGAGCCGCTCCTGCACCTGCGGGCGGCGGGCGTAGACGTCGACCAGCCGCGCCAGCTTGGACAGGCCGGTGATCTTGCCGCTGTTCGCCGGGATGTAGCCGACGTGGGCGACTCCGCGGAACGGGACCAGGTGGTGTTCACACGTGCTGAAGACCTCGATGTCCTTGACCAGGATCATCTCGTCGTGACCCAGGTCGAACGTCGTCGTCAGCACGTCCTCGGGCTGCTGCCACAGGCCGGCGAATATCTCCTTGTACGCCCGCGCAACGCGCCCCGGCGTTGCCCGCAGCCCTTCTCGGTCGGGGTCCTCTCCGATCGAGATGAGGAGCTCACGTACGGCGTTCTCGGCCCGCTTCTCGTCGAACTCGCCGATTGATCCTTCGCCGTCCAACGTCACCGGGTCGGTCATCTGTGCCTCGTTCCTGTGCTTTCACATGCCGCAAACGTGCGGACGTACGAAAATGCCGCGTCCCCCAGGCTAAAACCTGGGGGACGCGGCATCCATTCCGGGCCCCGCGGGGCCGGAATGATCAGCTCTCGGGGCGCTCCTCGGGGATCGCCTCGGTGGCCGGGGTTTCCACGGAGCCGGCCGTCACCGCGGGAGTCGCGCCGTTGGCAGTGGCGCCATTGGTGAGGGAGAGCTCCTTCGGGGAAAGCACCGGCGGCCGCGTGGACGGCATACGGCGGGAAGAACCGGTCCACGCGGGGCGGGCCGGGCGCTTCACGATCGGGCTGAAGATCTCGGCGATCTCCTCCTTGTTCAGCGTCTCCTTCTCCAGGAGGGCCAGAACCAGGTTGTCGAGAACGTCGCGGTTCTCGACGAGGATCTCCCACGCCTCGTTGTGCGCGGTCTCGATGAGCTTCTTGACCTCTTCGTCGACCAGCGCGGCGACCTCTTCCGAGTAGTCGCGCTGGTGACCCATGTCACGGCCGAGGAACGGCTCGGAGCCGTCCTGGCCGAACTTGATCGCGCCGAGGCGCTCGGTCATGCCGTACTGCGTGACCATCGCGCGGGCCGTGGCGGTGGCCTTCTCGATGTCGTTCGAAGCGCCCGTGGTCGGGTCGTGGAACACCAGTTCCTCGGCCGCACGGCCGCCCATCATGTAGGCGAGCTGGTCCAGCATCTCGTTGCGCGTGGTCGAGTACTTGTCCTCGTCCGGGAGCACCATCGTGTAACCGAGGGCACGCCCGCGGGACAGGATGGTGACCTTGTGCACCGGGTCGCTGTTCGGAGAAGCCGCCGCGACCAGGGCGTGTCCGCCCTCGTGGTACGCGGTGATCTTCTTTTCCTTCTCGCTCATGATCCGGGTCCGCTTCTGCGGTCCGGCCACGACGCGGTCGATCGCCTCGTCCAAGGAGTGGTTGTCGACCAGCTTCTTGTCACTACGGGCGGTCAGCAGCGCGGCTTCGTTCAGCACGTTCGCCAGGTCGGCGCCGGTGAAGCCGGGCGTACGGCGGGCGACGGCCCGAAGGTCGACGTCCGGCGTGACGGGCTTGCCCTTGGCGTGCACCTTGAGGATCTCGAGACGGCCCATGAGGTCCGGACGGTCGACCGCGATCTGCCGGTCGAAGCGGCCCGGACGCAGCAGCGCCGGGTCGAGGATGTCCGGCCGGTTCGTGGCGGCGATCAGGATGACGCCGCCCTTCACGTCGAAGCCGTCCATCTCGACGAGCAACTGGTTCAGCGTCTGCTCGCGCTCGTCGTGACCGCCGCCCATGCCGGCGCCGCGGTGGCGGCCGACGGCGTCGATCTCGTCGACGAAGACGATCGCCGGGGCGTTAGCCTTGGCCTGCTCGAAGAGGTCACGCACACGGGAGGCACCGACACCGACGAACATCTCGACGAAGTCGGAACCGGAGATCGAGTAGAACGGAACGCCGGCCTCGCCCGCGACAGCACGCGCGAGCAGCGTCTTGCCCGTACCGGGCGGGCCGTACAGCAGCACACCCTTGGGGATCTTGGCGCCGACGGCCTGGAACTTCGCCGGCTCCTGCAGGAACTCCTTGATCTCGTGGAGCTCCTCGACCGCCTCGTCGGCGCCCGCCACATCGGCGAACGTCGTCTTCGGGGTGTCCTTGGTGATGAGTTTCGCCTTGGACTTCCCGAACTGCATGACCCGGGAGCCGCCGCCCTGCATCTGATTCATCAGGAACAGGAAGACGACAACGATGAGGACAAAGGGGAGCAGGGAGAGCAGGATCCCGACGAACGGATTCTGCTTGGAGGGGGAGACCGTGTAGCCCTTGTCGATGTCCCCGCTGTCGAACTTCGACTGCAGCTTGTTGGCGAGCGCGACGCCCTGGTCGCCGATGTAGCTCGCCTGGATCTTGCTGCTGTCCTTGACCTTCTGGCCGTCCTTCAGCTCGACCTTGATGACTTGTTCGTCACCGGTCGTCAGCTTGGCCTGCTTGACCTGGTTCTTGTCGATCGCCTGGACGACCTCGGCAGTGTCCACCGTCTTGTAGCCGCCGGACGAGCCGACAACCTGCATCAACACGACCACGGCGAGGACGGCCAGCACGATCCACATGACCGGCCCACGGAAGTATCGCTTCACGTCCATCCATACGGGGCGGTAGTCGCCCCGTCCCTCCTGCCCGTAGGTAAATGCTGCTGTTTAAAAAGACTGTTCTTCGGACGGTACCCCAGCATTGTCACCCGCGGCTGCCGGGGACGGCTGACGAACCTGCCTTCCCATGCTCCAACGCCGGGGCATGGGTGGAGGTTCCCGGCTCAGCCGCCGTAGACGTGCGGGGCGAGAGTTCCGACGAAAGGCAGATTCCGGTGCTTCTCGGCGTAATCCAGGCCGTAGCCGACGACAAACTCATTGGGAATGTCGAAGCCGACCCACTTCACGTCGAGCGTGACCTTCGCCGCCTCGGGCTTGCGCAGCAGCGTGCAGACGTTCAGGGACGCGGGCTCACGCGATCCGAGGTTCGACAGCAGCCAGGAGAGCGTCAGACCCGAGTCGATGATGTCCTCGACGATCAGGACGTGCTTGCCCTTGATGTCGGTGTCGAGGTCCTTGAGGATGCGGACCACGCCGGACGACTGGGTGCCCGCGCCGTACGACGAGACCGCCATCCAGTCCATCGTGACGGGGGTGGACAGCGCGCGTGCCAGGTCGGCCATCACCATGACGGCGCCCTTGAGGACACCCACGATGAGCAGGTCCTTGCCCGCGTACTCCGCATCGATCTTCGCGGCCAGCTCGGCCAGCTTCGCGTCGATTTCTTCCTTGGTGATGAGCACCGACTTGAGGTCGGTGCCCATGTCCTTCTCGTCCACCGGGGTCACTTTCGTAGTGCTTCAGCGCATCAGCCCTGCCGGATGACCAGTCTGCCACCCTGCCGCTGCGCCTCCACCCGGCCGGGGAGGTTGATGACCCCTTGCCCGCGCCAGCCGGTGATCAGCCGGTCAACTTCTTCGACGTGCCGCGCGAAGAGGGATCCGGCCGGTGAGCCGGCGGAGATGGCCGCCCGGCGCAGGATCCGGCGGCGTACGGCGGGGGGCAAGGCGTAGAGCTTGACGCACTCCAGCTGGCCCGATGCGTCCCGTACGGAGGCGTCCGCCTCGGCGGCCCAGTCGTCCAGGGCGTCGGCATCGTCGCGGGAGAGCTGCGCGGTCCTGGCGAGGGCCTCGACGACTCCTTTGCCGAGCGCCTTCTCCAGGGCGGGCAGCCCGTCGTGGCGCAGCCGGGAGCGGGTGTAGGCGGGGTCGGTGTTGTGCGGGTCGTCCCAGACGGGCAGCGACTGCACCATGCAGGCCTTGCGGGCGGTCTGCCGGTCGATCTGGAGGAAGGGCCTGCGGTAGCGCCCCGCGCCGGTCACGGCGGCCATGCCGGACAGCGAGCGGATGCCGGAGCCGCGGGCGAGGCCGAGCAGAACCGTCTCCGCCTGGTCGTCGCGGGTGTGGCCGAGCAGGACGGCGGCGGCGCCGTGGCGCTCGGCGGCGGCGTCCAGCGCGGCGTAGCGGGCGTCGCGGGCGGCCGCTTCGGGGCCGCCGTCACGGCCGACGGTCACCGCGACGGCCTCGACCGGTTCGAGGCGCAGCGCGGCGAGGCGGTTGACGACCTCGGCGGCCCGCCTGTCGGAGCCTTCCTGGAGGCCGTGGTCGACCGTGACGCCGCCGGCCCGGATGCCGAGCTTGGGCGCCTCGAAGGCGAGGGCGGAGGCGAGCGCCATGGAGTCGGCGCCGCCGGAGCATGCCACCAGCACGAGCGGCGGGGGCGGCGGCTCGTGCGGGGGCGTGAGGTTGTCGGGGGCGGTGATGTCGTTGAGTACGTCGTGGAGTACGCGGCGGACCGCCAGGCGTATCGCTGCGACCGCAGGATGGGGACCCATGTCCGGTGCCCTTCGATGAAGTTGGGGTGCCTCGGGAGGAGAAGCCAGTCACTCAGAGTGCGTCGATGGTGACAGAGCCGAGCCATTCCCCGAGCATCGCACGCCTACCCACCGCTCACGGTCCCTCGGATGGGTGATTAGGAGGGCGTTCTCCTGCCGTCGGCCGCAGCCGGATTATGACCCTGTCCTATCGGTGCACCCGCGCGACCCAGTCCGCCGGTTTGGCGATCTCCGCCTTCGTGGGGAGCGTGTTCGGGGAGGTCCAGACCCGGTTGAAGCCGTCCATTCCGACCTCCTCCACCACAGCCCGTGCAAAACGCTCACCGTCACGGTACTGCCGGAGCTTGGCGTCCAGGCCGAGCAGCTTGCGCAGAGCCAGGTCCAGGCGGCTGGCGCCGCGGGCCCTGCGCTGCTGGAACTTCTCGCGGATCTCGGCGACGGACGGCACCACGTCGGGCCCCACGCCGTCCATCACGAAGTCGGCGTGGCCTTCGAGCAACGACATGACGGCGGTCAGGCGGCTCAGGATCTCGCGCTGGGCGGGGGTCTGGACGATCTCGACGAGGCTGCGGCCGCCGTCCTCGCCAGCCTCACCCTCGGGGCGGCCGCCGGCCAGTAACTGGGCCGCCTCGCGCAGGCGCTCCAGGACCGTCATCGGGTCGACCTCGGTCTCGCCGAGGAACGACTGGATTTCGCCCTCCAGGTGGTCGCGCAGCCAGGGCACGGCCGTGAACTGGGTGCGGTGGGTCTCCTCGTGCAGGCAGACCCAGAGCCGGAAGTCGTGCGGGTGGACTTCGAGCTCCCGCTCGACGTGCACGATGTTCGGGGCGACGAGCAGCAGGCGGCCGCCGCCGGTGCCGGCGGGGAGCTCGCGGGAGGGCGGGGCGAACGTCTCGTACTGTCCGAGGACGCGTGAGGCGAGGAAGGACAGCAGCATGCCGACCTCTACGCCGGTCACCTTGCCGCCGACCGCACCGAGCACGGCGCCGCCGGGCCCGGTGCCCCTGCGTTCCTGCATCTTGTCGAGGAGCGGCCGCAGGACCTCCCTGAATCCGGCGACGTTCGCCCTGATCCAGCCGGCCCGGTCGACCACGAGGACCGGGGTGTCCTGGGGCGCGTGCCCTTCGGGGATCATCCGCGTGAAGCCACGGACGTGCTCCTCGGAGGCCTTGGCGTGCCGGCGGAGCTCGGCGACGACGGCTCGCGCCTCGTCCCGGGTCACGTCGGGGCCTGGCCTCACCAGTCGGGTCGCGGTCGCCACCGCGAGGTTCCAGTCGACCATCTCCGCACCACCGATGCTCGTCATGCGTCAACCGTACGTTGTCGACCCGGCCCGCGGAGAGGTGTTGTGCTCCACCTGTACCCCTGAGGTTCCTCGGGGTTCACGTGCGTCCGGGCCGCCCCGCGGACGGCTCGCAGCCGCAGTTGGCGATCGTGGAGGCCAGGCGGTCCAGGGCGGACTGGGCCCCGTCGGGGCCTGTGGTGCCGGAGGTGAGGAAGGCGAAGGACAGGAGCCGGCCGTCCGCGTCGACGACGGTGCCGGCCAGTGTGTTCACGCCGGTCAGCGTGCCGGTCTTGGCGCGGACCATGCCCGTACCCGGTGAGTCGTTGGTGTACCGGCTCTTCAGGGTGCCGCTGAATCCGGCCACCGGCAGGCCGGTGAGGACGGGGCGCAGTGCGGGGCGGGCGGGGTCGGCGGCGCGGGCGAGGAGGCCGGCCAGCAGGGCGGCGGACATCCGGTCGTCGCGGTCCAGGCCGCTTCCGTCGGCGAAACGGGCGCCGGACAGCGGCAGTTGGAGCTTCTTCAGCCAGGACTCGACGGCCTTGCCCGCGCCTTCGAAACTGGCCGGCTCGTCCGAGGCGAGTGCCGTCTGGCGGGCCAGGGACTCGGCGAGGTCGTTGTCGCTGTTGGTAAGGGTGCGCTCGACGAGGGCGGACAGGGGCGCGGAGAGGGCCCTGGCCACCGGTTCCGCGTCGTGCGGGCCCTTGCCGGATGCGGGGTCGCCCTTCCCCTTGATGCCGCGCTCGCGCAGCATCTCCGCGAAGGCGCGGGCGGCGTCGCCCGCGGGGTCGGCGCTGCGCGGGGCGGGGCCGCTGCGGGAGCCGTCGAGCCGGCCCTCCTCGATCATCAGGGGGCTGACGGGGCTGATGTTGGGGTTGGGGCCGATGGGGTGGCGCTCGGGTCCCGAGTAGAGCGAGGCGTCGTACGCGAGCTCGGTCTCGCCGACGCCCCGGTCCCGCAGCGCCCGCGCGGTGTCGTCGGCCAGGGAGGCGAGGGCGTCCCGGTCCAGCGTCGGATCGCCGCCGCCGACGAGGACGGTCTTCTTGCCGTCGGGGGTCGCGATGACGGTGGTGGCGATGCGGTGGTCGGGGCCGAGGGCGGAGAGTGCGGCGACCGATGTCGCGATTTTGATGGTGGACGCCGGAATCATCGCCTCCGCGTCCCCCTTCCCGTACACCTGCGTGCCGGTCGCGGTGTCGATGACCGACGCGGTACGCAGCGTGCCGAGGGCGGGGTCGCGCAGCAGCGGATCCAGGGCGTCCGCGAGGCCGCTCTCGGCGGGCGGCGGCACGGGGGCGCCGAGCGCGGTGAGCACGCCGGGCGCGCTGGGGGCGGGTGCGGGGACGGCACGCGCCGGGAACTCGTGATGTGCGCCACCCGTACGGTCCTGGGAGGCGGCCCACGCCCGCTCGGCCTTACGCTGACCGGAGTCCCAGGGGCCTGCTGCGGCCACCGCCCCGGCAGAGAGGGCGAGACCGGTCACAGCTGCGATCGTCGCGAGCTGCCATGTTTTGCGCTCCGGCACCTCGGACCAGCCCCTTTCGCGATCACACACCTGCGTGAGGGACACTTAACCACTGCGTGTTGCCGGGAGCATGACGCCCTGGCTCGTCCGGCCTACCGAACCGGCCGGCGGTCCGGGGCTCGCCCCCCGGAAGGACGCAGCACAATCCGGAGTATGTGCTGATCATGGAGGAACCACCCGTGGAGTTCGACGTCACCATCGAGATTCCGAAGGGTTCGCGGAACAAGTACGAGGTGGACCACGAGACCGGCCGGATCCGCCTGGACCGTCGACTCTTCACTTCCACGAGCTACCCGGCGGACTACGGCTTCGTCGAGAACACCCTCGGCGAGGACGGCGACCCGCTGGACGCGCTCGTACTGCTCGACGAGCCCACCTTCCCCGGCTGTGTCATCAAGTGCCGCGCGATCGGCATGTTCCGGATGACCGACGAGGCCGGCGGCGACGACAAGCTGCTGTGCGTCCCGGCGTCGGACCCGCGGGTCGAGCACCTGCGCGACATCCACCACGTGTCGGAGTTCGACCGCCTGGAGATCCAGCACTTCTTCGAGGTCTACAAGGACCTGGAGCCCGGCAAGTCCGTAGAGGGCGCCGACTGGGTCGGCCGCACCGAGGCCGAGGCCGAGGTCGAAGCCTCGTACAAGCGCCTGCAGGCGCAGGGCGGCAGCCACTGACGAGCCCCCTGGCTCAGCTGGCATCACGGCGGGCGGCGAGGGGAAGGTGTCCGTCCGCATACTGGGCTTGTCTGGCCTTGGCCATGGCTTGGGCTCCCGGGCCCGGGTGGCCCGGACCGGCGTGCGGACGTACTGGATCAAGGAATCGAAGCGAGGCAAGTAAGTGGCGGAGCCGAAGCGCGGCGGCAGCGGAGCCGAGAGTGAGGGCCCCGAGGACCGCAAGCCGCAGTCGGACGAGGCGCGCAGCGCCTTCACTCCGCCGGCCGGGGTGGAACAGCCGGAGCCGGTCGACGAGGACAGTCCGACCTCCGAGTTCGCACTTCCGCGGGGCACGACCACCGGGGAGCACCCCGTACCGCCGGAGACCTCGGCGTTCGACACCCCGAGCACTTACAGCGCCCGGAACGCGCCGCCCGCGTTCACTCCGGCCTACGGGGTGCCCATGGTCCGGCTGACCAAGGAGGCGCCCTGGCAGGACCGGATGCGTACGCTGCTGCGCATGCCGGTGGGCGACCGGCCGGTGCCGGAGCCGGTGCAGCGCCACGACGAGGCCGGGCCCGCCGTACCGCGCGTGCTGGACCTGACGCTGCGTATCGGCGAGCTGCTGCTCGCGGGCGGTGAGGGCGCCGAGGACGTCGAGGCGGCGATGTTCGGCGTGAGCCGGGCGTACGGGCTCGACCGCTGCGAGCCGAACGTCACCTTCACCCTGTTGTCGATCTCGTACCAGCCGTCGCTGGTCGAGGACCCGGTGACGGCGAGCAGGACCGTACGCCGCCGGGGCACCGACTACACGCGCCTGGCGGCGGTCTACCACCTCATCGACGACATCACGTCGCCGGACACCGACGTCACGCTGGAGGAGGCGTACCGCACGCTCGCGGAGATACGCCGCAACCGTCACCCGTACCCCGGCTGGGCGCTGACGTCGGCGAGCGGGCTGCTGGCCGGTGCGGCTTCCGTGCTGGTCGGCGGTGGGCCCGTGGTGTTCCTGGCGGCCGCGATCGGAGCGATGCTCGGCGACCGGCTGGCATGGCTGTGCGCGGGGCGCGGGCTGCCGGAGTTCTACCAGTTCGTGGTGGCGGCGATGCCGCCCGCCGCGATAGGGGTGGCGCTCACGCTGGCACCGACTTCGGCGATGTGGGACGTCCGGCCCTCCGCCGTGATCACCGGTGGGCTCTTCGCGCTGCTGCCGGGGCGGGCGCTGGTCGCGGGCGTGCAAGACGGCCTGACCGGCTACTACATCACCGCGTCGGCGCGACTGCTCGAAGTCATGTACTTCTTCATCGCGATCGTCATCGGCGTGCTGGTCGTCCTCTATCTGGGCGTGCAGTTGAACGCCGAGCTGCACGCGACGACGTCGCTGGAGACCGTCGAGCGCCCGGTGACGCAGATCCTGGCGTCGATGCTGCTCTGTTTCGCCTTCGCGATCCTGCTCCAGCAGCAGCGCAACACCGTGCTGATGGTGACGCTGAACGGCGGAGTGGCCTGGCTCGTGTACGGCGCGATGCATGACGTCGGCGAGATCTCCGCGGTGGCCTCGACGGCTGTCGCGGCCGGCCTGGTGGGTCTCTTCGGGCAGCTGTTCTCGCGCTACCAGTACGCGTCGGCGCTGCCGTACGTCACGGCGGCGATCGGTCCGCTGCTGCCGGGCTCAGCGACGTACTTCGGACTGCTGGGCATCGCGCAGAACGACCTGAACTCCGGGCTCGCGTCGCTCTCGAAGGCGGCGGCGCTGTCGCTGGCCATCGCCATCGGCGTGAACCTCGGTGGCGAGATCTCCCGGCTGTTCCTGAAGATGCCGGGAGCGGGCCGTGGGGCGAGCCGCCGCGCGGCCAAGCGGACGCGCGGCTTCTAGGGGCCCGGGCCCGCGCCGGCCGATCCGGCGCTCTGCCCCGGAGTCAGCGCTTGGCGTGGCGGCCGCGTGAAGCCGGGGGCGTGCCGTCGGCCTGGCCGCCGTCTTCGGCGAGGGCGGCCTTCTTGTTCTTGCTGCGGGCACGCAGGTACTCGACGGCGATCGGGACGACCGAGATCAGCACGATCAGGATCAGGATCGCCTCGATGTGCGTACGAACGAACTGGATCTTGCCGAGCGAGGCGCCGAGCAGCGTGACGCCCGCGCCCCACAGCACACCACCGATGATGTTGAACGTGATGAACGAGCGGTAGTTCATCCTGCTCACGCCGGCGATGATCGGCGTGAAGGTACGGACGATCGGCACGAAGCGGGCCAGGACGAGCGACTTCGGGCCGTACTTCTCGAAGAAGTCGTGGGCCTTCTCGACGTTCTCCTGCTTGAAGAGCTTGGAGTCCGGGCGCTTGAAGAGCGCGGGCCCGACCTTGCGGCCGAAGAGATAGCCGACCTGGTCGCCGATGATCGCCGCGAGCACGACCAGCAGGCAGACCAGCCACAGCGGGTTCTTCAGAACGCCCGTGGTCACCAGCAGACCGGTGGTGAACAGCAGCGAGTCTCCCGGCAGGAAGAAGCCGATGAGCAGGCCGGACTCGGCGAACACGATGACCAGCAGGCCGATCAGGCCGAACTGCTCCAGCAGATAGTTCGGCTCCAGCCAGCTCGGTCCGAGCGCAAGCGTATTCACGGGTACCGGGCTCCTGGGTGGGATCGTCTGCGGGTGTGGCTGCCCAAAGCTATCAACGCCACCGGAGTCCTCCTGGTTCCAGTAGCCCCCTGGGGGATGGCGCCGGGGACGGACCGGGGCAAAGCTGTGCGCCAGGAGGTGGATGCGCATGGGCATCGAGGATTACGGCGGTGGGCAGGGCACTCAGTCCGACGTACTGGTGGTGACCACGAATGACGCACCTGGATACCGGGTGGACCGGGTGATCGGCGAGGTCTTCGGTCTGACAGTCCGCTCGCGTCACTTGGGCAGCCAGATCGGCGCCGGGCTGAAGTCGATGATCGGCGGCGAACTCAAGGGGCTCACCAAGACGCTTGTGGAGACCCGCAACCAGGCGATGGAGCGGCTCGTCGAGCAGGCCAGGGCGCGTGGTGCCAACGGCGTGCTGATGATGCGTTTCGACGTTACCGACGCGGCCGATGTGGGCACTGAGGTGTGCGCCTACGGCACGGCGGTCGTCCTCTCCAAGGAGTGACAGCAGGCTTGCGTACGGTCCCGGGACGCCTCCGGGGCCGTACGCGAGCCGTATCTCTCGCCGCGCGCTACGCGTGGCGGGTGGCGGGTGACGGGTGGCGTTGGCCAGGATCGCCTCGCGCAGATAGGCGGCCAGGACGGGCTTCGCCGCGGTGCCCTGCGGGCACAGGGTCCGCCCCGAGTGGCCGACTACCCGGGAAAGCGGACCGGATAGCCGGGGTTCAGGAAAAGTGAGGCGAACGAGCGGGGGCCGTGGCGGTGGTCGAGCCACGCCGACAGTCCGGTGAGAGAGCCGGACAGTGTTGCCCGCAGCACGGCCGTGTGCAGGTCGGCTGCCTCGTCCCGGCCGACGTCGGCGAGGAACCGGCCGTAGCGGGCGTTGACGGACTCCTGATACTTCCCCATCGATTCCAGGAAGGCCGCTGCCGGCTCTGTGGGGGCGTGGGTGGCGCGGTGCGCTGGTCGCGAGAGAGCGGCGGTGTCGGTGGCGGTGAGGGTTCCGGTCACGTCCCGGAACACGTAGGCGGTCATGCCTTCCGAACGCGTGATGTCCAAGCGGCGGGCGATCTGCCGGGCGATGGCGCGTGCCTCTCGATCGCAGGCACCCTCCATGACCACGCCGAGATTGCGGGTGGTCGGCGACCCGGCAAGGTCAGGCGCCGAGTAGGTGCGTCCGTCGTAGCGGCGAAAGTTCACGCCGTACTGCGTCCGTACGATCTCGTCGCCTCTGAGCCGGTAGCTGCGGAACGAGCCATAGTGCAGGCAGTCGTGCGCGTATGCCCGCAGCAGGTCGAGCGCGGCTAACTCCGGGTCCGCTGGCAGACCGGAGGAAAGCGGTCCCGACACCGTGATCAGGGCGCGCATCTGCAAGTGCCGGTAGCCCTGGTTCGGGTGGTGGAATCCGCCGTACGCCCCTTCCCGCTCGGAGCGGGTACCGACCATGACGCGGTCAAGGGGCAGTGGCCGACTCAGTCCGAGAGCTGCGTACCGGCTACGCAGCAACGCGAGTCCATCTCGGAGGGGACGGGAGCCCATCCCGGCCGCGCTCCAGTCGGTCAAGACTTGGGGCAACGGCCGGAACGTCACCTGTGGGTGCTGGCTGGCGAGGCTGTCCGTACTGCTGCGCAGCTCGGCGAGTTTCGCGGCGAGCCTTACCGCGTCGGCCTCGCCAGACAGGTGCTCATTTGAGTTACCGCCATCGTGATTCCTGCTGGTCAGTAGGGCTGGTGTGGCATCTGGCCGGAGTGCTCGTGCTGGTCGGGGTGGAGATCGGTAGCATGTGATCGTCCGTCAGGGGTGCCCTCCGGGGTTTCTGCCCGGAGAGCTTGGGCTGGTGCGTAGGTTCGCGGCGGGAGGGATCTTCATGACGGATGTGCTGACGTGGATGATCGAGCGGCGCCTTGAGCTGGCGGAACGTGCCGAACTGCTGCGCAAGGAGCTGGCCGGGATCGAGGCGGAGGTGGCCCGGCTGGAGGCCGCCGAGATGGTGTTCGGGCAGTAGGCCGATGTAACCGACGGTGGGCGCCGGTCGTCGGGAACCGTGGAGCCGGAGCGGATCGTGGCGGGGCCGCATCTACCGTCCAGTCCTAAACCCACAGGTTAATCTCCGGTAGGACGTTAGCCGCGAGGGCTGTTCACCTTGGCTGCGGAGTCGATGGTTGCGGAGCCGATACGGGAGCCGTCGGCACTGTAGACGCCGACCATGCTGGTCTCGGTGCTCTTATCGGGCCATGAGGTCCACTCATCGATGAGCGCCGAGATGTCCTGATTGCTCGGGGTGCCCTCGGCGGTGGTGACGAGATAGGTGTACGGCCGGTCACCATCGACGGTATCGATGATGTGGGTGACTTCCAGACGGAGGGGGCCCCCGTCTGTTGCGGATGCCTTGGTGAACCGCTTGGCTGCGTCCTGGTTGGCCGGCTCATCGTCGGAGGGTTGCGACGGGAGGGGCCCGACACCTGGTTCGTGCAGACGGTGCTCGACCACGGCGGCCGGATCGAGGTTGTGCTGCCCGCCGAGCAATACCGCGCCGATCTTCCGGACTGGCACCACCCCACGTACGACGCGCTGCTACGCCGAGCGTCGTACGTGCATCGGACGGGCCTTGACGGCTCGGGCTCGCACGCACACATGGCGGGTAGCGAACTACTCGTCGATCAGATTGACGTGCTGGTCGCGGTCTGGGACAGACAGCCAGCCCGGGGCCACGGCGGTACGGCGGACGTCGTCACCTACGCCGAGGGCAAGGGCGTTCCGGTACGCGTGCTCTGGCCAGAGGGGGCGACTCGGGATTGACGCTCCCGCGCTCCGACCTCGTCGTAGTGGTGCAGTGTGCGCACCGTCACGCCGGCGACCTGTCCAACGGATTGACATCCTCGCCCCCGTTCACGACGCCGTTGGGCCCAACGGCGTCGTGAACGGGGGCGATTCTCTCCCTGGCGTCCGTCGTGACGGTTCGCCTTGAGGTGGGTTCCTGGTTCCTCCCCGCCATCGGTGGGGGTTGCGCACTGTGCCGGGACAAGTCCTGGTCTTACCCGTGCTCCGCAGGCGTTTACTCGCACCGTTACCGGCGTGAGGCCCCATGCCCTGGGGTGGATGATGCTGCTCTATGCGGCTGCGGCCCGTATCCGGCGGCCTTCGTATTTCACGTTCTTGCCCGCGTTGTGGTCCCGGTCGTGCCGGGTCCCGCACTGGCGGCAGGTCCAGGCGCGGATGTGCAGGGGTTTGGGTCCGTCGCGGTGTCCGCATGCGGAGCACACCTGGGAGGACGGGAACGTCCGGTCCACCTTGGTGAGGGTGCGCCCGTACCTGGTCGCCTTGTAGTCCAGCATGTTCACAAACGCGGACCACCCCGCGTCGTGCACGGACTTGGCCAGGCGGGTGCGGGCCAGGCCCTTCACGCACAGGCTCTCCACGCTGATCGTTTGGTTCTCACGGATCAGCTTGGTGGACAGCTTGTGGTGGAAGTCTCTGCGCGCGTCCGCGACCTTCGCATGCGCCCGGGCGACTTTGACGCGCTGCTTGTCCCGGTTCTTCGAGCCTCTGGCCTTGCGGGACAGGCAGCGCTGCTGTCGTTTGAGTTTCTTCTCCGCCCGGCGCAGGAACCGCGGGGACTTCACCCGGGACCCGTCCGCCATCACGGCGAAGTGGGTCAGCCCGAGGTCAATTCCCTGATCTCCGGTGGTGGGCGGCAGCATCTCGTTGGCCGGATCGGTCTCCACCACGAAGCTCGCCCAATACCGGCCGGATGCGTCCCTGATCACCGTCACCGTGGACGGCACAGACGGCAGCGACCGTGACCAGCGCACCCGCACCGGGCCGATCTTCGGCAGGATCAGCTTCCCACCCGGCGTGATCGACCAGCGTGCGTTCGCGGTGAACCTGACAGCCTGCCGGTTGTCCCGCTTCGACTTGAACCGGGGCTCGCCGACCTTCGGCCCCTTGCGAGTGCCTTTGATGCTCGCGAAGAAGTGGGAATACGCGGAATCCAGGTCCCGCAGGGACTGCTGCAGAACCACGGCAGACACCTCCCCGAGCCAGGAGCGCTCGGGGGTTGCCTTCGCCTCGGTGATGAACCGCTTCGACAGCTGGGCCGACTTCGGATACGGCAGGCCCGCAGCATGCGCGTCCCTCCGCGCCCGGAGACAGTCATTGAACACCACCCGCGCACAGCCGAACGCCCGGCTCAGCGCGATGCGCTGCCCGGGGCTCGGCTCGATGCGAAAGGCGTAACGAAGCTGCACAAACGCGACCGTACTACCGTCGGTTTACGGGTGAATACGAATGGATCGGAACTGGCAGACATTGTGCATCCTGTTGCATGCGCACTTGGTTTTCGTGACCAAGTACCGCCAGAACGTGTTAACCGAAAACGCGACCGCGCCCGGGTTCCACCTCTCAGCCCGTCAATTTCAGTGGCTCAGCCGCCCGAACCTCCGTACCGCCAGTGGGAAGAACACCGCCACCAGCACCACCGGCCACACCACCGCCAACAGCCCCGCGTGTTCCGCGGGCCACGAGTTCCCGGCCGCCGCGGGGTTGCCGAAGAGGTCGCGTACCGCTGTGGCCGTCGCCGACAGCGGGTTCCATTCGACGACGGCGCCGAGCCAGCCCGGCATCGATTCCGCAGTCGCGAAGGCGTTGGAGAGGAAGCCGACCGGCCAGACCAGGACCTGCACCGCCTGGACCATTTCCGGCTTGCCCGCGACCATCGCCAGCTGGATGCCGATCCACAGCATCGCGAAGCGGAGCAGCAGCAACAGCCCGATCGCGCCCAGGAATCCGAGCACCCCGCCGTGCCAGCGCCAGCCGATCGCGTAGCCGACGGCGACCATGACCGCCAGGCCGGCCGCCGACTGGAGCATGTCCGCGACCGCGCGCCCCACCAGTACCGCCCCCGAGGCCATCGGCATCGAGCGGAACCGGTCGATGACCCCCTTGTTGAGGTCCTGGGTGACCGCGAGCATCGTCGCCTCCAGGCCGAAGGCCATGGTCAGCGCCAGCATGCCGGGCACCAGGAAGTCGACGTAATCGCCCGACACCCCCTTGCCGCCACCGACCAGGAATCCGAACATCAGCAGCAGCATCACCGGGAAGACCAGGCCGACGATCACCCGCACCGGCTGCCGCGCCCAGTGGGCGAGTTCGCGCCGCGTCATCGTCCAGGAATCGGTGACCGCCCACCCCACAGCCGCGCCCGCGCCGCTCATGCCGCAATCTCCTTCGTCTCGCCGGATTCGCCGGTCTCCTTCGTAAGGTGCAGGAACACCTCGTCGAGCGTCGGCCTGCGCAGCGCGATGTCCTGCGCCTCGATCCCCGCCGCCTCCAGCGCCCGTACGATCCGGGTCAGCGCCGCCATCCGGTCCGCCACCGGCGCGCTGATCCGCCGCCGGTCCACGTCCGTCTCCGCGTCCGGGCCCATCAGCGCGGCCGCCGCGCCCAGTTGCCCTGCGTCGTGCAGCACCACGTCGATCCGGTCGCCGCCGACCTTGCCCTTCAGCTCGTCCGGCGTTCCCTCGGCGACGGCCCTGCCCCGGTCGATCACCGTGATCCGGTCGGCCAGCTGGTCGGCCTCCTCCAGATACTGCGTGGTGAGCAGTACGGTCGTACCTCCCCCGACCAGCGACCGCACCGCGCCCCACACCTCCGCGCGCCCGCGCGGGTCGAGCCCGGTCGTCGGCTCGTCCAGGAACAGCACCTGCGGGTCCGTGATGAGCGAGGCGGCCAGATCCAGCCGCCGCCGCATGCCTCCGCTGTACTTCCCGACCGGCTTGCTCCCCACGTCGGCGAGCCCGAAACGCTGAAGCAGTTCGTCGGCCCGTGCGCCCGCCCGGCGCGCTCCCAGGTGGTACAGCCGGCCGAACATCTCCAGGTTCTGCCGCCCGCCCAGCTCCTCGTCCACCGCCGCGTGCTGCCCCAGCAGCCCGATCCGCGCCCGCACCTCGCGGGCCTGCGACCGTACGTCGTACCCGGCCACCTCCACCCGTCCCGCGTCGTGCCGCAGCAGCGTGGCCATGATCCGGACGATCGTGGTCTTGCCCGCGCCATTCGGCCCGAGCACGCCGTGCACCGTGCCGCGCCCCACCACCAGGTCCAGCCCGTCCAGGGCCCGCTTCTCCCCGTACCGCTTCTGTGCTCCTTGGACGACGATCGCCGCGTCGACGTCAGCCAATGACATCCATCTCCTCCGAAGGCATGTAGTCAAACTTGACTACGACGCCAAAGGTAAACCCGCCACCACCATTCGTCAAACTTGATTAGCTGGCGTACGGATTCTCCTGGCCCTCTGCCAGCACTCCCACGAAGGGCTCGCCGCCCTCACCCGCGAAGGTGTACGCCCCGCCCTCGATCCGGGAGATGAGGCCGCGCGTCCACTCGGCCCCCGCGTCCGCCGAGTGGACCCACATGTTCATGATTTCGCCGATGTGACCGATCGACTCCGGCCCGTCCTCCGGCGTGTAGTACTCGGTGACGGCCGACCGCCACCCCTCCAGCCCCCGCACCCGCTCCTTTAGCAGCTCGACCGCCTCGGACCGCTCCAGGTCGACGATGAAGCCGATCCCCGCCGACAGCACGTCCATCTTCTGGTCGTACGTCGTCAAGGCCTCGCGGAGCAGCCCGAAGTACTCCTCGGTGCCCTTCTCCGTGACCTCGTACTCGGTCCTCGGCGGACCGCCGACCGTGCTCGGCGCGATCTCGTGGGCGTGCAGCAGTCCCTGCTTGGCCATCTGCTTCAGCGCGTGATAGATCGACCCGGGCTTGGCGTTGGACCACTCGTGGGCGCCCCAGTACTCCAGGTCGTTGCGTACTTGATAGCCGTGCGCGCGCCCGTGCTGACGGACGGCGCCGAGGACCAGCAGCCTGATCGCTGACATCGCCGCACCCTCACCCTTTCACCTTCTACTCAACTTTGATTAGAGAGTAACGGGTGCGGCGAGGAGGAAAGATCAGCCCCAGGTCTCGCCGCGCTCCAGCGCCACCAGCTCGAACGCCGTCTTGCCGTCCAGGCTCTCGCGGATGATGTCGGCGTGGCCGGAGTGCCGGGACATCTCGGTGATCAGCCGGAGCAGCAGCCACCGCATCGAGACCCGCTCCGAGTCGGGGAACCACGGCTCGTCCGGCAGCGGGAAGGTGTCGTCCAGGCTCGGCACCGACCGGATGAACTCCTCGGTCTGCTGCGCGACCTTCTCCCAGTACGCCAGCCGGCTCTCGACCGTCTCGTCACCGACGAGCCGGAAGGTCTCGTCCCAGTTCTCCTCGGACCGCTGCACCTCCGGCGCGACCTGCTTCGCCCGGGACAGCCAGCCCTGCTCCACCTCGGAAACGTGCTTGAGGAGCCCGGACAGCGACAGCTCGCTCGCACTCGGCTTCGTCGCGGCCAGCTCGTCCGTCAGCCCGAGCAGCGCCCGCCGGATGCCGCCGCGCTCGGCGTCCAGGAAGGCCAGGAGCGCGCCACGCTCGTCGCCGCGGGCCTCTGCGTTCACGTGTGCGACCATGATGTCCGCCTTGTCGTCGTCTCGTCGTCGAACTGACAAGAGCTACGCTACGAACCCTTGCGGACAGAGGCTGTCCGCAACTCTCCGGTCAGAACGGAAACTTCGTCCGCCCGTGCTGCACGGAGATCCACTTCTGCGTGGTGAACGCCTCCACCGCCGACTCCCCGTTCAGCCGCCCGATCCCCGACGACTTTTCGCCGCCGAAGGCCACCTGCGGTTCGTCCTGGACCGTCGAGTCGTTGATGTGGATCATCCCGGTCTCGACGCGCTTCGCGAAGCGCACGCCCCGCTCCAGGTTCCCCGTGTGGACCGCCCCGCTCAGCCCGTACTCGCTGTTGTTGGCGATCCGTACGGCCGCGTCCTCGCCGTCGAACGGGATCAGCAGGACCACCGGACCGAAAATCTCCTGCGCCAGGATCGGAGAGTCGGCCGGCAGCCCGCTCAGTACGGTCGGCTCGACCAGATTGCCGCGCGTAGACCCTCGTACGAGCGCGGTCGCGCCCTCGGCGAGCGCCTGCTCCACCAGCCCCGTCAGCGCGTCCGCCTGGAACGTGTTGATGACCGGCCCGATGTGGGTCCTGGCGTCGGCCGGGTCGCCGGTCACCAGGGACCGTACCTTCGCTACGAACTTCTCCGTGAACTCCGCCTCGACCGAGCGGTCCACCAGGATGCGGTTGGCGGCCATGCAGACCTGCCCCTGGTACACGAAGCGGCTGAAGACCGCGGCGTCCACCGCGTAGTCGATGTCCGCGTCGTCCAGGACGACCAGCGCGCTGTTGCCGCTCAGTTCGAGCACCGCGCGCTTGAAGTGGCTCGCGGCGACGGCGGCCACGTGCCGCCCCACCTTGTCGGAGCCCGCGAAGGAGATCACCTTCGGCACCCGGTGCTCTATCAGCGCGTCACCGATCTCCGCGATGTCCGTGATCAGCACATTCAGCAGCCCGGCGGGCAGCCCCGCGTCCTCGAATATCTTGGCTATCAGGCCGCCGCCGACAACAGGCGTGTTCTGGTTCGGCTTGATCACGACCGCGTTGCCCAGCGCCAGCGCCGGGGCGACCGACTTGAGCGTCACCAGGAAGGGGAAGTTGAAGGGGCTGATGACACCGACGACACCGACGGGCAGCCGGTAGACGCGGTTCTCCTTGCCCTCCACCGGCGAGGGCATGATGCTCCCCTCGGGCCGCAGCGCGCTCTGCATCGCCTCGCGCAGGAACTCCTTGGCGAGATGAACCTCGTACGCCGCCTTCAGCCGCGTACCGCCGAGCTCGTCGATGATCGCCTCGGTGATCTCGTCCTCGCGGTCCTGCGTGATCCGCAGGGCGCGCTCCAGGACGTCCCGCCTCTTGTACGCACTCGACGCGGCCCAGGCCGGCTGCGCGCGCTCCGCCGCCAGATAGGCCTCGTCGACCTCGTCCACCGAGGCCACCGTGATCGCGGCGAGCTTCTCCCCGTTGTACGGGTTGAAGTCGATGATGTCCCACGAGCCGCTGCCGGTCCGCCACTCGCCGTCAATGTACTGATGGGCCAGGTCGGTGAAGAAGGACATGCGATCCCTTACTGCAGGGTGAGCAGGTGCGGACTCCTGATAAAACCTCATCCTACTGGCGGGTTACGTGAGTTGAAGCAGTCCGCGCAGCACGTCCCGGGATTCCGCCGCGCTCGGACTGTCCTTCTGGAGCCGCTCCATCACCCGCTGGTACTGGGCGACTTCCTCGCGCTTGTCCAGGTAGAGCGCGCTGGTGAGCTGCTCCAGGTAGACGAGGTCCGAGAGGTCCGACTCGGGGAACTGCAGCATCGTGAACGCGCCGCTCTCCCCCGCGTGACCGCCGAAGCTGAACGGCATGACCTGCAGCGTGATGTTCCGCTGCTCCGACACCTCTATGAGGTGCTGCAACTGCCCCCGCATCACGGCCCGGTCGCCGTACGGACGGCGCAGCGCCGCCTCGTCGAGTACGGCGTGGAAGTGCGGCGCGCGCTCGGACACGAGCACCTTCTGACGCTCCAGGCGCAGCGCGACCCTGCGGTCGACCTCCGCCGCGCTCGCCTGCGGCATGCCGCGGGAGACGACGGCGTGCGCGTAGCTCTCGGTCTGCAACAGTCCGTGTACGAACTGGACTTCGTAGATCCGGATGAGGGAGGCGGCACCTTCCAGTCCGATGTACGTCTGGAACCAGCCAGGCAGCACATCGCCGTAACTGTGCCACCAGCCCGCCACGTTGGCCTCCCGCGCCAGGCTCAGCAGCGACTCGCGCTCCGTGCCGTCCGTGACGCCGTAGAGCGTCAGCAGGTCCTCGACGTCCCTGGCCTTGAAGCTCACCCGTCCCAACTCCATGCGGCTGATCTTCGATTCGGATGCGCGGATCGAGTAGCCGGCCGCCTCGCGTGTGACCCCACGCGACTCACGCAGCCGCCTGAGCTGGGATCCCAGCAGGATGCGCCGCACCACAGAGCCGCTCGACTCGCCTGCGGTCACTTCTCCAGCCCTCCCGAGTCCGACAGTTCAGTAGCGGAGCGCCGTCCCCCAGGTCTCCGAGAGGCGCAGTCTGCCATTAAAACGCTTCACCCCGTACTCATCCGATTACGGAAATGGCAAGAGCTGTACAAGTCACCAAAAGAGGTGGTGGGAAGAAATGAGCAAGAACCGGCACGGGGTCGGACAGGTCCGGCGCGTGCACGTGCATCTGCCCTTGCATCTGCCGTACGCATTCGGAACCATGGTCCGCGCGCACCTGCATGCTCTTTCGTGCTGACGCCGTACTACCGCCGCATCGCTACCGCTGTATCGCAACGACCGCGAATCCCGGGAGTGCCTCGCATGGGGACGAATGGATCGACCGTGCTCGAGCCGTTCGAGCCATTAAGGCAGGGGCTTCCCCCCATCGACCCCGCAGAGGTCTCCAGCTCAGCCTCCTGCGCGCTGCCTCCCAGGTACGAAGCGGTGCGCGGAGCCCGCCAGTTCACCAAGTCCACGCTGGCGCAGTGGGAGCTCGGCGACTGCTTCGACGATGTGGCCCTGGTCGTCTCCGAGCTCGTCACCAACGCGCTGCGGCACGCGCTGCCGGCCGACACCCCGCGTACGAGCGAGCAGGACCCTCCCGTACGACTGCACCTGATGCGCTGGACCTCGCGTCTGGTGTGCGCCGTGCGCGACCCCAGCCACGAGAGCCCGGTGACGCGTGAGCCGGACAACTTCTCCGCCGAGTCCGGACGTGGCTTGTTTCTGGTGGATTCATTCAGCGACAGCTGGGGATGGCACCCGCTCGCCGGGACGCTGAGCGGCAAGGTCGTATGGGCGCTGTTCCGCCTCAGGAGCGAACAGCAGTAACCGAGAGTAGGCGGGTGGCGGACCGGTTGATTCCGGTCAGCCGCCTGCTGTCAGGTGGTCGAACTCGCCGTCCTTGATGCCGAGCAGCATCGCCTCGATCTCGGCAGGTGTGTAGACGAGTGCGGGCCCGTCCGGGTGTCGCGAATTGCGGACTGCCACATTCCCGCCCGGCAATTTGGCAAACTCCACACACGACCCCTGTGAGTTGCTGTGCCTGCTCTTCTGCCAGACCACCCCGTGAAGCTCTGTGGCCGCCATGCCGTTGTACGCGTGGTGCACAGGTCGCTCCCGGAAAGTGCAGATGTCAACTGCCCCGGATCATAGCTTTGTTCACTTGTGGATGCATGGGCAGATGCACGTGCACGCCGGGTGCTCTCCTGATTACAGAACTTCCGATCAGCGCGAGGAGTAGGGCAACAGGGCCATCTCCCTGGCGTTCTTGATGGCCCGGGTCAGCTGCCGCTGCTGCTGGGCCGAGACCCTTGTCACACGACGGCTCCGGATCTTCCCGCGATCCGAAATGAATTTCCGCAGCAGGTCGGTGTCCTTGTAGTCAATGTACGTAATCTTCGCCTCGTCCAGCGGATTGGGGCGGGACTTGAGCGGCTTACGAGGATCTTTACCTCGGGACAGGCGGGACATCAGGCCTCCAGAAGGGAATCAAAAGCGGGCGGCAGGAGCTTCCACGCATCACGCCCCGCCGCGTATTCGGCATCGGTCAACAAGCAGGATTCGAGGAGCTCTTCGAGCCCGCCGCGGTCGAGTCCCGGTGAAGTGAAGACCAGGTGCTGGCAGCAGTCCCCGTGCTCCGGGTGCCAGTCGAGCGCGGCCGCGGCCCGGCGTACGGGCGGGACCATTTCCCAGGCGGCGTCCGGCAGCGATGCCAGCCACGGCCCCGCACTCTCCACACACAGCGCACCGCCCGCCGCGTCCCACGCCATCAGCGTGTCCGGCCGGTCCGCGAGCCAGAACCGCCCCCGGCTGCGGGCGGCCGCGCAGGTCAGGTCCTCCAGCGCTTCGTAGAGCCGCTCCGGATGGAAGGGGCGGTTGCGGTGCCACACCAGCGTGCCGACGCCCTTGTCGTCCGCGTCCTGCGGAAGCAGCGCGCACGCCGGGTGCTGGCGGGCCGCCGCGGCCTCTATGTCGAAGCCCGCGAAGGCCGCCTCGGCCAGCTCGCCGGAGGCTGCCTCGACCCGGCGGGCCGTCGGATGCAGCTGCGCGAGGAGCGCGTCGTCCTGCTCGTCCGCCTCCTCGCTGTCCACCACGGCGAGGACCGGGGCGTACTCCAGCTGCCGTGCCCACGTGTCCGCGACCGTGCGCTGGTCGGTCGCGGCCGCCGCCAGCCCGGCCTCCGCCAGATCGTCGCCGCAGCCGAGGTAGGGCAGCAGCAGTGCGGGGTCGACGGCCGTCATGACGGCGGTCAGGTCGAGTACGTCCCCGCCGTGCGCGACGACGACCTCGGCCATCGCCTTGGGCTCGACCGAGTCCCACAGCTCGACGACCGCGAGCCGGGTGAGGCCACTGTCGGCCAGCCGCTCAAGCTCCGGCACCAGATCTTCGCGCAGGGCGCAGCACGCGCAGTCGTTGACGAGCGGCGCGTCGCCCGACGAGCTCTCGCCGTGAGTGTCGCGCACTGTGCGGCGTACCGTTCCTTCGGCCGCGGTCGAGAGGTCGTGATGCAGGGCGACGCTGCCGGGGACCCGGCGCAGCAGTTGCTCCACGACCTCCTTGCGTGCGTCGGAGTGCAGGCCGCCGACGATGACGACCGGCAGCTTCCCCTTCTGCGTCACTACTTCGCTCCGTAGCGGCGCTCGAAGCGCTCCACGCGGCCCGCCGTGTCCAGTACACGCGCCGTGCCCGTGTAGAAGGGGTGGCTCTGCGAGGAGATCTCGACGTCGACGACGGGGTACGTACGGCCGTCCTCCCACTCCACCGTCTTGTCGCTGGTCATGGTGGAACGGGTGAGGAAGGCGAAGCCGCCGGCCTTGTCGCGGAAGACGACGTGGCCGTACGACGGGTGGATTCCGGGCTTCATGAAGTGATGCCCCTTTCTGCTCTGGTCGCTACTGCTCGGTCAGCGCTCTTCGCGGAAGTCGACGTGCCGACGGACGATCGGGTCGAACTTGCGGAGCGTCATGCGGTCGGGGTCGTTACGGCGGTTCTTGCGGGTCACGTACGTGTAGCCGGTCCCCGCCGTGGACCTGAGCTTGATGATCGGGCGGACTTCGTTGCGTGCCATGTGGTTAGTATATGGAAATGGTTCCCATTATCAAAGAGGAGTGATTGACCTTGTCCGCCCACTGCCAGCTGACCGGCGCCCAGCCGGGATTCGGCAACAACATCTCCCACTCGCACCGGCGCACCTCGCGCCGCTTCGACCCGAACATCCAGCGCAAGCGCTACTGGCTGGCCAGTGAGGGGCGCCATGTGCGGCTCGTACTCAGCGCCAGGGCGATCAAGACCGTCGACCTGATCGGCGTCGAGGCGGCCGTGGCCCGCATCCGCGCGCGGGGAGTGAAGGTCTGATGGCGAAGAAGAGCAAGATCGCCCGCAATGAGCGGCGCAAGGTCGTCGTCGAGCGGTACGCCGAGCGGCGGGCGGAACTGAAGGAAATCCTCCGCAAGCCCGGAACGGGCGAGACCGAGCGTGCGGCGGCGCTGGCGGAGTTGCGCCGTCAGCCGCGTGACGCGAGTGCGACGCGCGTACGAAACCGGGACAGTGTGGACGGCCGGCCCCGGGGCCACCTCAGGAAGTTCGGGCTGTCCAGGGTGCGGATGCGGGAACAGGCGCATGCCGGTTTCCTCCCCGGCGTACGCAAGTCCTCCTGGTAGCTTGGCGCGTTCCGACCTACCGAGACTGGGGAGTCCGGCGTGCGTGAGCTTGTACGTACCACCGTCGCGGCGGCGGCCGTCGCGGCCGCCCTCGTACTGACCGGCTGCAGCAGCGACAGCGGCGGCAGCACGGGCGGCGACAAGGGCAAGGGCGGCAGCGGCACCGGGCAGAGCAGCGCTCCGCCCGCCGGGGACCAGGGGGCGTCGGCGGACGTCTCCGGGTCCTGGGTCGCGACGACCGACGGCAAGATCGTCATGCTGGTCATCCAGGGTTCCGACGCGGCTGTCGCGGGCGAGCACGTCTGCTCCGGCAGGGTCGCCAGGGACGCCAAGGTGACGCTGAAGCTGAAGTGCCCAGACGGCAACGCCGACCGTACGACCGGGCTTGTCACGCCGGGCGCGGGCGGCGACACGATCACCGTGAAATGGGGTAGCGGGATCGTGGACTCCTACAAGAAGTCCACCGTCGGCGACAAGCTGCCGGAGGGCATTCCCACCGACCTGCCCAAGCTGCCGGGTTCCTGACGTACTGACTTACGTTTCGGATCGTACGAGGCCGCGGCTCCTCACGGGGCCGCGGCCTTCGTCGTCCACGGAATCAGCGGGTCACGCCGGGATGGCGCGGCATCGTTGCCCGGTCCGCGGCGGCCGTGCCGTGTTCCCAGCCCGCGTGGTCGTTGACGCCCCGTACCCGCGTCGACGTCGTCTGCGGGAACATCCGCTCCGCGCGGTCCTCCACCGCCACGTCCCGCGCCGCCAGCACCGGCAGCAGGGAGCCGCCCGCCTCCTCGGTGACGTGTTCCGTCGCCTCGGACAGGCGGTGGCCGACCCGGCTGGCGTACGCCGTCAGGAACGCCTGGCGGAAGGCCTTCGTACGCTTGCGGCCGCCTGCTCGCTGGGCCGCCTCCGCCCGGGTCATCGCCGCCGTGCCCTGCACGAGGAGCGAGGTGTAGAGCAGCTCGACGGATTCCAGGTCGGGTTCGAAGCCGACGACCGTGGAGAAGCCGAGGCCGCTGTTCCACACCGCGCGGCAGCGGTTCGCGGAGGCGGCGGCGTCGAGCAGGACCGCCTTGGCCGTCTCGTACGGCGCGTCGACGCCGATCCGGCACGCGACCGGCACGTCACCGGTGTGCCCCTGGGCTGCGAGCAGCGCGGCGTCGATGCTGTGGCGCGCCATCAGCTCCTGCGCCTTGGTGGTGAGGGCTTCCGCCTCCTCCGGGTAGTCCGTCGCCTCCGCCTTGGCCAGCAGCGCGCGGATGCGGGTGAGCATGCGCGGCTCGTCGGGGGTGGGTGAGTGCGGGCGTACGTGCACGGGCTCGCCCGGGGGCGGGCCCACCGGCTCGATCGCGGGAAGCCGGACGAGGAGGCGGAAGAGTTCGAGGAGTGATGTGGCGAGCGAGAAGCGGTCCGCTCGCTCGCGGGCCGCGAGCGCGTCGGCGTAACTCTCGTCGCTGCCCCACCACGGTTCCGTCGCCTCCAGGTCGCGGAGCTGGGTCTGCCAGCGGGGGGCCGTGGCGGCGTACCTGCGGTTCTCTGCCGCGATCAGGTCCACGGTGAGGCGTACGTGGCGCTCGTCCAGGTCGCGGCGGACCATGCGTACGACATCGGCGGGCTGCCAGCCTCGCTCCCAGGCGCGGCGTACGAACTCCTCACCCCGGCGCAGGAGTTCGCGGCCCGCTTCGGCCCAGGGGGCGGCGGCTATGAGCGAGGCACCGAGGTCCAGGCCGGCGTTGCCGTCGGCGGCGTACACGGCTGCCGCGACGGCCTTCTCGATCTGCTCCATCAGCGGATTCCCGAGTCCGGGTTGGCCGCGTCCCATGCGCTGCGGCAGTCGGCCATCGCCTCCCGGTGGTCCAGGGACCAGACCGACAGGGCCTTGAGCACGTGAGTGAAGGAGTGACCCATCGGCGTCAGCTCGTACTCGACCTGCGGCGGAACCGTCGGGTGGACGGTCCGCGACAGCAGGCCGCGCTCCAGGCGCCGGACGGTCAGGGTCAGCATGCGCTGCGAGATGCCGGGCAGGGCGCGCTGGAGCTGCCTGAACCGACGGACACCGGCGGCCAGTTCGACCACGACCAGGACCGACCACTTGTCGCCGAGCCGGTCCAGTACGTCGCGGATTCCGCAGTCCTCCTGTGATTCGTCACAGCTGATCACGGGGTCGGTGGTTACTTCCGTGTGCCCCACTGACATCAATGTGCCTCCTTACGCGATCGCGCGCCGCCACCGACGATGGTCCCAGTTACCAAGAGGAACCACGAACGCGGGGAGAGTCATTCCATGTCGAAGATCCTGGTCACCGGCGCATCCGGCGGCCTCGGGCAGCTCGTTTCACAGCGCCTGGCGGGCCGCGAGGACGTAGTGCTGGGTACGAGGAACCCCGCTCCTGGGGGCCGCCGTATCGACTTCGACGACCCGGCGTCCCTGCTCGAGGGCTTTTCCGGGATCGGGACGCTGCTGCTGATCTCCGCCGGGGAGGGGGAGGACGACGTCGTCATCGCACGCCACGAGGCGGCGATCTCCGCTGCCGAGGACGCGGGCGTACGGCACATCGTCTATACGAGCCTGTCGTCCGACGGTGACCACCTGCCGTACGCGCTCGCGCACCGCTGGACCGAGCGGCGCCTGCGCGGGAGCAGCCGGCTGGAGTGGACTGTGCTGCGCAATGGGCTGTACGCCGAGTTCCTGGCCTACATCGCGGCGCCCGGCCCCGACGGGCGGATCACCGCACCGCTGGGCGACGGCCGACTCGCCGCGGTGGCACGGGAGGACCTGGCGGAGGTGGCGGCGCGGGTCGCGGTGTCGGCGGCGTCGCATGCGGGGCGTACGTACGAGCTGACCGGGGAACGGGCGCTGGGCGGCGTGGACTTGGCGGCGGCTCTTTCCGTGCCGTACGAGCCGGGGAGCCTGGCGGCGGCGAGGGCGGCGATCGCGGCGTCGGGCAATGCCACCGCCTTCCAGGTGCCGATGCTGGTGGGGACGTACTCCGCTGTCGCGGGCGCCTTCATGGACGGGGGCGAGGGTAAGGAGAGCGAGCTTGCGCGGCTGCTGGGGCGGGCGCCTCGGTCGGCGCTGGATGTGTATGTGGAGGCGGTAGGCCACCTGAGCAGGTAGGGCCAGCCATACCCCAGGAGTCGGCTCGGGGGTCGTGCCCGGGGGGCCGCGGCGCGGAAGTCTGGGCACATGCTCACACCGGCCGTGCGGCTGACCGCACTCCACAGGACATACGGCGAGGTCAAAGCCCTCGACGGGGTCGACATCGACTTCGGCAGTGGGACTTTCACCGCCGTCATGGGGCCTTCGGGTTCCGGCAAATCCACGCTGCTGCAGTGTGCGGCGGGGCTCGACCGGCCCACCTCCGGGACGGTCACCGTCGGCGGCACCGAGCTGGGCGGGCTGAGCGAGCGCAGGCTCACTCTGCTGCGGCGGGACCGGATCGGCTTCGTGTTCCAGGCGTTCAACCTGCTGCCCTCGCTGACCGCCGCGCAGAACGTCTCGCTGCCGCTGCGGCTGGCCGGCCGGCGCCCGTCGCGTACGGAGGTACGGGCGGCACTCACCCGGGTCGGCCTCGGCGGGCGGGCCGGGCACCGGCCCGCCCGGATGTCGGGTGGCCAGCAGCAGCGGGTGGCGATCGCGCGGGCGCTGATCACGCGGCCGGCGGTGCTGTTCGCGGACGAGCCGACGGGGGCTCTGGACTCCTCGACCAGCCGTGATGTGCTGGTGATGCTGCGGGAGTTGGTGGACGCGGAGGCGCAGACCATCGTGATGGTGACGCACGATCCGGTGGCCGCTTCGTACGCGGACCGGGTGGTCTTCCTGGTCGACGGCCGCGTCGCGGACGAGGTCCGTTCCCCCACCGCCGAGCAGGTCGCGGCCCGGATGACCGGTCTGGAGCGTACGCCGTGCTGATCGTCGCTCTGAGTACGCTGCGCAGTCGCTGGGCCACTTTTTCCGGCAGCTTCGTGGCGCTGGCGATCGGCGTCAGCCTGACCACGATCATGGGGCTCGGCCTCGCCTCGACCTTGGACCCGCCGGAGCGCGCGCCCGAGCGGTTCGCCGCGTCGCCGGTGGTGGTGATGGGGATGGACCGGCTGACGGTGGAGGTGGAGCGGGGGCCGGGCACGGCATGGGTGTCGAAGAAGCTGGAGCATCCGGGGTTGGTGGACGCGCGGCTGGTGGGTGAGTTGCGGAAGCTGGGCCCTGTGGTGGTGGACTCCGCCGGTGATGCGGTGGACGCGGTGGGGGTGGACGCTCCGGTTGAAGCGGTGCGGCGGGTTGCCGGGGAGCGGGCCCGGGTCCTGACCGGGGACGAGCGGCGGCTCGCCGATCCGTGGGTCGAGCAGGACGCCGAGGCGCTGGTGGCGGTGAATTCGGCGCTGGGGACGGCCGGTGGCATCACCACCTTCGTGTCGGTCTTCGTCGTCGCGTCGACGTTCGCCTTCGCCGTCGCGGTGCGCAGGCGCGAGTTCGGGCTGCTGCGGACCGCCGGCGCCACGCCCGGCCAGCTGCGGCGGCTGCTGCTCACCGAAGCCGCCGTGGTGGGTGTGCTCGCGGGTGGTGCCGGGTGCCAGTTGGGGGTGTGGGGCGCGCCCCGGCTGGCCCGCGCCATGGTGGACGGCGGGCTGGCGCCGGAGTGGTTCGCCATCGGCGACGAGTCCTGGCCGCTGCACGCCGCCTTCTGGACGGGGCTGCTGGTGGCGCTTGCCGGGGCCTGGGCCGCGTCGTGGCGGGCCGGGCGCATCGGCCCCGCCGAGGCACTGCGCGAGTCGTCCGTCGACAGCGCCGCGATGCCGCTCGGGCGGCGGCTGCTGGGGTACGGGCTGCTGCTGGCCGGGGTCGGCCTGCTGGTGTGGTCCCTCGCCACCGACCCTTCCGACCTGCTCAAGCGCAAGACGTACACCACTCAGCCCATGGTCCTGATCGTGGCTGTGGCGCTGCTCGCTCCCCTTCTCGTACGTCCTGTGGCGCGCGCCCTGCCGCTGCCGGGGGCGATCGGGATGCTGGTCCGCGAGAACACGGCCGCCTCGCTGCGCCGTACCGCCGCCATTGCCGCGCCCGTGCTCATCACGGTGGCGCTCGCGGGTTCGCTGCTCGGGTCCGCCGAGACGATCACGGCGTCGAAGGCGGGGGAGGCGCGGGCGCGGACGGCGGCGGATCTGGTGGTGACGGGAGATAGGGGCGGACTTCGAGTCGGTGGCGGCCGGGTGGCGGGTGCGACGCTCTCGCCGTCGGCGTCCACCGCTGTGTACGTACGGGAGGAGCGCAGCGCGCTGATCCGTTCCGACGCGCGCGCGGTGACCGATCCGGCGGCGCTGGCGGAGGTCGGCCGGCTGCCGGTGGTCGCGGGCGATGTGCGGGATCTGGACGACCGGTCGATCGTCGTCAACGAGGAGTGGGAGCGGCCTGTGGTGGGCCGGCAGGTCGATGTGTGGCTCGGCGACGGGCGCGCGGTGACGCTGCGGATCGTGGCAGTGCTGGCGGAGGGGACGGGGGACAACGGTGCGTACGTCACCGCTGCGAACGCGCCGTCGGCGCCGGTCGACCGTATCGACGTAAAGCTGTTGGAGGGGGCGGAGGCGGGGGCCGTCGCCGCCGCGCTGGGCTCGATGACCGGGGGGCAGGTCGCCACGGTCGACGACTGGCTTGCGGCCAGCCATCCTCGGACGAGTTCGACGACCCGCAACGGGCTGTGGCTGGTGCTGGGCATCGCCCTCGTCTACACGGCCATCGCGCTGGCCAACACGCTTCTGATGGCCAACTCGGCCCGGTCGGCGGAGCTGAGCTCGCTGCGGCTGAGCGGCGCGACGCGGGCGCAGGTGCTGTGGGTCGTCGCGGGCGAGTCGCTGTTCGCGGTGGCGATCGGCGCGGTGCTGGGAGCGGCGGTGTCGGCGGTCAGCCTGGCGGGGGTGGGGGCGGCGCTGGGCGGCTTGTCGGTGCGGGTGGTGGTGGCTGTGCCGTGGGTGGAGGTGGGGCTGGCGACAGGGGCGTGCGCGGTGGTGGCGGCGCTGGCGGGGGTGCTGACCTGCCCTTGGGCTCGCGCCGACCGCTGAAGGCCGGGGCTCGCTGCGCCGGCTTTTCCCCACCCCGCCCCTTCCTGAACTGGGGCAAGCCTCAGACCCCGGACGGGCTGGATATGGCTCCCGCACCCCTTGAGCCCTCCGGCGCTTGAGGACCGGGGTCTGGGGCAGCGCCCCTCACGGAGCCGCAGAATGTTGCAGCGGGAAGGGGCGGGTAGGGGAAAGCCCCGCAGGGCCAGGGCCAGGGCACGGTCGTTGTCAGTGCCGGGTGCCAGACTCGCACCCATGAGCGATCGCTGGGCCGTCACCGCGACGGACGGAGGTGGGGCGCTGCTCGTGCCGCTGGGGCGGGACGGGCGGCCGGCCGGTGACGTGCGTAAAGAACCCGACCTCGCGACGGCGATCGGCTCCCGCCCGGGCGTCGGCCGCTGGGTGTGGCGCTCCACCGCCGAGATCTACCCGCGCCTGCTCGCCGCAGGCGTCCGCGTAGAGCGGTGCTACGACATCGAGGACGCCGAGTCGCTCCTGCTGGGCCACGAGGGCCGCCACGGCGAACCGCACTCGGCAGCCGCCGCCTGGGCGCGGCTGCACAACCACCCCGTGCCCCCCGACCCCCCGCAGCGCCCCGCCGAGCCCGGCTCCCAGTCCTCGCTCTTCGAGCCGCAGCCGGTCCCGGTGCCGTTCGAGGACCTGCTGGAGGTGTACGCCGATCAGCAGCACAGGCACGGCGCTGCTGAGTACCCCGACCGGATGCGGCTGCTGACCGCCGCCGAGTCGGCGGGGATGCTGGTGGCCGCCGAGATGAACGGCGCGGGGCTGCCGTGGCGGGCGGACGTGCACCGGGCGGTGCTGGACGAACTGCTCGGCGAGCGGTACGCCGGCGGCGGCGACCCGCGCCGCATGGCGGAGCTGACGGACGAGATCTCGGCGGCGTTCGGCAGACGCGTACGGCCCGAGCTGCCCGCCGATGTGATCAAGGCTTTCGCGCAGGCCGGGATCAAGGTGAAGTCCACACGGCGATGGGAGCTGGAGGAGGTCGACCATCCGGCGGTGGAACCGCTGATCGCGTACAAAAAGCTGTACCGGATCTATACGGCGCACGGCTGGGGCTGGCTCCAGGGCTGGGTCCGCGCGGGCAGGTTCAGACCCCAGTACCTGCCGGGCGGCACGATCACCGGCCGGTGGGTCACCAATGGCGGCGGCGCGCTCCAGATCCCGAAGGTGATCCGGCGCGCGGTGATCGCCGACGACGGCTGGCGGCTCGTGGTCGCCGACGCGGACCAGATGGAGCCGCGGGTGCTGGCCGCGATCTCCCGCGACCCGGGGCTGATGGACGTGGCGGGGCAGCCCGGCGACCTCTACAAGGCGGTGTCGGACCGCGCGTTCGCCGGCGACCGCGACATGGCGAAGCTCGCCGTGCTCGGCGCTGTGTACGGGCAGACCTCCGGGGACGGTCTGAAGAATCTGGCCGCGCTGCGAAGACGCTTCCCGCGTGCCGTCGCGTATGTGGACGACGCGGCGCGCGCGGGCGAGGAGAAGCGGCTCGTACGGACGTGGCTGGGCCGGACCTGTCCGCCGGCGGTGGGCTCCGGCGACGAAGGTGAAGCCGGCATTCCGCAGGACGAGCCCGAACAAGCTTCGAGCGGCGGCGAGTTCACGCCGGGGTACGCGTCGTCGAACGCCCGGGCGCGGGGCCGCTTCACCCGTAACTTCGTCGTGCAGGGCAGCGCCGCCGACTGGGCGCTGCTGATGATGGCGGCGCTGCGGCAGAGCCTGAAGGCCGCGGGGCTCCGGGCGGAGCTGGTGTTCTTCCAGCACGACGAAGTGATCGTGCACTGCCCCGCCGAAGAGGCACAGACAGTCGCGGAGGCGATCCGCGCGGCCGGTGATCTGGCCGGGCGGATCGCCTTCGGGGAGACGCCGGTGCGCTTCCCCTTCACGACGGCGGTCGTGGAGTGCTACGCCGACGCGAAGTGAAGTGACGTGACGTGCCGTACGGCGAGGACTACTTCGCCGCCCCCCGCATGCCCTCCAGGTCGTACCACTTGTCGCTGAGTGCGATGGCCCTGAGCTGCTTCATGCTGAGCGCGGGCTCGACGCGGGTGGGGGCGTTGTGATGCGTGTCCGAGTTCAGCGCCGAGATCGTGACACGGTCGCCGTTCTTCCTGAACACGTCGGCCGTCCACATCACGGCACCCGCCACGTCCTTGTCACCCGCGCCACGACGCTCGATGACGGTCGTCCCGTCGGGCAGCGTGGTGACCTCACCGGTCTTCTTCAGGTCGCCCAGCACCGCCCCCATCCCCCGCTGCACCCCCGCCTCGACCAGGCTCTTGCCCTTGCCGTCGTCCACCGTGACGTAGGCGGAATCGACCTGGCCGCCTTCGGTGGACGTCGCCAGGCCCTCGGGCAGCAGCGACTTGAACAGCGTCGAGAATTCGGCGGGATCCGTCTTCGGTGCGTCGGCCGGCTCCTCCACACTCCCGGCCCCCGGCAGGTCATTCAGCGCCTTGTGCCACTTGGGCGAGGTGGCCAGGGCGCCCAATTGCGCCGTGGACAGTGGCGGGTTCGGACGGCTGATGGCCGCGTCCTTCTGCGCCGGGGCGTTCCATTCGCTCACGTCGACGAGGTAGCCCTGCGGCGTGATGACCGTGGCGCGCCAGGACTTCGTGTCCACGCGGCGGTCGGGGTACTCGTACCCCTGGAAAAGCATCAGCGTGGAGCCGTCGTCCAGCTTCTTGCTGCTGCACGCGTCGTGCGGGACGTAGGTCTGGTCCGGGCACTCGATCTGCTGGCGGGAGGACTCCGAACCGGGGTCGACGCGAATCAGGCTGAGCGTGATCGCCGCCTTTCCCTTGCCGTCGTCGATGACGCCGAAGACCGCAGGGCCCAGCTTGTCACCCGTGCCGCGAGCCTCCGCGTCGACCAGCTCTCCGACGGGCAGCACACTCTTGAACGTCTGGATCATGTCGTCGGGGGAGACCGCTCCCGGCCCCGTCCGCCCCTTCGGGGGAGCGGCGGGCGCCGCAGGGGCCACCGGGGCGGGACCCGCCACCGAGACGCCCCCGGTGCCGCCGCCCACCAGTCCGCCCGCGTACGCCCCCACCGTGCCCACCAGTGCGAGCGCCGCCATGCTGCCGGTCACGGCGGCGATGCGCCGGCGCCGCAGGGCGCGGCGGCCGCGGGCCATACCTGCGTCGACGAGCCCGGCGGGGCGCTCGCTGGAGAAGCCGTCGCCGGTTCGGCGGAGCGCGTCACCGAGTTCTTCTTCGAAGGGACCTGAGTGTTCCGAGGGCATGGTGAAACACCACTTCCTGTTCAGTACTGGACGGTATGAAGAGTTAGTGGGAGGCGAACTCGGCGAGACTGCCGCCGAGCTGTTCGCGGAGTTTGCCGAGTGCGCGCACCGATCTGGTGCGTACGGCGGCGGAGCTGACCTTCATCGCATCGGCGGTCTCCTCGATGCTGCGGTCCTCCCAGTACCGCAGCACCACCACCGCCCGGTCCTTCGGCGCCAGCTGGGCGAGCGCGTGGAGCAGCGCCAGCCGCAGGGCCGGGTCGTCCCCCGGCGAGCCGACCGTCGTACCGCCGGTGTCGGGCAGCTCGGCGAGGGGGCGCTCGGCCGACGAGCGGCGGCGCTGATGCGTGAGGAACGTGCGTACGAGAACGGTCTGGGCGTACGCCGCCGGGTTGCCGATCCTGGAGACCCGCCCCCACAGCAGGTACATCCGGCCCAGCGTTTCCTGCACGAGGTCCTCGGCGAGATGGGTGTCGCCGCTGGTCAGCAGGCATGCCGACCGGAACAGGTGGGCGGAGCGGCCTGCCGCGAATTCCCGGAACGCCTCCGTGCGGGACTGGCGCATGTCCTCCCCTTCTTCGTCGGCGTCTGTGTCCGGCAGCTGTGTCCGGTGTCGCCTTCAACCCACTGACGCGGTGGTGGTGAGGAAATGTTTCACCTGTACGGCGGCTCATGACTCGGGCGCCCGTGGGTACCCGCCGCGCATGAGCGCACTCCAGAGCACGAGAACCAGCGAAATCGCCGGCCTCGCGGACCCCCTGGCCGCGAGTGACCTGGTCATCGGCATCGCGCCGTTCATCGCGGGGCTGGTCATCGCGGCTGCTCTGATCGCCGCCGTGTGGTGGGGCATCCGCATCAGGAACCGCGAGCCGTCTCCCCCTACGCCCCAGGAGCAGCCGCACCGGCCGGACGACGCGGGTCCGCCCGAGGTCACGGAGCGCCGGGAACCAGACGAGGTGACGCCACCGGAAGGCGGACGTGGACGACTCCTCCCGCACGAGCTCAGAAACAGCGGCAACGCCTCCGGCAGGCACAGCGAGGCGGACCCGAAGGACCGGCCCCGGTGGGACGAGAACTCCGGTGGTGCGTTCGGCAGCGGAGGCCCCGGCGGCTAGATCGCCGACAGGCGAGACAGCGGTATCCGACCAGAGACTGAAGCCAGAGACCGAAGACAGACAGAAGACGGACAAGAGTGTCGATAAGGAGCACCTGCATGACGGCCCTCAAGAGCACCCTCCCCGAAGCCGCCCGTCAGACCACCGCGGACGCCCTCCAGGGCGCACTGGTGGACCTGCTCGGCCTGTCGCTTCTCGCAAAGCAGGCGCACTGGACGATCGTGGGCCCGCGCTTCCGCTCCATCCACCTCCAGCTCGACGAGGTGGTCGCCTTCGCGCGTTCGTACGCCGACGTCGTCGCGGAACGCTCGTCGGCCATCGGCGTCGCACCGGACGGCCGTGTCGAGACGGTCGCGAAGACCAGTGAGCTTCCCGAACCCGCGAACGGCTGGACCCAGGACAGCGAGGTGGTGGAACTGATCGTCGACGCGCTCGGCACCGTCGGCCTCAGGATGCGGGAGCGGATCGACGCGACCGACAAGCCCGACCCGGTGACCCAGGACATCTTCATCGGGCTCACCGCGGAGCTGGAGAAGCAGCGCTGGATGTTCCAGGCCGAAAACCAGCACTGAGGCCCGCCAGCACTGGCTGAGGCCCACCAGCACTGAGGGAGCCGCACGATGGCCGGGACCGAACGAGCCGCCGGATGGACCGACGGGACGGGACGGGGCAGACAGGGTGAGCTGAACAAGCTCGGCGAGCAGGGTGAGCTCTTGGAGCAGGGTGTCCCGGGCGGACACGGTGATCGCGCCGCACGCCGCGCCTCGACCCCCTCCCGCGCGTCCGCCCGGGACACCGCCCGCATCGCCGCCCGGGTGGCCCTGCCCACACTCGCGGGCGGCGTCGTCATCCGCCGCAAGCAGGGCGTGGCGCTCGCCACCCGCCTCGACGCCGACCGCCACGCCGTGGAACTCCTGAACGAGCTGCGCAGGCGGTACGGTCCCGGCCCGCTGCACCTGCGCCTGGCGGGCCGCGACATCGCGCTGCCGCTCTCCGCCGAGGACGCTCAGCGCGTACTGGAAGAGACACCGGAGCCGTTCAGCCCGGCGGCGCGCGAGAAGCGCGACGCGCTCGGCCACTTCCAGCCGCACGGCGTACTGGTCTCCACGGGCCAGGACCGTGAGGAACGCAGGGCCTTCAACGAGGACGTCCTGGAATCCGGGCGGCACCGCCACCACCTCGCCCCGCACTTCGTACGCACCGTCCGCGAGGAGGCCGACGAGCTGCTCCTCAGAGCCGGGCCGCTGGACTGGGACACCTTCGGCGCGGCCTGGTGGCGGATCGTACGCCGCGTCGTCCTCGGGGACGGGGCGCGCGACGACACCACGCTCACCGACCTCCTCGCGCGGCTGCGCGGCTTCGGCAACTGGGCGTCCCTGATCCCTCCGCGCCTCACCGCCGGCCCGCGCGAGCGCTTCCAGCGCCGGCTGCGCGCCCACCTCGACCGCGCCGAGCCGGGCAGCCTCGCCGAGGCGCTCGCCCGGACGGCCGCCAAGCCGGGCGTCGACCCGGCGGGGCAGGTGCCGCACTGGATGTTCGCGTTCGACGCCGCCGGCATCGCGGCCGCCCGGACGCTGGCGCTGCTGGCGACCCACCCGGCGCAGGAGCAGCAGGTACACAACGAGCTGGCCATACCGGACCTCACCCGCCCGCAACTGCTGCCCTACACGCGGGCGTCCGTCATGGAGTCCGTGCGGCTGTGGCCGACGACGCCGTTCCTGCTGCGCGAGAGCACCCGGCAGACGCGGTGGGGCGAGGGAACTCTGCCGGAGGGCACGGCGTTCCTTGTGTACGCCTCCTACTTCCACCGGGACGGTTCAGCGCCGTACGGTGACCGCTTCGTACCGGAGATCTGGCTGGACGGCACGGCGCAGACCGGCCCCGAGCTGGTGCCGTTCAGCGCGGGACCCGGTGTGTGCCCCGGCGAGGACCTCGTCCTTCTCGTCACGTCGACGCTGGTGGCCGCGCTCATGGAGCGTCACGACTTCCGGTTGCGCGATCCTGGTCGGCTGCGCCCCGACGGCCCACTGCCGTACACCTTCAATCACTTCGCTCTGCGCTTCAGCGTGGTCGCGCGGCATTGAGAGGCATTGACCGGGCCGTTCGAGGGACTCGTACGCCATGGACCACACCCACGCCCCGATACTGGAAGCACTCGACCGCTACCACGAGCGCGGCGAACTGGCCTTCACGCCGCCCGGACACAAACAGGCCCGGGGGGCGGATCCGCTCGCCAGGAAGGTCCTGGGCGACGCGGTGTACCTCTCCGACGTCCTCGCCACCGGCGGCCTCGACGACCACCGCAGCAGCGGCAACGTACTGATGCGCGCGGAGAAGCTGATGGCCGACGCCGTGCACGCCGAGCACACCTTCTTCTCCACCTGCGGGAGTTCGCTGTCCGTCAAGGCGGCCATGCTCTCGGTCGCGCACCCGCACCAGAAGCTCCTGCTGGGCAGGGACGCGCACAAGTCGGTCGTCTCCGGCCTGATCCTCTCCGGCATCGAGCCGGTGTGGGTCGATCCCCAGTGGGACGCGAAGCTGAACCTGGCGCATCCTCCGTCCGCCGCGGACTTCGAGGAAGCGTTCGAGCGCGAGCCCGAGGCGCGCGGCGCCCTCGTCACCAGCCCGACGCCGTACGGGGCTTGCGCCGAGCTGTCCGCCATCGCGGAGCTCTGTCACGCCCGTTCGGTCCCGCTCATCGTCGACGAGGCGTGGGGCGCTCATCTGCCGTTCCACGAGGGGCTGCCGTCGTGGGCGATGGACGCGGGCGCCGACGTCTGCGTGACCAGCATTCACAAGATGGGCAGCGGCCTCGAACAGGGCTCGGTGTTCCATCTGCGGGGCGACCTGATCGACCCGCAGGTACTGAAGTCCCGCGCCGACCTGCTCGGCACCACCAGCCCCTCCGTCATCATCTGGGCCGGACTCGACGGCTGGCGGCGCCAGATGATGACGCAGGGCCACCAGCTGCTGGACGACGTACTGCGGCTCGCCTCCCACGTACGGGCGGAGATCGAGCGGATCCCGGGCCTGCACGTCAACGACCGCGCCGACTTCACCGGTCCGGGGAAGGGCGCCGACTTCGACCCGCTCCCGGTCATCATCGACGTCCAGGCGCTGGGCACGACGGGCTACCGGGCCGCGGACTGGCTGCGCGAGCGGCGCAGTACCGACATGCACCTCATCGACCACCGCCGGATCGGGGCGCAGCTCACGCACGCCGACTCGCGGGCGACGACGGCTCCGCTGCTGGACGCGCTGAAGGATCTCGCCCACCACGCGGAGGAGTTGGCGGGTGCGCCGGTCGTGGAGGTACCGGCGGGGCGTGAGATGCGGCTGGAGCAGACGTGCCTGCCCCGGGACGCGTACTTCGGCGACACCGAGGACGTACCGCTGGAGGAGGCGGTGGGGCGGGTGGCCGCCGAGATGATCACGCCGTATCCGCCTGGGATTCCGGCGGCGCTGCCGGGCGAGCGCCTGACGGAACCGCTGCTGCGCTATCTGCGCACGGGCCTGGACGCGGGCATGAACGTCCCGGATCCGGCGGACCCGGGCCTGAAGACGGTACGCGTGATCGCCGGCCGCGCCTGAGGCGGCCGACGGGCGGTTGTCAGTGGTGGGTGACACGCTGGATTCAAGGAGGATCTTCGACCAAAGGAAGCGTCATGATCACCACCGACTTCGTGCCCGGTTCGCCTTGCTGGATCGACCTGGGCTCCCCCGATGTCCCCGCCACGGCCGACTTCTACCGCACGGTCTTCAACTGGGAGTTCCAGAGCTACGGCCCGCCGGACGCACAGGACGCCAACGACTTCGGCATGCTGAAGCGCGACGGCAAGGACATCGCCGGAATCGGGAAGCTCACCGAGGAAGGGGCCCGCCCAGCCTGGATGATCTACTTCTGTACGCCGGACGCCGACGCCACCACCGGGGCCGTCGAACGGTTGGGCGGCAAGGTGCGGGTCGCCCCGATGGACGCCGACGGCGAGGGGCGGATGGCTCAGTACACCGACCCGCAGGGTGGTCAGTTCGCCGTCTGGCAGCCGGGCAAGACCAAGGGCATGGAGGCCGCTGACCAGCCGGGCACCCTGTGCTGGACGGAGCTCTACACCACCGACGCGGCCGCGGCGAAGGAGTTCTACGGCAGCCTCTTCGGCTGGACCACCCAGGATATGGAACTGCCGGGCGGCGGCGGAACGTACTCAATGATCACCCCCGCCGGCCAGCCCGAGGAGCGCATGCACGGTGGCCTGATGGAACTCCCGCCGGACGCACTCACACTGACCGGCGGAAAGCCCTACTGGCACCCCGTGTTCGCGGTCGAGGACTGCGATGAGACCGTCGCGAAGGTCACCAGTAACGGCGGCAGCGTGCAGATGGGCCCGGAGGACGCCGAAGGCGTCGGACGGCTGGCTGTCTGCGTCGATCCGAACGGTGCGGACTTCGTGGTGCTCACCCCGTCCACGCCGATGCCGGCCTGAGAGGCCAGGGGCTGACACCCGGGGCTGACACCCGGGAAAGCAAGGGTCCAGGCCGGCCATGTGCCGACCCGGACTCCGGCGGCGTGGTGCGCAGCGCGCTCAAGCGGCGTACCGCTGCCTGAAGCAGCCGCAGTACGTCGCGCGCGCTGCGCGTGTCCAGCGCACCGGTCGGCTCGTCCGCGAAGACCACGCTGGGCTCGGTGACCAGCGCCCGCGCGATGGCGACGCGCTGGCGCTGCCCGCCGGACAACTGGTCAGGGCGGTGGCCCAGACGGTCTCCGAGACCGACCTGGGTGAGGATGTCCCGCGCCCGGTCCCGGTCGACGCGGCGGCCGGCGAGCCTCAGCGGAAGGGTGGTGTTCTGCGCGACGGTGAGGGTCGGCAGCAAGTTGTACTGCTGTAAGACGAAGCCGATCCGCTGCCGCCGGAACTTCGTCAGCTCCCCCTCGCTGCCGCCGGTCATCTCCTCGCCGTCGACCATGACTAGCCGCAGGGCTTCGGCCGCCCTGCGGGTGTGCTCCTGCTTTGTGCGGCGGAACATCCTCATCACTCCCTCGTGGCACGTGCTGTGCCGTCGGAATTGACGCTACGGACGGGGAGGAGCGGTGCCGATGGCCGTAGACATTGGGTGACGGTGTACCTGGGTACACCGTCACCCGGCCCTGCGGACGCTCACCGGATGCTTGATTTTGTTCGTAACAGGGTTCCTGCGAACACCTATTGACATGTAACTGACGATCCAGCCAGAGTCGACCCCGCAAGTGATGCCGGTCACGTCACGAGGAGCGTTGTCGCCATGCCCGAAATCCCCGCAGTCTCACGTCGCTTGCTACTGGGAGGAACGCTGGCCACCGGAGCGCTCGCAGCCGGAATCGGCGCGGCCGCACCCGTCGCTGCCGCGCCCGCGGCCGCCATGGCTGCCGCGGGCGACGCCGTCTCCGCCGCGACTCCCGGCCGCAGACCCGGTCAGAAGTCGATGATCAACGTGCCGTTCGAGCCCTACAAGACCGTCCGCGTCGGCGTGATCGGCCTCGGCAACCGCGGATCCGGAATGACCACGGGCTGGTCCGTGATCCCGGGCTGCGTCGTGGCCGCCGTCTGCGACATCCGCGCCGACCGTGCCAAGCGCACAGCCGACCAGCTGGTCGCGAAAGGCAAGCCGCGCCCGGCGGAGTACGGCGGCTCGGCCGACTCGTACGCCGAAATGCTCAAGCGCGACGACATCGACCTCGTGTACATCGCGACGCCCTGGGAGTTCCACTACGAGCAGGGCAAGGCCGCTCTGCTGGCGGACAAGCACGTCGTCGTCGAGCTGCCCATCGCGACCGAACTCCGCGAGCTGTGGGACCTCGTGGACACCTCGGAGCGCACCCGCAGGAACCTGATGCTGTCCGAGAACTGCAGCTACGGCCGCAACGAGCTCGCGATGCTCAAGGCGGCGCACGAGGGCCTGTTCGGCGACATCACCAACGGCCACGGCGGCTACCTGCACGACCTGCGCGCGCTGCTCTTCTCCAACACGTACTACACCGACTCCTGGCGCCGGCTCTGGCACACCCGCAGCACCGCGTCCTTCTACGCCATGCACGGGCTGGCCCCGATCGCGGCGGCCATGGACATCAACCGCGGCGACCGCATGACGACGCTGAAGGCGACCGCGACCGCGCCGAAGGGACTCGCCGACTACCGGGAGCGTTTCGTCCCCAGGTCGCACCCGTCGTGGAACGAGACGTACATCAACGGCGACCTGGTGACCTGCGCGATCGAGACCGCGAAAGGCCGCACCATCCGGGCCGAGCACGAAGTGAGTTCGCCCCGCCCCTACAGCCGCATCAACTCCATCGCCGGGTCCCGCGGGATCTTCGAGGACTACGCGGGTACGTCGACGACGGGCGGCCGCATCTACGTCGAGCCGGACCACGGCGGCCACTCCTGGCGCGACTTCGACACGTACCGCAAGGAATTCGACCACTGGCTGTGGAAGAAGATCGGCGACGACGCCGCGAACAACGGCGGCCACGGCGGCATGGACTACGTCCTGCAGTGGCGCACGGTGCAGCTGATGCGCGCGGGGCTGGTCCCGGACATCGACGTATACGACTCTGCGGCCTGGTGCGCGCCGGTTCCGCTGAGCGTCATGTCCCTGGCGGACAAGGGCCGTCCGGTCGCGATACCGGACTTCACACGCGGCGGCTGGGTCAACCTGCGCCCCGGCCTCGACTCGCGCACCAGCGACATGCCCCCCGTTTCCTGACCAGTCGGCCACTCGAAGGAGCACGTCATGAGATCAGCAAGGCTGATCAATCCGCTCAGAGCCGTGGCGGTCGCGGTGGCGGGCGCGGTCATGTTCGTCCCCGCCCAGTCGGCGGCAGCGGCGCCGGCCGGGCCGGAGGCGCCCGCGGCCGCCAGGACCGAGGTGACGATCTCGCCCGTTGACCTCGACGGTCCGGCCATCTCGACGGTGAAGGTGACCGTCAAGAACGCCGGTCCGCAGCACATGCGTTCACTGAAGGTGTCGTTCGCCGGACCGGTCGGCTGGGCGGTCCAGCCGTCCGTACGCGCCGTGGACGGCTCCCTCGCGACGGGCGCCTCGGCCAGCACGACGTTCCAGATCCAAGTCCCCGCGAAGCGGCCGGGTTTCGTGATCCGTACGTTCACGGCGACCGCGACGTACCAGGGCGGGGACGGCGAGGGCACAGCCACCGGCACCCGCTCCGAGCGGTCCGGGACTCCGCAGGCGAGCCTGTCGGCGGCGTACAACAATGTGGCGATCACCGACGAGTCCGCGACGAAGGCGGGTAATTACGACGGTGAGGGCAACAGCTTCTCGGCGCAGAAGCTCGCCGCGGTCGGCCTGGCGCCCGGAGCCACGGTCAACGCCCTCGGCGCCAAGCTGACATGGCCGAACGTGCCGGCCGGCACGAAGGACAACGTGGCGAGCTCCGGGCAGGCCATCACGCTGGGCGGCAAGGGCAGCAAGCTGGTGTTCCTCGGCTCGGGCGTCACCAGCGGGGCGACGGGCAATGCCACCGTCCACTACACCGACGGAACTTCCGGCACGGGGTCTTTCGGCTTCCCCAACTGGTCGTTCGACCCGGTCACCGCGCACGGCGCGACGCTGGTCAAGTCGACCGACGGCCGCAACCGGCAGGACGGATACGGCAACGCGACGGTGAAGTACAGCGTGTTCGCGAACTCGGTGGCGCTGGACCCGGCCAAGACGGTCGAGTTCGTGGTCCTGCCCGCGAACGCCAACGTCCACATCTTCGACATGGCGATCGCGCCCTGAGTGGGAAGGGGGGCTGGCGTGGGTGCCCTGCGGGCCAGCCCCCTGGGCACCTTCAGCCCCTCCGGCGTTTGAGGAGCGGGGACTGGGGCAGAGCCCCAGCTTCGGGAAGGCGCGGGTAGGGGAAAGCCCCGCAGGACACGCCCGCCCGCACCCCGCACCCCGCACCCCGCACCTAGACAGTGATCACCTTGATCCCGGCATCGGTGAGCCGGCCCGCCGCCTCCCCCGAGATCGCCGAGTCCGTCACCACAACATCGATACGATCCAGCCCGCAGATCCGGGCAAACGCCCGCTTCCCCATCTTCGACGAATCAGTCACAACGATCACCCGGTGCGCCCGCTCCGCGAACAGCCGGCTGACACTCGCCTCGTCCTCCTGATGCGCCATGATCCCCAGATCCGGATCCACCCCGTCGACGCCGAGTATGACGACGTCCAGCACGACCTCGTGGAGTACGCCCGTGGTCAACGGCCCGACCAGCTCGTACGTCTGCGGCCGCGCCACCCCACCCGTAACCACGATCTTGATCTGCGGCCGCACCGCCAGCTCACCCGCGATGTTCAGCGCATTGGTGACCACGGTCAAAACGGGCCCGGCAGCGAAACCAGCACCACCACCAGCCGCGCCCGCGCCGGAATCGCGCCGACCGCCACCACTACCCCCGGCCCGCAACGCCAGCGCCCGCGCCACCTCGGTAGTCGTCGTGCCACCGTTGAGGCCCACCACATCCCCGTCGGCGACCAGTTCGGCCACCGCCGCCGCGATCCGCTGCTTCTCGGACGCATGGCGCGAGGACTTGTACCGCAGGGGCAGCTCGTACGACACCCCGTGCGCGATCGCCCCGCCCCGGGTCCGCACGAGCATCTGCTGCTCGGCGAGTTCGTCGAGATCGCGCCGGATCGTCGCGGCGGAGACCTCCAACGTACTGGCGGCCTCCTCGACTTCCAGCCTTCCCTCGGCGGCCAGCAGCTCCAGCAACGCGCTCCACCGCTCATGTTTCGACATGCGGTCGGACTCCTTCACAACATGGACTGCGAGTTCAGCATCGTGGATACTTCGCCACACGCCGGGCTGACGCTCGAAGCTGCTCGGAACGGCGGCCTTCCAAGCAATTTCAAGCAAGCAAGTTCAATCATATGGGGGTACGCCCAATGTCCACCGCAGGTTCCTCCGCCTCCCACACCTCCCGCACCTCGACCGAGATCGCCACTCAACCTGCCACATGGGCCCAGGCGGCCGAGTCGCTCCCGCTCCACACGGACGCCCTGCCCCGCCGCGGCGAGCGCGTCGCCGTGATCGGCTGCGGCACGTCCTGGTTCATGGCCCAGGCGTACGCCGTACTGCGCGAGAGCGGCGGCCACGGCGAGACCGACGCCTTCGCCGCCTCGGAGTTCCCGTACCGCGACGGCTACGACCGGGTCCTGGCGATCACCCGTTCCGGCACCACCACGGAGGTCCTGGAGGTACTCCGCCGCGTGAAGGGAACCATCCCCACCGGCGCGATCACAGCCGACCCCGAAACGCCCGTAATGGAAGCGGCGGACGCCATCGCCGTACTGGACTTCGCCGACGAGGAGTCGGTGGTGCAGACCCGCTTCGCCACCACCGTCCTCGCCCTGCTGCGCGCCCACCTGGAGGCGGAGGACGCCCTTCCGACCGGCGTACGCCCGCTCTCGGAGGCGATCCAGGACGCCGAGCTCGCCGTCACCGTGCCGTTGGCCGCCGAGGTGCTCGGTGCCGAGCAGTTCACCTTCCTCGGCACCGGCTGGACGTACGGTCTCGCACTGGAGGCGGGGCTCAAGATGCGGGAGGCGGCGGGCGCCTGGACCGAGGCGTACCCAGCCATGGAGTACCGGCACGGGCCGATCAGCATCACCGGCCCCGGTCGCGTGGCCTGGATCTTCGGCGCGCTGCCGGACGGCCTGGCGGAGGACATCCGGAGCGTCGGCGGCACGATGACCGCCGAATCCGGGAGCAACGCCGACGGCGTCCTGGACCCGCTGGCCGACCTGATCCGCGCTCAGCGCCTGGCGGTCGCGCTCGCCGAGTCCCGTGGCTACGACCCGGACAAACCCCGCAACCTCACCCGGTCCGTGGTCCTGGAAAGCGGCACGGCGTAGCACCGTCGCTCCTTCGCAGCGGATACACCGTACGGTCGCGCCAGCCGTCACCGTCCCGGACGATCAGGTGGACCGCCCCTACCCGGGCGGTCACCGGCAGGGCGGGCGCGCACTCCGCCTCCAGGGCGTCGTACGCGCGCTGCCAGGTCTCGGGGCCCTCATGGTTGGCGAGCGTCAGATGGGGGTCGAGCCCCTCACCGAACAGTCCCCGGTACGGCACCGCTTCGGGCCAGCGCCCGGTGAGTTCCTTGGTGAGCGCCCGTACCGGATCGGCCGGCCGAGGTTCGAGGAACAGAACACCGGGGTACCGACCGAACTCGGCGAACGTCAGCTCGAAGGCGTCGTACGACCCGAACAGGTCCAGCAGTTCACCGTGCACCCGCCCGTCTATCCGGCTCTCGTGCAAGAACGGGTAGAGCACCGTGACATGAGCGGGAAATCCGGCCTTCACGAGCGGATCGGCCTCGGGGACCTTGATGGTCAGAGCCGTGTCCCCGGCGACATCCGCCCACCCCACTGCCCCGCCCCCGCTCTCCCGGTGAGCACCAAGAGAACCACGTCACCGGCGCGACCGCCGTCGGTCGCTCCGGTGACGCGTCTCACGAAACTGGATGTCCGCCCGGCGGTCAGACTCCGATGGGAAAGCGTTCCCACACCCGATGCCGCCCCAGAAGCTGGGTCAGCTGCTCCAGCGTGCCGGTGGCGCTGTCGCCGGTCACCACGCCCGGCGCACCGACGGGAACGCCCGCGGATTCCAGGACCCGTTCGGCGCCCGCCCAGCCACCGATGGCCTTGCCGTGCCGGAACGCCTCCAGCAGCATGAGCTGCACGCGTGGATCGGTAGCCGCGCCGGCCGGCGCCACCGCCTCGGCGGCCTTGGCGTCCCGTACGCCGTACGCGTCACTGCCGATCCCGGGCACTGCGACCACCAGAAGGGCGTCGTACTCGACGGACCGGGCCGTGACGTAGGTGCGCTGGACCGCGACCGGCTCGCCGCCACCCTCCAGCTTGCCGCCCGCCGGGGCGATCACCAGCGGGACCATCCCGGCGTCCAGCACCGCCTGCCGCACCGACCGCACTCCGTCCAGGTCGCCGTCGGCGTCGGCGATGATCCCGATGATGCGTCCGTCCAGCGGCCAGGTCTGCCCGAGCTGGGACAGGGCCGGGCTCGGCGCGGGGGTCGTCAGCGTCACAGTGGCGGCCGGCGCCGGCAGACCGAGTCCCATCGCCACCTGCTCACACAGCTCCGGGTCGATGTTGGCGAGCACCTTCAGCCCGCGCTCCTTGATGGCCGGTTCGTAACACTTGCCCAGCTCGAAGGTGTAAGCCGCGATGATGTGCTCGCGCTCGACGGGCGTCATGCTGAGCCAGAACAGCCGGGGCTGGCTGAAGTGGTCCGCGAAGGACGCCGGCGCCTCGCGGACCTTCTTCGCCGCCGGCACCTCCCGGGGCACCTCGATGTACGCCCCGGTGTCCGCGCCCGCCTGGAACGGACAGCCGCCGTCGAGCGAGTTGGGCCGGTAGGGGGCGGCGCCGGTGTGTACGGCCGTCTGGTGCATGCCGTCGCGCAGCATGTCGTTGACCGGCGCGTGGGTGCGATTGACGGGAATCTGGGCGAAGTTGGGCCCGCCGAGACGGGTGATCTGCGTATCCAGGTACGAGAAGAGCCGGCCGCTGAGCAGCGGGTCGTCGGTGATGTCAATGCCGGGCACGAGATGCCCGGGATGGAAGGCGACCTGCTCGGTCTCGGCGAAGAAGTTCGACGGGTTGGCATTGAGCGTCAGCAGCCCGATCGGCTGTACGGGCGCCAGCTCCTCCGGGACGATGTTCGTCGGGTCGAGCAGGTCGATGCCCTCGAACACCTGCTCCGGGGTGTCGGGAAAGGTCTGGATGCCCAGCTCCCACTGCGGATGGGCACCGGCCTCGATCGCGTCGGCGAGGTCCCGGCGGTGGAAGTCGGGATCCATGCCGTTGATGAGCTGCGCCTCTTCCCACACCAGCGAATGCACACCGAGCTTGGGCTTCCAGTGGAACTTCACCAGCGTCGTCGCGCCTTCGGCGTTGACCAGCCGGAAGGTGTGGACGCCGAAGCCCTCCATCATCCGGAAGGAACGCGGGATTCCACGGTCCGACATGTTCCACAGGGTGTGGTGGGTCGCCTCGGTGTGCAGGGTGACGAAGTCCCAGAACGTGTCGTGCGCGCTCTGCGCCTGCGGAATCTCCCGGTCCGGATGCGGCTTCCCGGCGTGGATGATGTCGGGGAACTTGATCGCGTCCTGAATGAAAAAGACGGGAATGTTGTTGGCGACGAGGTCGAACGTTCCCTCGTTCGTATAGAACTTCGTCGCGAAACCACGCGTGTCCCGCACGGTGTCCGAAGAACCGCGCGACCCGAGCACGGTCGAGAACCGCGTGAACACCGGCGTCTCGACGCCCTTCCCGAGAAAGCCCGCCTTGGTGATCTGCGCGGCGGTCCCGTACCCCTTGAAGACACCGTGCGCAGCGGCGCCCCGCGCGTGCACGACCCGCTCCGGGATGCGCTCGTGATCGAAATGCGTGATCTTCTCGCGCAGGTGATGGTCCTGAAGCAGCACAGGCCCTCGGTTGCCGGCCTTCAGGGAGTGATCGGTGTCGTACAGGCGAGCGCCCTGAGCCGTGGTCAGGTACGCGTCACCCTGAGCCATGTCGGCTTGAGCCGCGCCGGTGGGCCTGCCCGTGGGGCTGACCGTCTCCGGGCCGCTCTGGTCGGGCTTGGGCGGCAGCGGAGCCCGAGGGTCGGTCGGCTCGTCGACCGGCGGCGACTCGGAACCGGGCCGGCCGGGAATGCCGTCCCGCGGACCACCGCTACCGCGCAACACCTCGGCGGCCTTCGCCGCTGCCGATTTCAGCGGATTCTTCTCGCTCATCTGGTCTCCAACCGTGTGGGGGCAACGTCACAGCTATGACCCGGACCACAGAAGAGGAAACGACACCCCGACCCCGCGGCGGCACGCACCAGGACCTGTGACGGCGCCCGCCCGAGTACCCACCCCCCAATCCCCGAACCAGCCGAATTCACTCGCCGGGGCCCCTGTTGTCGCCCGGTCGAGGCACGCACATGAATGGACGCTGCCGACCAGAGGCGTCGTACGCCGTCATGGCGGAGGGGGAAGCGTGTGCGGAGTTCGCGGCAGAAAAGCAAAAGCCCCAGGTCACGGCGAGTGAGTCCTGAGGCTTCTACAGAGCCGCCTTCGGGATTCGAACCCGAGACCTACGCATTACGAGTTGTCCGATCTTGGTCCGGGGGGCATCCGCGGACGTCTGCGAACAGGGCTCCGTGCCTGGTGAGAGAACATGCCGGACCTTGATGGACAACGGCGGACGGGCGTGGAACCAACGGTGACTGAGACCACGACTGAGACCGCGAGCGCCCAACGCTCGCGTCCCGCATCCGTCCGGCGCTCCCGGCCTCTCGGCAGTCGTCGAAGGGCAGTGGGAAACACGACAGCCCCCGACCAGGTTGGCTGGTCAGGGGCCGTTCGCCCGCAGCGGGCGTGCGACAGCGCCCACGGCAACTCACACCACGACGGCTTTCAAGAGCGTTGCCCTGTGCGCGTCCCCACGTAACAGTGACCTGCCCGAACGTCGCCCTAGTCACTCTCGGCTCGTATGCGATGCGGCTTCAGGATGCTTCCGCAACAAGATCACGAGATCCGGCACGTCGCAGGGGTGTTTTGAGGTATTTCATACTAATCTCCTGTAACTGTACGAAGTCGATCTATCGCAGATCGCACCCACCTCACTCCACCGGAGATGACATGTACAAGCTTCGCAAGGCTGCCGTCCTGGTCGCCGCCCTCGCCAGCGTCGGACTCCTGGGTGCCGGCACTGCCCACGCCGACGGGGGTCCGCACGGCCACGGCAAGGGTGGCGACCACTTCAAGATCAAGCAGGGCTCCAAGTGCAAGTCGCACGACCTGAACGTCGACGTCCTCGGTGAGGTCGGCATCCTCAACGGCCTGTTGGGCAACGCGCTCAACGGCGAGGGCAACCCGGGTGCACAGGACACCCACCTCGGTTCCACCATGGGCTGCAACAACAGCGCCTTCTAAGCCCGTGTCCGGCGGATCGTCGGGGACCGATCACCAGCACCGGACGGACGCCCGGCGCCGATACGGACATGGTCCGCCGGACACTCTCTAGTGCGTTGGCCACGAAC
>NZ_JAGGOK010000034.1 GCF_018614615.1 Streptomyces sp. ISL-100 | reverse complement strand
ATCTTCAGCGGCCTTCTAGACCGGGATCGACCGCCCGGGGTTGACCGGAATGGCCCCCCGCGGCTAATCGGCATCGTCCTCCCGGGGTTAATCCCTCTCGCTGTCGGGCCAGATTCCTATGTGGTCCTGTTCCAGTTCCAGCATGACCCGGTGTTCCATGCCCAGCGTCCGGGTGTACTCCGCCGGGAGTTGCAGGCGGCCCGCTCTGTCCAGGGTCGCGTATTCCCTTGCCACCACCGACTCCTGGCCCGTCGTCGCGTCGACCTGCGTACGGCGCAGTACTTCCGACGACGTGCGGCCGTCGCGGATGGCCACCGTGCGGCGTACCTCGCTCGCCACCTGCTGGTCGTGGGTGACGATCACGATCGTCGTGCCGAGCTCCTCGTTCGCCGTACGGAACGCCTCGAAGATCTGCTCCGCCGTCGAAGAGTCCAGTTCGCCGGTCGGTTCGTCCGCCAGGAGTACCGAGGGGCTGTTGGCCAGCGCCACCGCGATCGCCGTTCGCTGCTGCTCGCCGCCGGACATCTGGTGTGGGCGGCGGTCGCGGCAGTGGGCGACCTCCAGCATCGTGAGGAGCGCGTCGGCGCGTGCGGTGCGGTCGCGGGTCCGGTTGCGGCCGCGCAGTTGCATGGGCAGGGTTACGTTCTGAGCTGCCGTCAGGTACGGGAGAAGGTTGCGTGCCGTCTGCTGCCAGACGAAGCCCACCACGTCCCGCCGGTACCGCAGCCGTTCCTTCGCCCCCATCGCCAGCAGGTCGCAGCCCGCCACCTTCGCCGCGCCCGCCGTCGGCTCGTCCAGGCCCGCCAGGATGTTCATCAGGGTTGATTTGCCGCTCCCCGATGCTCCGACCAGGGCCATCAACTCGCCCTCCTCGACCAGGAGGTCGAGGCCCTGGAGGGCCTGGACCTCCACCCCGTCCGTCGTGAAAATCCGCACCAGGCGGTCGCAGGAAATCAGCGCGTCGTGGCCGTACGCCGGGCGGGTGCGGTGGGTTGTCGCGCGTTGTTCGAGCTCGGCGAGGGAGGCTGCGGGAGAGGTGGGGGAGGTTTCTGTCGTCATGTGGCGTCTCCTGCCCTGAGTTCCGTTGTCGTCCTGAGGCGCGTCGTCCACCATGCCTGCACCGTCGCCACCGCCGCCGCGATCGCCACCACCGCGCAGGCCGGCAGGAGCAACGACCATGGGTCCGTGCGTAGTCGTACGGGCCCCAGCGCGTCCAGCGGCTGCGGCGCCGCCATCGCCAGCTCCGCCAGGTCCAGGCCGGGGCCCAGCAGCCGGATCGCCGCCCAGCCCACCAGCGCCCCGCCGAACGCCGCGAGCAGCGCCTGCGGGAGGGATTCGACGACGAGCAGGCGCCGGCCCTGAGCGCGGGTGAGGCCCATGGTGCGCAGCCGGGCGAGGAGCGCCCTGCGTTCGGGGACGGTCTGTAGCAGGGAGAGGAGTACGGCCAGTACGGCGTACCCGGCGCCCGCCGCCACGGCCGCCGTGCAGACGCGCCCGGCGCCCGCCTGGAGCGGTGAGTCGGCCAGCGCGGCGCGCTCCTCGGAGCGGAACTTGACGTCGATGTCCTTGCCCGACTCCCTTACCGCCGCCGACACCGCCGCCGTGTTCATGCCGTCTCCCGTGACCAGAAGAGTGTTCGGCGACGGGGGACGGTCCAGTTCGGCGGCGTTGACCAGCAGGAAGCCTTCGTCCGGCAGGGCGGGCGTGGTGGGGCGTTGCGCTGAGACGCGGACGTCGAAGTCGCCTGCCAGGGACGAGAATCGCGTCGTACCCGCGCCGAGCCGCCTGGCCACGGACGGGGACGCGATCGCCCGGACAGGGCCGGCGGACGCGGAGGAGCCGCCCGGCCTCTTCAGGATCTCGGGCGGGAAAGCGCCCAGGCCCGTGCGGCGGGCCAGCCGGGCGTACGACTCCGGTTCCACGGCCACCAGGGTCACCGAGCCTTGGCCGTCGCGCAGGTCCAGGTCGTGGTCGATGAGCACGGGCGTCACCTCACGCACCCCAGCTACCTCGCGCACCGCACCCGTCAGGGACGGCGGCAGGGCCTTCAGCCCCGAGATCCGCGCGTCCGCGCCGACCGCCAGCGTCGACGCCCGCTCCCGCGCGTCCGCGATCCCGGCGAGCACGGAGCCGCCGAAAGCCGCTGTGGTCAGCGCGGTCAGCAGGGCGAGCAGCGGCAGCGCGGCGGTGGCGGGGGAGCGGCCCGCGCGGGCCAGGGCGAGGAAGCCGATCGCGCCGCGCCGCCGGGCCATGGGCCGGGCCGCGAGCCGCAGGGGCAGCGGGTAGAGGCGTACGAGCACGAGTGCCGCGATGACGCCGACCAGCACCGGCGCGGCGCTGATCAGTTGGTCGACCTGGCCCGAACCCGCGCCCCGGCGGCACAGCGCGGCGACCGCCCCGGCGGCGAGGACGAGCAGGGTGAGCTCGGCGACCGTACGCCGCCTGGACGGCCTCGCGTGGACCAGGTCGTCGCGCCCGCCGTGCACCCGCAGCCGACGGTGGACGTACACGGCGCGCAGCGGCAGCGCACAGCACGCGATCAGGGCGACGGCCCCAGAGGCCAGCGCTGCGGCAAGCGCGCGGCCTTCCGGCAGGAGCAGCGCGGCCAGCGCCCAGCCGCCCGCGCCGGCGGGCACGGCCAGTACGGCGGTCTCGGCGAGCAGCCGCCCGCCGATGCCCCGCACCGAGCCGCCGCGTGAGCGCAGCAGCGCGAGCTCGGCGCTGCGGCGCGCGGCGGCCAGGCCACCGGCCATCAGCAGCACCACGGCGGCGACGGTGCCTACACCGAACGCACCGACCGCGACAACGGGGTCGATCGCGCCGAGGGAGCCGGAGAAGGAGGCCAGGACGTCGTCGAGCCGGGAGTCGACGGACACGTCGGGCACGGCCTCGGCGCGCATCCGGGCCAGGTCTGGTCCGTGTTCCAGGGAAGCGATACGGGTTCTGAGCCCCGGCAGTCCGGCGGCCGTCAACCCGTCGGCCCGGGGTGCGAAGCGCCAGTACAGCTCCGGGCTGGGGTCGACGCCGAAGATCACGGGGGCGGCGTCCGGAGCCAGCAGCAGCGCCGCCACCCAGTACCGCTTCGCCTCCCCTCCACCGGGCTCGAACTGCAGGCCGGGGGTGCGCAGCAGCGGTTCGAACGACCAGTAGCTCAGCTCGGGCAGGCGCGGCTCGACGATCCCGGTGACGGTCACCGCCAGGGCGCCGCGCCGCAGGGGCGAGCCGACATGGACGGTCGAACCCACTTTGAGCCTCAGCGACTTGGCGGTAGCGGCGGTGACCGCCGCCTCCACTGCGCGCGTCCGTCCAGTGACCGTGCCGGCCTCGGCGCGCGGCAGCCGGCCCTCCCGCAGCCGGGAGTGCTCGGGCAGCCCGGACTGGCTGCTCAGCGAGAACTTCGGCGGCAGGCCGTCCGGGCGGGGCAGCCACGGATCGTCCGCGATGAACGGCTCGATGGTGCGCACGCCGTACGCCGACTGCGCGGCATCGGCCGCCAGCCCGTCCGGCAGCAGCCCCCTCGCCTTCCCGTACTGCTCGGCCATCAGCGCGGGCCGCGCGGACTCGTGGCGCCGCGACGGATCGATCTCGGGGTCGGACAGGTCGGTGGTCAGCTCGACGACGCTCTGATGGGCCGACGCCGTGCTGACCGCGTGGCGCAGGCCCCGGTCCTCGTACGTGTCGACCGCACGCGGAAACGCCGCCGCGAGGGCGGAGGTGAGCAGCACAAGCAGCACGAGCGCGACCGCCGGGCCCGGCGCGGAGCGCAGCCGGGTACGAACCCAGGGAGCAACGGCCTTTTGCCCCTTCTTGCGCACGTCGCCCGTATCACCCATGTTCAGTTGCCTCCTTGGGTGCGCAGCGCGGTCGCCGGATCACCGCGCCGCAGCGCGAGCGCCGCTACGATCAGCAGAGGTACGGCGGCCACACCGGCCAGCAGCGCCGCCACCGGCCCGGCGGGCAGCTCCACCAGGACGTGCGGTACGGGCTGGGTGGCCTGCCCGGTGAGCACGATGAGCGGGACAACGGCCCGGGTCAGCACGGTGCCCAGGGCCAGCCCGACGAGCATGGCCAGCCCGATCAGCAGACCCTGTTCGGCGGCGTGCAGGCGGGCGAGCCGGCGCCGGGGTGCGCCGAGGGCGCGCAGGATGGCGAACTCGGCGGAACGTTCCCGCAGCGAGCCCGCCACGCTCACCGAGAACCCGACGGCGGCCAGCGCCGCCGCGACGACGGCCGCCGCGAGCAGCGCCGCCTGCGGCCCCGCGCCCAGCGGATCGTCGTGCAGCTCCCGGGCGATCTCCTCGCGCACCTGGATCTGCGCCGGGTCGAGATCTCGCCGCTCGCGCAGCGCGGAGGCCACGTCGGCGGACTTGCCGGGATCGGTGAACAGCCACCATTCGGTGGGCGGGAGCGAGGCGTTGGGCCGCGCGGCGAGGACCCGGTTGACGGCGCGCAGGTCCAGGAGGACCGCGCCGCCCTCGGTCTTGGGGTCCTTGGCCTGCGCGAGGGTACGGGTGCTCGGCCCCGTGGTCGGCAGTTCCCGTACCACTGCGGCGATCTTCACCTTCAGGGACTCGCCCGCCAGCGGGACGTCCAGGACCGAGCCGAGCTCGGCGCCGCTGGAGTCCAGGAAGCGGTCGGTCACGACGGCCGCGGGCAGCGACGGCTTCCGTGTTGAGGTGGTGATCCGGATGTTGATGGCCTGGGGAGCGGCGTACTCGCCCCCGAAATCCACCGGCCTGCCCGTGTTGTACGTGAGGTCCAGGGGCTCGGCGGCGGAGGAGCGCAGCCGCCCCACGCTCGGCATGACGTCGATCACGGCGCCGTCCGTCGAACCGATGGCCGCCTTGGCGCGCCACTTCAGGCCCTTGGGCAGCGGGACCTCGCGGGAGGCGCCGTCCGCGCCGACGGACCGTACAGCGGCGATCGTCAGCCGCTCGCGTGCGTCCTCGACGTGGAGGAGCTGGCGGTCGATGTTGATCGCGGTGAGGGCGAGGGGACCGGCCGGCTTGCCCTCGGGGGCGCCGGCGGCCCGGGCGATGTCCAGCGTGTAGGTGTGCGGACGGCCGCCGGGCCGCAACTGCCCCAACGACAGCTGGTACGGCACGCCGTAGCGGTCCTCCAGCGTGAGCGTCACGGCAGGAGCCAGGTCGTCGCCGGCCTTCAGGCTCGTCGAGCGGAAGGTTACGTCGAGGGCGAGCCGCGCGGTGTCCTTGGGCATTAGCACGCCGCCGCGAGACGCCGCAGGCTTCAGCGTGCCGATCACGCGGTCCGGGTCCTCACCGTCGGCCAGATCGTCGCGCAGCCGCAGGCCTTCGCCCGCGCGTGCGGTGTCCAGGGCGAGAACGGTCGCGGAGCGTCCGTCGGACAGTTCCAGGTTGGTACCGGCGGCGGGCGCCGCCGAGCGTACGCCCGGCATGCCGTCGTACACCCCGCCCTGTCCCAACTGCGGCGTGCTGCTGCCCAGTACGCGGACCGGCGCACCCGATCTGAAGTCCGCCTGGTCGTCCTGCGAACGGTCCCAGGTGGCGCCCTGCCCGATCGCCGGCATGCCCATCGCCACGGCCAGTACGAGCAGCAGCACCGGGCCCGCGCCGCGCATAGGACGGCGGCTGAGCTGCCAGCCCGCCAGCGCCGCGGGCAGCCCTCTGCCCCGGGAGGCGCGGCGCTCGGCGAGGCGGGCGATGGGCGGCAGCAGCCGCAGGGTGAGCAGCGTGCCGGCCAGCAGCGCCAGCGCGGGGGCCGCGACCAGCAGCGGATCGATGCCCAGCCTGCCCTCGCGGTCGCCGCTGATCGCACCGCTGCCCGAGCTCTGCCGGTCAAGCTGCCAGTACGCGACACCGGCGATCACCAGGAGACCGATGTCCGCGCCGGCCCGCAGCGGACCGGGCAGCGCACGCACACGGCCGCCGCCCTCCCCGCCCCCGCCCAGCGCCGGAGCCACCACGGCCGCCGCGCAGCCGACCGCCACCACGGCGCCGACCAGCCAGATCTGCCCGGTCTGGGCGGTGTCGAGGCGCAACCCGATCCGGGACAGCGAGCCCTGGCCCGCGATCAGCCGGGTCAGTGGCCCGGCGAGCAGCGGCGCGCACAGGCCGGCGGGCGCGGCGAGCAGGACGGCCTCGACGGCGGCGAGGACAATGATGCGCTGCCGGGAGCCGCCACGGGCCCGCAACAGCGCGGTCTCGCCCGCGCGTTCGGAGCTGAGCAGGCGGGCGACCAGGAGGAGCGCGTAACCGGCCAGCAGCACCAACTGGAGCGAGACGATCAGCAGCGTCGACCGCGAGACCAGGAGCGAGCGCTCCGACTGGTCCAGCACGTCGGGCAGCGAGGTGCGGACGCTGACCTTCCCCTTGAGCGGCTGCCGCGCGTCGAGGTGCGCCAGGCTGCTCTTCGCGGCTTCGCGCAGCGGTCCGATCCGGTCGGTGGTGACCGCACGGAAGTCGGCGGTCGCCAGCCAGCTGACGTGGCCGACGCTGACGCGGCCCGAGCTCATGAGCGCGGGGTCGGCGAGCAGCGGACCGTACGTCGTGAAGGCGACCTTGCTGACGCCGCGGCCGCCCTGCTCGTCCAGCTGCCAGTAGGGGTCCGCCGGGTCGGCGGGGCGGTAGAGGCCGGTGACGCGGATCTTGAGCGAGGGGCCGCCGAGCCGGTCGGTGAGCGAGAACACCTTCCCGCCGGGCTTCACCTTGAGCTCCCCGGCGACGGCTTCGGGCAGCGCCACACCGTAAACCCCGCCTGCGCCCTTGCCGGGCCAGGTGCCCGCCGTCAGCCGTACCCGCGAGCGGTCCAGCGAGGCGAGATGGGTGAGATCGGGGCTGTCCTCGGTGGCCCTGGACGACCGCAGGCCCGACGGCAGGGCGTACGGTCCGGACCGGCCGAGCCTGCGCAGCCCCACCGGCAGCCCGTCGAACGCCTCGCGCGCCCCGGCCAGCGCCGCGTCGTCCGCCGCCTTCCGCCGACTGTCGCCGGCGTCGGTCAGGGCCTCGCCCTTGATCAGCAGCGCCGCCGATGCGGCGTTCCTGGTGCGCAGGGAGTGGCGGAGGCCGGCGTCCCCGATAGAGGAGGAGAAGGCGGCGAGGGTGGCGAGTACGGCCGTGCTGAGGAGGACGGAGAGCAGCGCGGCGGCAAGCAGCAGCCGATGCGCGCGTACGCGCAGAAATATGAACCCCGCCACCCGTTCCCCCGAAACCACCGCGCTGTGGTGCTACGCACCCCATTGGCCTGTGGGGATGCTGTCAGAGTCGACAGGCGGACGAAACCGCTTTCACACGGGCCTTGACGCGATCGTGACCGGATTCCGGGCGCCGGTCACCGCAATGTGCCGCGTCAGCGGCAGATCAGCCGTCGGTGTTCAGCATCGACGCGGCGGCGTACGTCAGGTAGTTCCACAGCTGCTGCTCGTGCTCCTCGGAGAGCCCGAGCTCGTCGACGGCAACGCGCATGTGCTTCAGCCAGGCGTCGTGCGCGGCCTTGTCGACCGTGAACGGCGCGTGCCGCATCCGCAGGCGCGGGTGGCCGCGGTTGTCGCTGTACGTGCGGGGGCCGCCCCAGTACTGCATCAGGAAGAGGGCAAGCCGCTCCTCGGCGGGGCCCAGATCCTCCTCCGGGTACATGGGCTTGAGCAGCGGATCCTCCGCGACTCCCTGGTAGAAGCGGTGGACCAGGCGCCGAAAGGTCTCCTCGCCGCCGACCTGCTCGTAGAAGGTCTGCTCCTGAAGCGTGCCGCGCGGAATCTCATTCACGCGTCCATCGTCTCAGACGCGGCGGCGGAGGACCTTGGGCCTAGGACCACCCCCGATCCACGGCCACGGCTACGGCTCCCGGGTACTCGCCTCGCGGGCGGCGTCGCGCGACAGTGGGCGTATGGGCGCACACCAAGTTGACATGTACGCAGAGGCCCGCGCGGCACTGGTACGGGAGATGGCGGCGGCCGGGGCCCTCGACGACCCCGCCTGGCGCGCGGCCTTCACCGAGGTCCCGCGGCACCTCTTCGTGCCGTACTACTTCGTCGGTGGCCCGGCGGGCTACCAGCGGCTGTGGGGCGAGGACCCCGATCCGGCGCGGCGGCAGCGCTGGCTGGAGGGTGTCTACTCGGACACGCCCCTGGCCACCCGCATACGCGGTGGCGAGCTGGTCTCCTCCAGCAGCCAGCCGTCGCTGATGGCCGGGATGCTGGAGGAGCTGGACGTACGGGACGGGAACGCCGTGCTGGAGATCGGCGCGGGGACCGGCTACAACGCGGCGCTGCTCTCGCATCGGCTCGGCGACGATCTGGTGACGACGGTCGACCTCGATCCGGAGATCACCGAGTCGGCTCGCAAGCATCTGGAGGCGGCCGGCTACCACCCGGCTGTGGTCACGGGCGACGGGGCGCGCGGCTGTCCGGCGCGGGCTCCCTTCGACCGGATCATCGCGACGTGCGCGGTGCCGTCCGTACCGCGCGCCTGGCTCGCCCAGTGCCGGCCGGGGGCGCGGATTCTGGCGCCGCTGGCGACGGGGCTGATCGCGCTGGACGTACGGGACGCGTCGCACGCGGAGGGGCACTTCCTGCACACCCCGGCGTACTTCGTCCCGCTGCGCGGGACAACGGCGGAGGCCGCGCCCAGGCAGCTGGGCGGGTTGCCGCGGCGGGCGCTGGAGAACGACCTGTTCCGGTTCATGCTCAGCCTGACCGCGGGCAGCCTGGATCCGCACGAGGCGCTCACGCTGTGGCACCGGGAGAAGCGGCCGTCGCGGGAACGGTTCGGGGTCACGGTCACGGAGGAGGGGGAGTGGGCTTGGCTGGATGATCCGCGGGGGCCGTATGCGTGGCCGCTGCTGGGTGGGGCGGCGGGGGCGTAGGCGGGCCGCTGCGCGGGGCTTTCCCCGACCCGCCCCTTCCCGCTGTGACACTTTGCGGCTCTGCCGCGTGGGGGGCTCCGCCCCGGACCCCGCTCCTCAAACGCCGGAGGGGCTGACGTTGCCCAGGAAGGGCAACGTCAGCCTCGTCCGGATAACCAGATCTTTAACCCCGGCGGACCGTGATCGTCGTCCACGCGCCCACGTGGACGCGGTCGCCGTCCTGGAGCGGGATCGGGACGTAGGGCTGGATCGGGTCCTCGGCGCCGTTGACCGTGGTGCCGTTGGTCGAGTTCTGGTCGACCACGGCCCAGGAGCCGTCCGGCTGCTGCACCAGGACCGCGTGCTGGTGCGATACGCCCGGATCCTCCGGCGGTACGGACAGGTCGATGTCGGGGGCCTCACCCGTGCTGTGGCGGCGGCGGCCGATGGTGATCTGGTTGCCGGTGAGCGGGCGCTGCTGCTCGGGCGAGTACGCGGGCAGGTTGAGGCCCGCGGCGTCGGGACCGCTGCGCTGCATCATCGCCATGAAGTACTCACGGTCGGGACCCACGGTCGCGGTCCAGCCGGCCGCCGGAGCGGGCGCCTGGTACTGCTGCTGGGGCGGCGACTGTTGTTGTTGTTGCTGCTGCTGTTGCTGCTGGGACGGCGGGGGCAGCATCCAGTCGTCGTCGCCGTTGCTGTCCCGCTGCGGGGGCGCCGGCGGCTGCTGGTGCTGCGGCGGTGCGGGCGGTGCCTGCTGCTGGAAGGACGGAGGCGGCGGACCCGGCTGCGGCTGCTGCTGGAACGGCGGCTGCTGCTGGAAGACGTGCGGCGGGGCCTGCACGCCCGACTGCTCGGGCGCCAGCGGCTCGGCCGGCCGGTTCATCTGCGACGGCCGCGAGCTCTGGTACTCGTACGGGTCACGGGCATGCGGAGGCTGAGAGGGCTGCTGCGCCTGCGGGGGCGGCGGCGGACCCGGACGCTGCGCCTGGAAGCCGGGCGGCAGGTTGAGACCGGGACCGGGACCGGAGTTCTGCGGGGCGACCGGCGTGTAAGACGTCGCCGTGTTCGTCAGGTAGTTCCAGCGGCACTCCTCGCAGAACGGGGCCATGGCCTCGCGCGGGGTGCGGCACTGCGGGCAGATTTCCGCCTGGGCGGTGGCGTCCGGCCCGGGCGGCGGGAAGCCGTAACCGGAGGGGGCGCCTCCAGGCCCAGGCCCAGGCCCAGGCCCAGGCCCAGGCCCAGGCCCAGGGCCGGGGCCCTGCGGGTAGCCGTAACCGGGAGCGGGTGGCGGCGGCGGGGGAGGCGGCGGCACGGCGCCGGCCATGCGATGGCCGCAGACCTCGCACCAGTCGTCGGAACCCGACTGGTGTCCGTTCGGGCAGGTCGGCATGTCGGCGCTTCCCCCTCTCTCGTTCGGCCCGAAGGCCCTAAATCGGTACTTCTCGCAGCTTTTTGGTTACTTCTTGACGCGAACTGTCTTGGTCGAGCGCGTTTCGAGGGTCATCTCGTCCGCCTCTGCGACCTTCGCCTTGAGTCGCACAGTACCCGTCGTCGCGTCGACGACGTCCACCACCTTCGAAAGCAGTTTCGCGGTGTCCGCGTTCCCGGAAGCGGCTGCCAGCTGCACCGCACGGCCCAGCTTCGCCGTCGCTCCATCGAAATCACCCGACTTGCGCGCATCAAGCCCTTGTTGGATGACTTGTGCCAGTTCTGCCTGGCCCGTGTAGTGCGCCACCTGCGGGTTGATGGAGGTGGACGCGACCATGTCGTCCGTCCACACCGCCCGTACGAGCCCCTGGGAGAGCGTTTGCGGCGTACCACCGCCCGACGGGTCGGGGAGGACGAGGGAGACGCGGGCCGCCAGCATCTCCTGGCCGATGCCGACCTCCGGCACCCTCACGCACACGTGGTAGTCGCGGGACTCGTCGCCCCAGGAGCCCGTCGGGTAGTCCCCGGCGCGCGGGCCCACCTCGGTGCGCCGCCCGGTCAGGTCCTCGACCGCCGGCGCCACCTGCTTGACGAACCTGATCTCCACCCCGACGGGCGTCCACAGCCGCAGCGCCACGTCCGCGACCTCCTTGCCCATCGCGCTCTCCATCATCTGCGTGAAGTCCGCGGAAAGGCCGCTGGGGTCGGCGACGATGTCGGCCGTGCCGAGCAGCGCCGAGGCGATGCCGGTGACCTCCTTGACCTCCCAGTCCGTACCGACGCCACGCGCGTCACAGGTGAAGCGGCCCGCGCAGGCTTCGAGCGCGGCCTGCAGGTCCTTCGGAGTCTCGTGCTCGTTACGTCCGTCGGTCAGCAAAATGCCGTGCCGGATGGGTACTTCGGCCTGGCCGAGCAGGCGGTCCGCCAGGCGCAGCCACGTGCCGATGGCCGTGCCGCCGCCCGCGCTCAGCCTGTACAGGGCCTCCTTGGCCTGCGCCCTGGTCACCTCGTTCGCAGTCGCGAGGCGCCCGTTGCCCGGGTAGACCTCCTTGGCGACGTGCGTACCGCTGACCACGGCGAAGGCGACGCCGTCGCGCAGGGTGTCGACGGCGGCCGCCGTGGCCTCGCGCGCGTTGCGCATCTTCGTCGGCGGGTACTCCATCGAGCCGGAGCAATCCACCATGATCACGACGGCGGCGCTCGGCACGCCTTGCCCCTGCCGCTGCCCCGCCGGTATGTACGCGGCGCCGCTCGTGCCGCCCCCGGTCGATGTCACGGTGACGATCGCGTTGACCTCGCGGCCGCCCTCCGGCAGGTACTCGTTCTGGTACACGTCGACGGAGAACTGCGGCACATGCGACTTGGAGAAATTGGCCATGGTCAATCGGCTCCTCGGGACGGACGGACGGTCTCGCCTCGACTCCACCGCACAGGACAGGTGGTGAAGGCGGTGAGAGAGTGGCGTGTGCGGTCGGGGATACAGGGGATGCAGGGGCCTTACGCCGTGCCGTAGGCCGATCCTGCCCCTTGCTCCGGCATGGCGAACGGCAGCACGGCCACTGTTACGTTGTCGTGGCCCCCGCCGTCGAGCGCGTGCCCCACCAACACCTGGGCGCAGTGCAGCGGCCGTACGGCGGCATCGGCCGGTGCGGCCTGCGCCATCTCCTGCGCCGCCTCCGCGTAGTTCCACAGGCCGTCGGTGCACACGACCACCACGCCCGGCCGGTCCGGCTTGAAGGAAGCGGTGTGCGGCTCCAGTTCGTACGCGTCGGCGCCGAGCCAGCCCGTGATGGCGTGGGCGCGCTCGTCGGCGTACGCCTCCGCCTCGTTCATCAGACCCGCGGCCACCATCTGGGCTGCCCACGAGTCGTCCTCGGTGAGGCGGGCGGGGGGCGCGGTGCGGTCGTCGGGCACCCAGTAGACGCGGCTGTCGCCGACCCAGCCGACGACGAGCAGGCCGCTGGCGACGATCGCGCCGACCAGGGTGCAGGCGGGCGCGTTGGTGTGGTGGTTCGGGTCGTGCTCCACGGCGTGACCGGTGTCCGTCGCAAGGGAGTTGACCGACTCGGCCGCCGCTACGATCGCCTCGTGCATCGCCTGCTGCGGGTGCGTGCCGCGCGGCAGGGACTCCAGGAGAGCCTCGTTGGCGGCGATCGCGGCGGCTGCCGACGCCTCGTCGGGGCGGGTCGCCGACGACACGCCGTCGCAGACGATCGCGACGACGGCGGGCGAACCGTCGGGCAGGGCCGCCGACGAGACCGCGAACGAGTCCTCGTTGCGGTGATGGCGCAGCCCGCGGTCGCTGACGGCGGCGACCGCGTCCAGCTCCTGCTCCATGTGGTCGCGCTCGCGGGGCTGGGCGTGGCCGCAGTTCTCGCAGTAGCCGTCGTCGTCGATCCGGCCGGTACGGCACGCGACGCACACCTTGGCGAGCGTGCCGGACGGGGGTGTCGGCCCGGGCGCGACGGAGCGGGGGTCGACGGGCTGCGGATCAACGGGCTGCGGCTCTGGCAGCGGCTGCGGCTGCGCGGGTACGGCGGCTACCGGCGCTGCCAGCGCGAAGTCGCCGGTCTCCGACGCCGCCGGGGGCGGATTGTCGTACCGTACGGCCGCCGACGGCACGTCCGTGCCGGGCTCCGTCGCGCCTGCGCCCCCGCACGCGCCCCCGCCCGCGGCTGCGGCGCTCGGCGCGACCGTGATGGCCACCGTGGGGTGGTCCCCCGGCGGCTGCGACAGGGCCGACAGGTCGTACCCGCACGCCCCGCAGAACAAGTCGCCCGGCTCCAGCGGCTCTTCACAGCCGGGACAGGTCGGCTCAGCAGGCAGCTGGCGCATCTGCGACATCTTTCACACCCAGGTCCGGGGGCGGAAACGGTTGGCCCGTTCCACCAGGTCGATCCTCTCCTCGCCGCGCTGGGCGAGCCGGGCAAGTACCCGGTACGAGCGTTCCAGACCGAAGCGCAGGCCGCGCTCGTCCAGTTCGCTGCCGAGCAGCGCGGTCTGCGCGGGGCGAGCCCCGTGCCCACCGGAGAGTACCCAGTCCAGGGCCGTGCCCAGCACCTCGGTGGACAGCTGCTCCCGGCGTACGGCGTCGAGTCCGAAGTCCCGCAGCGCTTCCACCTGGGCGGCGGCCGCTGTCAGATCGTCGACGAGCGTCCCGTCCTGCGGGGCGCGCCGGCGAAGGCGCGCGCGCACGGCGGCGACCCGGGCCGCCGTGTAGTGGATCGACACCTCGGGCACGGACTCCAGCGTCTGTACGGCGCCGGGCCGGTCGCCGGCGGCGAGCTGGACCCTCGCCAGCCCGAAGGCGGCACTCACGTAACTCGGGTCGGTCACCCAGACGAGGCGGTAGTACTCGGCGGCGTTGTCGAGCTGCCCGAGGACTTCGGCGCACACGGCCAGGGCGAGCTTGGGCGCGGCCTCGCCGGGGAACGCGTCGTACACCGCGTCGAAGGACAGCGCGGCGTTCTCGTTGTCCCCCGAGACGAGGGAGGCGATGCCCCGGTACCAGACGACTCGCCAGTCGTCGGGGTGCTGGAGCTCCAGGGCGTACAACGCCTCGGCGGCGGTGGCGTATTCGTCCATCTCCAGCCGGGCGCGCAGCTCGCGCAGCCGGCGCTCGACGGAGTCGCCCGGCGCGGACTGGAGCGCGGCGATGAGTTCCGCGGGCGCGGAAGCCATCAGGCCGGCGAGGAACCCGGCGTTGGGGTCGTTCGGGTCGACGCGCGGCACGGGCAGCGCGAGCGCGGTGGCCCCCGCCTCCAGGGGCGCGAGGTACGGAGACAGCGCCGGTACGCCGCCGGGCCCGACCCCGGGAGCGGCCCCCGGCGGCGCGATGCCCCCGGGCACGGAGACGGGCGCGGGAACGCCGGCCTGGGTGGCGGCGTAGGGGGCTCCGGCCTGGACGCTACCGGCCTGGGCGGCGGGCGCCGGGAGGCTGCCGGGCTGTGCGCCGGGGGCCGCGTAGGTTCCGGGCTGCGCGCCGGGCCCGGTGTAACCACCGGGCTGCGCACCGGCTTCGCCGACGTGGGTGCTGGGCCCGTGGTCACTGCCGGGCGCTCCGGCGGTCGCGTACGTCCCGGGCTGTGGGCCCGGGGCGGCGTAACCCGTCGGCTGAGCGCCCGGGCCTTGCGGTGCGGCGGGCGGTGGAACCGGTGCCGGGTAGCCGCCGCTGCCGGCAGCGCCGGAGGAAGCGCTGCGGTGGGTCGCTCCGTAACCTCCGGCTCCGCCGGGACCCGTGGCGCCCGGCGCGCTGACGAGGGGTGCCGCCACGGTGCCGGGGAGCGGCCCGCCCCCGGCGCCCTGCGCCGGTACGGCGGCCGCGCCCGCGTATCCGCCGGGACCCGGAGCCCCGCCACCCGCGCCAGGACCGATGCCCTGCGCCGGAATGGCACCCGAACCCGAACCCGAACCCGCACCGCCGCCCAAGGCCGCCCTCGCTGCCGCGCGTCGCGCCCTTCGCCCCGTCGGCACGGCCCGGCCGCCCAGCTGCGAGACATCACCCGTCAGCTCCGCGAACAACTGCGTGTCCGGCACCCGCAGTTCCGGCCCGAACAGCGTCGAAAGTGCCGGGCGCGGGCGGCCCGTCTGGAGGGCCACGACCTCCCGCAGCACGCCCGTCAGCTGCTCCGCCATCTCCGCCGCCGACGCGAATCGCCGCGCCGGGTCGGGGTCGGTCGCCCGTACCAGCAGCCGGTAGAAGGACTCGTACCGCCGGAACACCTCGATGTTGCCGGGGTCCGGCAGGCTGTCCACGAAGATGTTCGTGTAGCCCTGGAAGTCGAAGGTCAGCACAGCCAGCGTGCGCGCCACCGTATAGAGGTCGGAGGCGACGGACGGGCCGACCTCCGCGACCTCCGGTGCCTGGTACCCCACCGTGCCGTAGATCGCGCTCTCGTCGTCGTCCATCCTGCGGACCGCGCCCATGTCGATGAGCTTGAGCTGGTCCTGCTGCTGGATCGCGTTGTCGACCTTGAAGTCGCAGTAGAGCAAATTCCGGCTGTGCAAGTGCCCCAGCGCCTCCAGCGCCTCGATGCCGTATGCACAGGCCTGCTCGACCGGCAGCGGATCCCGCCGCCCCGCCGCGCCGCGCCGCTCGTTCGCGATCTCCTTGAGCGACTTGCCGCCGACGTACTCCATGACGATGTAGCCGTCCATGGAGCCGGTGCGCTGGTCGAGGTGCTCGACGAAGTTGTAGATGCGGACGATGTTGGAGTGCTCGATCTCGGCGAGGAAGCGCCGCTCAGAGATCGCCGCCGCCATCGCGTCCTGATCGCCCGTGTCCAGTAGGCCCTTGAGTACGACCCACCGGTCCGACACCGCGCGGTCGACGGCCAGATAGACCCAGCCGAGGCCGCCGTGCGCCAGGCAGCCCATGACCTCGTACTGGCCGTGCACGATGTCCCCGGCGCCCAGCTTCGGCACGAAGGAGTACGGGTGCCCGCACTTCGTGCAGAAGCCTTCCGTACGCCCGGCCCTGTCCCCGCGCGAACGCCCCACCGGCGCCCCGCAGTCGGAGCGCGAGCAGAACCTCTTGCGCTCCGGGACCTCCGGGTTCTTCATCACGGCGGACTGCGGATCGGGGCGCGGCACGTCCGGTATGGAGACCAGCCCCGCGCCCAGCCGGTTGCGCCCGGACGAGCCCGACGACGCGCCGGAACTGCGGACCGACACCGACCGCCCGGACGTGGCCGTGCCGGACAGGGAGCGCGAGAGGCGCCCGGAGACCGAACGGCGCGAGGTCGAGGACCGCGACGAACGCGAGGAAGAGCGCGACGAGGCCCGCGCGCTGCCACTGCGCCCGGACGTACTGCTGCTGCGGCCGCCCGCCGCCATCCCGGTCGGCGGCGACGACAGCATGCCCGTCGGCGACACGACCGGCGCGAGCCCGCAGGTGTCGCAGTAGAACTCGCCGCCGCCCATGTCCTCGTACGATCCCTCGCACCCGGGGCGCTGACACTGGCTCATGACGTGCTCCCCGTCCGGTCGCTGGGCTCGTTGCGTCGCGGCACCAGGACTTCCGCCGCCGCCTGCTGGTACCGCAGTACCGCCTGCTCGGCGACCCGCAGGTCGCACGGCGCGCTCCACAGCATGCGGCGGGCCGCGTCGTACCGCTCGATCAGCAGCGGGTCCTCCGCCATGCCGTGCCGGGCGACCTTCGCCCGGTACGCGTCGAGCCGGCCGCGCAGCTCGGCCCGGACCGCCAGTGGCGCGGTGACCGCGGTCAACGACTCCCGCGCACGCATCAGCTCGTCCTCGGCCTCGCGCTCCAGGGACTCAAGCAGCGGCGACAGCCGGTGCCACTGGGCGTGCCTGCGGTATTCGGCCGCCAGCACCAGCTGCTCCTGGAGCGCGGTCGGCGGCCCGCCGACCGCCGGCACCTCGGACGCGGCGATCTTCGCCAGCACCTCGCCGCGCGCCGACCTTGCCTCGGTCAGTGTGCGGTCCGCGCGCGAGAGCGTGTCGCGCAGCCGGACCAGCCGCTGCTCGGCGTCCTGTCGTACGGTGAGCACCGCGTCGATCTCGCGCCTGACGTCCTCCAGCGCGCGGGCCGCCCGGTCGTAGCGCTCGGTGTCGGGGCGGCCGCCGCCCGGCGCCGAACTGCCCAGCCCGGGGCGCCAGAAGGCGAGCGGGTCGGTCACGACCTGGGTGCGCAGCGCCGTCAGCTCGCGAGTGATCGACTCCAGGTCGTCACCCGACGGATGCTCACCGGGCCGTACGCCGACGGAGTGCGCCAGCGAACGCGTGCGCTGGAGCTCGGCCGCCAGGAGGTCGATACGCGCGGGGAGCGCGGACCACACCGCGTCAGCGGTGACGACCATGTCGAGCGACTGCGCGTACAGATCGTTCATCCGGGACACCAGCTCCGCCAGGGTCAGCCGCTCTGAGAGCTTGGCGGGCCCCGTGATCGACGGAGCGGTGGGGACGGACGCGCCGCCCGCCACGGTCACGCTCGCGCCGCGCAGGATGTCGGTCAGCTCGGACAGGTCCTGGCGATTGGGGAAGCGCCGCCGCGACCGCAGCTCACGGGCGGCGCGCAAGGTGGCGGTGTACGTGTCGAAGTACGACCACAGCAGGGTGATGGCCGGCTCGGTCGCGGTCCAGCGGTCCAGCGTGGTGCCCGTCAGCTCGGCGCCTTCGAGCAGCCTGCGGCCGGCGTGGTCCTGCAACGCGAGGAGCGAGCTCTCGATCGCCTCGTACTCCGCGCCGAGCCGCGCCAGCGCGCGGTCCACCTCGTCCCGGTCCATCACCGGCCCGGTGGCACCCGCCGCCACGCTCATCGATCACCTCTCCGCTCTTCCGCTTCCCCGATGTACTGCCCCGTGTCGTTCTGCCCAGGATTCAACCGGCTCAATTGTCCCGGTACTTCGGCTCCGGCGGCTTCTTGATGCCTGGCAGGTCGTCCTTCAGCCACTTGGCGTACGCCGTCATCCACGGGCCGGTCTCGCCGCCCTCGCGGTAGTCGTCGAGGACCTGGTTCAGCCGGCGTACCAAGTCGTCGCTGCCGAGCTTCGCCGCGACGCCGTAGTACTCCTGAGTGAACGGTTCGCCCTTGAGCTCGACCGCCGGATCCTGCGCCGCCTGGCCGGCCGCCAGGGCGTTGTCAGTCACCACGGCGTCGACCTCGCCGAGCTGGAGCCGGACCAGGCAGTCCAGCTGGTTGGACACGGTGAGACCTTCGAACTTCGCGCCGAACGACTTCGCGGCCAGCGCGTCGTACGCCGTCGAGCCCTTCGCCGTACAGACCTTCTTGCCGGCGAGCGAGGAGTCGTAGCCCTTGACCGTCGATTTCTTCGGGGCGAGCACCTGCTGCCCTGCCTGGAAGTAGGCGGTCGAGAACGCGACGTCCTTGATCCGGTTGCAGTTGACCGTCATCGTCCTGACGACGACGTCGACCCTGTCCTCCTGGAGGGCGAGGATGCGCTGATTGGTGGGTATCGCGCGGTAGATGACCTTGTCGGGGTCGCCGAGGATGTCCGCCGCTATGGCACGCACCAGGTCGATGTCGAAGCCTTCGAGGTCACCGGTGGCCGGATTGCGGTAGCCCCAGCGGAAGCTGTTCTGGTCGACGCCGGCGATCAGCTTGCCGCGCGCCTTGATCTTCTCGATCGCGGGGCCGTCCGCATTCGAGGGCCGCAGGCTGCGCTCCGGCTCCTCGCAGATGTCCGCCCGTGCGGGGACCGCCCGCGCCACCCGCTGCCCCACCGCGTCCGAGCCCTGCCCGTCCCCGGCGCCGTGGGAGAGCGGCAGCAGCGTCGCCGCGGCCGTCAGCGCGCAGGCCGCGGCCATGCCGGCCACTCCGCCCCAGCCGCGCAGCCTGCTGCCGGTACCGCCCACGGCCCTGACCCTGCTGCCGCTCCTGGTCACCGCGCCTCCTCCCACCCGCATCACCTGTTCACCTGTACTCCGAAAGCCTGCGCCCGATGCCGAGCACGGCGCCCGCCGCGCCCAGCACCGCCAGGACCGCGGCGCCGAGCGGCAGGCCGGTGAGCGCGCCCCGGCTGCCCTCGGCTGCCCGGGTGAACTCCGCCTGCTCGTGGGCGAGCGCCTTCTCCAGCGCCGCGTCGACCCCGTTGAAGCACTCGCCGGTGGAGCCCTTGGCTCCGATGACCTTCGCCAGGGCGCCTTCGTAGTCGCCGCCGTCGTCGGTGGCGCGCGCGGTGGTGTGCCGCTTGCGCCACTCGGCGGCCTTGGTGGTCGCGTCCGTCACGGGCGCGCTGCCCCGCAGATCGTCGGCGAGCTTGCTCGCGTCCGCGAGGCGCTGCACGAGGACCTTCATGCCGTCGGCGTACTGCGACTCGTACAGGTCGCGCTTGCCGTCCTCGGCCAGTACGGCGCCGCGCGCGACGAGAGTGAGGTTTTCGTTGGCGCGGGCGTTGAGCGAGTTGATGCGCGCGTCGTTGAGGACTTCGAGCGACTTCTGGCCGTTCGTCATGGCGTCCTTGAGGTCGGCCCGCGCCACGGCGTGCCCTACGCCCAGCCACAGCAGGACGACGGCGGAAGCGACGCTCGCGGCCAGCAGACCGTGGTTCAACACCCGGTTCGTACGCAGGTAATTGCGCCGCTGGGCCCAGGCGAGGCCGCCCAGCGCGAGGACTCCGAGCCCCAGCCCGATGAACGGCCACACCCGGGCGTCGTCGTAGTCGTCCCCGAGTCTGCTGGTCTCCGCCTTGTACAGCCGCTCGGCGGCGGGGAGCAGCTTGGTGGTCATGCGCTCGTTCGCGTACCGCAGGTAGGCGCCGCCGAGGGGGAGACCGAGGCGGTTATTGGCGCGGGCGCGCTCTATCAGACCGGTGTACTGGGGGAGTTGGGTGTTGAGTACGGCGATCTCGCGTCCGGAGGCGCTGGTGCTTTCCGTGTTGGCGGCGGCCTTCACGAGCAGGGCGGATGCGGTGGCGATGTCGTCCTCGTACCGCTCGCGCACGTCCTGCGGTTCCTGTGCCCCCGCCAGGAATCCGTTGGCGGCGGCGGAGTCGGCGTCGGCGAGGGAACGGTAGATGCTCGCGGCGTCGGCACTCAGTGGCTGGCTGCGGGTGACCACGGCGTCGGCGGCGGCCGCGCGGTCGGAGATCTCCCAGGCGGTCGCCGCTCCGAAGGCGACGACGAGTGCGGCCACGAGGGCGCCGATGATGCGGAGCCGGCCGGGTTCGGTCGTGGCGCCGGCGCGCAGCCGGTCCACGCCTTCCGACCACGCGGTGGTCCGCGCGGGCGGTTGCGCTTCGCGCACGTTCGGCGGGTGTGCCACTTGACCTCCCCCTCGGTCCCGGCAAGCAGTATGGCCGCAGGGGCCGGTATCCACACCACGATTGACTCGATCTTGTGCCGATCAAGGCGCTTTGTGCGTTCTGATCCCCCTCCTGTATACGCAGGGGGGACGTGTTCGGTTCCCAGCCCGAGTCCCTGCGGGGCTGTTCCCCTACCCGCGCTCCTCAATCGCCGGAGGGGCTCCATAGGAGCCCGTCCGGCGATTGAGGACACGCCCGCAGGGCGTCTGCGCTGTCTGGGGTCTGGGGGCTTGCCCCCAGCTTCGGGAAGGGGCGGGTCGGGGAAAGCGCCGCAGGCTCCGGAACCCGCACCCGCACCCGCCCCCTCACGCGTAGTGCGCGCGCAACCGTTCACGCGCCGCAGGCCCCGCCCCGGTACGGTCAAGGCCCAGCAGCGCCGCCCCCAGCACCGGCGGTGCCGTCACCACGCGCAGTACCGCCTTCGGGGCCCGGTCCGACATCAGCGCCGCGATGCGGTCGTCCAGCTCCGGATGGCGAGCCGCCAGGACACTGCCGCCCAGCATCACAGGGGCCTCCCCGGCGAGCAGATCCAGCCGGCCGAGCGCCACCGTCGACATCGCGACCACCTCCTCCGCCTGGCGGTACACGATCGACCGGGCGACCCGGTCCCCCTCCGCGCTCACAGCGAAGAGCACGGGGGCCAGTTCATGCCGCCGCCCCGGCGCGATCCGCCCCAGATGCAGCGCCTCGATCAGCGCGTACATCGACGGCAGCCCGAAGTGCGCCGGCAAGGCGTGCGCCAGCTCCGTGCGCTCCCCCCGGCCGTCCTCCGCCCGCGCCGCGAACCAGATCGCCTCGTCCGCGAGACCTCCGCCGCCGCCCCAGTCGCCGGAGAGCCGGCCGATCGCGGGAAAGCGGGCCGTGCGCCCGTCCGGGAGCATGCCGACGCAGTTGATGCCCGCGCCGCAGACCACCGCGACGCCGCGCGGCTCGTCGACACCCGCCCGCAGGATCGCGAAGGTGTCGTTGCGGACCTCCGTCGTACGCCCCCACCCGCGCGCGTGGACGGCCGCCGCCAACTCCTCCTCCTCGACCGGGAGATCGGCGTTGGCGAGGCAGGCGGAGACGTGTTCGGCCTCCTCCACCCCCGCCTCCTCCAGAGCCCGCCCGACCGTCTCCGCCAGCGCGTCGACCGCCGCCCCGACCCCGACCACCGGCGGCTGGAAGCCACCGCCCCGGGTCGCGGACAGGACCGACCCGTCCGGCCCGACCACCGCCACATCCGTCTTGCTGTTGCCTGCGTCGATGGCGACAACCGCCGCGCTCACGCCCACGCCAGGTGCTCCCGGTTGTGTGCGATCAGCCGGTCGGTGAGCCCGTCGGCGTACTCGAACTGGCCGATCAGGGGGTGTGCGAGCAGCGCCTTGAAGACGCGGTCGCGTCCGCCGCGCAGCGCGGCCTCCAGTGCGAGGTCCTCGTACGCCGTCACATTCGCGATGAGCCCCGCGTACAGCGGGTCGAGCTCGGGCACGGCCAGCGGTGTGGCGCCCGTCCGGTCGACCCGCGCCTGGACCTCGATGACAGCGTCGTCCGCCAGAAACGGCAGCGTGCCGTTGTTGTACGTGTTGACGACCTGCACGGGACTGCCGCCGTTGCCCAGCAGTGACGCCGCCAGATCCACCGCCGCTTCCGAATAGAATGCGCCGCCGCGCTTCGCCAGCAGCGGGGGCTTCTCGTCCAGGGCCGGATCGCCGTACATGGCCAGGAGTTCCGCTTCCATCGCGGCCACCTCCGCCGCCCGCGACGGCTTCGTCCCGAGCTCCCGCACCACCTCGTCATGCGCGTAGAAATAGCGCAGGTAGTAGGACGGGACGACACCCAGCCGGTCCAGCACCGCGCGCGGCAGGTGCAGGTCGTCGGCGATCGCGTCCCCGTGCTCGGCGAGCAGCTTCGGCAGCACGTCCTCACCCTCGGGACCGCCGAGGCGTACCCCCAGCTCCCAGCTGAGGTGGTTGAGACCCACGTGGTTCAGGTGTACGTCGGCCGGCGCCACCTCCAGCAGCTTCGCGAACTTCCGCTGGAAGCCGATCGCCACGTTGCACAGCCCGACCGCCTTGTGCCCGGCCTGGAGCAGCGCCCGCGTGATGATGCCGACGGGGTTGGTGAAGTCGATGATCCAGGCGTCCGGGTTCGCGCGGCGTACCCGCTCGGCGATGTCCAGGACGACCGGGACCGTACGCAGCGCCTTCGCGAGACCGCCGGCGCCCGTCGTCTCCTGCCCGACGCACCCGCATTCCAGCGGCCACGTCTCGTCCTTGTTGCGGGCGGCCTGCCCGCCCACCCGGAGCTGCAGCAGCACCGCGTCGGCGCCCGCTACGCCCGCGTCAAGGTCGGAGGTGGTCGTGATGCGGCCGGGGTGGCCCTGCTTGGCGAAAATGCGGCGGGCGAGGCCGCCCACCAGGTCCAGGCGGTCGGCGGCCGGGTCGACGAGGGTGAGCTCCTCGATCGGCAGGGTGTCCCGCAGGCGAGCGAAACCGTCGATCAATTCGGGGGTGTAGGTGGAGCCGCCCCCCACTACTGCGAGCTTCATGCCAGCCATCGTCCTCAGCCCTTTACTCCGGTCAGTGTGACGCCTTCGACGAATGCCTTCTGGGCGAAGAAGAAGACGACGATCACAGGGGCCATGACCAGCACGGTCGCGGCCATGGTCAGATTCCAGTCGGTGTGGTGCGCGCCCTTGAACGATTCGAGTCCGTACGACAGCGTCCAGGCGGCCGGGTTCTCGGAGGCGTAGATCTGCGGTCCGAAGTAGTCGTTCCAGGCGTAGAAGAACTGGAACAGGGCTACGGCCGCGATGCCCGGCTTGGCCATCGGGATGACGACCCGGATCAGCGTGCGGAGTTCGCCGCAGCCGTCGACCTTCGCCGCATCCAGGTATTCGTTCGGAATGGTCAGCAGGAACTGCCGCAGCAGGAAGATCGAGAACGCGTCACCGAACGCCATCGGGATGATCAGCGGCCACAGCGTGCCGGACAGGTCGAGCTGCTTCGCCCAGAACAGGTACATCGGAATGATGATGACCTGCGGCGGCAGCATCATCATGGAGATGACGAGCATCAGCGACAGGTTTCGGCCCCGGAAGCGGAACTTGGCGAGCGCGTACGCCACCGGGACGGACGAGGCGACCGTCAGTACGGTGCCGAGTCCGGCGTACAGCAGCGTGTTCCTCCACCAGGTCACGAAGCCCGGCGTCTCGAACACCTTGGCGTAGTTGCCCCACTCCCAGGTGTTGGGCGTGAGGTCGCGGGTCAGCGCCTGCTGGTCGTTCATCAGTGACGTCAGTACGACGAAGACGAACGGCAGCACGAAGAAGAGCGCGGCCGCGATCCCCAGCGAATGGACGGCGACCCAGTGCAGAAGCGCTTTGCGGCGTGCGGTGCGCTCGGCGGGTGTGGCGAGAGTGTGCGTCATGACTGTCATTCACCTGCCTGGAGGATGCCGCCGCGCCGCCGCATCAAAAGCGCGGTGAAGGCCATGGCCAGGGCGAACAGAACGAGCGCGACCACGCACGCGGCCCCGTAGTCGAAGCGCTGGAAGCCGAGGTTATAGACGAGCTGGGGGAGTGTCAGCGTCGACTTGTCGGGGTAGCCCGGCTCGAACTGCTGGCCCGAGCCGCCGATGATGCCGGAGGCGACCTTCCCCGCGACCAGCGGCTGTGTGTAGTACTGCATGGTCTGGATCACGCCGGTGACGACGGAGAACATCACGATCGGCGAGATGTTGGGAAGGGTCACGAAGCGGAAGCGCTGAATCCCGGACGCGCCGTCCAGCTCCGCCGCCTCGTACTGCTCCTTCGGTACGTCGAGCAGCGCGGCCATGAAGATGACCATGAGGTCGCCGATCCCCCACACCGCGAGCATGGTGAGCGCCGGCTTCGACCAGGACGGGTCGTTGAACCAGCCGGGGGTCGGCAGCCCGAGGTCGCCGAGGACCGAATTGACGGGTCCCGTGCCGGGGTTGAGGAGAAAGACGAAGGCGAGCGTCGCGGCGACCGGCGGGGCCAGGAACGGCAGGTAGAAGAGGGTGCGGAAGATCCCCGTACCCGTCTTGATCTTGGTGATCAGCAGGCCGGTGCCCAGGCCGAAGACGACCCGGCAGGTGACCATGATCAGGACCAGCCACAGGGTGTTGCGCAGCGACGGCCAGAACATCGGGTAGTCGCGGAAGACGTACGTCCAGTTGTCGAGCCCGTTGAAGGTGGGGACACCGAAACCGTCGTACTGCATGAAGGAGAAATAGACGGTCGACAGCAGCGGGTACGCGAAGAAGACGCTGAAGCCGATCAGCCAAGGCGACATGAAAGCCGCCGTCCGCAGTGCCGTTTTCCGGCGCTTCGCGACCAGGGCCGACCGCCGGCGCTTCGAAAGAAGCGTGTGCGTGCTCATCGCAGGACTACTTCGCCTTCGCGATGTCGGTGTCGATCTGTGCGGCGGTCTTCTCCAGGCCGGCCTTCAGGTCCTTCACCGCGCCCTTCTCGTACTGGTAGCCGAACTCCTCGATCGTCTGGAGGTACGTCGCACCGTTCACCGCGCCCGCCGGGGTGCTGGACTTCGGGTGCTGCGCGATGTCCAGGAACGTCTTGAAGCGCGGGTCGAGCTTGAGGTCCGGCGACTTCAGCGCGTCGAAAGTCGACGGCACATTGCGGATCGCGTTGGCGAACTCCACGACGGCCTTCGTGTCCGTGGTCATGAACTTGACCAGCTCCCAGGCCGCGTTCTGCTTCTTGCTGGCCGGGGCGATGCCCATGACAGTGCCGGACAGGAAGCCCTTGCCGTAGCTGTCGGCCTCGTCGTCGGCGACGGGCATCGGCGCGACACCGACCTCGAACGGCACCTTGGCGTCCTCGGCCATGCCCAGCCGCCACTCACCGTCCATCTGCATCGCGACCTGGCCGGTGTGGAACGGGTGCTTGGCGCCCCACTCGTCACCGAAGGTGCCGCGGTACTTCTCCAGCTTCTCGAAGCCGCCGAGCTCGTCCACCAGCTTCTTCTGCTGAGTGAACATGGCGGCGAAGGCCGGGTCCTTGGCGATGTTCGACTTGCCGTCCGCGTCGAAGTACGTCTGGTCCCAGCTGCCCATGTAGTGCTCGGTGGTCGTCTCGTAGCCGTGGAAGTTCGGCATGAAGCCGAGCTGCTCGTAGCTGTCGCCTTTGGCCTTGGTCAGCTTCTTCGCGGTCGCGGTCAGCTCGGACATGGTCTTCGGCGGAGAGGCGATGCCGGCCTTCTTGAAGGCGTCCTTGTTGTAGTAGAGGCCGTACGCGTCGGCGAGCAGCGGCATCGCGCACCGCTTGCCCTCGAACTGCGTGTACTCCAGCGTCACCTTCGGGAAGGTCTTCTCCAGATCGAGCTTCGACTTCTCGATGAAGGGCTTGAGGTCGGCGAAGGCACCCGACGAGCAGAACTTCCCGACGTTGGACGTCGTGAACGAGGACACGACGTCCGGGCCCTTCGAACCGCCCGCGCGCAGCGCCTGGTTGAGCTTGTCGTCGTTGATGTTGCCGACGACGTCGACCTTGATGTTCTTGTGCTGCGCCTCGAAGCGGTCGACGTTCGCCTGGATCGCCTTCACCTCGCTCGGGGCGCTCCAGCCGTGCCAGAAGGTGATCGTGGTCTTCGCGTTCGGGTCGTCGGTCGCGCCGGACTCCGACTGGCCCGTACACGCGGAGGCGAGCACGGATATCGCGGCGACGGCGACGGCTGAGCTGATGAGACGGCTGTTTTCGCGCATGACAAAGCTCCCAGGGGCCGGACGGGGTGAGGGGACGGGAAGGGGGACGGAGGGGGCGGCAGGAAGTGGGAAGGGCTAGCGGGAGGAGGTGTCGAAGACTTCGTCGCGCGTGGTGGCGAGGGCACTCTCCACCGCCCCGCGCAGTACGGGCTCTTCCTGTACGGAACCGATGACGAGCCGGGGCCGGGGGGCCGCAAGCTCGGCCAGCTCCGACTGGACCAGGGCGCGCAGCAGTTCGCCGCCGGCGACGAGAACTCCGCCGGACAGCACGATCAGCTCGGGGTCCAGGAGGGCCACCATGGAGGCGAGGCCGGTCGCGAGCCCCGTCGCGAAGGCCTGGAGGAGCTCCTGGTACGGCCCTTCGGTGGCTCCCGAAGCCTCGCTGAGCAGCGCGATGGCCTCGTCGATGTACGTCTCCCCGGGCGGCACCGCGATGCCGAGCTCCCGGGCCAGGCGGGGCACGGCCTGGCCGCCCGCCAGCTCCTGGAAGCCGCCGGAGTTGGCCTTCGTAACCCGGCGTACGAGCGGAGTGCCCGGCACCGGCATGAACCCGACCTCGCCGGCGCCACCGGTCCAGCCCCGGTGCAGCTGCCCGCCGATCACCAGCGCGGCACCGAGGCCACCGTGGTTCCACAGCAGGACGAAGTCCTGATGCCCCCGGGCGGCGCCCAGCCGCTGCTCGGCGACGGCGGCGAGGTTCACGTCGTTCTCGTACTCGACGGGCATGGGCAGCGCGGCCACCAGGTCGTCGAGCAGGGTGGGGGAGTGCCAGCCGGGGAGGTGGGAGGCGTAGCGGAGGCGTCCGGTGCCGGGGTCAAAGGCGCCGGGTGTGCCGATGACGACGCGGTGTACGTCGGCCCGTACGAGCCCGGCCGCCTTCACCGCGCCGTCGAGTGCGTCGGCCACCTGGCGTACGGCAGACTCGGCGCGCCGGCCGGGGGTCCGGATTTCGTATGCGCCGACGGTCTCGCCCGTGATGTCGGCCACGGCGGCGCGGATGCGCTGCGGCGTCACGTCGAGGCCGGCGACGTGCGCGGCGCGCGCGTTGACGGCGTAGAGCTGCGCGTTCGGTCCGGGGCGCCCCTCGGTCGTACCGGTGGCGACGACGAGGCCGGCGGTCTCCAGGCGGACGAGCAGCTGGGAGGCGGTGGGCTTGGACAGCCCGGTGAGCTTGCCGATCCTGGTACGGGAGAGCGGGCCGTGCTCCAGGAGCAGGTCGAGGGCGGCGCGGTCGTTCATCGCCCGCAGAACGCGCGGCGTGCCCGGTGTTCCCGGCGTTCCCGGTGGTCCGGCCATGGCAATGCACCCACCCTTCGGCTCCCAGTCACCCAGTCTCCCCAACATCACTGTTAGGAAAGTTTCCTATTGGGTGGGATGAAGGTAGGTCGCACGCAAGCCGGACGTCAAGAGCCGCCAACGCACGGCGCCCCCGCGGCAACCAAAGTGTTACCTGCGGGGGCGCTGAACGAACGTACGAACTGCTTCTGTCACTTCGCGAGGTTGGTGGGGGCCTGCTGAATCGGAGACGCCGCGAGGGACTGCGGGGACGTCGGGCTGGCGAGTGCGGACGGCGCCGACATGCCCGCCGTCGGGTCGGCCGGCGTACCGTCCTCGCCGAGCAGCGCCTGGCCGCCGACGATCCGGATGCCCGCACGGTCGAACGCCTGCTTGATGCGCCAGCGCAGCTCCCGCTCGACTCCGAGCGCCTTGCCCGGCATGGTCTTCGCGGAAACCCGCACCACCATCGAGTCGAGCAGCACCGAGTCCAGGCCCAGCACCTCGACGGGGCCCCACAGCAGCTCGTTCCACGGGTCTGCCTTGGCGAGCTCGTCGGCGGTGTCGACGATGACCTTGCGCACGCGGTCCAGGTCCTCCGACGGGCGCACCTGCACGTCGACCCCGGCCGTGGCCCAGCCCTGGCTGAGGTTGCCGATGCGCTTGATCTCGCCGTTGCGGACGTACCAGATCTCGCCGTTGTCGCCGCGCAGCTTCGTCACGCGCAGGCCGACCTCGATGACCTCGCCGGACGCGACGCCCGCGTCGATGTTGTCCCCGACGCCGTACTGGTCCTCAAGGATCATGAAAACGCCGGAGAGGAAGTCGGTGACCAGGTTGCGCGCACCGAAACCGAGCGCCACGCCGGCGACACCCGCCGAGGCCAGGAGGGGCGCCAGATTGATGTTGAGTGCGCCGAGCACCATCAGGGCGGCCGTACCCAGGATCAGGAACGACGCGACCGACCGGAGCACGGATCCGATCGCCTCCGAGCGCTGACGGCGGCGCTCGGCGTTCACCAGGAGGCCGCCGAGCGCGGTGCCCTCCACCGCCTGGGCGCTGCGGTTCATGCGGGCTATCAGCTTGGTGAGGGAGCGGCGGATGACCGTACGCAGAACGGCGGCGATCACGACGATCAGCAGAATGCGCAGGCCGACGCTCAGCCAGGTGGACCAGTTCTGCTCGACCCAGCTCGCGGCGTTGTTCGCCTTCTGCGCGGCCTCGTCGAAGGTGACGGGCTCGGGTGACGTCGACGACGTCGGGTCGGCGGCCGACAGGACGGACCAGAGCACGACGGGTACCTCCAGGCGGGATGGGACGACAGCAGACCAACCACACTAACGGGGCATCCTGCTCAGTACGGCGCTGTGGTTCGAGGGAGAGACAAGGCTCACCAGGGCATGAAGGTGGTGTGGTCGAAAACACTCCCAGCCCGTTACCCGGACGTGGTGGCGTTTCGACCAGGGGTGAGGGGAGACTGAGAGCAGATCGTCCCGGCGCGAGCCACGCGCCGCCGGCGTAATAGGAGGCATCCGTGCCGCATGTCCTGGTCCTCAATGCGTCGTACGAGCCGCTCGGCGTCGTACCGCTCCGCCGCGCGCTCGTCCTCGTACTGGAGAACAAGGCTCTCTGCCTCGAGGAATCCGGCGCCTTCATGCACAGCGCGACCCGCGCTGTCCCCGCACCCAGCGTCGTGCGGCTGAAACGGTTCGTACGGGTCCCCTACCGGGGGCCCGTTCCACTCACCCGCCGTGCGCTCTTCGCCAGGGACGGCGGGCGCTGCATGTACTGCGGTGGTGTCGCAACCAGCGTCGACCACGTCGTTCCGCGCAGTCGTGGCGGTCAGCACGCCTGGGAGAACGTGGTGGCGGCGTGTCGCCGCTGCAATCACGTCAAGGCCGACCGGCACCTGATGGAGCTCGGCTGGCGGCTGCGCCATCAGCCCGCTCCGCCGTCCGGTCTGGCCTGGCGGATCATCGGGACCGGGCATCGGGATCCGCGCTGGCTGCCGTACCTGCAGCCGTTCGGCGCGGATGATGCGCTCGCTCGGATCGACGGCGTTTCGGCCTGAGGATCCGGGCCGCCCCTTACCGAAGCCGGGGCTTGCCCCGGTTCGGGAAGGGGCGGGTCGGGGAAAGCCCCGCGCAGCGGCCCCCGCGCCCGCCGGGGGCTACTCCGCGTCGGCCACCGCGTACGCCTCGACCCCGAACAGCGAGTAGCCGAACGGCAGCGCCCGCTCATCGCACTGCACCCGCACGAACCGCACGCCCTCCGCGTCCATCCGCACCGCCTCGCGCCCACCCTGCCCGTCCCGGACCGTCGCCGCCGTGCGCCACGTGCGGCCGTCCTGCGACACCTGGATGCGGTACTTCTTCGCGTAAGCCTCCTGCCAGTGCAGCACGACCTGCCCGAGCCGCACCGGCTCCGCCAGCTCCGTCTGCCACCACGCGGAGGGGCCGATCGGCGAGGTCCACCGGGTCGCCGGGTCGCCGTCGGCGGCGTTCGGCGCCGGGAAGTCGGCGGTCTCGTCGCCGGACGACGACACCCTCACGCCCTCGCCCCGTACGAGATCGGGCCCGCCCGTACGTGGGAACGCCCGCACCGTCAGGACACTGTCCTGCCCGTCGAAGGACACCGGCACCTTGTACTCGCCGGCCCGCACCGCCTTGTCGACCCGGACATCGAGCGGCACGGCGGTGGACGCCCCGCGCGGCACCGTCGTCGCCCGAGGGGCCCGCACCTCGATGCCCTTCGGCGCCTCGGCCGTCAGCCGCCCCCGCACCTCCCCGGGGCGCTGCCCGGTCAGCCGTACCGTGACGCGCTCCGGCCTGTCCCCGCCGATCTCCGCGTCCGTCTCGCTGCGCTCCAGCCGCAGCCCGGCCCGCGGCTCGTCCGCGAACCAGGGCACCACGCGGTGCACCACAGGAGCTCCGCCGTCACCCGCCGCGTCCCACCTCAGGCGCACGGCGTCCACCCGCGCCCCCTCGGCGTCCGTCTGCGTCCAGCCGCTGCCGGAGAGCGTGCCGACACGCCGCCAGCCCTGGCCCTGGACAAGCGCCTCGACGGCCGCGCCCTCGCCCGTACCCGGCTCGGTCATGGCGGTCAGCGCCTCGACGGGACGCGCCCGGTCGAGCCGTACGGTGTACGAACCGGCGCCCTCGGCGACGCTGCCGGCCCTGCGGTCCGCGCCGGTCCAGGCGTCCGCCGCCTTGACGGCCTTCGCCAGGAACGGGTCGAGCACACCCTTGCCGACGGTGACCCGGCTCGCCTTCAGGGAGCCGCGCAGCGCCTCCAGGTCGAGCGAGGCGCGCCACGCGGCCGGCCCGTCGCCGCGCGCCTGCGCCTGGAGCAGGTCGACGGACAGCTCGCCCGCCCTGCCGTACCGCGCCAGCTGCTCGGTCCACGGGCGAACTTCGTCGTCGAAAGCGCCGCCCGCCGAGTCCTGGAGCCGCAGCGGCGCCTCGCGCATCACCGTGAAGGCGTCGCGCAGCTTCTTCGCCGCCGCGTCCCGGACGCGCTGGTCGGGAGAGGTACGCGCGCGCCAGAAGCCGTCGATGAGCGGCCGCAGATACGCCGATTCCTCGCCGCCCAGCACGGACGACGCGTCATTGCCCGCCAGTGCCCGCATCGCCTCGCGGGCCGTCGCGTCGCCGCCCGCCAGGTCGTCCATCGCGGCCTGCCACGACTCCTGCGGCTGGTAACCGCGCGGGTTCCACGCGTAGTCGGCGGCCGTGAAGAGCGGGATGCGGGAGGCGGACGCCTGCTCCATGGCGTTGGCGAGGAGGGCGACGGAGCCGGTCGCGACGGCGGGCTCCCGGCCCGTGTAGGGGCCGAGGAAGATACGGTCCTGCGCGTAATCGTTGACCGGATAGTTGTCCATCGTCACCAGCGGATGCCGGAACGCCTCACGCGCACCGGCGAGTTCACGGCCGGTGATCGTCTTGGGCACGACCCCGACACCCGTCCACGCGACGTGCACCCCGCCGTCCAGCTCGGCGGCGAGCGCCTGCCGGTAGTCGGTGTCGCCCTCCTGGTAGAACTCCGTCGGCATCACGGACAGCGCCTCGGACCCCGGGTGCCGCTCCGCCAGGTGCCTCGCCACCGCGTTGGTCACCCGCGCATGCGCCTTCGCCGCCGCATGTGGCCCCGACCCGAAGGTGTCCGCGTCCGCGTCGCAGTGCCACTCGCTGTAGCTGACGTCCTGGAACTGGAGCTGGAAGGAGCGCACACCGAGCGCCCACATCGCGTCGAACTTGCGGTTCAGCGCCCTGATGTCGTCGTCGGAGGACATGCACAAGCCCTGCCCGGGTGCCACGGCCCAGCCGAGCGTCACATGGCTGCTGCGGGCCCGCTCGGCGAGCGCCCGGAAGTCGGCGCGCTGGTCGGCCGGGTACGGGTCGCGCCAGCGGGCGGCCTGGCGGTAGGGGTCGTCGCCCGGCGCGTAGAGGTACCGGTTCTGCTTGGTACGGGCCATGAAGTCGACCTGGGCGAGGCGCTGTTCGCGCGTCCACGGCTGTCCGTAGAAGCCCTCGGTCATGCCGCGTACGGCCGTCCCCGGCCAGTCGCGGACCATGACTCCCGCGATCTGCTTCCCCTGGTCCCCGGAGGCCGCGCGCGTAACCAGCTGGCGCAGGGTCTGCGCGGCGTGGAAGAGGCCGTCGTCGCCGACGCCGTCGAGCGCGACCGTGTCCCGTCCGCCGACGCTGCCGACGGCTATCCGGTAGCCCCCGGAGGGCAGATCGGCGTTTTCGGGTGCGCGCAGGGCGCGCAGCGCGTCGTTCGCGCCGGTGCCTCCTGCCCGTACGACCAAGCCACGCTCGGGCAGCGGCTCATCGGGCCGCACGGTGTACAGAGTCTTCACGCCCGCGTCGCGCAGTACCCCTTGGAGGGCCTTCACGGCGTACTGATCGGTGCCCGCCTCCGCGACGAGCACCGCTTCCTCGCTCACCCGCACCGGCTGCCCGGCCGCCCGTATGGACTGCGGGCGTGGCCACACGGCAGGCAGGGCGGCGTCGCTCTCGCGGTCAGGCTGCGCGGCGGTGGGGGTGTCCGGGTCGGAGGGGGCGGCGAACGCCCCGTGCGCACCACCGAGCAGCCCACCGATCACGGCCACCGCGACGGCGGTCGCACCTCTCGCGCCTCTCCTGCGCCCGAACTGCACGGCCGTCTCCTCAGTCGCGTCAGTCTCTGCTGTGGGCCCCGAGCCCACCACCCGCCCGCCCGGGTGTCAATTTCCATACGGGTTTCATGGGGGGAACCTGGTGTGACGCGGGACACGTTGATGGAACGAATGCGTCTGCGGCCGTGTCCATTGGGTAGGGCTGCTGTGTCCATGTAGCCCACCGTAGGGAGGCCCCTGTGGCCGCTGCACAGCTTCTCCTCTCCGCCCTGTCCAAACCGGTGCCCGCTCCCCGCGCCGATCTCGCCCCCGTGTTCCCCCTGGATCCGGCGTTCCCCCTCGACGCCGGATTCGCCGAGCCGCTGCTCACCACCGAGCCGCCCCTGACCAGCGAACCCCCGATGGCCGACGCCGCGCCGCTCACCAGCGAGCCCCCGATGGCCGATGCCGCCCCCCTGACCAGCGAACCGACCGCCCACGGCACGGCATCGGGCGTGGAGCCCACGGGGGTATAGATGGGCCTTGCCCGGCTCGCGGCCCTGCACGGCGTCGCCACGTCGTACCAGCCATCGGCGCACCGCACGCTCCAGGTCCCCGACGACACGGTGGTGGCCGTGCTGGCGGCCCTGGGCGTCGACGCGCGTACGCCCGAGGCGGTGCGTACGGCCCTCGAAGCCCACGAGGCCGCCGCCGCCCGCCGTCTGCTGCCCGCCACGGTGGTGTCCTGGACCGGCCCGGACGGACCCCGGCCGCCGCCTGCCCTCGCCGGCCTGCCCGCGGGGACGCGGCTGCGGGTGGAGACGGAGCAGGGGCCGGCGGTGGAGTGGGAGACCCTGTCGCCTGGCGTGTCGTCCCCCGTCTCAGCGCCCGACGACGCGCCCCGAGAGGAGGCGCCCGGACCGCAGACTGAGGACGGGGTGGCTTCGCCGCCCGCCGTGAGCGAGGGCTGGGGGCAGCTGCCGCTCGGGGTGCACCGGCTGGGAGTACGTACGCCGGAAGGGGCAGCGGACGCCGCCACGCTCGTCGTCGCGCCCGCCCGCGTCCCGCAGCCCCCCGGCCGCACGTACGGGTTCATGGTCCAGCTCTACTCCCTCCTCTCCCGGCGTTCCTGGGGCATGGGCGACCTCGGTGACCTCGCCGAGCTCGCCGCCTGGTCCGGGCGCTCGCTGGGCGTCGGCTTCGTGCAGATCAACCCGCTGCACGCGGCTGTCCCCGGTACGCCCACCGACCCGTCGCCGTACCGCCCGTCCTCGCGCCGCTTCCCCGACCCCGTACACCTGAGGGTCGAGGACGTTCCGGAGTACGCCCATGTCCCGGCGGCGGACCGCGCGCGCATCGACGAGCTGCTGGAGCGGGCCGCGACCCTGCGCGACGGCGTACTCAACAAGGGCGAGCTGATCGACCGCGACGCGGTGTGGCAGCTGAAGAAGGAAGCCCTGGAGCTTGTACGGCCGATCCCGCTCGGCCCCGGCCGCCGCGCCGCCTACTGCGACTTCCTGGCTGAGCAGGGCACGGCCCTGGAGGACCACGCCACCTGGTGCGCGCTCGCCGAGGTGTATGGGCCCGACTGGCACGCCTGGCCGGCCGAGCTGCGCGACGACCCGCACTCCGCCGCCGTCGAGCGAGCCCGTAACGACCTCTGCGACCGCGTCGACCTGCACTGCTGGCTGGCCTGGCTCACCGACTCCCAGCTGGCCGCCGCCCAGCACACCGCGCGCGAAGCGGGCATGCCCGTCGGCATCGTCCACGACCTCGCCGTCGGCGTGCACCCCGGCGGCGCCGACGCCTGGGCGCAGCAGTCGGCGTACGCGCGCGGTATGTCGGTCGGCGCCCCGCCGGACGCCTTCAACTCGCTCGGCCAGGACTGGGGCCTGCCCCCGTGGCGTCCGGATGTTCTGGCTGCCGCTGCGTACGCTCCCTTCCGCGGCCTGCTGCGCGGGCTGCTGCGCAACGCGGGCGCGCTTCGGATCGACCACGTGATGGGGCTGTTCCGGCTGTGGTGGGTTCCGGAGGGCCGTGAGCCGACGCAGGGGACGTATGTCCGCTACGACGCGGAGGCGATGCTCGCCGTACTCGCTCTGGAGGCACACCTGGCGGGCGCGAGCGTCATAGGGGAGGACCTGGGGACGGTCGAGCCGGGTGTGCGGGATGTGCTTGCCGAGCGCGGTGTGTCGGGTACATCGGTGATGTGGTTCGAGCGCGACTGGACCGGTACGGGCGAGCCGCTGCCACCGGAGGGTTGGCGCGAGCACTGCCTCGCCACGGCTACTACGCATGACCTGCCGTCCACTGCCGCCCGGCTGACGGGCGAGGATGTGGCGCTGCGCCACCGGCTCGGGCTGCTCACGCGCCCGCTGGAGGAGGAGCGGGCCGAGGCGGCCGTGGAGGTGGCGGCCTGGCTGTCGTACCTGGCCAGGCTGGGTCTGCTGCCGGAGGGCGCGGGCGACGAGGAGGGCGAGATCCGTGCAGTGTACCGCTTCCTGCTGCGCACCCCGGCCCGCATGATCGGCATCTGGCTGCCGGACGCGGTGGGCGACCGGCGGCCGCAGAATCTGCCGGGCACCTGGGACCAGTACCCCAACTGGCGCCTCCCGGTGGCCGACGCCGAGGGGCGGCCCGTAACCCTGGAGGAACTGGCCGCGTCGCCGCGCCTGCACGACCTGATCGCCGCCTTCCGGACGCGTACGGCACCCCCGGGCGCGCGGTCCTGTTAGGCGTTCGCTACGTTTGCACCGTGGACAAGAAGAACGCCCTGCGCGCCGGCGCCGTCGCGGCCGGTACGACGCTGATGATGCTGCTCATGTCGTCCCCCGCCCTCGCGCTCACGCCCGACGACGGCGACGACCCGGGTCCCGGCCTGAGTGTGGCCGAGACGCTCGGCCTGTATGTCGTGGCTCCGATCGCGCTGTTCGCGGTGATCGCGGGTCTCGTGATGGTGCTGGACAAGTCCAAGAAGCAGACCCGCTGACAACACCGTTCTGAGCGACCTCTCTGAACGTTTCTGAGGGCGCCTCCGTCCGTACGCGCGTGATCGCTCGTGTACGGACGGAGGCGCCCTCACGTTTTTTTATACGGCTACGGGCGGTCGCGGTCCCTACGGCCGGGTCGAACCGGCCAGGAGCTGCCGCAGCAGCTCCTGGAGCTGCTCGACCTGCTCCTCGCCGAGCCCTTCGAGCGCCTCGTGCTGAAGCTCGAGGCCGGCCACCACGGCCTCGTCGACGATGGCGAGGCCGCGCTCTGAGAGTGTCACCCGCAGTCCGCGCCGGTCGTGCGGATCGGGGCTCCGGCTCAGCAGCCCGGCCCGCTCCAGCTTGTCGAGCCGGCCTGTCATCCCGCCGGTTGTGAGCATCAGCGTCGCGGAGAGCTGGCGCGGCGAGAGCGTGTACGGCTCACCGGAGCGGCGCAGCGGCTGCCGCGCGGCGTCTGGTGGGGCAGGGCGGCCGTGCTCGGGGCGCTGAACATCGGGGCGTTCTTCCCGCTGCTCTTCCTCTCCGCGTACCGGCTGCCGGGCGGCATGGCGGCGGTTTTCGGCTCGCTCGGGCCGCTGTGGGTGGCCGGGCTGGCGGCCTTGCTGCTGAGCGAGAAGCCCACCGTACGCACCCTGCTGACCGGGATCGCGGCGGCGCTGGGCGTGAGCCTGGTGGTGCTGCGCGCCACCGCCGCGCTGGACACGATCGGCGTGCTGGCGGCGCTCGCCTCCTCCGCCTCGATGGCGGCGGGCACCGTACTGACCAAGCGCTGGGGGCGGCCCGAGGGTGTGGGCCCGCTGGTGATGACCGGCTGGCAGCTGACCGCGGGCGGGCTGCTGATCGCGCCCGTCGCGTTCCTGGGGGAGGGTGCGCCGCCGGCGCTGGACGGGCGGGCTGTGGCCGGATACCTCTACCTGGCGCTGGTCAACACGGCGGTCGCGTACTGGCTGTGGTTCCGCGGCATCGGTCGGCTCACCGCGACCTCGGTGACCTTCCTCGGCCCCCTGTCGCCGCTGACCGCGGCGGTCATCGGCTGGGCGGCGCTGGGGGAGGCGCTGTCGCCGGTGCAGTTGGTGGGGATGGCGATCGCGTTCGGGGCGACGCTGCTGGGTCAGATGAAGGTTTCGCGGCCGCGAGCTTTGCGATCCTCGCGATCTTTTAGTTCTCCTGAACGGAATGCTCGGAAACATTCGATGGACCTGACGGATGGTGCGGTGCGACGGTAGAACCCGAAACCACGACCACGAACCAAGATCGAGGGGGATCAGTGGCAGTCCTGGACCGCGTCCGTATCAGCAGCGAGCCGTTGGCGGGGGAGAGGGGGCGGCCGGGGCGAACGGAGAAGGCGGCAGCCGTCGGTCTCGTCCTTGCGGCCGTCGCGACGTTCGTGTGGTCCGGCAGCTTCGTCGCCTCCCGCGCCCTTCACGACTCCGTCCCGCCCGTGCAGGCCGCGTTCTGGCGCTGGGTTGTGGCGATCGTCGCCGTGGCCCCCTTCGCGGCCCGCGAGGCCTGGCGCCAACGTGCGCTGCTGCGACGCCACTTGGGGTTCGTGACCCTGGCCGCCCTCCTCGGCGTAACCGTCTACAACACCCTCGTCAACCAGGCCGGGCTTTCCACCTCCGCAGGCAACATGGGCATGATCATGGCCGCCTCGCCAGTCCTGATGGCCCTCTACGAACGCCTGGGCGGCGCCCGCCTCGGTGCCCGCCGCACCGTCGGCATGCTGGTGGCCTGTGCCGGGGTGCTGCTGCTCGTCAGCAAGGGGTCGACGGCCATGAACTTCGCCGCCGGCGACCTGTGGATGCTGGCGGCGGCGGTCTGCTTCGGTTCGTACAGCGCGCTCCTGCGCCGCAAGCCGATCGAGATCGGCGGACTGGCTTTTCTCTTCAGTACGTTCGTGCTCGGCGCGCTGATGCTGTTGCCGGCGTACGTCGTGAGCCTGACCCTCCAGGGCGGCTTCGAGCCGACGGCGGGAACCGTCGGCCCTCTTGTCTACGTGGGCGTCTTCTCCTCGGCGGTGGCCTTCTTCGCCTGGAACAAGGCGATCGCGCTGATCGGCGCGGCGAGGGCGGGCGTCATCTACTACCTCCAGCCGGTGTGCGTGGCCCTGCTCTCCTTCGCCCTGCTGGGCGAGGCGACGGGCCCGATGCAGATCGTGTGCATGGCGCTGATCCTGGGCGGAGTGATGCTGGGTGCGGGCCGTGGCGGGACGCGGTGAGCGGCGGGGCGGTGCCCGGCGGCGGGGCAGGGTGAGCGGCGGGACGGGGTGGCCGGCCGGGTGATGGGTGGGGTAACGGACCGGGTGAAGCGTGGGGTGACGGGCCGGGTGGCGGCCACGGACCGGGATAGATTCCGTCCCATGATCGAGTGGGACATCAAGAAGCTGCGGATCCTGCGGACCTTGCGGGACCGGGGGACAGTGACCGCGACGGCCGAGGCGTTGCTGATGACGCCGTCGGCCGTTTCGCAGCAACTGTCGAACCTCGGCAAGCAGCTCGGCGTACCCCTGCTGGAGGCGCACGGGCGGCGGGTACGTCTCACGGATGCGGCCCACTTGGTGCTGCGGCACGCGGAAGCGGTCTTCGCGCAACTGGAGCAGGCGGACGCGGAGTTGACCGGCTACGTGCGCGGGGAGGCGGGGGAGGTGAGGGTCGGGGCGTTCTCAACCGCTGTGCCGGCGCTGGTGGTGCCGGCGGTGCAGCGGCTGCGTACGACACATCCCGCGCTGGAGGTACGAGTACGGGAGGCGGAGGCGGCGGAGGCGTACGAACTGCTGGCGAGCGGGGCGGTGGACCTGGCGCTGTCGCTGGCGGCGCACGCGCCGACTGCCCGAGACCCCAAGCTGGCCCGCGTACCGCTGCTGGCGGACCCGCTGGACGTGGCGCTCCCGGCGGGGCATCCACTGGCGGCGGCGCCGGGGCTGAGGCTGGCGGACCTCTCGGGCGAGCCGTGGATCTTCGGCGGGAGCGGGCCGTGGTCGGAGATCACGCGCCACGCGTGCGAGGCGGCGGGCTTCGTACCGGAGCAGGCGCACAGCGCCGCCGGCTGGACGGCGATCCTGGCCATGGTCGAGGCAGGGATGGGCGTGGCGCTGGTCCCGCGGATGGCGGCGGCGGAGCGGCGTACGGGGGTGGTGATGCGGGTCCTGAGCGCGGACCAGCCCCAGCGCCACGTGGTGGCGGCGGTACGCCGAGGCGCGGAAGCGGGCCCGGCGGTGGCCCGCGTGCTGTCGGCCCTGCGCGAGGTGGCAGCGGCACGGCTGCCGTAACGGGGGTTGGTAACCAAGGCTTGCTTCTGGGGGTTTCGGGTCGTTCCCGAGGCTCCAGGGTCGGTGGGCCGGACCGGCGCGTCAAGGGCGCTCCCTTCGGTCGCGTCGCTGCGCGAGATCCCTTCGGGCTCCCCTTGACCCGCCGCCCCGGCCCACCGCTATCGCTTGTACGGGGACGGCTCTATCGCAGATGCGAGCAACGCCCCGGGCCCCTCAACGCTCCCTCCGCCCAGGCCCCCGGCGGGCCATCACTCCCGGCCCTCACCACCACCCGCCCCCGACAATTCGGCTTTGCTTCAAAGCTTGTTGAGAAACTTTCGATAGACCTGACTGGTGCCTCGATGTGAGAGTCGATGCATGACGACGACCGCGGTGACCGACGCTCCCCTCCAAGACCCGCACGCCAACGACGCCGCCCCGTATGGGGGAGGCGACCCGTACGCCGACTACCGGGGTGGGGACTTTCCCTTCACCGAGCTGGTCGATCTGGCCGACCGGCGTCTCGGGGCCGGGGTCATCGCCGCCAACGACGAGTTCTTTGCCGAGCGCGAGAACCTCCTCGTCCGAGAGCGCGCCGTCTTCGACCCGGAGCACTTCGGGCACAAGGGCAAGATCATGGACGGCTGGGAGACCCGCCGCCGACGCGGCGTCGACGGGGCGCACCCCTTCCCGGCGCCCGACGACCACGACTGGGCCATCGTCCGCCTCGGCGCCCCCGGCGTCATCCGCGGCATCATCGTCGACACCGCCCACTTCCGCGGCAACTACCCGCAGCGCGTGAGCATCCAGGCCGCCGCGGTGGAGGGATCGCCGAGCCCCGAACAGCTGCTCGCCGCCGATGTGAAGTGGGAGGAGATCGTTCCGGTGACGCCCGTGCGCGGCCACGCCGCCAACGGGTTCGAGATCACCAGCGAGCGCCGCTACACGCACATCCGGCTCTGCCAGCACCCCGACGGCGGCGTCGCCCGCCTTCGCGTGCACGGCGAAGTCGTGCCCGACCCCGAGTGGCTGGACCTTCTCGGGACTGTCGACCTCGTCTCCGTACTCAACGGGGGTGTGTACGAAGACGCGTCCGACAAGTTCTACTCCTCGCCTACGCAGATCATCCTGCCGGGGACTTCGCGCAAGATGGACGACGGGTGGGAGAACCGGCGCCGCCGTGTTCGGGACACCAACGACTGGGTGCGGTTCCGCCTCGTCGCGCAGGGCGCCATCCGCGCCGTCGAGATCGACACGGCGTACCTCAAGGGCAACTCGGCCGGCTGGATCGCGCTCAGCGGGCGCAACGGCGAGACCGGTGAGTGGTTCGAGATCATTCCACGGACCAAGCTTCAGCCGGACACGCTGCACCGGTTCAAGCTTCCCGCGCAGGCTGTCGCCACTCACGTACGCCTCGACGCCTTTCCTGACGGCGGCGTCGCCCGGATGCGGCTGCATGGGGCGCTCACTGAGCAGGGGGCGGCCGAACTCCGGGCGCGGTACGAGGCCGCGGCCGGCCAGTAGTCACGGCCGGTCCGGTTGTCCCACCCGGTCCAGTTGTCCCGGCCGGTAGGACCCGGCCAGCAGACCCCCGCCCGGCGGACGGCAGCGACACAGCGCCCGGCCGTCGGGCGGTTTCAACCGGTGGATGAGAGGGCGCCCCTGCGCGTATGCAGGGGCGCCCTCTCGTGCGCGTCGGCGCGGGGCGCCTGCGGCGGGCTTTCTCCTACCCGCCCCTTCCCGAAACCGGCAGGCCCCGGACCCCGGACGCCCTCCGGGCGTGTCCTCAAACGCCGGACGGGCTGGAGTTCGCCGGGGGAGGGACGAGCGAGGTGCGGACGAGCGATGGCAGCTCGTCCGGATTCCGGGCGAGGTTCGAGGCCCGGCCCGGTGGCTCGCCCGGCGCCCGGACCGGTGGCCGCCCCCGACGCCGAGACCGGACCAGGGCCCCCGCCGCGCCCCTACCCCGCCGCCGCGTCCGCCGCCTGGGCCCTCAGCGCGCGCTCGATGCCCGCCCGCGACTCCAGCACCAAGCGGCGCAGCGCCGCCGTCGGGTCTGCCGTTGCCAGCCACTCGTCCGTCGCGTCCAGCGTCGCCTGTGACACCTGGACCGCCGGGTACAGGCCGACCGCGATCTGCTGCGCCATCTCGTGGCTGCGCGACTCCCAGATCGACTTGACCGCCGCGAAGTACTTCTCCGAGTACGGCGCCAGCAGCTCACGCTGGGCGGCGTCCGTCTGGACGAAGCCGCTGATCACCGCCTCCTGCGTGGAGTTCGGGAGCGTGTCGGACTCGATCACCGACGCCCACGCCTCCGCCTTCGCCTCGTCCGTCGGCCGCGCCGCCCGCGCCGACGCCGCGTGCAGCTCGCCCGCCGACGTCTTGTCGCGCTCCAGCTCCGCCGCGATCGTCTTCTCGTCCGCGCGGCCGGTCGCCGCGAGCCGTCCGACGAACGCCCAGCGCATCTCGGTGTCCACGGCCAGCCCGTCCACCGTCTCCGTGCCGTCCAGCAGGCCCTGGAGCAGGTCCAGTTGGTCCGCCGTACGGGCGGTCGCCGCGAACGCGCGCGCCCACGCCACCTGGTGGTCGCTGCCCGGCTCGGCGGCGCGCAGGTGTTCCAGCGTCGCCTCCGTCCAGCGCGCCAGGCCCGTCTCGCGCCAGTCCGGCGCCGCGTACAGGTCCAGCGCGAGCTTCGCCTGGCGGTGGAGGGACTGGACTACGCCGATGTCCGACTCCTTGCCGATGCCCGACAGGACCAGCGCGAGGTAGTCGCGGGTGGCAAGTTCGCCGTCGCGCGTCATGTCCCACGCGGCCGACCAGCACAGCGCGCGCGGCAGCGACTCGGTGAAGTCACCGATGTGCGCCGTGACGGTGGCCAGCGACTCCGCGTCGAGGCGCACCTTCGCGTACGACAGGTCGTCGTCGTTGAGCAGGATCACCGCAGGGCGGGGGGTGTTCGCGGGGAAGGGGACTTCCGTGAGCTCGGCCGCGTCGATGTCCAGCTCGATCCGGCTCGTACGGACCAGCTTGCCGGCGTCGCCGTCCAGGTCGTAGCAGCCGACCGCGATCCGGTGCGGGCGAAGTGTGGAGTTCCCCTTCGCGCCGGCGGGGAGTGCGGGCGCCTCCTGCCGTACCGCGAACGACGTGACGTTGCCGGCCGCGTCCGTCTCGATCTCCGGGCGCAGGATGTTGATACCGGCCGTCTCCAGCCACGCCTTCGACCAGGTCTTGAGGTCGCGGCCGGACGTCTTCTCCAGTGCCCCGAGCAGGTCGGGCAGGCGCGTGTTGCCGAAGGCGTGCGCCTTGAAGTACGCCTGTACGCCCCGGAAGAACTCGTCCTGGCCGACGTACGCGACGAGCTGCTTCAGCACGGAAGCGCCCTTGGCGTACGTAATGCCGTCGAAGTTGACCAGCACGTCGTCCAGGTCGCGGATCTCGGCCATGATCGGGTGTGTGGAGGGCAGCTGGTCCTGGCGGTACGCCCAGGTCTTCTCGGCGTTCGCGAACGTCGTCCACGAGTGCGGCCACTTCGAGCCCGGCGCGTACGCCTGGCAGGCGACCGACGTGTACGTGGCGAACGACTCGTTCAGCCACAGGTCGTTCCACCACTCCATGGTGACCAGGTCGCCGAACCACATGTGCGCCAGCTCGTGCAGGATGGTCTCGGCGCGCCGCTCGTACGCCGCGTCCGTCGTCCGTGAGCGGAAGATGTACTGGTCGCGGATGGTCACCGCGCCCGCGTTCTCCATCGCGCCCGCGTTGAACTCCGGCACGAAGAGCTGGTCGTACTTCGCGAAGGGGTACGCGTAGTCGAACTTCTCCTGGAACCAGTCGAAGCCCTGCCGCGTAACGTCGAAGATCGCGTCCGCGTCCAGGAACTCGGCGAGCGACGGGCGGCAGTAGATGCCCAGCGGCACGCTCTGGCCGTTCTCGTTCTCGTACGAGCTGTGGACGGCGTGGTACGGGCCGACGATCAGTGCGGTGATGTACGTCGAGATGCGCGGCGTCGGCTCGAAGACCCAGATGTCGTCCTTCGGCGCCTCGGGCGTCGGGGAGTTCGAAATCACCGTCCAGCCGGACGGGGCCTTCACCGTGAACTGGAACGTCGCCTTCAGGTCCGGCTGCTCGAACGAGGCGAAGACGCGGCGGGCGTCCGGGACCTCGAACTGCGTGTAGAGGTACGCCTGCTGGTCGACCGGGTCCACGAAGCGGTGCAGGCCCTCGCCCGTGTTCGTGTACGCGCAGTCGGCGACGACCTTCAGTTCGTTCGCGCCGGCCTGGAGGTGCTTGAGGGTGATGCGTGAGTCCCGGAAGACGGCGGCGACGTCGAGCGGCTTCCCGTTCAGCACGACCTTGTGCACGGCGGGCGCCACCAGGTCGATGAAGGTCTGCGCGTCGGCCTCGGCGGACTCGAAACGCACGGTGGTCGCGGACCGGAAGGTGCCGCCCTCCTGCGCGCCGCTCAGGTCGAGCTCGATCTCGTACGCGTCAACGGTGAGCAGGCTCGCCCGCTGCTGGGCCTCTTCGCGGGTCAGGTTCGTGCCAGGCACCCGGTCATCTCCTCGGTATGTGTCGTTTTCCGCCATCCTTCCACGCCAGTCCTGTAATGGCTGCTGAGTATGCTCGCAGCTGACTCGGCCCAGCAGCGCGTTGTCCGGAATCCGCCAGTGCGGCGCACTCGCCGCACCGATTCTGGTCGTATGACGACCACGACGTACACCGCACGCCCCATCGAGCCCTCCGCGCTCAAGCAGCTCCGCGACATCGACGATTCGGGTCGCGGCTGCGTTCCGTACGCCGACGACGAGGGCGGCGCGCCGCTGCGCTGCTGCCTGCGGCTCAGCGAGCGCGGCGAGCGCATCGCGCTCGTGTCCTATGCGCCGCTGCGCCGGTGGGCGGCCGAGACGTGGGCCCGGCCCGGGGCGTACGACGAACAGGGGCCCGTCTTCATCCACGCCGAGGAGTGCGAGGGACCGGACCCGGCGGCTGACGGCTACCCCTTCGCCCGGGCCGGCGCCCTGCGCACCGTGCGCCGCTACAGCGCCGACGGGCGGATCGTCGGCGGCCGGTTGATGGAGATCCCGGCCGACACGACGGCCGGCTTCGACGCCGCGTTCGGCGAGGCCTTCGCCGACCCCGGGGTGGCGCTCGTGCACGTCAGGGCCGTCGAGTACGGCTGCTTCCACTTCGAGGTACGCAGGCCCGGGCCCAGGCCCTGACCCACGTCCGGCCGCTGAGGAACGGCATGCACAGGACTAGTCAACTACCCGGGGCTAGAGTCCCGGGCTTGCACAACGCAGCATCACTGGCGGTGATGCTGCGTTTGCGGTCAGCCGTACTCCGTGGTCGGGGTACGGCAGGGGCCGTTGACGGGGCCCCGCGTCGCCACAACGTCCGTGCGCGGGCGTGGATGTTGCGGGAGCCGTTGCGGTCTGCGTGATCAACGAATCCGCAGGACCGGCATACGAACCGTGCTTGTGAGACGCGGTTCGCCTTGTCGATGTGCCCGCATTCGGCGCAGGTGCGGGAGGTGTACGCCGGATCGACGTGCACAACCGGTACTCCGGCGCGGTGGGCTTTGTACGCGATGAACTCTGCGAGCTGGGCAAACGCCCAGGAGTGGAAGGTGGCCCGTTGGGGCTTGCGAAGCCGTACCCGCTCGCGGATGCCCGTCAGATCCTCCAGGGCGATTCCGCGACCGGTGCGTTCTGCCTCGGCCACCACATGCTTCGCGATCTTGTGGTTGATGTCCTTCGCCCGCCGTGCCTCTTTGCGGCGCCGTTTCTTCAGGCGTCGCCCGGCGGACGGTGTGTTCTTCTTCTGCAGCTTCTGCCGCAGGCCGCGTTCACGGACCCGTACCCGGTTGAGTGCGCGTCCGGCCATGATCTGGCCGTCGGAGGTGGTGGCGATGTTCACGATCCCCAGGTCGATTCCCAGGAAGTCCACCGGATCTGCGTTCGGCTCGGCCTCGGGGACCTCGCAGGTGGCCATGAGGAACCACATGCCGTCCCGGTACAGCAGATCCGACTCGCCCCGCCGATACAGGGCCAGGGCGGCCAGCTGCTCGGGTGAGGCGGTGAAGGCGACCTGCTTCGTCCTGCCGGACGTGGTCCAGATCGACACCGTGCGCTCGGCGATCTGCCAGGACAGCATCCTGTCGTCGTACGGCTGCCCGCCCCAGGGCCGGAAAGCGAGCGGCTTGTCGACCGCTCGGCGGTAGCGCTTCGAGCCTGGCCTGCCGTAGTTTCCGGCCCTCAGATTCGCCGTCAGCGTTGCGTAGGCGTCGCAGGTCTTCTTGATGGCATGCTGGGCGGCCTGCGCGCCCAGTCCCCAACGCGCCTTGACCTGCTCGTAGGTGTGCTTGCGCAGGGCATAGTTCTTGAACTCGCCTCGCTCGAAAGCGACCTCGCTCACCCACGTGGCGGCCTCGTTGTAAGCGCGCAGGGTCGTTTCAAGTGCCGTCGCCTGCATGGGCGTCGGCAGCAGCTTGACCTGCACCACCAGCTTCACGATCACCGAACGTACACACCCGTACGACCACCCACCACACGTTCCCCACGGTTCACCCCATCGAGTGAACCCGTCCAACTTCGTCCGCACTTGGCGGGGTGTGGGCCGTCGCGGCGGGGCTCGCCGTGCGGCTGGTGCGCGAGGAGGGCGTGGGCCGGGCCACCGCCATGATCCTCAGCGACATCGCGGTGGCGTCCGTCGCCGGGGTGCCGACCGGGACGCTGATGGGGGGAGCTGGCCGGGTAGCGCTGGGCCTTCGTCGCCATGGGCGTCTTCTCGCTCGCGGTGGCCGCACTGCTGGCGGTGCTGGTACCGGTGACCGGGCATTTCGCGGCGTACACCTATGTGCGCCCGGCCCTGGAGCGCGTACCGGACATCGGCGCGGGCCTGATCAGCGGGTTGCTGCTGGTGTACGGGACCGCCGGGATCGCCGGAAACTTCCTCGGCGGCGCGGCCGCCGCCCGCGACCCCCGGCGGACGCTGCTGGTGATCTCGGCGGTGCTCGGCGTGACGGTCCTGCTGGCGGCAGGGGTGGGCGGCGGCTCGGCCGTGGCCGCGGCGGCGCTGCTCGTGGTGTGGGGGCTGGCGTACGGCGGAGTGTCGGTCAGCGCCCAGAACTGGCTGATGGCGGCCGCACCCACGCGGCGCGAGGCGGCGTCGGCGCTCTTCGCCGGGGTGTTCAACGCCGCGATCGCCCTCGGCGCGCTGCTCGGCGGCCGGGCCGCGGACCGCTACGGCGTGCCCGGCCCGCTGTGGCTCGGGGGCGCGCTGGCGCTGGTCGGGATGGTGGCGGTCGTGGCGGCCGGGCGTACGCGTACGACAGTGGGGCGGGACTCCGCAGAGTCCCGCCCCACCACCCGCGACGACGTAGAGGACCTGGACGACCTGGACGACCTGGACGACGTAACGGAAAGGGTCAGGCCTTGAGCTCGGCCGCGACCAGCTCCGCGATCTGCACGGCGTTGAGCGCCGCGCCCTTGCGGAGGTTGTCGCCGGAGAGGAACAGCGCCAGGCCGTTCTCGGCGGTCTCGTCGCTACGGATACGGCCGACGTACGACACGTCCTTGCCGGCGGCCTGGAGCGGCGTCGGGATCTCGGACAGGGCGACGCCCGGGGCCCCGGCGAGCAGCTCGGTCGCGCGCTCCACGCTCAGCGGACGCTCGAAACGGACGTTGACCTGGAGCGAGTGGCCGGAGAACACCGGGACGCGCACGCAGGTGCCGGAGACCTTGAGCTCGGGGATCTCCAGGATCTTGCGGGACTCGTTGCGGAGCTTCTGCTCCTCGTCGGTCTCGAAGGAACCGTCGTCGACGATCGAGCCGGCCAGCGGCAGCACGTTGAAGGCGATGGGGCGCTTGTAGACGCCGGGCTCCGGGAAGTCCACGGCGTCGCCGCTGTGGGTGAGCTCGGCGGCGTGGTCGACAACCTTCTTGACCTGGCCGTCGAGCTCGGCGACACCGGCCAGACCCGAGCCGGACACGGCCTGGTAGGTGGTGGCGATGAGAGCGGTCAGGCCCGCCTCGGCGTGCAGCGGCTTGAGAACCGGCATCGCGGCCATCGTGGTGCAGTTCGGGTTGGCGATGATGCCCTTGGGGCGGGTCGCCACCGCGTGCGGGTTGACCTCGGAGACGACCAGCGGCACCTCGGGGTCGCGGCGCCAGGCGGAGGAGTTGTCGATCACGACCGCGCCCTGCGAGGCGACCTTCTCGGCCAGCGCCTTGGAAGTCGCGCCACCGGCCGAGAAGAGGACGATGTCCAGGCCGGTGTAGTCGGCCGTCGACGCGTCCTCGACCGTGATGTCCTTGCCCTGCCACTCGATCGTGGAGCCCGCGGAACGGGCGGAGGCGAAGAGGCGAAGCTCGTCGGCCGGGAACTTCCGCTCGGCCAGAATGGTGCGCATGACTGTGCCGACCTGACCGGTGGCTCCGACGATTCCGACCCTCACGAGGACTCCTTCGTACGTACGAGCGTGCTGCTGGGGGCTTGACCTGGTGCTGTCCATAATGCGTATGTCCCGGGTCGCCTTGTCCAATCCATTGTCCGGCCTCTGGACCGGGTGACGGCCGTCACTGCGCTCTCACCGCGCCCTCACCGCACCTCCAGGCTCCATGGACCGCTGGTCCTGATCTGCAGGAAGCCGGAGGGGAACGTGTGCAGCCCGGGGGAGGTGGTGATCCGCCGTACCGGCTCCAGGCGCTCGTCGAGAGCCCACACGGCGGGCAGGTCCAGGAGGCCCCGGGGTTCGTGCGTGAGCATCATCTCGGCTTCGGGACCGGTATTGCGTACGACGGTGTAGCCCTTCCCCGAGACCTTCGTCGGGACCTTCCCCGAGCCGGTCATGCCGAAGGCCCCGAAAACCGGGGCGCTCGCGGCGGCCATCGGCTCGATCTTCCAGCCGGTGGCCCCGGCAGCGGTGACCACGACATAGCAGTGGCCCGCCTCCGTCACCCAGATCGGACCGACGACCGGGCGGCGCCTGCCGTAGGTTTCGGCGGACATCCCCTTCCTGCCGTGGGCCTGGACGGTACCGGTGCGCAGCCGGTCGGAGTCGGACGTCGTACGGCGCAGGCCGAGCAGCGCCGGCGGCCCGTCGTAGCGGAAAACCGTGCTGCCGATGCCCTGCGCCGGGCCGGTGAGCGCCGGAGCCTGGTCCATGGGGAGCAGGCGCAGTGACCAGTCGACGGCGTAGTCGAACCGCAGCCGCATCTCGGGCTCCCCCTTGCGGAAGAGGAGGGTGCGGCCCTGCGCGCCGTTCTCGTCGCCGGACAGGAAGGGCTCCTCGTCGTCGTACTCGTCGACGATCTTGACCTGGTAGCCGGAGATCGTGCCCTCGCTCGCGATCGCGTACTCGAGAACGGCGGGACGGCCCGGGTTCGGGTTGGTGAGGGTGACCGTGCTCGCGCCGCGGCCCTGGTGGACTCCCGTGGCCCGGGCGACGGCCGGGTCGACGATGGGGAGGGCGCGGGGGGTGAGCGACCAGGGGCCGTCCGCCTCAACGGTGATCACCAGGGGGCCGGTCGTGAGGGGAACGGTCTGCCGCAGCCGGCCGGTCTCGTTGACGAGGAGATCGCTGCGGTCGTTGAACTTGGCGGCGGTCGCGCAGCTGCTTACGCCGAAGTAGCCGTCTCCGTCCTCGTCGCCCGCGAATTCGACGTCGAGGTCGGCCACCGGGCCGGTGTAGACGAGGACTTCCGGTCCGAAGCCGCTGATTCCCCCGGTCATGTCGCGTGCGACGGAGAGCGGCTGGACCATCAGCGTCCAGTCGTTGTCCGCCCCGATCTTCAGCCGCAGCGGGCGGTCGGGGCGGTTCTGGATGAGCGCCCGGCCGCGGAAGGTGGTGATGGTGGTGTTGAACACCAGCTCGTCGTCCTTGTTGCGGCGGTCGAGCGTCTCGACGCAGAAGTAGCCGTCCTCCTCGTGCCAGGCCTCGATGATCACCGGGCCGGGGGGAATGGGCGCGTCGACGGTGACGACGTCGTTGCCGTGGCCGCGGCGCACGAAGGAGGGGAACTGGGGGCCGAAGGTGTGGGGCACGCGGTCCTGGACGGGTACGGCGTTCTGGACGGGCGTGGGCACGGCGTATTGGGCGGGCGTGGGCACGGCGTCCTGGACGACGGGTGCGCGTGCGTACACGGGTGCTTGCGCGGCAGCCGGTGCCGGTGCGGGTGGGGGTGCGAATGCGGGCATGGGCGCCGGCACCGCGTCAGCCGGGGCCTGGACCTGGACCTGGACCTGGGCCTGGGCCTGGGCCTGGGCAGCCTCACCCCCGTCGACCGCGATGCCGAAGTCGGTCGCGAGCCCGGCCAGCCCGGACGCGTAACCCTGCCCGACCGCGCGGAACTTCCAGCCGCTGTCGCGCCGGTACAACTCGCCGATGACGAAGGCGGTCTCGGTCGTCGCGTCGTCCACCGCGTAGAGGGTGACCGGCACTCCGGCGCCGGTGAGGACCTGGACGTACAGCCCGGGTACGGAGCCGAAGACCCCGCCGTCGCAGGAACCGGCTATCAGCACCCGCTGCACCTCGGGTTCGACGCGCGGCAGATCGATCTCCAGCCACTCGGCGAGCTGGCCGTTGGCCTCGTTCGTGCCCAAGTGCCGTGCCGTGCCCGACGGGTGATGCGGCTGGTTGTAGAAGACCAGGTCCGCGTCGCCGCGTACCTTGCCGTTCGCGTCCAGCAGGAGGGCCGATGCGTCCACGACCGGGGCCCCGGCGACGTTCTGGCGGCAGACTGCCACGCGGAGAAGTTCGCTGGGCACAGGGGTGTTGGCCCCCTTGGTGATGTGCGTCATGGGGACCATGGTGACAGTGAAGATGATGTGAAGTCGATGTGCAGTTCGAATTATTGCGGGGCGGATTCCGACGGAATGCGGAGGGGCGGGCGCCTGTGCGGGCGCCCGCCCCTCCTCCATAACTCACATTACTGTGAACGGTGTTACGGCGTGACCTTCTCGATCTGCGCGCTGCCAAAGCCCGCGACCGTGCCACGTGCGTTCACCAGCTGCACCTCGCCGAAGAAGCGCCGGCCCTCGGGGGCCGCTGCGGCCACCAGGACCTCGGCCTTGACCTGCGCCGAAGCGCCGTTGGCCAGCTTCACGACCTGCGCGTCGTCGACCTTGACCTGGCCGAGCGACGGCGCGAAGTACACATCGCGGTAGTTGTACTCGGTGCCGGCGGCGCCGACCGCGTAACCGTCCACCTCGATGGTGTACGTACCGGCTGCGGGCTTGATGAGGCTCACCGCCTCCTCCGAGTCGCCGTCCGCGGCCTGACCGACCACCGCGGTGCCCTTCTTGACCGTCAGGTCGAGGTCGGCGGTGGCGTCGGAGACTCCGCCGATGGCGACGTCGAAGCGCTCGACGCCCTCACCGATGGTGACCGTGGTGGTCTGCGTCTCGCCCTGCTTGATGCTCGGGCGCGCGTCCTTCGAGGAGCCGAGCGAGCCGCCCTTCAGCTTGCCGTCCATCGCGGCGAAGGCGTTGGTGACCTTCCACTCGACCGGGGCCGGTGTACCGGTCTTGGCCTCGGGGATGGTCTGCACGGCCGGGTCGAAGGCGGCGCCGAGCACCGACACGTCCAGCTTGTACGGGTTGTCGAGCAGCGGCGACGTGCGGCGCGACTCGATCTCGACCTCCCAGACACCGGCCTGCGGGTTCGCGTACGAACGCAGGTCCGGGCGGCAGGTGTTGGCCGGGTTCGTGTAGTTCGGGTAGCAGACGATCGACGACGTGGAGTCGACCGGGACGCCGTACGGGTGGATCGCGATGAACCGGGTCTGGCTGTCCTTCGCGAGACCGCCGAGCGCGACCTCGAGGGACTTCGCGCCCTCGGGGACGTTGATGAAGTACGACTTGCTGCTGTTGCGCTGCACGGAAGCGGAGTCCGAGAACGTGTACGAGGGCTTCACCAGGTCCTTGGACACGACCACGGTCGCGAGGATCTGCTTGTCGATGCCCTCGGTGTCCTCGTCGTCCACTTCGAGCGTGGCGCTGTGCACACCGGCGGAGCCGGGCTTGGCCTGCACCTTGACGGTGACCGGCTTGTTGAGCGGCAGGTCGACGTCGCCGTCACCGAGGAGACGGAACGTGCCGTCGTTGTACTTCCAGTCCAGCTCGTGCTCGATCGCGCGGTCCGGGCCGCTCGTACGCGTAATGGTCACGTCGTACGTCTTCTTCTGCCCGGCCTTCAGGCCGCCCTCACGGTCGTAGACACCGGTGCCGAAGCCCGGCGTCTTGAGGTTCTGGTCGAGCGCGGTGTCGACCGGTGCCTTCACGGCGTAGTCGTGGGCGGTCGCGCCGTCCTCGATCGCGTCCCAGGCGTCCACGATGTTGATCAGGCCGGAGCCCTGCTCGTGCGCCTGCGTGCCGCTGATCTTGTCGGCGGTGCTGGTCAGCGCGGTGCGCAGCTCGACCGGCGTCAGGCTGATCTTCTCCTGCTTGGCGGCCGAGAGCAGCAGCGCGCTCGCACCCGCGGCCTGCGGCGAGGCCATCGACGTACCCTGCAGCATCGAGTAGCCGGCCGGGAGCTTGTAGCCGGCCTCGGCGACCGGGCCGCCGGGCGACCAGGTCTGGGTGGTGTTGATCGACGATCCGGGCGCGGAGATGGTCGGCGTGAAGCCGCCGTCCTCGCGCGGGCCGCGGGAGGAGAACGGCATCATGGCGTACCGCTTCTCCACGACCGAGCCGTAGTTGGCGGCCCAGGTCTCCTTGGATATGGACGCGCCGACCGAGACGACCTTGTCGGCGAGGGACGGGTCACCGATGGTGTTGGTGCCGGGGCCGCTGTTGCCGGCCGAGACGACCAGCTGCACGCCGTACGTGTCGATGAGACGCGTGTAGAGCTGGGCGCGCGCGTTGTTGCCGTCGTTCAGGGTCGGCAGGCCGCCGATCGACATGTTGACGATGTCGACACCGCGCTTGGTGACGAGGTCGATCATGCCTTCGGTGAGCGCGATGTTGGTGCAGCCGCCGCTCCAGGTGCAGGCGCGCGAGGAGACCAGCTTGGCGCCGGGGGCGGCGCCGTTCATGCGGCCGCCGAAGAGGCTGTTGGCGGCGGTGATGCCGGCGACGTGCGTGCCGTGCGAGCCCTCGATGACGCCGATGTTGACGAAGTCCGACTTGGCGCCGGCCGCGTTGTAGACGACGTCCTTGCGGACCTCGGCGACGAACGGGATCTGCTCGATGACCTCGGTCGCCGGGTCGTCCTTGCCGAAGTACCGGACCTGGTGCCCGTCCTTGTACGGCTTCATCGCCTCTTCGCCACCGAAGTCGGCGTCGTTGTCGAGGTCGACGCGGATCGTGCCGGAGGCGGCGTCGTACAGCACGCCCCACACGTCGGTGGTGTCACCGTCGCGGTTCAGGTCGCCGTTCATGTCGCCACCCTTGGTGGCGGCTTCGGCGAAGTTCCGGAACATGTACGAGCCGGCGGGAGCCGAGTAGGTACGGCTGCCGACGGTGAACGTCGGGCCGGTCACGGCGTCTTTCATCTGCAGCCAGGTGCCGTCACCGTCGGCGACCGGGTCGGTGGCTGTCACCCAGTCGACGATCTTGCGCTCGCCGGTGGTGGTCTTCTGGAGCGCCGGGTGCCCGACGTCGACACCCGAGTCGAGTATGCCGATGGTGACCCCGCGGCCGTCGGCCTTGGGGTTGTCCTTCACGAACTCGACGGCGCCCGTCTCGAAGGACGGGTTGTACGGGTTATTCGCGGGCGTCTGCTTCCCGGGGCCGGCGTAGGTGCCGGTGGCGGCGGTTTCCGCACTCTTGCTCCGATCGCCCGCCGGCGTCGGGTCGTCCAGCAGGATCTCCTGCTTGAGGTCGATGCCGTGGACGGAGGAGAGCTTCGTGGCGGCCTTGATGGCCGCGTCCGCCTTGTCGGTGGGCAGGGTGGCCCGTACGTATCCGAGCTTGTCGTCCGTGCGGCCGACCAGGCCGCCCTGTACGGAGTCGAGCTGCTGCGCGACCTGCTCGGTGGCGCCGGGCGCGGTGGCGACCATCAGCGTGACGCTCTTCGCGCCGTCGGCCTCGGCCTCCGCGAGGAGCTGCGCGTCGGCGGAACCAAGCTTCGCGGCGGCGGACTTGGCGGGCGTCGTCACCCACGGGTCGTCGGCGCCGGCTGCCGAGGCGGGCAGCGGTGCGGCCGCACACAGCGCGGCGACCAGACCGGCGGCGAGCGCTATGCGGGCCGCGGGTCTGGCCCTGGATATGGAGCCGGATGATTCGAGGGTCATGGGCTTCCCTGTATGTGAAAGAAGGAGTCCGGAATACGGTGCCGGATGACCGCTCAGCCTTGCCTAAGTGATGGTTGTTTGGGGAGAGTTGTCGGGAACGGAATACGGTCGTGGCACACATCCGCCACCGCGCGGTATGCGCCACTGGGATCAAATCCCTAGATACCGGACGGCTTGTCGGTGTCACCCCGTAACCTCAGCCAATGAACCGAGAGCTGAGGGTGGCGGCCTACGTCGTGTGCGTGCGGGAGGGGCGGGTGCTCCTGGCCCGCTGGGTTGCGCCCGACGGCGCGAAGCGGTGGACGCTGCCGGGTGGGGGCATGGACCACGGCGAGGATCCGTACGACACGGTGATCCGCGAGGTGGAGGAGGAGACGGGCTACGCCGTCGAACCGGTCCGGCTGCTCGGCGTGGACTCCGTCACCCGCCGCTACCCACGCAGGCTCGGCACGTTCGCCGACTTCCAGGGCCTGCGCGTGGTGTACGAGGGCCACATCACCGGTGGCGAACTCCGCCACGAGACCACCGGATCGACGGACTTGGCAGCCTGGCACCCCCTGGAGACCGTGCCCCGCCTCGACCACGTCGAGCTGGTCGATACGGGAATGGAACTGTGGCGGACGAGGCCCGCGGTGGGGAGGGTGGCGTTGCCGGGGCGGTGAACGGGGGTGCGGGCCGGGTTGCCTGCGGCGGGCTGGATGCGCTGCCGCACCGCTTCAGCCCCTCCGGCGTTTGAGGAGCGGGGTCTGGGGCAGCGCCCCTCACGCGGCGGAGCCGCAAAGTGTCACAGCGGGAAGGGGCGGTAGGGGAACAGCGCCGCAGGCAACCCGCACCGCCCCGCACCCACAGCGCCCCGCGCACCGCACCCCACGCACGCCCCCGCGGTGATCCCTGTTCGGTGATCGGTGTTGCGCGTTGCGGAGCCGTTAACGCGCAGGCCATCCCCGGTGTCAACGATCCAGTGGGGCAAGGGGTTCCACTGGTTCCCACCAGTGGTCCACCCCCTGCCCGGCCGATGCGATCGCACCCCGGGGAGACCGCGCCATGTCACGCCTACGCTCCGCAGCCGAAGCCGCCCTCGACCGCCGTTCGTTCCTCGCCGCGACCGGAGCAGTCGGCATTTCCGCCGGCATCGGGCTCGCGCTCCGCCCGGAGCACGCCGCCCAGGCCGCACCACCCTCCGTCGCCCCGGCGGCCCCGGCGGCC
>NZ_JAGGOK010000033.1 GCF_018614615.1 Streptomyces sp. ISL-100 | reverse complement strand
ACCCACCGCACCGGCACAACCGAACGCGGTTCCTTCTGCTTCGCCCACTGCTCCTGCGGCTGGCGCGGCCCGGCCCGCCGCTCCCGAGAACGAGCCCGCACGGACGCCGACCTGCACGCACGCACCACCTGACCCCACGCGCACTGCCCGCCAGGGCCCCGCTCGCCGGGAGCCCCAGCGCCGGGGCGCGCAGTCCCCCTCCCCCCGACACGGCAGTGTCCGCCCCGCCCGTGGGCCCCCTCGCGAACCACGGTGCCAGGAGGGGACGTGCCGGGGCGCTCCCCGCAGGGCGTCGAACGCAACCACCGCGAAGAAATCTCCGTACCCGAACGTTCGACGTCCGAGGAGACGCCACGGCGCGGCACCGACCCCGGAGCACCCGCGAAAAAGACCCCGCGAATAGGCCCCGCCGCACCGCCCGGAGCCGCGCCCGCGCCCCATATCACGCCCCCCGCGATACGGAGGCTCACGTTCCGTTCTCGTCAATTCGCGACGAACGGTGACGGAGTGCGTGCGTTATGTGATGTGCTGGGGACCAGTAGCTGACAAGTGGCGCATCACAGTTGTCTCGGGGGCTCGAGGGAGGGAAGCGGCATGGGGGACGAATTCATCCGGCGCTGGGAATCGGGCGCCCTCGCGCATGCCGTGTCGGACCCGTTCGGCCAGGGCCCACTGCCCTGGCTCCGCGGCAGCGAGACCTACTTCGGCGACAGCGGCCAGGTCATCCCCTGGTACGCCGAGCCCACGGAGGGCGCGGACCACCGCGACCCCGTCACCGGAGCCAGGCTCCCGCACCCCCGCTCCGCCTCCACCGGCAGCCCCCGCACCGCCGACGACGTACGCCAGCAGATCAAAGGCTTCGCGTCCCCCGGCGCCGCCGCACCCGGCGAGGCGATCGACTTCCACATCACGGTGGACCCGCCCCAGCAGTTCTCCGTGGACATCTACCGGATCGGCCACTACGGAGGCGACGGCGCGGCGAAGATCACCACCAGCCCCCGCCTCTCCGGCATCGTCCAGCCGGCCCCGCTCACCGCCGACCGCACGGTCTCCTGCCACCACTGGTGGCTGTCCTGGCGCCTGCAGATCCCGGACTTCTGGAGCATCGGGGCGTACGTCGCCGTGCTCACCACCGTCGACGGCTACCGCTCCCACATCCCCTTCACGGTCCGCGACAGCCACCCGGCCGACCTTCTCCTGCTCCTGCCGGACATCACCTGGCAGGCGTACAACCTCTACCCGGAGGACGGCCGCACCGGCGCGAGCCTGTACCACGCGTGGGACAGCATGGGGCGCCTCCTGGGCGAAGAGGACGCGGCAACAACCGTCTCCTTCGACCGCCCCTACGCCGGCGCCGGCCTCCCCCTCCACGTGGGCCACGCGTACGACTTCATCCGCTGGGCCGAGCGCTACGGCTACGACCTCGCCTACGCCGACGCCCGCGACCTGCACGCGGGCCGCATCGACCCCACCCGCTACCGAGGCCTGGTCTTCCCGGGCCACGACGAGTACTGGTCGGCCCCCATGCGCCGCGCCACAGAGCTCGCACGCGAGGCAGGCACGTCCCTCGTCTTCCTCTCCGCCAACACGATGTACTGGCAGGTAGAACTCGCAACGTCCCCCTCCGGCACGGCCGACCGCCTCCTCACCTGCCGAAAACGCCGAGCCCCCGGCAAGTCCGCCCTCTGGCGCGAGATCGACCGCCCCGAGCAGCAGCTCCTGGGCATCCAGTACGCCGGAAGGGTCCCGGAGCCGCGGCCCCTGGTCGTACGGAACGCGGACCACTGGCTCTGGGATTCGACCGGCGCGCACGAGAACGACGAGATCGAAGGCCTGGTCGCGGGTGAGGCCGACCGCTACTTCCCCCGCACCCAGCTCCCCGAGCACCAGGACCGCATCCTGCTCGCCCACTCCCCGTACGAGGACGGCGAGGGCCACCGCCGCCACCAGGAGACATCCCTCTACCGGGCCCCCAGCGGCGCACTGGTCTTCGCCTCCGGCACCTTCGCCTGGTCGCCGGCCCTGGACCGCCCGGGCCACGTGGACCCCCGCATCCAGCGAGCCACAGCCAACCTGCTGGACCGCATCTGCAAGCGAGACTGAGCTCACAGACCGCCCCGCCCGGACACTCACGCCCCGCATACGGGAGAATCGGAAGCGCTCCTGGATCAACCTACGCGGAGGAACCGTGTCCGGATTCGTAGAAAAGCCCGAGCCGCTCCAGCTGCCGGGCCTGACCCACCTCCACACGGGCAAGGTGCGTGACCTCTACCAGAACGAGGCCGGCGACCTCGTCATGGTCGCCAGCGACCGCATCTCCGCGTACGACTGGGTGCTGCCCACGGAGATCCCCGACAAGGGCCGGGTCCTCACCCAGCTCTCGCTCTGGTGGTTCGACCAGCTCGCGGACCTCGTCCCGAACCACGTGATCTCAACCGACCTCCCCGCCGGCGCCCCGGCCGACTGGGAAGGCCGCACGCTCGTCTGCAAGTCGCTGCGGATGGTCCCGGTCGAGTGCGTGGCCCGCGGCTACCTCACGGGCTCGGGCCTCACCGAGTACAACGAATCCCGTACGGTCTGCGGCCTTGCGCTCCCCGAGGGCCTGACCGACGGCTCGGAACTTCCCGCGCCGATCTTCACGCCCGCCACGAAGGCAGCGGTCGGCGATCACGACGAGAACGTCAGCTACGAGGAAGTCGCCCGCCAGGTCGGCGCCGAGACAGCCGCCCAGCTGCGCCAGCTGACCCTCGCCGTGTACAACCGGGCCCGCGAGATCTCCCGCGACCGCGGCATCGTGCTCGCCGACACGAAGTTCGAGTTCGGCTTCGACGGCGACGAGCTGATCATCGCCGACGAGGTGCTGACCCCGGACTCCTCCCGCTTCTGGCCGGCCGCCACCTGGGAGCCCGGCCGCGCCCAGCCGTCGTACGACAAGCAGTACGTCCGCGACTGGCTGACCTCGCCCGCCTCCGGCTGGGACCGCAAGGCGGAGCTGCCGCCGCCCCCGCTCCCGCAGGAGATCGTCGACGCCACCCGGGCGAAGTACCTGGAGGCGTACGAGCTCCTCACCGGCCTCAGCTGGTCCTAGCGGGACCCACCTGGGCCCCACGGCAAGGCCCTGGGGCCCAGCTCCAGGGCTCCAGCCCAGGTCCCCAGGTCCCCAGTCCCCCAGGGCCACATGGCCCCAGGCAACGCAGAAGGCCCCGGTCGCGATGACCGGGGCCTTCTGACTCTGAGCGGACGACCAGGTTCGAACTGGCGACCTCAACCTTGGCAAGGTTGCGCTCTACCAACTGAGCTACGTCCGCCTGCGCTGTGTTGCGATGCCCACTATACCCAACCTCGCTGGCGTGCGAGCCGCACCGCCGTATGACGATTTTCCGCACCGAGTTTCGAGGCGGCCGAAGACAGATAGTTGCGCACCGTCCCCGGCGACAGCGCCGCACGCTCCGCGATCTCCGCGACCGGCGCCCCGTCCGCCGCCAGCTCCAGCACTTCCGCCTCTCGTACGGTCAGCGGAGAATCCCCGGCGGAGATCGCGTCGGCCGCCAACTCCGGGTCCACGTACCGGTTTCCGTCCCGTACGCTCCGGATCAGCTCGGCCAGCCGCTGCGCGCTGACGGTCTTCGGTACGAACGCCCGCACCCCGGCCGCAAGCGCCCGTTTCAGGTGCCCGGGACGCCCGTGGCTGGTCACGATCATGCAGCGGCAGTCGGGCAGCTCGCCCCGCAGCGTTGTGGCCACACTCACACCGTCGGCGCCAGGCATCTGCAGATCCAGTACGGCGATGTCCGGCCGGTGCGCCCGGGCCATCGCGATCGCCTCGGGCCCGGTGGCCGCCTCGGCGACGACGACGAGGTCGTCCTCCAGCCCGAGCAGCGCGGCGAGCGCACCCCGGATCAGATGCTCGTCGTCGGCGAGCAACACCCGCACCGGCCGCCCCACCACGGAACCACTCACCGCAGCCCCTCCTGAATCAGCGGCACAACCGACACCACCGGAACCGCAGGACCCGTCGGCACCACCGGCACCTCAGCAGTCAGCCGAAACGTGCCGTCCCCGCCCGGCCCCGCCCGCAGCGTCCCGCCCACCGCGCTCAGCCGCTCCCGGAGCCCGGCAAGCCCCGATCCCGGAGTGCCGTCGGCGGACACGTCCCCGGCCCCGTCGTTCTCCACGACCAGCACCGCCCTCCCGCCCTCCGCCGTCAGCCGGACCGTGCAGCTGCGCGGGTCCCCGTGCCGCAGCACATTGGTCGTCGCCTCCCGTACGACCCACCCGAGCGCCGACTGCACGCCCGCTGGAAGATCGTCGCCCAGCCGTCCCCGCTCCATCCGGCAGTCGATGCCCGCCGCACTCAAAACTCCCCGCGCACCTTCGAGTTCGGCTGTCAGATCCGCCTCGCGATAGCCGCGTACGACCTCACGCACCTCGCGCTGCGACTCCCGGGCGATCCGCTGCACCTCGGCCATCTGATCGGCGGCCTCCGGCCTGCCGCGCCGCGCCAGCTGCACCGCCAGCTCGCTCTTCAGCGCGATGACGGCGAGATTGCGCCCCATGACGTCGTGCATGTCCCGCCCGAAACGCAGCCGCTCCTCGGCGACCGCGAGTCGCGCGGTGGCGTCGCGGTTGCGGTCCAGTTCCCGGATCACCGCCATGAACCAGGCCGAGGACCGCGTGGTGAGCAGCGCGAACAGCCCCACGAAGAGCGCGACCACCGCCCCGGCCACTGCCAACCCCGCTTCCGCCCCGGTGGCGGCCAGCGCCCCGGCGACCAGCGCCGCTGCCACCACGGTCCCGAGCACCAGCCGCCGGAGAGTCGACAGCATGAACGTCGACATGGCCGTGGTGAGCAGGGCGTACGGCAGTATCTCCATCATCGCCGTCCCGTCACCGATCCCGCCGGTGGCCTGAAGGGCCGCGATCGAGCCCACGGAAATCCCGCCCAGCCCCATCGCGACGGCCGCCGAGCGCCACGGCGCCGGGGCCCCGTCGACGTAATGCGCGAGCCCGTGGTGGATGGTGTGCATCGCGACCGCGCACTGAGCCACGGACAGGGCCAGCAGCCCGCGCGCGAGCGCGACGGCGCCGGGTTCGCGGCTCACGTCCTGGGTGAGGGGCGCGAGAGCCCCGGTCGAGATCAGCCACGGCAGCAGATACAGCGTCACCCGCATGTACAGGTCAAGCTTCGCGGCCTGGCTCCGCTTCCGCCAGAAGCCCTTCATCCCCGTCGTCCCCCCATTCCCCTACCGCTTCCCCTACCGCCGCGGCTCCCACCGGAACCACCGCTGCACAGCGAATACAGACAGTACGGTCCAGGCCACCGCCGTAGCGACGGCGCCCAGCGCCTCGTACGCCCCCAACTGCCCAGTCCAGCCGCCCCGCACGAGCTCCACGACCGGCGACAACGGCAGCAGCTCACACACCGAGGCGACCTTGTCCGGCAGCAGCTCCAGCGGAACGACGACCCCCGACGCGACCATCGACACGAGCATGACCGGCATGATCGTGATCTGCGCGCCCTCGGCGGACCGGGTGAAGGCGGTAGTAGCCGCCGCCATCGTCCCCGCGACCGCAAGCCCCAGCGCCACACCGACCACCACCCACAACGGGTCGGCCGGCACCTCCGCCCCGAGGACCACCACCCCTGCGACCACCAGCAGCACGCACTGCGCCAGCCCGGCCACGAGCGTGGCGGCGGCCGTCCCCATCAGGATCTCCGCGTCGCCCGGCTCCCCGGTCCGCAGCCGCTTCAGTACGAGCTCCTCGCGCCGTACGACATAGACCGTGACCAGCGCCGAGTACACCCCGAAGAGCAGCACGAACGCCAAGGACATCGGCATCATCGCCGCCCCCAGCGAAATCCCCGCCTTGCCGAGCTCCAGATCCTCGACGAACGGCCGCATCGAGTACGTCATGGCCACCGGCAGCACCAGCGCCGTGAGGAGCACCGCCTTGTGCCGTACGAGCAGGGTCAGTTCGGCCCGCGTCAGCGCCGCCATGCGTCCCGCGACAGCAGTACTCATCGCGCCCCCACCTCTTGCGCACTCTCGTTCTTCTTCGCCTCGCGCGCGATGTTCAAAAAGGCCTCCTCCAGCGAGGCCGACCGCACATCGAGCCCGCGCAGCTCCACCCCGGCCGCCTGCGCCCACGTCAGCAGCCCGGTCGCGGTCCGCTGGAGCGCGTCGGTGAACAACCGCGCCGTCCGGCCCGCGAGTTCGTGCCCGGTTACGCCCAGCTGCCCCAGCGGCGGCAGATCCCCCAGGTGGTAGCCGTCCGGCAGCTCGAAGGAGATCTGCGAGGGGTACGCCGCCACCACCTCGTCCACCCGCCCCTCGGCGGCGATCCGCCCCTCGTGCATGATCGCCAGCCGGTCGGCGAGCTCTTGCGCCTCCTCCAGGTAGTGCGTGGTCAGCAGCACGGTCGTCCCCCCGTCGCGCAGCTCTCGCACCAGCTCCCAGGTCTCGCGCCGCCCTTCGGCGTCGAGCCCCGTCGTCGGCTCGTCGAGGAAGAGGATCTCCGGCCGCCCGAGCAGCGCGGTCGCCAGATCCAGCCGCCGCCGCTCCCCGCCGGACAGCTGCTTGACCCGTACGCTCGCCCGCTTCCCGAGCCCCACCAGGTCCAGCGCCTCGCCCACCGGCCGCGCCCCGCTGGTGCACCCCGCCCACATCCGGACGGTCTCGCGCACGGTCAGCTCAGACGGGAAGCCGCCCTCCTGGAGCATGACGCCGACCCGGGGCCGCACCTTGGCGCGCTCGGTGTGCGGGTCGTGGCCGAACACCCGGACGCTGCCGCCGCTGGGCCGGGCCAGGCCTTCGAGGAGCTCCAGGGTCGAAGTCTTGCCCGCTCCGTTCGTGCCGAGGAGCGCGAAGAGCTCGCCGCGCGCCACGGAGAAGGAAACGGAACGGACGGCCTCGAAGCCGCCGGTGTAGGTACGCCGGAGCCCCTCGGCGTCGATCACGTACTCACGGGTGGTCATGCCACAAGACTTCCGCCGGACGGCGGCCGCCGGCAGTGCGGGCTGTCATCACCGCAGATGACAAATGTCAGTAGCTGATTACGCGGGCACAACGACGAAGGCCCCGGTCGTAATGACCGGGGCCTTCGTACTCATGGAGCGGACGACGAGATTCGAACTCGCGACCCTCACCTTGGCAAGGTGATGCTCTACCAACTGAGCCACGTCCGCATTTGGTGCCACCACTGTACCTGATCCACCGAAGTGGTTGGTAAGTGATGTAGAGCGGGTGACAGGAATTGCACACTGCGCCTTCCCCCTGGAAGGGGGATGTTCTACTACTGAACTACACCCGCACGCTGCTTGAGGTCCGGCCCTGCGGCCTTGCCCCTCGGCGTGTTCCAGACTCTAGCCGATCACCAGGGGTGCATTGCAAGTCGGCGGCGCCCGGGACTCTCAGCGGCTGTCTACGAGGCCTCCGCGAAGGCCTCGTAGACCTTCTTCGGGATGCGGCCCCGGGCCGGCACGTCCATCTGGCGCGAGCGCGCCCACGCGCGCACAGCCGCCGGATCGGGTGCCACGGAGGTGTGACGGTAGACCTTGCCCGACTTCGAGTGCTTTCGGCCCGCCTCGATGTACGGCTCCAGTGCCGTGCGCAGTTTCTTTGCATTGGCGGGATTCAGGTCGATCTCGTACGACTTCCCGTCAAGGCCGAAGCTGACCGTTTCCGCTGCTTCCCCTCCGTCGATGTCGTCGGAGAGCGTGACCACTACGCGCTGAGCCACGGATATCGGTCCTTTCCTGCGGCACTACCGCGTCCGGCATGACGCCTGACATGCGGTGATGCCGGCCTTCCGGCTGATTTGGAGCAATGCTGTTTTTCTCGCTATTCCTTTGTACAGCGACAGCCATTGCATTGTGAAGCCCATTTAATTCCGTCCGCGTGTCCTTCCGCAATCGGAGGGCGGCACTCGACCCCCATTTTCCCCCGGATTTTCCCCCTGGTTGTCGCCTCCGATGCCGGAACGTGATCCGCGTAGACCCATATCTACCCGCGTAGAATTTCAAGCCGGGTACGCTGATGGAACCGCCTTCGCACCACACCACCACCGGGAGTGCCAGTGGCACGCGTCGTAGTCGACGTCATGCTCAAGCCCGAGATCCTCGACCCGCAGGGACAGGCGGTGCAGCGTGCACTGCCCCGTCTCGGCTTCGAGGGAATCGCGGACGTCCGTCAGGGAAAGCGTTTCGAGCTCGAGGTCGATGGGCCGGTCGATGACGCCGCCCTCGCCCGCATCCATGAGATGGCCGAATCGTTCCTCGCCAACACCGTCATCGAGGACTTCACCGTGAAGGTGGAGGAGTCGAAGTGACCGCTCGTATCGGAGTCGTCACCTTTCCGGGAACGCTCGACGACCAGGACAGCCTCCGGGCCGTCCGGACCGCGGGCGCCGAGCCGGTCTCGCTGTGGCACCGCGACAAGGACCTCAAGCAGGTCGACGCGGTCGTGCTCGCGGGCGGCTTCTCCTACGGCGACTACCTGCGGGCAGGCGCCATCGCCCGCTTCTCGCCGGTGATGGAGACGATCATCGAGCAGGCCAAGGCCGGCCTGCCGGTCCTCGGTATCTGCAACGGTTTCCAGATCCTCACCGAGGCCCACCTCCTGCCCGGCGGGATGCTGCAGAACAACCACCTGCACTTCATCTGCCGCGAGCAGAAGCTGCGCGTGGAGACGAGCGAGACCGCCTGGACCGCGGACTACACCGCCGGTCAGGAGATCCAGATCCCGCTCAAGAACATGGACGGCCGTTACGTCGCCGAGGAGCGCGTGCTCGACGAGCTGGAGGCGGAGGGCCGCGTCGCCTTCCGCTACCTGGACGTCAACCCGAACGGCTCGCTCCGGGACATCGCCGGCATCACCAACGCCGCCGGCAACGTCGTCGGCCTGATGCCGCACCCGGAGCACGCCGTGGAGCCGCTGGTCGGCACGGGACGTACCGACGGCCTCGGATTCTTCACCTCGATCCTGAAGAAGCTGGTCAACGCATGACTCTCGACACCGTCAAGCACGCCGCGGAAACCCCCGAGGTCGGGCAGCCCTGGAAGGAGCTCGGCCTCAAGGAGGACGAGTACGCGCGTATCCGCGAAATCCTGGGGCGGCGGCCCACCGGCGCAGAGCTCGCCATGTACAGCGTCATGTGGTCCGAGCACTGCTCCTACAAGAGCAGCAAGGTCCACCTGAAGCAGTTCGGCGAGAAGGTCCCGGTCAACGACGCGATGCTCGTCGGCATCGGCGAGAACGCGGGCGTCGTCGACGTCGGCCAGGGTTACGCCGTGACCTTCAAGGTCGAGTCGCACAACCACCCCTCGTACATCGAGCCCTACCAGGGCGCGGCCACGGGTGTCGGCGGCATCGTCCGCGACATCCTCGCCATGGGCGCCCGCCCGGTCGCGGTCGTCGACCCGCTGCGCTTCGGCGCGGCCGACCACCCCGACACGCGGCGCGTCCTTCCGGGCGTCGTCGCGGGCATCGGCGGCTACGGCAACTGCCTCGGCCTGCCGAACATCGGCGGCGAGGTCGTCTTCGACGAGTGCTACCAGGGCAACCCGCTGGTCAACGCCGGCTGCATCGGCGTCATGAAGCACGAGGACATCCACCTCGCGAAGGCGAGCGGTCCCGGAAACAAGGTCATCCTGTACGGCGCCCGCACGGGCGGCGACGGCATCGGCGGCGTATCGGTGCTGGCCTCCGAGACCTTCGAGTCGACGGGCCCCGCGAAGCGCCCGGCCGTCCAGGTCGGCGACCCCTTCCAGGAGAAGCTCCTCATCGAGTGCACTCTGGAGATCTTCCGCGAGGAGCTCGTCGCGGGCATCCAGGACCTGGGTGGCGCGGGTCTGTCCTGCGCGACGTCAGAGCTGGCGTCGGCCGGCTCCGGGGGCATGCGCGTCGAACTGGACACCGTTCCCCTGCGTGACTCCTCCCTCTCGCCCGAGGAAATCCTCATGAGCGAGTCGCAGGAGCGCATGTGCGCGATCGTGGAGCCGGGGAAGGTCGACCGGTTCATGGAGATCTGCGAGAAGTGGGACGTCATCGCCACCGTCATCGGTGAGGTGACCGACGGCTCGCAGCTGGAGATCTTCTGGCACGGTGAGCAGATCGTCGACGTACCGCCGCGGACCGTGGCCCACGAGGGCCCCGTCTACAACCGGCCGTACGCCCGTCCCAAGTGGCAGGACGCGCTCCAGGCCGACGACGCGAACAAGCTGGCGCGGCCGGCGAACGCGGCGGAGCTGCGCGAGCAGGTCCTGAAGCTCGTCTCGTCTCCGAACCAGGCGTCGAAGTCGTGGATCACCGACCAGTACGACCGGTTCGTGCAGGGCAACACGGTGCTCGCCATGCCCGAGGACGCGGGCATGGTGCGGATCGACGAGAAGACGAACCTCGGCGTCGCGATGGCGACGGACGGCAACGGCCGGTACGCGAAGCTCGACCCGTACACGGGCGCGCAGCTCGCGCTGGCCGAGTCGTACCGCAACGTCGCCGCCTCCGGCGCCAAGCCGCTCGCGATCTCGGACTGCCTGAACTTCGGTTCCCCCGAGGACCCGGACGTCATGTGGCAGTTCGCCGAGGCCACGCGCGGGCTGGCGGACGGCTGCCTGCAGCTGGGAACCCCGGTGACCGGCGGCAACGTCTCCCTCTACAACCAGACCGGCGAGACCGCCATTCACCCGACGCCGGTCGTCGCGGTGCTCGGCGTGATCGACGACGTGACCCGGCGTACGCCGGTCGCCTTCGCGGAAGAGGGCCAGCTCCTCTACCTGCTCGGTGACACGCACGAGGAACTGGGCGGTTCGGCCTGGTCCCAGGTCATCCACGACCACCTGGGCGGCATGCCGCCGAAGGTGGACCTGGACCGCGAGAAGCTGCTGGGCGAGATCCTGATCTCGGCCTCGCGCGACGGCATGATCGACGCGGCGCACGACCTGAGCGACGGCGGCCTGATCCAGGCGGTCACCGAGTCCTGCCTCCGGGGTGGGAAGGGTGCGCGGCTGGTCGTGCCGGACGGTCTCGATTCCTTCGTGTTCCTCTTCTCCGAGTCGGCGGGCCGGGCGGTTGTTTCCGTGCCGCGCAGCGAGGAGCTTCGCTTCAACGACATGTGTGGGGCGCGGGGCCTGCCGGTGTCCCGGATCGGTGTCGTGGATGGTGACGAGATCGAGGTGCAGGGGCAGTTCAGCATCCCGCTGAGCGAGCTGCGTGCGGCGCACGAGGCGACGCTGCCGGGGCTTTTCGCCTGAGCGGCTCCCGTGAGCGATCATCTCGGCCCCGGTCAGTTGGTTGGCCGGGGCCGAGGTTTTTGTTCCCCTGCCCCGCCCTCTGCGGCTCCGCCGCAGAGGGCGGGCCGAATAGGCTCCCGCACCCCTCCAGCCCCTCCAGCCCCTCCGGCGCTTGAGGGGCGGAGTCAGGGGCAGCGCCCCTCACGGGGGAGCCGCACAGTGTCACAGCGGGCGGGGTGGGGAAAGGGCCCGCAGCGGTGCGCCCGCGCTAATCTCGGGCCATGTCATCCGCTGCTCAGAAGCGACCGCGCCCCCGCCCGCGCCGTTACGACGCCGGCAAGATCCGTGCCGCGGTCCTGGCCCAGTTCGGCAACGTACAAGACGCCGTGCGCGACCTCACGCCCGCGCAGCTCGCGCTCCCCACCCACCTCGGGGACTGGACGGTCCGCGACTTGGCCGCGCACGTCACCATGGCCGTCGGCGCCGTCAGCCGCCATCTCGAACAGCCGGCTCCGCCCAAGCAGGAAGTCCCGCTGCTCGACTGGACGTTCACCACCGCAGCCCGCGCCGCGCAGATCTCCGACGACACGAAGTCGATCGCGGAATCCGCGCCGGATCTCGACGCGCTGTACGAGCAGACCCGCGCCCGACTCGCCGAGCTCCTGCCCACCGCCCCCGACGACCGGCTTCTCGCCACCCGCGTCGGCGCCATGCGCCTCGACGACTACCTCGTCACCCGCACCGTGGAACTCATCGTCCACACCGACGACTTGAACCACGCCGCCGGACTCGCCGTCCCGTACGACCGCCAGGCCCTAGCCGCCTGTACCCGCCTCCTCGCCGACGCCCTCGCCGTCAAGGCGCCCGGCGGTTCCGTCGAGGTCCGCGTCCCGCCGTACGCCGTCGTCCAGTGCGTGGAAGGCCCCCGTCACACCCGCGGCACGCCGCCGAACGTCGTCGAGACCGACCCGCTCACCTGGATCCGCCTCGCCACGGGGCGTACGGACTGGGACACGGCCGTCGACGACGCGAAGGTCAGCGCCAGCGGCGAACGGGCCCATCTGGCGGGGTTGTTGCCGATCCTCGGCTAGCGGTAGTTGATCATGTAGTGTTGCCGTCGCCAGCGCAGGACGTACTTCGCACCAAGGAGGTGAGACCCATTACCGCTGTATCAGGTCGGGTGCTCTCATCTCGCGACCGCGCGGTTCACCCGGCATAGGTGACCGAGGGAGCGCCCATCGGCGTCCCGAAAGGTTTCCCATGTCCCTCTCCCCTTCGCTCTCCCTCGCCCCCTCCGCCATCGTCACCAGGCTTCGGGCCGCCGGCTGCGTATTCGCCGAGGACGAGGCCGACTTGCTCCTCTCCACCGCGCGGGATTCCGCCCACCTCTCCGCCATGGTGGACCGCCGGATCGCCGGCCTGCCCCTCGAACACGTCCTCGGCTGGGCCGAGTTCTGCGGCCGCTGCATCACCGTGGACCCCGGGGTCTTCGTCCCCCGCCGTCGCACCGAGTTCCTGGTCCAGCAGGCCGTGGCCCTCGCGCCGCAGCAGGCCGTAGTGGTCGACCTGTGCTGCGGCTCGGGAGCGCTCGGCGCGGCGCTGGCCGCGTCCCTGGAGCGGGTCGAGCTGTACGCCGCCGACGTGGACCCCGCCGCCGTGCGATGTGCCCGGCGCAACGTGAGCGCCCTCGGCGGACAGGTCTACGAGGGCGACCTCTACGCGCCGCTGCCCGCTGCCACCCTGCGAGGACGGGTCGACGTACTGCTGGCCAATGTGCCGTACGTACCGACCGAGGAGATAGAGCTGCTGCCCCCGGAGGCCCGCATCCACGAGGCGCGGGTCGCGCTCGACGGCGGGGCCGACGGGCTCGACGTACTGCGGCGGGTGACGGCGGAAGCGGCGCGGTGGCTGGCGCCGGGCGGGCACCTGCTGTTCGAGACGAGCGAGCGCCAGGCGCCGCAGGCCGTCGAGACCGTGGCCCGCGACGGGCTGGTCCCGCGGGTCGTCACGTCCGACGAGCTGTACGCCACCGTCGTCATCGGGACCAGGGGCAGGTGAGTGCGTACGTGGAACCGGGCCGGTGGAACCAGAAACCCCACTCGTCCCGTCACATCGCCATGGATACGTCGCGCACCCGCATCTCCGGCCGCCGCCCCCTCACCGGCGCCGTCAGCGTCCTCGCCCTCCTCACCCTGGCCGCCTGCGGCACGGAGTCGGGCCCGGGCGCCGGCGGCGACGGCACCGTAAAGCCGGACCTCCAGGTCAGCGGCATCGACTGGACCGTCGACAGCGTGACTGTCGACGGAAAGAAGATGCCGGCACCCGAGAAGGCCACGGTCCGGATCGACGACAAGGGCCGGGCCGAGGGCCACACCGGCTGCAATCGCTTCGGCGCCGATGTGAAGGTCAAGGGCGACACGATCACTGTGGGACCCGGCCAGACCACCGAGATCGGCTGTCCGAAGAACATAGCGAAGTTCGAGCAGCACCTTCAGCGCACCTTCACCGGCGAGCTGAAGGCCAAGGTCACGGACGACAAGCTGACGCTGACCACGGCCGAGGGCGACACCATCGCCCTGTCCGAGACCAAGCCGGAGCCCGACGCGCAGCTCCTCGGTACCGAGTGGAAGGTGGAGTCGCTGCGGGACGGCGACACCGCGACCTCACTCCCCGGGGACGCGGCGGGCAAGGCGAAGCTGTTCTTCGGCGAGGACGGGACCGTAGGCGGACATCTCGGCTGCAACAACGTCTCGGGCAAGGCGAAGGTCTCCGGATCCACCATCACCTTTTCCAAGATCGCCACGACTCGGAAGATGTGCGCGCCGCCGGTGATGGACGCCGAGAAGGCCCTGCTCAAGGTCCTCGACGGCAAGGCGGCCTACGAGGTGCGCGAGCGCGCCCTGTCCCTCACCGCGGCGGGCGGCAAGGGGCTGGAAGCGGTCGCGATCGCCAGGTAGACCGGACGCGGGCCGCTGAGCAGACCCCTGAGCGCTACGCGCGACGGCGGCGCAGCGTCGCCAACACGGCCGCGCCGCCCAGCAGCGCCGCCGCGCCCACGACGGCCAGTGGCCAGGTGGACGCGTCGCCGCCGGTCTCGGCCAGGCGCTGCTCGCCTCCCCCGGGGCGTACGCCGGACTCCGGAGCCGGGGGTGCCTCGGGCGCCTTGAACGCGACGGTCTTGGCCGGTGCGGCGGCGGCCGGGCCCCCGGGTGTCTTCGGCACCTCGGGGGCGGAAGCGGGAGCGGGAGCGTTAGCAGGATCGGGAACGGCAGCCGGCCCCGCCGCCCCGCCGCCCAGGCCGACGGCGACCGTCGCCTCCGTCCTGCCCGAGGCCACTACCTTCACCCGCACCTTGCGCGCGGTGTCGGTCAGTTCCGTCCCGGCCTTGACCGCGTCCGCGTCCGGCGCCTTGCCGTCACCCGGGGTCGGGTCGATGAGCGCCGACCGCGTGTAGTCGTCCGCGGAGACGCGGTGGGCGTGGACGCCCTGGATCGCGCCGTCGAGCGAACCCGCCTTCGCCCGCATCTCGACGACGATCTTGTCCTTGCCGCCGAGTGGGATGCGCAGCGCGCGGACGCCACTGCCCTCGCCGTACAGCGGACGCAGCTTGTACGTACCGGACTCGGTCACGTCGGCGACCTCGTCGCCCGCCAGCCACTTGTTGTGGATCAGCTCGGGCGCCGTCAGCCCGGCTGCCGAACCGCCGCCGCTCATGACGGACTTGTGACTGACCCCGTCCTCCTTGCAGCCGGCGCCCAGGTCCCCGTCCGGGCAGCGCAGCCGCTTGTGATGGTGGTAACCGAGATTGTGGCCGAACTCATGGACCAGCGCGTCGATCGAGAAGTGCTCGTCCGGCATCCAGGTCTTCCCGCCGCCGACCGTGCCGAGTCCGGCGTACTCACACTTGGCTTTCTTGTTCGGGAAGACGATTGAGATGTGGTCGTACGCGCTCGCCCCCACGCCCTTCGCGGCCAGCGCCTTCTGCGTCTCGTCCGCGATCCGGCCGCTGTCGCAGGCGGCGGCCATGGGGAGCGTGAGCGGCCCGCTCACCACCTCCGTACCGGCCGGCCCGAGCGTGGTCCTGCCCCGGGTGATCTCGTTGTAGTACGAGGTCAGGGAACCGCTCTTGCCGTAGTAGGCGGACTCCAGGGTCGACTCCAGCTTCGCGGCGTCGCCGTGCGCGCTGTCGTTGAAGTTCACCATCACGATCTGCACACCGCGCCGGCCGTCGGGCGCTGCCTCGGCGGCGTATGCGGCGGGGGCCGCCGCCGAGGCGAGTACGACTCCGCAGGCGAGGGCCGGCAGACGTCGTACTCGGGAGGTCGGCTGCATGTGGTGGTTCCTTCCGCCGTAAAAACGAAAAAGTGGGGGAAGGACATCGTGATCAAGCGCGGCACCCGTTAAACGCGAATACAGTGTGCTAAGTGCGCCTACGCGCAGCGACGTACAGTGCGCATGCCAAGTGGCCCACCAAGATCCCGTCCCACTCCCCGGATGCCCGTATGGACGGCGGAAGGTACGTGATTACGGGCCCCATGCGCCCATAGCGCCCCGATCCGGAGCCGGCCACCATCCCCAATTCGGACCAGTGGTCGATCTCGCCTACACTCGGTGGTGTGCCTCGTGGTGATGGACGACTCAACCACGACCTGCTCCCCGGTGAGAAAGGCCCCCAGGACGCTTGCGGCGTCTTCGGTGTCTGGGCTCCCGGCGAAGAGGTCGCCAAGCTCACCTATTTCGGACTGTATGCCCTGCAGCACCGTGGACAGGAGTCCGCGGGCATCGCAGTGAGCAACGGGTCCCAGATCCTCGTCTTCAAGGACATGGGACTGGTCTCGCAAGTCTTCGACGAAACTTCTCTCGGCTCCCTCCAGGGCCACATCGCGGTCGGTCATGCCCGCTACTCCACCACCGGAGCCTCGGTGTGGGAGAACGCGCAGCCGACCTTCCGTGCCACCGCGCACGGATCGATCGCCCTGGGTCACAACGGCAACCTGGTCAACACGGCGCAGCTCGCCGAGATGGTCGCCGCCCTGCCCAAGGAGAACGGCCGCGCGACCCAGGTCGCCGCGACCAACGACACCGACCTGGTCACAGCTCTGCTGGCCGGCCAGACCGACGACGACGGCAAGCCCCTCACGATCGAGGAAGCCGCCGCAAAGGTTCTCCCCGACGTCATGGGCGCCTTCTCTCTCGTCTTCATGGACGAGGGCACGCTCTACGCCGCCCGCGACCCGCAGGGCATCCGCCCGCTGGTCCTCGGCCGGCTGGAGCGCGGCTGGGTGGTGGCCTCCGAGTCCGCCGCCCTCGACATCTGCGGCGCCGCGTACGTCCGCGAGGTCGAGCCGGGCGAGATGCTCGCCATCGACGAGAACGGCCTGCGCACCTCCCGATTCGCGGAAGCGAAGCCCAAGGGCTGTGTCTTCGAGTACGTCTACCTGGCGCGCCCGGACACCGACATCGCCGGCCGCAACGTCTATCTCTCGCGTGTGGAGATGGGCCGAAAACTGGCCAAGGAAGCCCCGGCCGACGCCGACCTGGTGATAGCGACGCCCGAGTCCGGCACTCCCGCGGCCATCGGCTACGCGGAAGCCAGCGGAATTCCGTACGGCTCGGGCCTCGTCAAGAACGCGTACGTCGGCCGGACCTTCATCCAGCCGTCCCAGACGATCCGCCAGCTCGGCATCCGCCTGAAGCTCAACCCGCTCAAGGAAGTCATCCGCGGCAAGCGCCTGGTGGTCGTCGACGACTCGATCGTCCGCGGCAACACCCAGCGTGCCCTGGTCAAGATGCTCCGCGAGGCCGGCGCCGCCGAGATTCACATCCGGATCTCCTCCCCGCCGGTGAAGTGGCCCTGCTTCTTCGGTATCGACTTCGCCACCCGTGCGGAGCTCATCGCCAACGGCATGACGATCGACGAGATCGGCACCTCGCTGGGCGCCGACTCCCTCTCGTACATCTCCATCGACGGGATGATCGAGTCGACCACCATTCCCAAGGCGAACCTGTGCCGCGCCTGCTTCGACGGCGAGTACCCGATGGAGCTCCCGGACCCCGAGCTGCTCGGTAAGCAGCTTCTGGAGACCGAGCTCGCGGCCGGCCCGGCGAACGCCGCGGCCGAGGCGCTCCGTCGCCCGTAACGCCCCCGTTCCACGAAACGAAAGTTCCCAGCAATGTCTGCTGAATCTTCTGGGCGTGCTCCGCACGCGGGCACTGGTGCCAGCTACGCAGCCGCGGGCGTCGACATCGAAGCAGGCGACCGCGCCGTAGAGCTCATGAAGGAGTGGGTGAAGAAGACGCAGCGCCCCGAGGTCACGGGTCTCGGCGGTCTCGGCGGCTTCGCTGGTCTCTTCGACGCCTCCGCCCTCAAGCGCTACGAGCGTCCGGTCCTCGCCTCCGCCACCGACGGTGTCGGTACGAAGGTCGACCTCGCCCGCAAGATGGGCGTGTACGACACGATCGGCCACGACCTCGTCGGCATGGTCGTCGACGACCTGGTCGTCTGCGGCGCCGAGCCGCTGTTCATGACCGACTACATCTGTGTCGGCAAGGTGCACCCCGAGCGTGTCGCGGCCATCGTCAAGGGCATCGCCGAGGGCTGTGTCCTCGCGGGCTGCGCCCTGGTCGGCGGCGAGACGGCCGAGCACCCCGGTCTGCTGGGCGAGGACGACTTCGATGTCGCGGGCGCCGGTACGGGCGTGGTGGAGTACGACCGGCTGCTGGGCGCGGACCGTATCCGTAAGGGTGACGCGGTGATCGCCATGGCGTCCTCCGGTCTTCACTCGAACGGGTACTCACTCGTGCGCCACGTGGTCTTCGACCGCGCCGGCTGGTCGCTGGACCGCGAGGTCGAGGAGTTCGGCCGTACGCTCGGCGAGGAGCTCCTGGAGCCCACCAAGATCTACTCGCTCGACTGCCTGGCCCTCACCCGCACCGCCGAGGTGCACGCTTTCAGCCACATCACGGGTGGCGGCCTTGCGAACAACCTGGCCCGTGTGATCCCGGACGCCCTGCACGCCACGGTCGACCGCTCCACCTGGACCCCCGGCGCGGTCTTCGACCTGGTCGGCAAGGCGGGGCAGGTCGAGCGCCTCGAACTCGAAAAGACCCTCAACATGGGTGTCGGCATGATGGCCGTCGTCCCCGAGGAGTCGGTGAACGTGACCCTGGAGACTCTCGCCGACCGCGGCGTGGACGCCTGGGTCGCCGGAGAGATCACTGAGCGCGGCGGCCACACCACGGGCGCGACGCTTACGGGTGACTACGCCAAGTAGTCGCCGGTGGCAGCACAGAACCCGGTCCGGTGCCGAAGCCCCAGACCGGGTTACGTGTGTGATGCCTGTTCGAGGTGTACGGACGTCAAGCGCCGCGACGATGGGCCGAAGGACCGGACTCTTCGGTCGAGTCTTCGTCCTCGTCATCGTTGTACTGAGCCGCGTACTGTGCGTACGGGTCGTCTTCCTCGTCGTCGTCCTCGAACGGCTCGCCATTAGGCGGCTGTTGCGAAGTCGTCGAAGCGCCCAGCTCGTTGGCCAGACGCGACAGGTCAGTCCCGCCGCTGCTGTACTTCAGCTGGCGGGCGACCTTAGTCTGCTTGGCCTTTGCCCGGCCGCGCCCCATGGCTCGACCCCCTCGGTGACGGGGCTCGACGGCCCCAGAGTCTTGACACGCGTTCATGGTTCGGAACGGGCTCCCCTTGGAGAGACCGGTCCGTAGGGCATCAACGGTACCTGCTTCCGCGGCCATACGGTACGCCGCCCGCACGCAACGCCTCGGCACAGAACCTTCGAGGAGCCCCGTCCTCGCTGGTCAACTGCGATTTTAACCTCTTCTTGAGGGTCGACCCGCCGACGGGGGTGAGTCATGTCTCGTCATGTCCCACCAATGTCACACCGACGGCGGGCCGGCCCTCCCGCGGGTCAGCTCCGGCGTGCCTCGGCCATCCTCTGCTCGGCGATCCTGTCGGCCGCCGCGGCTGGCGGAATGCCGTCCGTCTTCGCACGTGCGAATATCGCCAGCGTGGTGTCGAAGATCTTCGCGGCCTTCACCTTGCACCGGTCGAAGTCGAAGCCGCGCAGCTCGTCGGCGACCTGGATCACGCCGCCGGCGTTCACCACGTAGTCGGGCGCGTAGAGGATCCCGCGGTCCGCGAGGTCCTTCTCGACGCCCGGGTGGGCGAGCTGGTTGTTGGCCGCGCCGCACACCACCTTCGCCGTGAGCACCGGGACGCTGGTGTCGTTGAGCGCGCCGCCGAGCGCGCACGGGGCGTAGATGTCGAGACCCTCGACGCGGATCAGCGCCTCGGTGTCCCGGGCGACGGTGACGTTCTGGTGACGGTCGGTGATGCGGCGTACCGACTCCTCCCGTACGTCCGTGATCACGACCTCGGCGCCGTCCTCCAGGAGGTGCTCGACGAGGTGGTGGCCGACCTTGCCGACGCCCGCGATGCCGACCTTGCGGCCGCGCAGGGTCGGGTCGCCCCACAGGTGCTGGGCCGAGGCCCGCATGCCCTGGAAGACGCCGAAGGCGGTCAGCACGGAGGAGTCGCCGGCGCCGCCGTTCTCGGGGGAGCGGCCGGTCGCCCAGCGGGTCTCGCGGGCGACGACGTCCATGTCGGCGACGTACGTGCCGACGTCGCAGGCGGTCACGTAACGTCCGCCGAGGGAGTCCACGAACCGGCCGTACGCGAGGAGCAGTTCCTCGCTCTTGAGCGTCTCGGGATCACCGATGATCACGGCCTTGCCGCCGCCGTGGTCGAGCCCGGCCATGGCGTTCTTGTACGACATGCCGCGCGCGAGGTTCAGCGCGTCGGCGACTGCCTCTTCCTCGCTCGCGTACGGGTAGAAGCGCGTGCCGCCGAGGGCCGGGCCCAGGGCGGTCGAGTGGATGGCGATGACGGCCTTGAGGCCGGAGGCACGGTCCTGGCACAGCACGACTTGCTCGTGGCCGCCCTGTTCCGATCGGAACAGGGTGTGCAGGACGCCGTCGGTTGCGTCGGTCACGGTGGTGACTCCCAAGTACGAGGCGGCTTTGCCCTCCTGCGGGTGGGGAGGGCTGATGAGCAAGAGAGTAAGACCTGGCGGGCCGCGGGCGTGCGGCAGTGCTGAGGATCACCCCCTGGCGGAGTACGCGTGGGACGATTTCTCTCCGGTTTCCTATCCGGTTCTTTCAGGTTTTCTCCGGTCCGAGTGAGGAGCAGGCGTGGCCCAGGAGTCATCGGTGATCGTCCCGTACGTCTCCTGTCTGCGGGTGTACGAGCCGCTGGCCGCCTTCCCCGAGCCGGAACGCGGCCACTGGACGCAGTACGCGAAGCGCGAGCGGCTGCCCACCGCGCAGGACGAACTGAGGCGTTCCCTGGCGGACTTGCTGCCCACCCCGCCCGTCCCGGTTCCGGTCCACGAGAGCGGCGACGCGTTCGTGACCGAGGTGGACGGGGTGGTGTGCGTTTGTCCCTGGCGGACCAGGCTGCGCGGCTGGCTGGCGCTCGAGGAGCTGCCCGAGCTCTTCCCGGAGCCGCTGCTGGACGCGGCGCTGCCGCCACTCGTGCGCCGGCAGGCGGCCGCGGACTTCGAGCGGTGGCTGGAACGCAACCCGGACGCGCGCCCGTGGATCAGGAGCTCGGTGTGGCACGTGCCGGTGCGCTGGTTCGTGCTCTTCGGGGGCGAGGAGCGGGAGTACGCGAAGGCCGAGGGGGAGGCGGCGGCCGTACTGCGCTACCGGACGCCCATGGCCCAGGCGCGGCGGCGGGTGGCGCGGGCGCTGAAGGCGCTGCGGGAGAACCTCGACGAGGAGGCCGGGCAGCCGCTCGTCGACGGCCTGGTGGATGTGGGGCGCTGGCTGGAGGAATTCCACCCCCGTTCACTGGTTGAGCTCGATTACGGCGGCCTGGCGCTCGTACTTCCCGAGGAGCATCTGGCCGAGGACGTCTCGGCGGCGGACGTGGCCGGGGGGATCGCGGCGCTGAAGGCCGGGGACGCCGCGGCGGCTGGGGAGGCGTACGGACGGCTCACGGAGCGGTGGCGGGTAGTGCGCGAGCGCCAGTTCGCGAACTGAGGGCGGCCGGGTGATGATCGGCGGCTCCGGCGCGCCGGGACGTAGGTCCTGATCCGGGCCTTTGCCTCAAGCGTGACGGACAGCACTAAGCGGGCTCTTGCGCCCATCGCCCACCCTCATGCCAAAATAGGACAAGGAGTCCGGCGAGGGCTCCTTCTGTCCACCTACGGGCAGAATAGCTCTGTAATGCGCGCTATGAGGGGTCTGGTGGCTCCTGATCGCTCTGTGACTGATCGTCACTGTGACGTGACTGTCCGCTATGGCATGGTCCATCGGCTTCGTCGCTGATGAACACCTGGGAGGGCAATTCCATCGGTTTGGCCGACGTGGCTGGACGGATGGTGTAGTTGTAGTGCCGAGGACAAGCCGTTCGTCCTATAACCGACTCGGCCCGCGTCCGCCATTTCGGGCAACGCGGGTCAAGGTGCAGAATTTAGAGGAAAGAACCGTGATGGTTCGGTTCTCCCGAGGAGGCCGCTCATGACCGCTCGCACCCCTGACGCCGAGCCGCTGCTGACCCCGGCTGAGGTTGCCACGATGTTCCGCGTGGACCCGAAGACGGTCACGCGCTGGGCCAAGGCAGGCAAGCTCACGTCCATCCGCACTCTTGGTGGACACCGGCGTTACCGCGAGGCAGAGGTCCGCGCACTGCTTGCGGGTATTCCGCAGCAGCGCAGCGAGGCCTGAACAACCGCATAACCCCGCTTAATCGGGCATTCCTCCGGGTCCCCCAACTCGGACGCCCACCTGAGCACCACACGACAGGCGTCTGCCCCAACAGGCGCCACATCCATGCAAGACGGGTGCGTCGTTGATCGCGCTGGACTCCGCCGGGTCCAGCGCGATCTTTTTTGTGCCCGCGCCGGAGTGCCCGCCGACCGCTCTGACCTGCGGTCGGCCGGCCTTTCGGGGGGCTTTGGGCGACCCCTTCACAGACGTGCAATTGCACATATTAAATTGAGCGGTTGTAGGGAGGGTGTAAGTGCACCAGTTTCCAAAACTCGTGCGGTGACACCCGTCACAGGGCTCAACTCTTGTTTATTCGGGGCCTACCAGCGATAGGGGATCACGGAGCCGGGGAACCGTTGTCCTCGGCGTCCGCAGCGCCCTCGGCAGTCTGGTCGGTGGGCTCGACTTCCCCGACGGGCTCGCCCGGTTCCGGCTCCATGGCCAGCCGCAGGAGCCGGTGGCAGATGGGGCAGTGCCGAGTGAGGTGGCGATAGCCCGTCGAGGCCGCCAGATGGGCGCGTAGCAGTGCGCGCGTCTCGTGCCTGGCAGTGGATGCCGCCATTGCGTCACCTCCCCGGTGCGGGCCCCCGATGCCCTGATGCCTGGGTACCGGTGGCAGATGGCGCAGTCAAGACGCAAGAAGGCCCGGATCCTTACGGATCCGGGCCTTCTGTACTTCATTCGGTGCGGTCCTGACGGGATTTGCTGCATCTGATCGCGGCCTCTGGCCGCGGGCGCGGCCTCCGGTGGTGCCCCGGGGCGTGATCCGCAGCGGAAAGCACGAAGGCCCGCATCCAGGGATGCGGGCCTTCGTGTCCATGCGGTCCTGACGGGATTTGAACCCGCGGCCTCCACCTTGACAGGGTGGCGAGCACTCCAAACTGCTCCACAGGACCTTGCTTCGCTTTGCCGTACTGCGTGGCGCTGCGAAGACAGACTGTACAGCAGGTCAGGGGGTGCGGGCGAACTCACTCAAGGCGACGGAGGAGTTACGGCGCCGCCGCGTCGATCGCCTTCACGATCCGCTTGTCCGAGACCGGCTGGGGCGTCCCGAGGGCGTGCGCGAAGTAGCTCACCCTCAGCTCCTCGATCATCCAGCGGATGTCCAGGACTTCCTGCGGCACGGGCCTGCCCCGCGGCAGCTGCTCCAGCAGCCAGGCGTACTCGTCCTGCATCTCGTGGACCTTCTCCATGCGCGTGGTGTCGCGCTGGACGGCCGTGGGCATCTGCTGGAGTCTGCGGTCGACGGCGAGGAGATAGCGCATCAGGTCGGGCAGCCGGCGCAGCCCCGTCTTCGTGACGAACCCGGCAGGCACAAGGGCCGCCAGCTGGTCGCGTACGTCGGCGACGTTGTTGACCAGGGTCAGGCTGTTCGTGGCCTTCAGGCGGCGCTCGCACGCCTGCCAGGCGGCCAGGATCTGCTGGACCTGGTTCACCGTGCGTACGGTCGCGTCCACGAGGTCGGCGCGGACCTTGTCGTACAGCTTCCGGAACGATTCCTCGTCCCAGGCCGGGCCGCCGTGGTCCGCGATCAGCTTGTCGGCGGCAGCGGTCGCGCAGTCCTCGAAGAGGGCCTGGATCGAGCCGTGCGGATTGCGCGAAAGGGCCAGTTTGGCCTGATTGCTGAGCCTGTCGGAGGCGAACTTCGCCGGATTCACCGGGATGTTGAGCAGGATGAGCCGGCGCGTGCCCCGCCACATCGCCTGCTGCTGCTCGGCCTCCGTGTCGAAGAGCCGCACCGCGACACTCTCGCCCTGGTCGACGAGGGCCGGGTAGGCCCGGACCGGCTGCCCGGCTCTCCTCGTCTCGAAGACGCGGCTGAGCGTGCCGATGGTCCAGTCCGTGAGGCCCGTACGTTCGATGGACTCGCCCGATGGTCCCGCGGTCGCCGCGGCGGCCTTGGAGAGCGCCTGACGGGCCTTGGGGCGCAGCTTCAGCCGCAGCGCCTCCAGGTCCTTGTCCTCGGCGAGGTTCCTGCGGCGCTCGTCGACGATCCGGAACGTAATCTTCAGGTGGTCCGGAATGCGCGAGAGATCGAAGTCGTCGGCATCAACCGGGACGCCGACCATGCGCTTCAGCTCGCGCGCGAGCGTGAGCGGCAGCGGCTCCTGCAGGGGCACCGCCCGGTCGAGGAACTTGCGGGCGTAGTCCGGCGCCGGGACGTAATGCCGGCGGATCGGCTTCGGCAGGGAGCGGATCAGCTCGGTGACTACTTCCTGGCGCAGGCCGGGGATCTGCCAGTCGAAGCCCTCGGAGGTGACCTGATTGAGCACCTGGAGCGGGATGTGGACGGTCACGCCGTCCGCGTCCGCGCCCGGCTCGAACTGGTACGTCACCCGGAACTTGAGCTTCCCCTGCCGCCAGCTGTCCGGATAGTCGTCCTTCGTGACGGCCCCGGCCTTCTCGTTGATGAGCATCTCGCGCTCGAAGTCGAGAAGTTCGGGCTCTTCGTGCTTCTTGTGCTTCCACCACGAGTCGAAGTGCGCGCCGGAGACGACGTGTTCGGGGATGCGGCGGTCGTAGAAGTCGAAGAGCGTCTCGTCGTCCACGAGGATGTCGCGGCGGCGGGCGCGGTGCTCCAGCTCCTCGACCTCGGTGAGGAGCTTGCGGTTGTCCGCGTAGAACTTGTGGTGCGTACGCCAGTCACCTTCGACCAGTGCGTTGCGAATGAAAAGGTCGCGGCTCGTCTCCGGGTCGATCCGGCCGTAGTTCACCTTGCGCTGGGCGACGATCGGGACGCCGTACAGCGTGACCCGCTCGTACGCCATGACGGCCGCCTGGTCCTTCTCCCAGTGCGGCTCGCTGTACGTGCGCTTGAGGAGATGCTGGGCGAGCGGCTCGATCCACTCCGGCTCGATCTTCGCGTTGACCCGCGCCCACAGCCGTGACGTTTCGACCAGCTCGGCGGACATGATGAAGCGGGGCTGCTTCTTGAACAGCGCCGAGCCGGGGAAGATCGCGAACTTGGCGCTGCGGGCACCGAGGTACTCGTTCTTCTCGGTGTCCTTCAGCCCGATGTGGGACAGCAGGCCGGCGAGGAGGGACTGATGCACGGACAGCTCCGGTGCGTCGTCCTCGTTGACGTGTATGCCCATCTGCTTCGCGACGGAGCGCAGCTGGGTGTAGATGTCCTGCCACTCGCGAATGCGCAGAAAGTTCAGATACTCCGACTTGCACATCCGGCGGAAGCTGGAGGAGCCGCGCTCCTTCTGCTGCTCGCGGACGTACCGCCAGAGGTTGAGGAAGGCGAGGAAGTCGGAGGTCTCGTCCTTGAAGCGGGCGTGCTGCTGGTCGGCCTGCTGCTGCCTCTCGGAGGGCCGCTCGCGCGGGTCCTGGATGGAGAGCGCGGAGGCGATCACCATTACTTCGCGTACGCAGCCGTTCTTGTCGGCCTCCAGGACCATGCGGGCCAGCCGGGGGTCGACGGGCAGCTGGGCGAGCTTGCGCCCCTGCTCGGTGAGCCGCTTCTTGGGATCCTTCTCGGTCGGATCCAGCGCGCCGAGCTCCTGGAGGAGCTGGACGCCGTCGCGGATGTTGCGGTGGTCCGGCGGGTCGATGAACGGGAACTTCTCGATCTCGCCGAGACCGGCGGCGGTCATCTGGAGGATGACGGAGGCCAGATTCGTACGCAGAATCTCGGCGTCCGTGAACTCGGGACGGGTGAGGAAGTCGTCCTCGTCGTACAGCCGGATGCAGATGCCGTCGGACGTACGGCCGCAACGGCCCTTGCGCTGGTTGGCGCTGGCCTGGCTGATCCGTTCGATCGGCAGGCGCTGGACCTTGGTGCGGTGGCTGTACCGGGAGATGCGGGCGGTGCCCGGGTCGATCACGTACTTGATGCCGGGGACCGTGAGCGACGTCTCGGCGACGTTGGTGGCCAGGACGATGCGGCGGCCGGTGTGGCGCTGGAAGACGCGGTGCTGCTCGGCGTGCGACAGGCGGGCGTAGAGGGGGAGGACCTCGGTGTGGCGGAGGTTCTTCTTGTTGAGCGCGTCGGCTGTGTCGCGGATCTCACGCTCGCCGGAGAGGAAGACGAGGACGTCGCCCGGCCCTTCGGCCTGGAGCTCGTCGACGGCGTCGGCGATCGCGGTGATCTGATCGCGGTCGGAGTCGTCGCTGTCGTCTTCGAGGAGGGGGCGGTACCGGACCTCGACGGGGTACGTACGGCCGCTGACCTCGACGATCGGCGCGTCACCGAAGTGGCGGGAGAAGCGCTCGGGGTCGATGGTCGCCGAGGTGATGACGACCTTGAGGTCCGGGCGCTTGGGGAGCAGCTGGGCGAGGTAGCCGAGGAGGAAGTCGATGTTGAGCGACCGCTCGTGGGCCTCGTCGATGATGATCGTGTCGTACGCGCGCAGGTCGCGGTCCGTCTGAATCTCGGCGAGCAGGATGCCGTCCGTCATGAGCTTGACGAAGGTGGCGTCCGGGTTGACCTGGTCGGTGAACCGGACCTTCCAGCCGACCGCCTCACCGAGCGGGGTCTTCAGCTCGTCCGCGATGCGTTCCGCGACGGTGCGGGCGGCGATGCGGCGGGGCTGGGTGTGGCCGATCATGCCCTTTACGCCGCGGCCGAGCTCCATGCAGATCTTGGGGATCTGGGTGGTTTTGCCGGAGCCGGTCTCGCCTGCGACGATCACGACCTGGTGGTCGCGTATCGCCTCCGCGATGTCGTCCTTGCGCTGGCTGACCGGCAGTGACTCCGGATACGTGATCTCGGGCATCCGGGCAGCACGCTGCGCCAGGCGGGCGGCGGACTTCTCCGCCTCGGCGGCGATGTCGTCCAGTACGGCCTGGCGGGCGTCGGGCTTGCGGATGCGACGGGCGCCGTCGAGACGGCGGCCGAGCCGGTGGGCGTCGCGGAGCGGCAGCCCTCCGAGCACGGTCTGGAGGTCGGCGAAGGAAGTAGACATACCTGATTCAGGATCTCACCCGCCGCTTGCGACTGGCGAACCGATTTCCGCGGGGCGGGTGCGCGGGAGCCTTTACGCTCTACAAGACGCCCCCGGACAGGAGATCCACAGCCAATGCCCCAGGTCAGGCCGCAGGTCAGGCCCCAGGTCAGGCTTCAGGCCGGCCGAAGGTGCCGCGGTGCGGCGACCGTGAGTGCGCTGCTGGGGATGCTGCTCGCGGTGGCTGTGCTGCTGATGTGTACGGACACGGGGGCCGGTGGCGCGCCTGCCGCGGGGGCTCCGGTGGAGGCTGGGGCGGTTGTGGCGCCGGGTGCTTTTCCCTCCCCCGAAGAGCGGGAGCCCGGTTGCAGTGAGCGGCACGGGGACGGCGTGGGGAGCGTTCCCGCGGCGCCGGGACGGGGTGGGGCGGCGTACGAGCTGCTGCCCGCTCTGTACGACGCCAGGGCCGGGGCCGGCTCCTGGGGCGCCGACGCCGTGGTCCCGGATCTCGCCCCTGACCACTGGCCACCGCCGGTGGCCCCACCGACGCCGATGGATCTCTCGATCCTGCGGGTGTAGGCCGCCGCTTGCGGCGGGCTTGGTTCCCCACCCCCCTTCCCGAACTGGGGCAAGCCCCAGCCCCCGGACCACAAAGACGCCCTCCGGGCGTGTCCGGGGCGGAGCGCCGGTTCGCGAAGGGGCGGGTGGGGGACAAATGCCCCGCCCCACCGCCGGCCCACTTCCACCTCCCGCATTCCATCCAGGAGTACCGAACACCCATGACCTCCTCCCGTTCCCGCTCCAAGCCCGTCGCCATAGGCGCGGCCGTCGCCGCCGCAGCCGTCCTGCTCGGCGTCGTCTCGTACACCGCCACCAAGCCGCCCGGCGAGAGCCGCACCGCCGTCTCCACCGACGAGGTCTCCGCCGATCCGCAGGCCGGCGTCTACCCCGAGCTGGCGAAGCTCGCCCGGCGCGACGCCAAGGACGCGCTCGCGCAGGGCAGGGCGGACGCGCCCGTCGTCCTCATCGAGTACGCCGATTTCAAGTGCGGCTACTGCGGAAAGTTCGCCCGCGACACCGAGCCCGGCCTCGTGAAGAAGTACGTCGACAACGGCACCCTGCGCATCGAATGGCGCAACTTCCCGATCTTCGGCGAGGAGTCGGACGCGGCGGCCCGCGGAGCATGGGCGGCCGGGCAGCAGGGCCGCTTCTGGCAGTTCCACGCGGCCGCGTACGCCGACGGCGCCAAGGAGAAGGGCTTCGGCGACGCCCGGCTGAAGGCGCTGGCCGAGGAGGCCGGGGTCAAGGACCTCGCCCGCTTCACCCGGGACACCGGCAGCGAAGCCGCCGTGAAGGCCGTGAAGAAGGACCAGGAGGAGGCGTACCAACTGGGCGCGACCTCCACGCCGTCCTTCCTCGTCAACGGCCGGCCGATCGCCGGCGCGCAGCCCGCGGAGACCTTCACCACGGCCATCGAGGCGGCGGCAAAGGCAGAGAAGGCAGCGAAGGCCGCCGAGTGAGCGCGGACATCGGGTATCTCGCCGCCTTCCTCGGTGGGCTGCTGGCCCTGCTCAGCCCGTGCAGCGCACTCCTCCTCCCGGCCTTCTTCGCGTACTCCATCGACTCGGCGTCACGCCTGATGGCCAGGACCGGCATCTTCTACGCCGGACTGGCCACCACCCTCGTGCCGCTGGGCGCGGCCGGCTCGTACGCCGGGCGGCTCTTCTACGGGCACCGCGACCAGCTCGTCCTGGCCGGCGGCTGGCTGATCATCGCGCTCGGCGTCGCGCAGATCCTCGGCAGAGGCTTCGCCTCACGCCGTATCGCCGCCCTCTCCGGGCGGATCCGGCCGACGACGGCGGCCTCGGTGTACGCCCTGGGGGCCGTCTACGGCCTGGCGGGGTTCTGCGCGGGTCCCATCCTCGGCAGCGTCCTCACGGTCGCGGCCGTGAGCGGCAGCCCGGCGTACGGCGGACTGCTGCTGGCCGTCTACGCGTTGGGCATGGCCGTGCCGCTGTTCCTGCTCGCGCTGCTCTGGGAACGGTTCGAGCTGGGGAAGCGGCAGTGGCTGCGGGGGCGGGCGTTCAAGGCCGGGCGCTTCGAGCTGCACACCACGTCGCTGCTGTCCGGGCTCTTCTTCATCACGCTGGGCGCGCTCTTCCTCGTATTCGACGGGACGACCGCTCTGCCCGGCCTGCTGGACGTGGACGACTCGTTCGCCGTCGAGGAGTGGGTGAGCGGGCTCGGGGAGTCGGTGCCGGACGCGGTGCTGCTGACCGGCGTGGTGGCCGTGGCGGGAGCGACGCTCGCCGTGCGGGCCTGGCGCCGCCGCCAGGCACCGACCGAGGAGGGATAACGCGAAAGGCCCCCGTCCAGTGGGCGGGGGCCTTCGAAGTGGTGGCTGGGGCCGGGATCGAACCGGCGACCTATCGCTTTTCAGGCGATCGCTCGTACCAACTGAGCTACCCAGCCACTCGGATCTCGCGATCCGCAGCGGTCCTGACGGGATTTGAACCCGCGGCCTCCACCTTGACAGGGTGGCGAGCACTCCAAACTGCTCCACAGGACCAAGCGTGGTGCGAGACAAGTCTCGCACACAGTTGTGCGTGCCCCCAACGGGATTCGAACCCGTGCTACCGCCTTGAAAGGGCGGCGTCCTGGGCCACTAGACGATGAGGGCAAAACAGCTAGTGTTGCTGCTTCTGCGTCTGTCGCCCCCCAGAGGAGGAGACGTGAGAAGCATGTGACTCCGCTTCCCCTCAAGAGGTTCCGCTTCTTCTTCAACCTCTGGGGTCTCAGAACGGTCAAGCCCTGACCGGCGCCCTTAGGCACGTCGGAGACTCTACTACGGCGTTTCGGTGTCAGCCAAACCGAATAGGCGAAGGGGTCGCTCCGGGCCTGTTCTCCTCCGGGAGGTGGCGGCTGACCTCGGCCGTTGTGAGGCCCAGGCCGCCCAGGGTGACCTCGTCCCACGCCTGCAGCCGCTTGGTCGTACGGTCCAGATAGAGGACCGACGTACGGACCTTCTCGGGCTCGTCGTTCTGCAGCGCCCGCAGCCCGCCGCCGCCCGTCGAGCCCTCGATCTTGAGGCGGGTGCCGTGGTCGAGGACCTCGTTCTTGCGGTTGTGGACGTGTCCGGCCAGGACGAGCGGAACCGTGCCGTCCGTTTCGCGGGCCGCGACCGGGTTGTGCGCCACCGCGATGTCGACGGGCGTGCCGGCGCGCCGCTGGTCGCGCAGGGCCGAGGCGAGGCGGATGCCCGCCATTCGTTCCGCCGGGTCGCCCTGCGCCTCGACCGAGCGGTCCGGCGTGAACTGCGGATCACCCGTGCCCGCCACCCTGAGCCCCGCGACCGTGACCGCCTTGCCCTCGTCCAGGACGTGTACGTCGTCCCCCATGCCTTCGAGGTAGCGCTGGGTGGCGAGCGAATCGTGGTTGCCGCGGACCCAGACGTACGGAGCGCCGAGGTCGGGGATCGGGTCCAGGAATCCGTTCTCGGCGGCGGTCCCGTGGTCCATGGTGTCGCCGGAGTCGATGATCACGTCGATGTCGTACTGCTCGACGAGCGAGCCGATGATGTGCCACGAGGCCGGGTTCAGGTGGATGTCCGAGACGTGCAGCACGCGCATCGTGGCCGGGTCGGGCCGGTAGGTCGGGAGGGTCGAAGTGGCGTCGTACAGCTTCGTCACATTGGTGACCAGGCGCGCCAGCTCCTTCTGGTAGACGTCGAACTCGCTGACGATGCTGCGCGCGTTGCCAACCAGGGAGGGCGCGGAGGACAGGAGCCCGGAGAACTTGGGCTCCAGGACCGACTTCGGGTTCCAGGTTGCGTACGCGCTGATGCCCGACGCCGTCAGCAGGGCGAGCGCGAGGCCGCCCGCCGCCAGGGCGCGGCGCGGGCGCCGGTAGACGGCGAGCCCCAGGGCGGTGGCGCCCGACACGACGGCGACGCAGGAACGTACGGCCAGGTCGGTCGTGCCGTCGGCCACGTCCTGGGTGATCTCTTCCTGGAGGCCGGAGAGGCGTTCGGGGTGCTCGACCAGGGCCTGGGAGCGGACCGGGTCCAGCTGGTCGACGTCCACGTCCAGGCGTAGGGGGGCGATGTGGGTGTTGAGTTCGAGGGCGCCCAGCGGGGAGACGTTGATCTTCGTGCCGCCGGCGGTGGACGCGCGCAGCGTCATGGTGGTGTCCATCGGGCCGACCGGCGTACGGACGCTGCCGACGATCAGCAGGCCGAGCCAGGCGCCGACGAGGACCACCGCGGCGAGGCCGAGCACCCGTGCGTAGGGGTGCGGGGTGTGCACGAGGGTGCTGGTGGGGTCGGGGTGACGCGAGCGGTAGTGGCGTTGCAGCCCGGTCAGCGGCCAGGGCAACGGCCAGGTCGGCTTGGCTCGGAACGGGGCGCGGACCATTGGTCCCGTATGCCCATCCCGGCGGGGCCCCATGCCCACCGGTGCTCAGCCCACCCCGTCGCACGGATTTACGTGACAATGGCCGGGTGCTGGAGATGACGCGTGAGGAGTTCGAGGAACTGGTCGCCGAGGCGCTGGACAGGATCCCGCCGGAGCTGACGCGACTGATGGACAACGTCGCGGTGTTCGTGGAGGACGAGCCGGCTACGGACGATCCCGACCACGGTCCCGATCTGCTGGGCCTGTACGAGGGGACCCCGCTGACGGACCGTGGCGAGTGGTACGCGGGCGTGCTGCCGGACCGGATCACGATCTACCGGGGGCCGACGCTGCGGATGTGCGAGTCCCGGGAGGACGTCGTCGCGGAGACGGAGATCACGGTGGTCCACGAGGTGGCGCACCACTTCGGGATCGACGACGAGAGGCTGCACGCGCTGGGGTACGGGTGAGTGACGCGGCGGGTTCTGGTGGTGGTTCCGGTGGTGTGATCGATCCGGATGTCGATCTCCATGTGGCCGCCCAGCGTGCCGAGACCGCCGGGCGCGGCAAGTGGCGGGTGCTCGCGGCGATCTCGGCGGGCGGTGTGCTGGGGGCGCTGGCCAGGTACGGGGCGACGGTTCTGTGGCCCGGGAGCGTCTGGACGATCTTCGGCGTCAATGTGGTGGGGTGCGCCCTGATCGGCGTCCTGATGGTGCTGGTGAGCGAGCGGGGGCTCGGTCATGCGCTGGTGCGGCCGTTCCTCGGGGTCGGCGTGCTGGGCGGCTTCACGACCTTCTCGACGTACGCCGTGGATGTGGCGCGGCTGCTGGAGCGGGGGGACGGGCTCGCCGCGATGGCGTACGCCGCCGGGACGTTCGCGGGGGCGATGGGCGCGGTGTGGCTGGGCGTGGCGCTGACGCGGGCCGCCGTGGCGCGGGCGGGGGCCCCGGAATGACCTGGCTGCTGGTGGCGGTGGGGGCGGCGGTCGGGGCGCCGCTGCGGTATCTGACAGACCGTGCGGTGCAGGCGCGGCACGATTCGGTGTTCCCGTGGGGGACGTTCGTCGTGAACGCGGGGGCGAGCCTGGTGCTGGGGGTGCTGACGGGGGCGCTGGTGTCCTCGGGGACGTACGCGCTGCTCGGGACCGGGCTGTGCGGGGCCCTTTCGACGTACTCGACCTTCAGCTACGAGACGCTGCGGCTGGCGGAGCGGGGCTGGAAGTTTCTTGCTGTGGCCAATGTGGGGGCTTCGTTTCTGGTGGGGCTCGGCGCGGTCTTTCTGGGGTTCGAACTCGCGCGGGGGGCGGCGGGGTAGCGGCGCCGGCCGGCGTTGTGGCGTGTCCCTTGTGGGCCAAAGGGAGTTGGGCAGTGAAATCCCCGCCCGCCGTGCCCCGGAGGTGCGCCCCGTGCGCCAGTTGCCCCGTCATGTCCGATTGGCCCCTGCCAGATTGGCCGTTGCCGTACTCGCGGTCGCGGCGTCCGCGGGCTGCATGAGCGTGAGCGACGACGAGGAGGGCAAGCCGGCCCCGTCCCGTTCGGCGGCCGCCCGGCAGGGGGCAGCGGCGGCGGAGCCCGACGGCGGGACGGCGCAGCGCGGGGGAGGAATCGGACGTACGGGCGGACGCGGGGCATCGGGCGGCCACGACGGCGGTGACAAGGCTGACAAAGGCAAGGCCGGGGGCGACCCGTCGGCGAGCCCCGGCGCGTCGCCGGGTGCCTCGGCCGCGCCCTCGAAGAGCGCCGAGGTCCCGCCCCGGCACGGCGGTACCCCGCCGAAGCCGCGCCCCGGGGTGTCGGCGCCGACGCAAGAGCCGCCGGAGCCGACCCGGCCGCCGGAGCCGCCCGAGCCGCCGCCGGCCACGGAGCCGCCGCCTCCGGAGCCGTCCGAGCCGGGGCCGAGCACTCCGCCGCCCTCGGCGTCACCGGCGGCGGACACGCAGACGGCGGCGATGGGTACGCGGCGCGAAATGCGGCGGGAGCCGGCGGCATCACCGCAGGTGGGACCCGCTTAGGTGGGCTCGGTTTGCCATAAGGGGGGGAGGGTGCGTATGGTTATAGATCGTTTGATCCCATTGCCCGGCGCCGTTGAGTTCTCGTAAAGAACGAGGACCTGGAGCGCCCCGTGGCGCGTACTCTCCCTTACCGTGACCTGACCGCACTGAGGCGGTCGAATTTGCGATTGATTTGCGATTTCACGGAGTTTGGGCGCGTGCCGAGACTCCGAGAGGTTTCGCATTTCGTATGTCCATTTCCAGCACTGACCGCACCGCCATGCCCGAGAACGAGACGGTCGTAGAGACCGCCGTCGAGGTCATCGAGGCCGCGGAGAGCACCACCGAGATCGCCGCCGAGATCACCGAGATCGCTGAGATCGCCGAAGCCGGCGACATCGCTGAGCTCGATGACACGGTCGAGGCCGATGCCGACGACGCCAACGCCGACGTCGACACCGAGCCCACTGTGACCTTCGCCTCCCTGGGCCTCCCGGACGGCATCGTCCGCAAGCTCGCGCAGAACGGCGTCACCGCCCCCTTCCCGATCCAGGCCGCGACCATCCCGGACGCCCTGGCCGGCAAGGACATCCTCGGCCGTGGCCGCACCGGCTCCGGCAAGACGCTCTCCTTCGGTCTGCCGACCCTGGCCACGCTGGCCGGCGGTCACACCGAGAAGAAGAAGCCCCGCGCGATCATCCTGACCCCGACGCGTGAGCTCGCGATGCAGGTCGCGGACGCGCTTCAGCCGTACGGCGACGTACTCGGCCTGAAGATGAAGGTCGTCTGCGGCGGTACGTCCATGAGCAACCAGATCTACGCCCTGGAGCGCGGCGTCGACGTCCTCGTCGCCACCCCGGGCCGTCTGCGCGACATCATCAACCGCGGCGCCTGCTCACTGGCGAACGTCCAGGTCGCCGTCCTTGACGAGGCCGACCAGATGTCCGACCTGGGCTTCCTGCCCGAGGTCACCGAGCTGCTCGACCAGATCCCCGGCGGCGGCCAGCGCATGCTCTTCTCCGCGACCATGGAGAACGAGATCAGCACGCTGGTCAAGCGCTACCTGACGAACCCCGTCACACACGAGGTCGACAGCGCGCAGGGCAACGTCTCGACCATGACCCACCACGTCCTCGTCGTGAAGCCGAAGGACAAGGCGCCGGTCACGGCCGCGATCGCCGCCCGCAAGGGCCGCACGATCATCTTCGTACGCACCCAGCTGGGCGCGGACCGTATCGCCGAGCAGCTCCAGGACTCGGGCGTCAAGGCCGACGCACTGCACGGCGGCATGACGCAGGGCGCTCGTACGCGCGTCCTCGAAGACTTCAAGAAGGGCTACGTCAACGCCCTCGTCGCCACCGACGTCGCCGCTCGCGGTATCCACGTCGACGGCATCGACCTGGTGCTCAACGTGGACCCGGCCGGTGACCACAAGGACTACCTGCACCGCTCGGGCCGTACCGCCCGTGCCGGCAAGTCCGGTGTCGTCGTCTCCCTGTCGCTGCCGCACCAGCGCCGCCAGATCTTCCGCCTGATGGAGGACGCGGGCGTCGACGCCTCGCGCCACATCGTCGGTGGAGCGGGCGCGTTCGAGCCGGAGGTCGCCGAGATCACCGGCGCCCGTTCGCTGACCGAGGTCCAGGCCGATTCCGCGAACAACGCCGCCAAGCAGGCGGAGCGCGAGGCCAAGGAGCTCACCCGCGAGCTGGAGCGCATCCAGCGCCGTGCGACCGAGCTCCGCGAGGAGGCGACCCGTCTGGTCGCCCGCGCGGCGCGCGAGCGCGGCGAGGACCCGGACGAGGCTGTGGCGGAGGTGGCGAAGGCCGCCGAGGCCGAGCTTGCTGCCGCTGAGGCTGCTGCCGCTGTTCCGGCCCCGGCGCCGGAGCGTCGCGACGACCGCGGCAACTTCCAGCGCCGTGACGACCGCGGTGGCGACCGTGGCGGCGACCGTGGCGGTGACCGTGGCGGCTTCCGCGGCGGCGACCGCGGTGGTGACCGTGGCGGCTTCCGCCGCGACGACAACCGTGGTGGCGGCGAGCGTGGCGGGTTCCAGCGCCGCGACGATCGTCCGGCCGGTGGTGGCGACCGTGGTGGCCGTCCGTTCGAGCGTCGTGACGACAACCGTGGTGGCGGCTTCCGCCGCGACGACAACCGTGGTGGCGGCGAGCGCGGTGGCTTCCAGCGCCGCGACGACCGTCCGGCCGGTGGTGGCGACCGTGGTGGCCGTCCCTTCGAGCGCCGTGACGACAACCGTGGCGGTGGCTTCCGCCGCGACAACGACCGTCGTGACGACAACCGCGGTGGCGGCGAGCGTGGCGGCTTCCAGCGCCGTGACGACCGTCCGGCCACCGGTGGCGGCTTCCGTTCCGGCAGCGCCGACCGTCCGTTCAACCGCGACCGTCGTGACGACCGTCCGGCCGGCGGCGGCTTCCGCACCGGCGGCCACGACCGCCCGCAGGGCCGTCGTGACGACCACCGCGGCGCCGGCAGCACCGGCACCGGCACGGCGACCGGCTCCTTCGGCCGCCGCGACGACAAGCCGCGCTGGAAGCGCAGCTGATAGCTGATCAGCTCGGCGGAGTAATCCGCTGACCTGCGAAAGCGGGCCCGTTCTTCACGAACGGGCCCGCTTTTCTTTTCCCTTCCCTCGCATACGTAACTGCTGTTACGCTCCGCCCACTTGCATGGGGAGCACTGCCGGGGGGCGTGGCTCGATTCGATTCGCCGACGGCGCGCGCACAGCCGCCGTCGCTTCCTCATGCCTTCTTCAGGCTCCCGGGGAGGGAACCGAGTGACACGTCATTCCGTATGCGGCACGATCGCGGCCGCTGTAGGAATCGGGCTCACCGCAGGTCTCGTACCGCTGCAAGCAGCCGTGGCGGACGGCGGGGCCCAAGGGGTTCAAGAGGTCGTGATTCCAGCGGCGTTTCGCGACACAGTGCGGGACGCGACTCTGCAGGGGCCCGTGATCGGTGGCGCTGACGGCGCCGGCCGGCAAGGTGTGTTCCACACCGAGGAGGGCCAGAGCGGCAGGCTGTGGACACGTTTCGCGGACGGCGAGACGTTCCCGGTCGGCACCTACGAGAACGGCGTTCCTGGCTCTGCCACTGGAAGTGACGTACTGGCCTTCAGTAAGGAGAACGGCGACGTCGAGCTTCGGGACGCGGCAGACGGTTCGGTCCGTACGATCACTGTCCCCGAGGGCCAGAGGCACCGCGCAACGTATGGCTCGACCGCCCTGACCGCCGAGACAGTCGTGAACAGCGACGGTACGAGCACGACCTCGCTGCATCTGCTTTCGCTGAGCACCGAGGGTGCGACCCGTGATGTGCGCGTCACTGGACTGCCCGAGGGCACAGTGCTTCGGTCGCACGCCACAGGTGACGACACCTCCATCGTCTTGAGGGCGGAGGTCGGCGGCACGCAGCGGCTGATCCTCGTCGACAAGTCGACGGGTGTCGTGAGCGGGGTCACCCCGCCGCTGGGAGCAGGGTTTTGGAACCCCAAACTGACGCCCGGCCGCCTCACTCTCTACAACGCGACCGAGCTCACCGTGTTGTCCGTTCCCCGTGACGACCTCTCGGCCACCCCGACGGTGCTGAAGCTGGGGACAGCGCCGTCCAGCCCTACGACCGGCTGGGCGGTTGTCGGGGAGTGGCTCGTCTACGCGTCCACCACGTCCCTGGCGCTGGAGGCGGTGCCGCTCGACGGCGGCCCGTCGATCACGCTCCTGCGGAGGACCAACAGGCGCGTGCTGACGGGACCGGACGGGACGGCGGTGACCGTCGGCGGGTACAAGGCCGACGACTGGGGTATCCGTCGCGTAACCGCCGGTCCGGACGGCAGGCCGCAGGTGGCGCTGGTCAAGAAGCTGCCGGCCGTGCCCGCCACCGTGGAAGGGCTGTCGCTCGCCCAGGGACGCCTTGGCCTCATCGACAACAGCACAGGTGTGAAAGGGGACTACGGCCGCACGCTCAGCGCCACCGGCACACCCACCTACGGAGAGCGCGCCCGGCTCACCGACTACGGCTATGACGTGCCCCCGTGCGCGGACGGCGACGCGGCGTGCGGCGTGCTGCACGGCATGGGCGACGGGCGGTTCGCACGGCTGGAGCGGGACAACGCCGAACGCGACCTCGTACGTGTCGACGGGCCGAGAGACGACGACCACATCACGCTCGCCGTTCCGGAGGGCGGGGAGATCACCTCCGTCACCCGCGACCACTTGATCCACACGTCCTCGGCCGCCAAGAAGCAGACCGTCTACCGCCTGTCCGACGGCAAGGCCGTCGTCCAGCGTGCCCCAGGGGCCGCTTCCGTCTGGGCGGGGCGACTGTGGACCTCCGGTGCGGAGAAGGGCACCGTCACCGCCCTGGACATCGCGACTCAGAAGACCAGCGAAGCGGCCGCCACGGGCGCCGGATGCGTTCCGGACGAGCTTCAGGCGGTCGGGCGCTGGGTGTACTGGAGCTGTCCCTCGGGCGGCCCCGCCGGGGTGTACGACCGTACGGCGAAGAAGTCTGTGCCCGTGCCTTCGGGCGAGGCGCTGCTCGGCGACGGTTGGGTGGTCACGCACGACAAGGCCGCCGGGAAGCTCGTGCTGACGGCCGTGGACACCGGGGAGGCCCGGAGCCGTACCGTCGGCGAGCTGCCCGGCACGACGGTCTCGCAGCGGCACGTGCGGTGGACGGTGGACCGCTTCGGCGGGAACGCCGCGTACGTGGACGGCGAGCAGCGGGTGCACCTGGTCCCCTCCGGCGTCCTCGGGCAGCGCATGACCACGGCCGGGGCCCCGGCCAACAGCACTCAGGTCACCGCGCGCACTTTCGACGCCGTGCCCGGCGACGTCACCACCACACCGCTGTCCAAGCCGGCCGCGTCATGGACACTGACGCTGCGCGACAAGGGCACGGGCAAGGTCGTCGACACGGTCCGCGGCGGCGCCGCGCGTGAGCAGCTCACCGCACACTGGCACGGCATGGTGCCCGGCGCGCAGGGCGATGCCGCCTTCCCGAACGGTACGTACGGCTGGACGCTGTCCGTCCTGCCCGCGGACGGAAACGGCGCCGCGTTGCAGCGGACCGGGACCGTCAAGCTGCGGGGAGCGGCACCTGTGCGCCACGACTTCGTCGCGGGCGACGCCGTCGGGGATCTGCTGACGCTGAATTCGTCGGGCAGTTTCACCTTCCAGCATGGGACCGGAGCCGGGACGTTCTCCGGCAAGACGTCGGGCAGTGGCTGGTCGACGTCGGCGTACGCCGTGCCGTTCGGCGACGTGAACGGCGACCGGTGCAACGACGTCCTGGTGCGGCAGCCCTCCGGTGAACTGCGCGCGTACAAGCCCGGATGCGGGAAGCCGCTGACGCCGTCGACGGCGTACACCTCGGTCGGGACCGGCTGGGGGCAGTACGACGTGCTGACGGCCCCCGGCGACATGAACGGTGACGGCCGTACGGACCTGGTGGCACGTCAGGCGTCCACCGGCGACATGTACTTCTTCGCCGGCGCGACGGGCGGGAAGCTCGCGGCCAAGGTGAGGATCGGCACGAACTGGAAGACGTACGGGCGGATCACCGGCGTCGGCGACATCACGGGCGACGGCAAGGCGGATCTGCTCGGGCACGACAGGTCGGGCGGCCTGTGGCGCTACGACGGTACGGGCAACGGCACGTTCAAGGCCCGGGCGCAGGTCTTCAAGGACTGGGGCCGCTCGTACAACGCCGTCGTCGGCATCGGTGACATCACCGGTGACGGCAAGGCGGACATCGTCGTGCGCGACTCCGCCGGAAACCTGTTCCGCAATGACGGCAACGGCCGCGGCTCCTTCGGCGGGCGCACGCAGATCGCCACCGGCTGGCAGGGCTACAAGGGCTTGTTCTAGGCTCTTGGCCGGCTCCTGGCCGGCTTCGACGGGCCCGGTAACCGATACCCGATCGGCTGCCGGGCTCGCTGCGGCTATGCTCGGGGGTGATCTGTCGAGGGCCGTTAGCTCAATTGGCAGAGCAGCGGACTTTTAATCCGTTGGTTGTGGGTTCGAGTCCCACACGGCCTACCGAACCCTTCGGGGTCGGAACCCTCGTTGACCTGCGTCAACGGGGGTTCCGTCGTTTCCGGGACCTGCTCGGCGGGCGAATCCGTAGCCGAGGTGGTCACCAAGTGGTCACGATCGCCGTCGGTCGGTGCTTTCGGCGCGGTGCGGCGCGCGCGAGGGACCAGGGCCGAGGCGCGGTCCGCGGCATCCCGTCCGACGCCGCCGAGCAGATGCGAGTACGTGTCCGACGTAATCGTGATGGTCGAGTGGCCGAGCCTCTTCGACACGATCGCCATGTCGATGCCGGCGGCGAGCATGAGAGACGCCTGTCCGTGGCGCAGGTCGTGCAGCCGGATGCGGCGCAAGCCGGCCTCGTCGACCAGGGCGCCGAACAGTTTCGTGACGTCGTCGGGCCGCAGCGGCTTGCCGTCCTCGCGGGCGAAGGCGAGTCCGTGGTCGGCGTACGCCTCGCCCCACGTCTTACGCTCCTCGTCCTGCCGCAGCTTGTGAGCGATAAGCGCGCCCACCGTGACCTCGTCGAGGTCTATGACGCGGTCCTCACCGGACGCTGTCTTGGGCTTGCCGAACGAGACGCCGAGGTGTCCGGCATCGCAGTACGGGCACGGGGCAGGCTCCTGCTTGTTCTTCTTCCGTCCGGATTCCTGGACGATCTGCTGCCGCACCACGATGACGCGGCTGGCGAGGTCGATGTCGTCCCAGCGCAGGCCCACGGCCTCACCGCGGCGGAGGCCGGTACCGGCGACGACTTCGAACATGGCGCCGAGGCGATGGATACCGATCGCATCGAGGAACTGGCCCAGCTCGGCAGGCTCCCACGGCTTCACGTTGGGGCGCTGCGAGGCCGGAAGGTCAACATCCTTAGCTGCGTTGAACGTGATCATGCGGCGGCGTACGGCCGTTGAAAGGGCGCTGCGCAGCGTCGCGTGAATCCGGCGAACCGTGGCGGCCTTCCGCTTCCCGTTGCCGAGAGAGGCGAGCAGCTGGTCGACGTGTGACGGCCGCACGTCCCGCAGACGTAGGCGGCCGAGGTGCGGGACGAGGTACTCGTCGATGTGGCTTCGGTAGGCACGGACAGTCGAGGGCCGCAGGCCGGCCCGCTGCTTCAACTCCAGCCACGTACCGAGCCATGCGGCGACAGTCTGCCCCTCGTCGTGGGTGTAGCTGCCTGCGTTGACGCGGCCGAGCAGCTCGGCGAGGGCTTTCTCGGCGTCGTCCGAGGTGCGGAAGCCGCCCTTGCGGGCCTGCTTGCGCTTCCCGTCCGGGCCGAATCCGACGTCGGCGACGTAGTACCAGGTGCCGTGATCCTTGCGGCAATTCCGGCGGTTGCCCTTGGCGTCGTAGGTGGCGGGGCACTTGCACCGCTTGTATGTCGAGCCTTTCACTCTGCGTCCCCCTGGTTGCTCGGCAGGATCCCCGACTTGCGGGCCCTGTGTAGCCACGATCGAACCGTCGCTGGCTGTACGTCGTGATTGCGCGCCATTCGGGCGGCGGGGTCTTTGACCCCCTCCATGCGCAGCTTCGTGTACTCGATGGCCACGCTGCACTGGTGCAAGAGGCTGTAGTACCGCCGCACATCCGCCTTCCTGGTCGACTCCCGTAGGCCCGGTTCGATGACCTCGACCAGTTGCTCAGGCTTCAAGTCCCGCAGTGCCCTCAGCGTGAGGCGGCCGAGGCCGTCGACCAAGCCGTTCTGTTCCCATGCCTGTAGCGATGCCTGAGTGTGGCTACGGGCGGCGCTCTCCCAGCGTGCCAACGGCAGGTCGCGGAGCATGCCGGCGGTGACAGGGATGGTCCGCCCGAGGGGCAGTTCGGGCGCTGGCCCGACACGTACCGCGCGCGGGAACAGTTGCCCCTCGGCGGAGATGCACAGGTACTCAAATTCAGCGGCGAGCTCGGGGTGTTCCGAGTCGATGAGCTGGGCGCTCACAAGGACCGCCCGGGGGTCACCAGATTCCCAGGGCTCGCTTACGTTCACGTCGACGGGCATGGCCCCATGCTGCCCGAACCGAGACGATTACGCAACGGCAACGCAACTCGTTGCGCAACGGGTCACGAATCGGTTGCGCAACAGTCAAGGTGAGTGTTCTACTTTCGGCATGTCGCCCGATGACCTTCACCGAGTCAGTACGGTGCGTCGCCTTGCCGCAGTCGGCGAAGCACGCGCCGTCCGCATCGCCCACCGAATCAGCTTGCGAGAAATGGCCGCCACGCTGGGCGTCCGTCCCTCGACCGTTTCCCGCTGGGAGACCGGCCGAGCGGTACCGCGCTCCGATGTGGCACTCCGGTGGGCGGATCTGCTCAGCCTTGACGCGCAAAGGGAGCGCGCCGCATGAGCCGCACTCGCGCACTCACGACTGAGGAAGTTCTCGCGTTGCCCGCCGCCGTGGACCTGGTCACCGCCGGCCGCGCTTGCGGAATCTCGCGGACAACCGCCTACGACCTCGCCCGCCGCGGTGAGTTCCCCGTGCCACTGCTGCGCCTCGGCGCGCAGTACCGTGCCCGCCGCGCCGACCTGCTCGCGTTGCTCGGCGTAGAGCAGCTAGCCACCACGCCGACCACATGAAAGCGGCGGCCAGCAGGGTTCCCGCCCCGCCGACCGCCTGTACCACTCCCAGACACAGCGAAGCCCGGGCCGCCTCCACAGCGAAATCCCGGGCAAACGCCTCACAGGAAGGGCGTAAGCCCATGATTGCACGCACTGCTATCGACCGTGCCGCCCAGGCGCTTGATGCCATCGACACGGCCACCCAGCAGGGCGACCGCGCTGCTGCGGATCGTGCCGCCGCCGATGCCGCCGTCTGGTGGACCGTTGCCCAGGCTCAGGGCGCCACACCGGCCGACGTTCGGGCCCACCGCGCTGGCGGTGCCCGATGACACTCGGCACCATGCCCAGGTGGCGCGCCGCCCTCCGTACCCCGTCCCTGCCGTGCGGGCACCGTGACCCGATCTTTTGCATCACTGCCCCGAGCGGGCCGTCGACATACAGCCTCGACGTGACCCAGCTCGCCGCCGAGCGCGCCCGCCTGCTCGCAGCAGGCTGGACCCCCGCCGAGGTCACCGAGCGACTGGCCACCCGGCAGGCGATGCCCGCGTGACCATGCCCAGCACCAAGCCCGCCCGGCGAGCCGTCGAGGAAGTCCTCGACCTTGCCGGGCGCGGCCTGTATGTCTTTCCCCTCCGTCCCAACGACAAGCGCCCGGTCGTCTCGGCGTGGGAGCAGCGCGCCACCATCGACGCCGCCCGTATCCGCCGATGCTGGGAAGCCGGACCCTTCGGTGTCGGCATTGCCACCGGGCCGTCCGGCCTGGTCGTCGTCGACCTCGACACCGCGAAGGGAGACCCCACGCCCGTACCGGGCATCCTCGGCGGCGAGGACGTGCTCGCCGTCCTCTACGAAGCGCATGGCGACCGCTTCCCGTTCGGAACCACCCCCATCGCCCGCACTGGATCCGGCGGGCTGCACATCTACCACCGCGCCCCCGAGCGGGAGGTACGCAACTCCGCCTCAAAGGTTGGATGGAAGGTCGACGTGCGGGCCGCGGGTGGCTACGTAGTCGCTCCGCCGTCGACTGCCGCGGGCAAGCCGTACACGTGGCTCACCTCACCGGCAGACGCCGAACCGGTCCCCCTTCCCCGATGGCTGCTCGACCTCGCTGCACCCCGGCCCGTGGCACTGCCCCGACCGGTCATGCCCCGAGCCGTACGCGATGCCACCGGCTACGGAGCAGCAGCGCTCCGCGCCGAGCTACAGAACGTCCTCGACGCTCAACCGGGCACCCGCAACGACACCCTGCACCGCGCCGCATTCTCACTCGGCACCCTCGCCGGGGCGGGACGCCTCGACCCGCGGCACGCCGTCGAGGCCCTGCTCGCCGCCGGGCAGGGCCTCGGCCTCACCGCCGCCGAAGTACAGGCCACCGTCACATCCGGCCTGCGCGCCGGCACCAGCAACCCCCGGAGCGTGACCGCGTGACCGCCCCCGTCGACATCGACGGCATCCTCGCCCAGCTCTCGCCTGCCTACGCAGCCAAGGCCAAGCAGCAGCCCGAGGACGACCAGACCGGGCAGACGTCCGAAGAGCACTTCGAGCAGCGCGTCGCGACCATGTGCGCCGAGCTGCTCGATACCGACGCCCTCGACAACATCCAGGCACTCGAACCCGTCATCGCCGACGTCCTGTTCCGCGACACCCTCGCCCGGATCTACGGCCCGTCCGGGACCTTCAAGTCATTCATGACGCTCGACTTTGCGGCGTGCGTCGCCACTGGCATCCCATGGCACGGGCAGAAGACCACCCAAGGCCCCGTCCTGTACCTCGTGGCCGAGGGCATCCGAGGAATCCGTAAGCGCGTCCGGGCATGGGAGCAGCACCACGGCCGGCGCATGGCAGGCGTCAAATTCCTCCCCCGTCCCGTGCAGGCAGCCGACCCCGAATGGCTCGTACTCGTCGAGGTATGCCGCCGCCTCGAACCCGCTCTCGTCATCGTCGATACCCAAGCCCGCGTAACCGTTGGCGTCGAAGAGAACTCCAACACCGAGATGGGCAAGTTCGTTCACCAGATGGAACGCCTACGCGCAGCCTGCGGCGCCTGCCTGCTGCTCGTGCACCACACCGGCCACGACGGAGAACGCAGCCGCGGCGCCACCGCCGTAAAGGGCGCCCTACAGACCGAGCTCGGCATCACCCGTACCGGAACCGACCTCGCCGACACCGTCGTGACGCTCAAGACCGGCAAGCAGAAGGATGACGAAGAGCTCGCCGACATCGCGTTCGGGCTGCACCAAATCGTCATCGACGGTGAGGCGAAGGAAGACGGGAGCCCTGTCACTTCCGTCGTGCTGGTCAAGCTCGACCAGGTCGCCCAGGCGCAGGGGCGTACCAGTCATCAGAGCCGCGTCGAAGAGATCGCCGCCGCACTCGACGCCGCCGGAGTGCCCGCCGCGGTCGGACGGGAGCGCCTGCGGACCGAGTGCGCCCGCCTCGGAATCCCCGCGAGAAATGAACTTCTTTCCGACGTGGCGAAGCACCGGAAGAACCGGATAAACGCCCCGGATTACCTGTCCCCGAGCACCCTCGAAAGCTCGCAGGGACGGGACAGGTGATTACGGGCAAACCACCTGTCCCGCAGTTTGGGGACAGGGCAGGGAAAACCCCTGGTCAGACCTGTCCCGGACAGTTTCGGGACAGGTCGGGACAGGGGTACCCCGAGACGAACTGTCCCCACTGTCCCCACACCTTTAGGTGGGGACAGTGGGGACAGGTCGGAACCCTCACCCCCGGATATCCGCACCGAACCGGAGCGGCGCCATGGAAATTCGTGCGCCGGCGCACCCGGCGATGGGCCGAGTCGGCCTCGCACGGGGAACGAACCACCCCGTCCGCGACCGGTCGCGGGCCGTCCCGCGCGCAGGCGCGCGCACATGTACGAGAGGAACACCCCCTTGCCTGACACTCCTGCCGAGCCATTCATCCGACGCCACCGCGGCTATCCGGGCCGCGAGCAGCTCGACGCAGTGAACATGCGGTTCCGCCGGGCCGTGGCCCGCCTCGCGCGCGAGGGCGCGAAGGACCCCGCCACCGCTGCCAAGCTCGCGCCGATCATCGCGGAAGCCGTCGAGGCGCTCGAACGGCTCACCGCTCAGGCGAGCCAAGCCGAGGGCAGCTCTGCCGGCCACCGCGGAGCAATGGAGCGCGAGCAGGCGAAGTTGGACCGCCTCGCCCGCCGCGCGGGAATCACCCTCCGCCCCGCACCCACCACCCGCGCCGGGCGTGCCGATGACTAGCCGGACCCGTGACAGCGACGTGATCACCCCCCCTTGTGACCAGCAGCGATGCAACCACCACCGGATATCAAATCCGTAGGATTCCCACCCCGGCGGCGACCGCGCCGCCTCACTCGCTCATGCGCGAAGACGGAGCCGTCGTCATTCCGGCCGCCGTCGCGAGCGAGGTACTCCGGGCCCTGGTGCGCGATCTCGACGCGCAGGTAAGGGCGAACGGCGGGCACCCGTCGCCGACTGTCCGCCGCATCCTGTTCGCCCTGCACGACGCCGCGCAGCAGGCCGAGGCCAGCCGTGCTGCCCCCTCGTTCGATTCCGCTACCGCGCCGTTCGATTCTTCCGCTACCGGAAGTGAGCCCACCGACGGTGCCACCGTGTCAGTAACTGAGGCAGCACAGGTCATGGGCTGTTCGCCTCGGCACATCCGGGGGTTGATCCGGTCCGGCCGATTGCCCGCTACGCGCATTGGTGCACGTACGTGGGCAGTCGGCCGCGCCGCCCTCGACGAATTCCGCCACGGCAGAGGAGCCACCGCACCATGACAGAGCTACACGCGGCCATCAGCCGCCGCTACGAGCAGGGCCAGCAGCCTGCACAGGACCCCGCGCTACGGGCTGCCGTCGCGCACGACATGAGCATTCAGCGGCGCGACCAGCTCGCCGACGAGGACGAGGAGACCCAGTGAAGACCCAGACTCCCGAGCAGGCACGCGAGCAGCTCGCCGCCGCCGAGGCTGAGAAGAGTGAGGCCGAGCAGCTCGCCGCCGCCCTCGCTGAGAAGGTGCGCTCCGGCGACGAGAGCGTGCAGCCGAAGGACCTCACTGCCGCGCGCGAGCTCGCCGAGTTCGCCGACCTGCGGATCTCCGCAGCGCGCCGCAAGCTGGACGCCGCCGCGGAGCAGGACCGGCACCAGCGGGCCGAACTGGTCACTGCCGACGCCCGCGCCCTGGTCGAGACCGACGACCCGGCCGAACTCGTCGCCGCGGTGCGGGCCGTGGCCGATGCCGCCGGCATCCTCGCCCGCCTCGCCCACACCCGCCGCGACCGCATCGCCGCCATGGGGGACAGCCTGGTGCAGGTCGAGACGGAGCTCGCCGCGGCCGGCATCGACCCGGGCGAAATCCGCCACCGGTACGGCGTGCGAGGGGGCCGCGAGGCGGTCATCTTGTATGACCCGTTGCTGCGGGTCCGGTCGGTGCGCCCCGGCTACGTGCTCGCCGCCGCCCTCGCCTTGGGGCTCTCCTCCGAGCAGCTCAGCGAGTTGCGAGACGCGATGCCGTCCGCCCTGGTGGTTGGCGAGCAGGTGACCGAGGCTGTGCCCGCCCTTGCCGACACGCTGCGCCACCACGCTGCCTAGCCTGCCCCCGACCGGGCGTCCTCGCCGTACTCCCGACCGGCGGGGGCGTCCCATGCATGGAGAGGCCCCGGCATCCGCCACGGGGAAGCGGACAACCGGAGCCCCGGCCCGTATAGGTAGCTCGACCTTGGGCAATAATTACCGCCCTGCGGCCATCACCCGTGACCGCAGAGGCTCGGCGGTCAGCATGTCGGCGAACTGCCACGAGTAGGCCGTGACCTCTTCCTCTTGCAGCTCGACCAGGTCGACCGTCGTGCGGAACAGGTACCGAAAGTCAAAGTGCTGGTGTGCCTGCTCCCCCTTGGCATCGTTCGCCGGGATTGGGTGAGCGTCGATGTGGAGCGGTACGCCGCTGTCGGGCTCGACCTGGTCCGGGCTGATTCCGGTCTCCTCGGCAAGTTCCCGCATGGCGGCGTCGAGCAGGGTCGTGTCGCTCTCCTCGACGTGTCCGCCGGGCAGCAGCCACTTACGCAGGGCGCGGTGTTCGATGGTGAGCACGCGGCCGTCGGGACGAAGTAGGGCGGCCCCGGCCGTGACGTGTCCGCGGAACTCCTTACGCGAGGCGATCGAGTCGCCGGCCTCGTCGAGTACCTCGGAGAGGACGGACAGGCTGGTCTTTTCATCCGGGTGATTGGCGAGGTAGGCGTCGAGGGTCTCGCGCACATGCTGTGCCGTGATCGGCATGGGGTCCTGTCTCCTAGCGGTTGAAGTAGTTGAGCCACGTTGCGGCGATGGTCGCCCGGTCGGCGGCGTCTACGTCGTGCATACCGTGTCCGAGGTCGCCGCGGGTGAGCATTCGGACGCCGGCGAGTATCTCGGCCTGCACGAGGAAGATGAACGGGCCGACTGACGCGCCGTGCAGGAAGTTGACGGCGTTGCCGCCGTTGAGCAGATAGAAGTAGTGCCCGGTCGTGGCGTACCTGGTGACGTGCTCCCCTTGGGGCGTCCGCTGGTAGACCCCCGGTAGGGCGTCGAGGTCGAGTTCGTCCTCGCTGCTCGTGACGGTGGCGACGTAGGCGCCGTTCCGCAGGCTGGAAAAGTCCTCGCCTCGGAGGGACACGGCGCCGGTGGCGCACAGAACCAGGCCGGCGCCGTGCAGGGCGGCGTCGCGGTCGCGGGCCACTGTGAAGCCCTGTGAGAGGGCTTGTGTCTGCCGAACGGGGTCAACGTCGTGCACGGTGATCTGTACGCCCTTCGCGTGCAGTAGGCGGGCGATGCTGGATCCCAGCTTGCCGAAACCGATCACCAGCGCGGGCCGCCCGTGCAGGATGTCGCCTCGACTCCGCATGAGTGCCTCGGTGGAGAACACGACCGACTGACCAACGAGGAAGTCCTCGGGATCTTTCAGCGGCGATCGGGCGACGGAGACGACGGGGCAGGGGAGTTTGTCCCGCTCGGCATACCGCTTGTGCCCGTTCTCCGTGTCCTCGACGACGCCCAGGATTCGGCCGGAAAGCGGTCGCACAGAGCATCGAGCGTGGGGGCGAAGTACCCGCCCACGTCGCACAGTACGACGGCCTCGGCGGCGGCGCGGGACTCGATGTAGTCGACGGCGGACTCGGCGTCCTCGAACAGTTCGCGCGACAGGGTGTCGCACTGTGTCGTCTTCTCGATCTCCCGGCGGGCGGCGACGTCGATGGACTTCGGTTTGGGCAGGACGGCGCGGAGCCTGGTTGCCGTGCCGATCGCCCGAACGAACGAGGGGCGTTCGGGCAGTAGGTGTGTGACCAGGAAGGACGACGGCGGTTCGGTCGGGGCGAACGTGTGGGCGATGCGCGCGAAGTAGGAATCGAGACGTGCGCGCTCGAACTGTTCCATGGACTCACTTCCCTTGTTGGGCGGTGCGACTCCGGACAGGTGGTGCACCGCCCCCGCGCTGGGGGGAAGGGGAACGCGTGCAGCGCAGGGGCGGCAGTCATCGGGCAGCGTGCTGCGCGGCACGTCTGCGGTGGCGCCCCACTTCCGCCGGGGAAGGGGAGGAACACCCGGCGGAAGCGGGGAACTGAAGGCCCCTGCGGACATACAGGGGGTACGCGCAGATCGCGTATCGGGCGTCGTAGTCGCTGACTGCGAGGGTGTACGGGGCGCCGGCGGCGAGGATGCGCAACGCTTGCTCGAATCCCTTGTCGTTCTCTGCCCACGCAAACAGGTCAAGATCGGGGCGCGGGCAGTCGGGACCGACGGTGAACAAGGGCGCGTCGCGGAAAGAGGGGGCCGCGGGGCGAGGGGAGAGCAGCTGAGCGAGGTGTCCGGCCTGGCTCCGCAGCCACCGGGCGGCGAGGCGCGGGGATGTCGCGCGGTATGTGCTGAGGATGACCTCACAGGCGCCGGTGAGGTCATGGGCGGTCGTTTCGCAGCGGTACGCGATGACGGACCGGACGGGCGGGCGCGTCGGGCCGGGCGGGGCGTACAGCAGCGCGGGCGCGCTCACCGCTCGACCTTCCGGGCGTTTTCGCGGCGCTCGATGAGCTGCTCGAACTGGAATAGGTAGAGCTGGACTTGCGCGGGCGTGAGGATGAGCAGCGACTCGGAGGTGCCTCCGTCCTCGTGGTGGACGGTGACCGGTAGGGCGGCCTGCTGCGCCCGGTGGTCGTAGATCACATCCCGCTTCGAAGGGCTGACGTGCGTGATTGGTACGGGTACGGGGCGCAGGGTGGTTCCGTCGGACCTGGCCGACCATTCGGGCCCACCTCCCGGCGGGCGCAGGTGGTAGGACGTCGAGGTTTCACTCGGCAGGGCGACTACGACGCCGATTCGCCCTGCCTTTGCGAGGTCAGAGGCGAGGTCGCCGAGTCGCGGGTGAAACGGGGATCCTGCGCCTAACTCGACGGCGGGCGAGGGAAGTTGCTTCGCGGTCTGATCGGCCATGCCCCGAAGCTAGGAGGGAGGGAGCAGCCGAATATGAACGGGAGGAATATCACCCTTATCCGTCGAGGTGAAAGCGGTCTGACATGCGGCGTAGCTTCTCTCGGGTGGCTGCTCGTTCGGCGTAGACGATGCTGCGCAGGGTTGACCGCGCAATGGGGTGGTTGCGGATGAGCTGGGGCGCGATGCGCTCGGCTGACTCCAACTCCTTCAACGCCTTGTCACGGTTCCCGTCCCACAGCCACGCGCGGGCAAGGTCCATGTGGTGATGCCCTTGCCGCGAGTTGGGTAGGGCCGCGATCAACCCCGGGGACGTACGCCGGTTTATCGAGAGGGCCTCGACCTGCTCGCCCATCTCCAGTGCGACGCTGATTGCGTGAATCTGGACGTTGCCGGGCGAGAACGTGAGCGAGTGCCGGTCGTACACGGGAGGGCCGGTGTACTCGCCCAGGCGGCCGGCGGCGGCCTTGGCGTGCTTGATGCGGTCCTTGGCTTCCGCCTTACGTTTGCCTCGCGCCGCGGATACGGCCGCGCGCAGTTGCAGTGATCCCCATGCGCGGACCGCGAGCGGCTCGCCCTGCTCGTAACCCTGCTGCACGCTGTGAATGGCCTTGTCCGAGAGGGCGATAGCGTCCTCCCAATCCGCGGTGGCCCACATGTCCCATACGCGCATCCAGTCGGCCACGGCCGGCATGACGGAGTCGCCGGACAGGCGAGCTGACCACGCGGCCCGTTCGCAGGACATGGCGACCAACTCGGGGTGACCGAGGGCGTGTGCTGAGGTATGTGCGAACTTGCAGCACACGGCGTAGATGGCGAACGCTTCCTCGCGTTCGTGGCCGGTCGATACCTCGGCGAGGGCGCGGGCTTCGCGGAACAGGTCGGGAAGCACCTTCATGATCGCTACGTTCGCCGCGGCGTCGCGCAGTCGGTGTAGGCGGGTGGTCTCTCCCCAGAGTTGGCTAGCCGGCCGCGGAGTGCCGTTGAAGACAGGGGCGAGGTCGTACCGGCGCAACTCGCGCAGGATGGAGGATGCGGCCACCTGCCATTGGTTCTCGATCGGTGAGCTGTTGTACGGGCGGCCGATCAGGTCATTGGGGTGCACGTGCAGCTCGGCGGCCACCAAGTTGAGCAGGCCGACGCGGTCGAGCTCGATCTGCCCGTTCTCCATCTTGGACACCCACCCCTGAGACTTCCCCAGGGCGGCGGCGAGGTCGGCCTGCGGCATGCCGAGACGGAGCCGTGCGCGGCGTGCGCGGCGGCCGATTTCCTCCGCTTCTTCCAACATCAGTGCGCCCCCCTTTCGGCGAGGTGCCAGCGGCGGTCAAGTGGTCGGCGAGGCATCCGTGCTCCATCCGTCGGGCTCATACTCCAGACGGTACCCAGGGCGCGCGGCGGCGGACAGAATCACACGATGTCTGACGCCCCGCCGCCCAT
>NZ_JAGGOK010000032.1 GCF_018614615.1 Streptomyces sp. ISL-100 | reverse complement strand
ATGAGTCTTCTAGGCGGCGACCGCCGCGGCGGAGAGGCTGGTGAATCTGTCTGGGATGCCATCCACCGTGAGGGCGCCGGAGGCGTGGAGTTCGGCGGTGTAGGTGGTCTGCCTGTAGGCGAGCTGGAGGCGGTCGCCTGCGTGGAGGCGGCCGGCGTGGATCAGGTCCGTCAGCGTGACGCTGGTCTCCGCGGCGGTGTGCCGCGACCGGACCGGGGAAGTATGACGTGACGTCGGCGAACGGGGTGGTGGCTGGCCAGCCCTGGTCGCCGACGAGGCGGCGGTAGTTCAGGTCGCCCTTCATGACCGTCTGGGTGGCGGTGGCGAAGTCCTCGTGGAGGTCGGCGGGCATGTCCGCGTAGGGGAGCGGGGCGCAGGAGAAGGGGCGGGCGCGTAGAGTGAGGCGGCCGGTGGTGATGGCCTGGCGTCGGCGCCTGCCGATTTCCGCTGCGTAGCCGGGGGTGCGGTGGTCAGGCGGTGGAGGCAGGCCAGAGTGTCCGGTGGTGGTGGCGTCGGAGGCGTAGTACGGGTACCGCTTGAGGTGCAGCACGACGGACGCGGCACGATCGGTGTGGAGCAGGTGGTCGGTCGGCGAGGACAAGGTCAGGGGGAGCTCGGGGCCGGCGTTGTCGGCCACCTGGCAGACCTTGCCGGGCGGGTTGGCAGACAAGGTTTCCCAGAGGGCAGTGGAGTCGTCGGCGACGAGGCCGGTGACGCGGTCGCCGGGGCCGGCGTCGCCCGCTGAGCGGGCGACGCAAACCGCGCGGCGAGCGTGGCACTCCCCAGACGCGGGGCGCGATGCGGCGCGTCCGGGCCTGGGGCGGGGGAGGATGGCGGACGCGGCCTGCATCACATGGCGTGCCTCATGGGCGTGCCCGAGGGTGATTTGCCTACCCGGGGAGTTGGCTGATCGTGTTGCTGCTTGGCCTGGGGCGTCCTTGACCAACCGCCCGGCTGGCTGATGCGCTTGGCCTGTTGCGGCATCGATCTCGGGGGTTGTCTACGTGTCCAGGGTAGTTCTGTGTGTGCGGTTCCAGCCCGACCACCGTGAGGTGACTGCCCACGACCACATTGCCGGGGTGATGTCGGTGTACGTGCCAATCCGCGCGGAGACGGCGTGCTCATGAGGATGCGGCGGGGCATGGCGATCGCCGTTGTCGCTGGGGGTGGTGCGGCGACGACGATGTTGGTGGGGCTTGTCACGAACGCGGTGTCGGAGGAGTCGCATTGGCCTTCCTGGCTAGGGTGGATGCAGGGGCACCCTTGGCTGTCCTTCGCCATGCTGGGAGTGGTGCTGGTTGGTCTTTCTGCATTGCTCGCGGCCCTGGCGGACGTCGGCACGCCGGAGAGTGGTCCGGAGCCACTCGTGCGACCGGACGATGGGGCAGGGACCCCGGGGGCTGCCCTGGTGCTGCGGTCGCTGCCGCGGGATACCGCGGCGTTCACCAACCGGTCGGAGGAGCTCTCGCGGCTGGTGAGTTCGGTGGAAGTCGCCCAGGGGACCGGGGAGTCGCTGCCGGTGCACGTGATCGACGGGATGCCGGGAGTCGGGAAGACGACGTTCGCGGTGCATGCCGGGCATGTGCTGGCGCATCGGTTTCCGGACGGGCAGCTCTTCGTGAACCTGAACGGGCACACCCCAGGGCGGAGCCCGGTGCAGGCTACTGATGCGCTTGCCTCGCTCCTGGCTGCCACGGGGGTGCCTGCGCAGCGGATACCGGTCGGGGATGACGTAGGGGTGGTCGCACAGGCGCGGGCCGCCATGTGGCGGAGTCGGCTGGCCGACAAGAAGGCGCTGCTCATCCTCGACAATGCGGCCAGCTACCGGCAGCTGGAGCCGCTGCTCCCCGGGGGGATCGGCTGTCTCGTCTTGGTGACCAGTCGCAAGCGGCTCGCGGCGCACGAAGAGGTGGTCCTGGCGGTCGAGGCCCTGCCGCGGGATCACGCGATCTCGCTGTTCACGCAGCTCAGTCGACGGCCGGCGGAGAGCTTCGAGGGGGACGTACTGGATGATCTGGTGAGGCTCTGCGGGTATTTGCCGTTGGGAGTGTCCCTTCTCGCCGCACGGCTGCGGCACCATCCGACATGGAGCGCCGAGGATCTGCGGGCGCGGCTGCTGGTGGCACAGGACCGGCTGGGGGAGATGCGTGCAGGAGAGCGCGCTGTGGCCTCGACGTTCGGCCTCTCCTATCAGGATCTTCCACCGGAACGACAGCGGTTCTTCCGGCGGCTCGGTTTCTGTCCGGGTACGGATATTGATGCGTACGTCGGTGCCGCGCTTGACTCGGTCTCGGTGGCCGACGCCCGCCGACACCTCGACGCGCTTTACGACGACCATCTGATCGACGAGAACCCGGGGAGCCGCTACCGGCTGCACGATCTTTTACGTGACTACGCCCGCGGTCTTGCCGGCGAGGGGGATGGTATGGATCACGCTCAGGCAGTCCAGCGCGTGTGCACTTATTACCTGACTGCTCTCGCCGATGCGAATAGGCACCTCGCCCGCGGTGTGGTCGCGGCCGCTCCGCCTCCGCCGGACTCCTCCGGGGCTCCGGTGAGCGTGGAGGTGCCCGCCCTGCGGACGCGGGCCGATGCTCTGGGGTGGCTGGAGAGCGAGCGGGCCAACGTGCTTGCCTGCATGGAGCAGGCGGACAGTCTGGCGCTGCACTCCATGGTCATCCGGCTCGCCGCGGCCATGGCGCCGTTCCTACGGCAGGCGGGCCCCTGGGACCAGGCCGCCGGCCTTCACCGTGCTGCTGCGGAGGCCGCCCGCCGTATCGGGGACCGGCAGGCGCTCGCCGACGCGCTGGCCGAGCTCGGTGTCGTACGTCGCTTCATGGCCAGGTACTCCGAGGCGGCTCAGAACTTGAACGAAGCGGTGGCCGAGTACGAGGCCGTCGGCGATCAGCGCGGCAGGGCCAGGGCCCTGAACCAGGTAGGCATCGTCTGGTACATGACGGCCGACAACGAAGCAGCCGCCCTGGCGCAGACGGAGGCCCTGGCCATCCACCGTGACCTGGGCGACCGGCTCGGGCAGGCCAATGCGCTCGCGGACCTCGGGATGACGCGCCGGCAGACCAGCCGCTTCGACGAGGCGGTGCGGACTCAGACTGAGGCACTGACCCTTTACCGCGAGCTCGGCGACCGCTACGGCGAGGCGAATTCCCTCCGGGACCTCGGCGTCGTCCACCGCCTCATGGGGGACTACGCCCTGGCTGCTCAGCGGCACCGTGAGGCGTACGACATCTACCGGGAGCTCGACGATCGGGTCCACCAAGCCTATGCACTCAACGAGATGGGCGTGGTCCGCCGGCTGACCGGTGACCTCGAGGGCGCACGCGCGGCTCACGATCAGGCACTGGAGTACTACACGGAGCTCGGGGATCAGTACGGCCGCGCCAACAGCATCCGGCACCTGGGCGTACTGGAGCGGCGGGCCGGGCGTCCGACAGAAGCGGTCGGCACGCAGGAGGAGGCGCTGGCCATTTATCGCGACCTCGGCAGCCGGGGCGGAGAGGCAGCCTCGCTGGGTGAGCTGGGTGCCGCACGTGGAGCCGCCGGGGACGGAGAGGGCGCCGTGGTCGCGCTTGGGCGGAGCTTGGAGATTCTGCGGGAGCTTGGCGATCGCTGTGGCGAGGCGGAGGTGTTGAACCACTGGGGGACGTTGCTGGGGTCCACGGGTGAGCCGGATGAGGCGCGCGTGCACTTCAGCGAGGCACTGCGCCTCGCTCGGGAGATTCGGTGTCCTCTGGAGGAGGCGCGTGCCCTGGAGGGGATCGGCCGGTGCCAGCTGGCGGCTGGGGAGCGTGGTCGGGCCGACGGGTTACTGCGGCAAGCCATGGCCGTATACAGGCGGTTGGGGGTGGCGGAGGCCGTGGGCGAGCTCGAACGGTTGCTGGCGGCGCAGGCAGGGTGAGCAGGGTACCGTCAGCGGGGTCATGTGGTGGACATCTGCTCCGACCGTGTCATCGGGCCAGGCCATGTGGCCAGTTTCGGTATGCCGTGGTCCATGGCGGGACTGCTACGTTGCCAGCTGGTCAGCCGCAGTGACTGCCTTTGCTGCACGCCGAGTTTTTGAGCATTTGGTACCCGCTGCGCCTATTTACGAGGAGCATTGAATGCCGCCAAGCACGACTGTTGCCTCTCACTCGCCTTACGGTACGGACGCGGCGGCGCCAGGGCCCCGCGCCGAAGTCCTGGACCGTGTCGCAGCCCGCGTGCAGCGTCGTCTCGTGGCCGAACAGGCCGCGTCGAACCAGATCGGCGAGGGTGCTCACGCCGCCTCGCTGATCTGGCCGTGGCCGCTGTAGCCGCCTTCGCTTGATGACGCCGTCACCCCAAACGCCCTTCCGTACCTTTATCCTCAAGGTCGCGAACCGCTGCAACATCAACTGCGACTACTGCTATGTCTTCAACTCCCAGGACCAGGCGTGGCAGGGCCTGCCGGCGCGTATGAGTGTGGACGTGGCTCGGGCAGCGGCCCTGAGGATCGCCGAGCACCTATCGACGTACGGACTGCGGGCTGTCCACGTCGTGTTGCATGGTGGCGAGCCGTTGCTCGCTGGGCCACAGCACCTGGAACACGTCCTCCGGATACTGAAGGACGGCGTCCCGGCGGAAACCGAGGTCTTCTTCGAGCTCCAGACCAACGGGACGCTGATCTCGGAGACGTGGCTCGATCTCTTCGAGCGGTACGCGGTCACCGTGGGCGTCAGCCTCGACGGCCCGCCCGCCGCGAACGACCGGCACCGGCTCACACACGCATCCCGGTCGAGCGCTGCTGCGGCGGTGCGGGGCATCGAGCTGCTGCGGTCCAGGCCGCGGCTGTTCGCGGGGCTGCTCGCTGTGGTGGACCTGGCAAATGATCCGGTGGAAGTTCACGACTACCTGGCGTCGTTCGAGCCCCCGGTGATCGACTTCGGGCTGCCGCACGGGACCCATGAGGCCCCGCCGGAACGTCACGATCCCACCGCCCCCGAGTACGGGCTGTGGATGAGCCGTGTGTACGACGCCTGGCTCGCCCAGCCCCAGTACCAGCACAGCGTCCGGATGCTGGAGGACATCGTGGCGCTCAGCTCCGGCGCGCGCGGTGCGGTGGAGACCCTCGGGCTGGCCCCGCCCTCCAGCGTCGTGATCGAGTCCGACGGCACCATCGAGGGTGTGGACACCCTGCGCTCCGTCGAGGAGGGCGCCTCCTGGCTCGGGCTCGACGTCTTCAACGAGTCCTTCGACGCCGCCATCCACCATCCCAAGCTCCTGCACCGGCAGGGCGGCACCGCTGTCCTCGCCGAACAGTGCCAGAGCTGCCCGGTGGTGGAGGTGTGCGGCGGTGGCTATCTCCCGCACCGCTTCAGTGTGGCCCGGGGGTACCGGAATCCTTCCGTCTACTGCACAGACCTGGAGTACCTCATCCGGCACGTCCAGGGCTCTTTGCAGCGACACGGCTGGACACTGGGGCCAGCTGCTTCACCGTCTCCATAACCCGGCCCGTACCCACCACGAATGACAGGAGTTGTACGCCGATGAGCGTGACGATCCGCCCCGCCGAGAAGAGCGACGTCCGGAGTGTGGCCGAACTGATCGAGGAGATCGAGCGGTTCTACGGCACGACCGATGCCGACATCCAGCCGTTCGACGAGCGCCAGGCACAGGTGGAGGAGGCGCTCTTCGGGTCGCCGCCGCTGGCCTCCGCGCTACTGGTCGAGGACGAGGCGGGAGACATCGTCGGGCTCGCCGCGTACTCGTACCTGTGGCCTTCGGCAGGGTCGACCCACTCGCTCTTCCTCAAGGAGCTGTATGTCCGTGACACACTCCGACGCCAGGGCATCGGCGTACGCCTCATGAACGAGCTGCGTGCCATCGCCGACGCGCGCCCGGGGTGCAGTCGGGTCGAGTGGATGACGGACCGCGTCAATCCGGACGCGCGTGCCTTCTACCAGGCGCTCGGATTCGAGGAGCATGAGGGGAAAGTCGTCTACCGGGCTATCGTCGGTACGGCCTGAGCAGGGGCCGTTGAGAAGTGCGTAAGCCGCTTGATGTACGTGAGTTGGGGTTACTGAGACATGCAGGAAGAGCGTTGCGAGGAGTGCGGCAGCAAGGTGGTCCCCGGGCTGGTGTGTGACTGCCCGCCCGACAGGACAGCCGAGAAGGCGCGTCGACGGGCCACGTCGGAGAGACATGAATGGCGCACCTTCGCGCCGGACACGATCCTGGTCTCCCAGACGAAGTACGCGCACATCCCCGGCGCGTGCGACCACGTGTCGGAGGAGTACGTGAAGGCCCCGGAGTGGGGGTGGATCCCGAATCCGTCACCCGGCCTGTGGGGCCGCGTGGGCAGAAGCCATCCGGTGACGGCGACGGAGGGGAACACGCAGCGGGTAGCCGACCGACGGTGCTCCTCCTGCGAGGCGAGGCTGTCGGTGACGTGAACCGCTTGACGCCCCGTCACTGGACAGCCCTGACTATGGCCCGCAGGTGACCGGGAGAGCTCGTGCCCGGGATCGGGGCGATGTGTGGGGCCAGGTCGAGAAGCCAGGTGAGGGCCGCGGGCGCCGGGAGAGCGCCGGCGTTGAGTGGGCGGTAGGGGATGTACGGGATGCCCATGCGGGCGCAGTAGTCGAGGGCCGGGTCGTCGGGCTCGGCGCGGTTCAGGCAGTTCTGGACGGCCGCGACCGTGATCTCCTTCCCCGCCGCGCGGATCTGCTCGACGCCGACCTTGGACATGCCGATGTGGCCGATCTTGCCTGCGAGTTGGAGGGCTCCGAGCTCGCCGGCCTGGTCCTCCAGGGGAACGGTCGGGTCCACGCGGTGGAGGTAGCAGAGTTCGAGCCGTTCGACCTTGAGGCGGCTCAGGCTCGCGTCAACGGCCGTTCGTAGGTACTCGGGGTGGCCGAAGGGACGCCAGACATCCGGCGCGGCGCGGACCATGCCGACCTTCGTGGCCACCAGGAGCTCGGGCGGGTACGGGTGCATAGTGGCCCTGATCAGGGACTCGGCGGTGTGCGGGCCGTACGCGTCCGCGGTGTCGATGTGCGTGATGCCGTGGACGTGGACGGCGTCCCGCAGGACCTGGCCAGCCGTGGCCCGGTCCTCGGGCCAGCCCCAGGTGCCGGGGCCGGTCAGGCGCATTGTGCCCAGCCCGAGGCGGGAGACCTGCTTGCCCGCGATGGTAATGAGGCCGCCGGGCGTGGTGGCGCTCATGCGGCGCCCGACACGGTTAGGGCGAGACGGATGGCGTCGGCGCGCGAGGTGTCGTCGTTGGCGACGAGGACGTGGCCGAGGTTCAGTTCCCCGAGGAGCTGGTGGGTGTGTTCGTCGACGAGGCGCCGGAAAGCCGGGTCGTGGTCGTGCGTGCCGGTGAGTGGTTCGGCTGGGTCGAGGACCGTGGCTAGCAGCAGGTCGTACGGGGTGGAGAGGGCTGTGACCAGAGAGCGGAGGCGGTGGCCGGTCTCGGGCGGAAGTTTCTCGCCGCGGTGCTCCAGAGCCGCCGTGTAGTACGCGAGTGCGGCCGGGGCTGCACAGTCGGCGAGGACCACGTTGGCGCGTACGGTCGTCGCCAGTTCCTCGGCGGCGCCCGCCGTGGTGATCCACTCCGAGGACAGGGCCGTGTGCCGTGCCATCTTCGGCAGACCGAGGAACGCGGCGCGCTTGCCGAGACCGCCGACGCGGAGGGCGGGGGTGCCGAGCGCCCGCAGTTCCATCTCGATGCGGCGCATCAGCGTGGTCTTGCCGGTGGCGTACGTTCCAACGATGCCGATCCGCACGGGGGCTGGGGCTGGGTTCACCACAGGGTGGGCTCCTGTTCTGGTTTCGGGGCGCCGGGAAGGCCCGGCGGGACAGCGGCGGTGACGAGGTCGGCCCAGGTTGCGTACCGGGTGGCCATGGTCAGCAGGAGCGTGGCGGTCGCGAACGCGTCGTACGTCGCGCGGTGGCGCTGGGCCGGTGCCGCCGACAGCTCCAGGCGCGCGTACTCGATCAGCGCGTCCAGGGAGTGCGCGGGAGCGTCCGGGTACGTGGCTCGGGCCAGGCGCAGGGTGTCCAGAACGCCGGCCGGTTCCCAGTTGGGCAGGTGGCGGGTCAGGACGCGGTGGTCGACGTGGGCGTTGTGCGCGCAGATCCAGGCGTTGCCGAGGAATGTGCGTACGTCGTCGGCCACTTCCGTCCAGGTCGGGCTCGTGGCCAGCCGGTCGTTCGTGAGGCCGTGGACCTTGGCGGCGAACGGCGTGACGGGCACGGGCGGGCGGATCAGCCAGGCCCCGGCTGTCGTGGTGTCCGGTTGGCCGTCGCGGATCGGGAGGGCGGCGACCTCGACGAGGTCGGGTGGGTTCGCTCCGTTGCCCTCTACGTCGACGACGAGCAGGCGGTCGGGCCAGGTGGTGGGGTTCATTCAAGACTCCTTCGGAGCCGGCCAGCCGATGTCGGAGCGGCCGTGCCGGCGGTGGTGGTGCGGCTTAGCCCGGTCGTGGCACTGGTAGCCGTAGCCGTGCTGGAGGTAGTAGCGCGGCTGCTCGTCCAGGCCCTCGACGATGATGGCGCGCTCGTCCACCTCCACGGCGCCAATGGCGCCCAGCTCGCGCGCCTCGGCGGTGACCTCCGCGAGGTCCGGGGCCTTCCAGGCGTCAGCGCACAAGCCGAGTTGGGCGGAGGGGCAGATGTCGCACAGTTCGCGTACGCCGTAGTGGCCGTTGTAGTCGGCCTCGCCGTGGGCGTACGCGACCGCGCAGCTCGTCTTGCGGAAGAGCGGGCCGTACGGGGCTTCGGCGTCGGCGGGGTTGTGGAAGAGGCTGAGGATCCTCTGTTCGGACTCCTCCGGCATGATCTTGCGCCGGGCGGTGTCCTCGTACGGCATCGGGATGCCGTGACTCTCGTAGTACGTGGCGATCTGGTCGCGGAAGAACAGGCCGGTGAAGACGGTCGCGTGAGCGTGCTCGGCGAGTTCGCGAGCCCGGTGCAGATGGGCGGACGTGTCGTTGAGGCCGGGGACGATGGGGCGCCAGTAGTGCACCGTCCGGTAGCGCTCGGCGTGGGCGTACAGGGTGCGCAGGCTGGCGGCGGCGATGGCCGAGTCGACGGGCTCGATCCGCTGGTCGTCAATGCCGGAATGGGTGACCAGGACGGTCAACTTGATGTTCCTGAAGCTGTTGAGGATCGTGCAGTCCTCGGGCTCGACTCGCCAACGTGTGATCACCAGCACGTGGTTGGTCAGGCCCTGCTCGTCCAGGAGGCGCAGCACGTTGAAGGTGTGCGGCTTGACGACGGGGAGCATCGGGTCGGTGGCGCGGTTGAAGATCTGCAGCGGGGTGCGGTGCGGGCGGAAGTATCGGTGCCCGGTGAGCGCGGCGACGGCCTCCTCGTCGGTCATCAGGGCGCGCGGCACTTTCATCTCGAAGTTGCCGTAGAGGTGTCGTACGCAATAGCCGCAGTCGAGTGGGCAGCCCACGATGTGGTTCACGGAGAGTCCGGACTTGCGGTACTCGATGACCGAGGCCAGCTCGGGCTTGAGGGCGGAGACCTGTTTGGTGGTGAGCAGGGGAAGCGGGCGGCGGGTGGGTGTCGCCATGGCGGAGCCCTCCTGGGAGCGGGTAGTGGGTCACGGATTGAGCAGGTGGTGCCGTTTCGCGCCGTACCAGGTACCGAAGTCGCGGCAGGTGGCGGCCGCGTCGTCGGAGGAGTGGACGAGGTTCTCGACGAGGCGGCCCTCGGTTTGAGCGGCGGCGAGGCTGTCGGTGCCGAAGTCGCCGCGGAGGGTGCCCTTCGCGGCCCGGGCGGGGTCGAAGTGGCCGAGCATGTCGCGTACGAGACGAGGTGTCCCGGCCGGTCCATGGGCGAGGGCGAGGGCCACCCGCCGGCCGACGTACATGTCGCGCAGGCAGGCGGGGACGGAGTAGTCGAACCAGTCGGCGCCGACGAGCAGATCCCAGTAGTGGACGTGGATCTGCCAGTCGGCGACGGTCACGTCCATCCGGCCGCGTACGGACACGGACACGGTGGCGGCGATGCGCGCAAGGATCGCGTCGACGAGGGCACGGCGTAGGCAGTCGGGCTTGAGGAGGATCACGCTCCAGCGGTCCCAGTCGACGCTGGTCAGGACCTCCCCGACCGCTGCGGGGCGGCGGCTCATCGGACCGGACTGAAGCCGCCCGGCATGCGGGACGGCCAGCGGTGGGCGAGCAGCCAGCGCGGGCCCGCGTCGAGCGACGCGAGGACGTCCTTCTCGACGGGGTCAGCGGGGCAGTGGACGAGCTGCCGCTTCACCTCGAAGAGGAGCAGCACCTGCTGCCAGTACGGCTGGAGGCTGAGTCCGGCGATTTCCGCGGGCCGGTACTGGACCTGGTTCGTACGCAGCGCCTCCTCGTGCCCCAGCACGGTGGCGATGGTCTTCGGCGTTGTGTCGGCGGGCATCGGAGGGAACGGGAAGCGAGAGGTAGAGGCGGCCGGGCGGTCGGCCGCCTCGGCGAGGACGCGCTGCACGCGGTCGAAGTCCCGGTCGCCGAGATGTGCCGAGCCGATATGATGCGTGTACGTGCCAAGCCCCAGCCCGAGTTGGACTGCGGCGTACTCCTGGATCATCGTGAAGGAGAAGACGTCCGCGAGGAGTCCGCGGTCGCAGTCGTTGGCCCGCATCGAGCAGACCATGTGCAACTTGCTTTCGCGCACAAGGAGATGGAGCGAGACCGCACACGACATGTCGGAGTTGTCGGCGACCGCCAGCTCACGCGCCTCGAAGATCGGCAGCAGACCCCGCTTGCTATCCGGCTCCCTGCGCAGGAGCGACAGGACGCGGTCGAAGGGCGAGACGGTGTCGTCGCCGACGGGGTTGAAGATCCGGGATCCGTAGGCGGAGCCGCTGATGGTCGCCCCGTCGCGTGAGTCCGACCGCATCCGGGGCGCGTAGTACGCGATCATGTCGAGGTCGTCGCGGCCCGCGAGGTACCAGAGCGCCTCGGCGAAGTGGAACACCGGATTGACCTTTCGCGCGGCCAGATAGGGCAGGCGCTCGCGTGGATCGGTCAGCTTGAAACTCAGCCCGAGGCACTCGCGGCTGGCGTTGCCGCGCGGGGCATTGCGGTACTCGTGATCGCGCAGGATGTGGCCGAGCACGTCGACGTACGCCTGCTCGAAGCCGGGGTAGACGGACGGTGCGAGCACCAGAGCCTCCTGTGAAGCGGTGGAAGTGGGTGCCTCGCGCCGGCCGGGCGGGGGAGTCTTGCTTGTGGTGTGCACCCGGCCGGCCGGCGGGAGGGACGGGCGGTCGTGGCCGCCCTGAGAAGACCCTCGCCGGGGAGGCATGGCGGCGGTACGCCGTCGATCCGCCGTTCGTCCGCCGTCTCGCGGTGGGTGGAAGGGCGGAGGCACGGCGTACCGCCGCGTCGCGTACGCCGAGACGCTGGTCGATCCCAGCGGCATCGACCGGGAGCGTGACGCGACGTGTACGGAACGGTGTACGGATCAGATACGGACTGCGCCGTCGGGCGGCGGGAGCTGGTGCGTCATCAGTGGGTGAACCTGGCGGAGGAGGCCGAGCCTCTCGCCTGTGCCCGCGCCCAGGTGCGCCAGACGCTCGACGGCCGCGCGTCGGCATCGGTCGTCGACGACGCGGTGCTGGTCGCCTCCGAGCTGGTCGGCAATGCGCTGCGACACACGACCGCCGGTCCGGACTGCATGAACGTGGAGGTCTACCGGGACGCCGCGGTTCTTTGGGTGCACGACTCGGGCACGGACACCGAGAGGGTCAAGCCGCGAGCGGATACGTCGAACGACGAGCTGCTGGAGTGCGGACGTGGGCTGCAGCTCATCGACGAGCTGACCGCCAGGTGGTTCGTCCAGCCGACCGCGATCGGCAAGATGGTCGTCGCGGTCGTCGAACTGGACAACCCCGGGACTATCTGAGCGACAGGCTCTTCAGCACGTCCCACCGGTACTCCCGCTCTTCGCGACGCAGCTCCACCAACTGGACTTGCACGACCGGAAGTTCGACGGCGGAAAGGATGCGGAGACCGGCCACGGCTTCGATGACCGGGGCGGCGACGCGCTGACGGTTGTTGTACGCCAGGCTGAGGTGCGGCCGGAAGGCCGAAGTCGGCTTCTTCGGCGCCAAGCCCGCAGTCCGGCTGACGTCAATCAGGGTGGCGTGCAGCTGGAGTAGCGGCTTCCACGGGCCGAGGGAGAGGCGTACGGCCCCGCGGGAGCCGGCCAGCGGCATGGCCCGCAGGGAGAACGCGGCGGGCAGCAGTGGCCTGACGGATCGAGTGACGCCCTCCAGCTGCGCCAGGGTGACCGTGTCCGGGGTGCCGACGCGGGTGAGGGTGACGTGCAGACCATCCGGCGGCACGGGGTCGAGGCCGAGCGGGGCGAGCGTCTTCTGACACTTCCGCGCGAGAGCGGCGAGTTCCGGCGCGTTAGGGAAGGTCAGCATCCAGTAGTACGCCCTACTGCCGTCGGCCCATCCTGGGCGGGCCCAGTGGTCGGCCATCTCGTCCAGTGCGCTGAAGGCCGCCCAGTCGTGTGCCGCGATGGCTGCCGGATCTTGCGGATTGGCAGGGGGATCGGCGGGAAACGCGGCGGGATCGGCGCTGAGCAGGGGCACCCGGCGTACTCCTTCGGCATTACACCGCTCTGGAGCGAGACGACATGGCCAGGGCGGCTGGCTGTGAGCTCCAGGCGCGGAGCTCGTCGCCATACTGGCCTACCGCCGGATACTTCCGCCACGGCCTGGCCTGCTCGTACAGCTCATTGGCGCGTTGCCATACGGACCTGATGGGGGAGCCCCCGCACAGCCGAAGGGCTTCCTGGCCCAGCGTCATGGCGTGGTCGAGGTCGGGTGTGCGCTGCCGCAGCAGGGCGGTGGACACGTCGAGGCGTACGAGCGCGCGGGTCCACGAGGAGTCGGAGTGCTCGACGAGATCGTCGATGCGCTCGGCGTCGCTCAGTACCTGGGCGGTGTCGTGGAGCGCCAGGTGCGCGGTCACCGCGTTCGCCAGGGTCCGGGCCCGCCCGTACGGATCGAAGGAGATGCAGGAGGTGAGCCCGACCGGGACGTCGTGTCCGTCGGAGAGATCGAGGGCCTGGCCGATGGCGTGCTCGGAGGCGCGGCGGTCGCCGGTCTTGGCGAGGGCACGCGCCCGGCCGTTGACGAGCAGCCGGATGGACTGGGCGCTGCTCGGTGCCTGCTCCACGGCCGCGGCGGCGCACGCGTCGGCCTCGCCGTACCGGCCAGCGTAGTAGAGGCCGAAGGACAGGGTGCCGCTCGCCCACAACTCGGTGTCCCGGTCGTCGATTGCCCTGCTGAGGTCCAGGGCCTCGGTGCAGTACGCCTCCGCGAGCGCGAAGTCACCGGTGTTCACGGCCATGTAGCCCAGCAACCCGGAGGCGCGGGCGGCGAGTCGGAAGAGCTCCTGGCGTACGCGCGGGGGCTGGCGGCCGTCGAGGAGAATGTGCGCGAGGCGCCGGAGGCTCCGGGTCTCGGGGCGCAGTGCGTGCGGGCCGTCCTGCTCGTATCGGGCGGTGACGGTCTCCAGGGAGGAGCCGAGGAGGGCGAGGGTGGCGTCGTCCGCGTTGCTGGCGGTGAGGTGATGGGCGCGGGCGACGATCTCCAGCGGGCTGTCGCCGGGATCCCGTGGGGGAGGGCAGCTGGGCGGTGTTTGTGTCGTACGGGCGTCATCGCGACCGCCCGGCACGGAGAACAACTCGGAGACTGGCCTGCCCAGCATGTACTCCAGCACCCGGCAGGCATCCGGGCGCGGCAGTCCCCGCAGCTCACCGCCGAGCCAGCGGTCGAACTGTCGTGAGGAGACCTGGAGCGAGGCGAGACGCTGGTCGCCGTCGAGCTCCGCGAGCTTGGCGGCCGACAGCTCGAACTGGGCCGAGAAGGCCTCGTACGTCGTCAGATGACGCTGCTGAAGTAAGTGCCGGAACAAGGTCGTCCGGGGCATGGCACACCCTCCTGGTGTGGCGAACCAAGCCGACGCGGAGGCGTGCACGCCGATGGTGGTGCACCCATCGTCGGCTGGGGCGCGCGTCCGGAGAACACGCGCCGTGACCCTAGGCAGAATGCCGGTGTCACAGCGAACTAGGCAATATGTCTGGTGAAGTTGACTCGTATGGGTTGTAGCACCCGCATCGGGCGGACAGACTTCCGGCATGGCCTTGAAGAGGAGCATGGTCCCGCAATCCGTCTACCGTCGCCAACTCGCGGCTCGCCTCAAGGAGCTGCGAGACGTGTCAGGTCTCACCCTCACCGAGGTCGCCGAACAGATCGAGGTGAACCAGGGATCGCTGAGCCGTATCGAGACCGGTGACCGCGGCACGTCACCGGTCCTCGTGCGTGCGCTGCTCGACTGCTACGGCGTCGAAGACCCGGCCCAGCGTGCCGACGTACTCGATCTCGTACGGGCGGACAAGGAGCAGCAGAAGCCGTGGTGGCGGAAGTACTCCACGGTCCTGACCGCTACTCGGTACGACGGCTATCTCGCCCTGGAGGCCGGAGCGGTGACCCTGGCCAACTACCAGCCGATGCTCGTCCCCGGCCTGCTGCAGACCGAGGACTACGCGCGCGCCGTCATCTCCCAGATGCGGATGGAACTCACGTCGCCGCAGGTGGAGGCCCTGGTCAAGGTGCGTATGGAGCGGCAGAACAGCCGCCTCGACGGTGAGCGGCCGGCCAAGCTCTGGGCGATCCTCGACGAGGCGGTGCTGCGACGCACCGTCGGCTCGGCGGACATCATGCGCGACCAGCTGCGCAAGCTGGTGGAGGCGAGCGAGCAGCCGAACATCACGGTGCAGCTCCTGCCGTTCGCGCTCGGCGCGCACCCCGGACTGTACGGTCCGTTCGTGATCCTGACCTTCCCCGATCCCACGCCGAACCTGGTGTGGCTGGAGAACCCCAAGAACTCCGTGTACCTGGAGTCCGGCGACGATGTCGACAACTACACAGAGATCTTCGACCAGTTGAGGGCGTGCGCGCTCGGCCCCTCGGAGGCCCGTGCCCGCATCGCCCGAATCAGCAAGGAGCTCGACCAGTGACCAAGGCCCGCCCGGCCGCTCCGTCCGACGGCATCGACCTCTCGCAGGCACGCTGGCGGAAAAGCTCCTACAGCGGGGGCGCGAACGACTGCGTGGAGCTCGCGGACCTGGGGGTGCACGTCGCCGTCCGGGACTCGAAGGCCCTCGAACGTGGGCCTCTGATCCTCGGGCGGTCCGCCGTGGCGATGCTCGTGGCGGCCGTGGCATGTGGCGAGCCGGGCTGAGAGGGCGTTTGGCGTAGACGTATTGCCCCTTATGCCCTAGTATGCACCTCGCTAGGTGGGGGTGGTCTCGTCCGTTATGCGCTTGGCGAGGTTGTCGATCGTGGCGATGTGGATCACTGCTTCGGAGCTGATAGGAAGGGTCTCGTAGTCGGGGGACTGTAAAACGAACGGCTCTGTCCCGCAATCGGTGGTAGCGCTGTGTGGTGATCAATGGAGGAGCAGTGCGAATCCGGCTCGGCCGTGCATCTGCCTCATGATTCTCTTGGTTCGCGTGTTGACGCCCTCGGTGCGGCCGTTGTGGTGGGGAGGGTGAGGCCGGCGTTGACCGCGGCGCGGTCGAGTTCGAGGCCGTTCACGAAGGCGTGCAGGTAGGGAAGGTTGGCGGCGCGGACGGCTGTGATCCACTCGGTGAGCTTGGTGTCGTTGTCGGCGGAGGGGGTGAGCAGTTCGGCGAACTCCTTCACGAGGCGGGCGAGTTCGGTCATCTCGGGGCAGGCGGCGGTGAGTTCCCGCAGGAGCTTGGTGCCCTTGTCGCGCAGGTTGTCGGGGTGGGCGAGGAGAAGTCGGGCGAGGCGGCGCGGGGTGATGACGGGCCGGTCGCCCTCGGCTCGGCCCTGCGTGATGTAGCGGTAGAGGAGGTTGAGGCTGCCGGTGTAGCCCAGCTCCTTGATCTCGCGGAAGAGCTGGAGCACAGGGACGGCGGGGTCGGCGGCCCGGCGGGTGCGGAGGTGGTCGCAGTAGGGGTCGACGAGGGTGGGCCGGTAGCGCGGGGCCCGGCGCAGGGTTTCGGGCTCCCGGGTGCGTGCGTAGCGTTTGACGGTGTTGAGGGCGAGGTTGAGGCGGCGGGCGCATTCGAGCAGGCCGACGCCCTTGCCGAGGAGGTTGTGGACCTGGTGCCATCGTTCGCGGGTGGTCTGCTCGCGCACTCCTTCGGGGCGGGGCGGGTTGACGGTGGCCCAGCAGGAGCTGTGCGAGCGGACCTAGGCCAGGACCTTGTCGCAGAGGTTGTGCCACAGGGTACTGGTGGGCCGTCGGCGAGGTGCCTGCTGAGCAGGTCCTTTTCCCACGGCCCCCAGCCCGAACGACGCATGCGGCTTTGACCGCACGTCGCTCTCCAGTGACTACTCCGTGAGTGCTGGGACGGGCTTCTTGCCGTGGATGTCCGCGTGACAACTTCCGCAGACCACAAGGGTTTTGCGGTGTCGCGAGGCCATGAGATCTGCCCACGGCGGTCGGTCCCCTGGTCGTCCGAGGTCCGCGAGCTTGGCGACGTGGTGGACTTCCACCTCGTCGACGCGTCCGCAGGACTCGCACCGCCCGGCCAGAAGCCGGGTAACCAGCTCCTTGCGTTTGGTGTTGACCGGGGCCAGCCGACGGTCGGTGATGACCGTCTTCTTGTTCCGTCTCAGCGGGATCCCGCCGAACCGTCCGACCAGCGGTTTCCTGTCGACGCGTTCGACGCGGGCCTCAAAGCACTTGCGTAGCCCGTGCGGCGTCTCGATGGTGGCCGCGTACTTGCGGGCCATTTTCGACACCGACGAGCGGTGCTTGTTGGCGAGCGTCATCAGCATCGAGGTCTCCATGACCCATTGCAGCCGGGCGAGTCGGAAGACGTCGCCGGCCATCAGGTAGTACTGGACGATGCCGCGGTACTCCGACCCATAGGTGCTGATGATGACGTGGTCGTCCTGGTTCAGCAGTTCGGGCCGACGCGCGGGTTTGCCGCGCTTCATGTACTGGGCTTGCTTGACGGATACCACCGAACGAGGGACCCGTAGTCTGATCACCCCATTGACGGAGCGCCGACCACCGGTGACCTTGCGGTCGTTGTGATGGACGGCGATGTCGTAGCCGAGGAACCTCGCCGCCCCGGTGCGGGTGTGCGTAATGAGGGTCTTCTCCGGCGACAGTTCCAACTTGAGTTCGTCACGCAGGAACTGCGCCAGTCGCTCCTTGATTTCCTCGGCTTCTGCCTTCGGTCCGGCGAACCCGAGAAGAGTGTCGTCGGCATAGCGCACATACCTCAGTCGCCTGTAGCCGGGATCCTGAGTATCCATACTCGGCACGCTGCGGAGTTGCTTGCGCAGTTCCCGCACTTTGGTGCGGTCGTCGCGCTTGCGGGCGCGTTGCATCGCCGCCCACACCCGAAAGAAGGCGCGGTTCGGCTTCCTGACTTTTCCTCGGTTGTATTCCGGGATGAGAACTTTCTCGACGTACTCGTCCATCTTGTGCAGGTAGATGTTGGACAGGATC
>NZ_JAGGOK010000031.1 GCF_018614615.1 Streptomyces sp. ISL-100 | reverse complement strand
CTGCGGGGGGCTTGTTCCCCGACCCGCCCCTTCCCGAACTGGGGCGCTGCCCCAGACCCCCCTCAAACGCCGGAGAGGCTGGGTCGTGCGGCGGAGTTCAGCCCGTCCGGCGTTTGAGGACACGCCCGCAGGGCGTCCCGGGGGTCTGGGGGCTTGCCCCCAGTTTCGGGAAGGGGCGAGGTGGGGAAGGAGCCCCGCGCAGCGGCCGGCACTCAACCACCCACGGTGGTCAGCCGGCAGCCGAGCCCTCTGCCACCGCCCCAGCACCCCGACGCGCCGGGTCGCAGGCCACACCTGTGGCTGTGCTCATGCGCGTACTCCTTCACGGCCACCCCAATGCGGAGTCAAACATTGGGTTCAGCGGGGACCCGAAACGAATGCGGCGACGCGATGAGCCACCTGTACGGTGCGTCAATAGGGTCCGGCCAAAGTCCAATAACATGGCTGCGAGAGGGGCACGACGGGAGGCGCGTGGCCCAGGCGACCGGGGAGCGCGCGCACGTGAGCGGTAGCAAGAGCAGCGACGAGCAGACGACACCGCAAACGCCGCCGCAGGCGCCGGCGAACGGCAGTCGGCACGCGGCGTCGCACGCGGTGGTGGCCGAGGCCCTGCGCCAGCGCATCGCGCTCGGCGGTTTCGAGCCGGGCGACCGGCTGCCGACCGAGCGCGAGCTGGCCGCCACTTTCGGCGTGGGCCGCAATACCGTGCGGCAGGCGCTGCGCGAGCTTGCCGAAGAAGGCCTGGTCACGACGACCCTGGGGCGCTCCGGCGGCACCCGGGTGACGCCCGCGCGGCCGGGCGGCCGGGACGGCGCGCGGGCCACGATCAGCGCGGGCATCCGGGCATCGCTGCGGGACTACATGGAGTACCGGCAGGCGATCGAGCCGTTCGCGGCGCGGCTGGCGGCCGAACGCGGGGCGGGGGCGGACCGACGCAAGCTCGTATCGCTGCTCGACACCAAGGTCGCGGACCTGGGCGAGTACCACCGCGTCGACACGGCCTTCCACCTGGGCATCGCGGCCGCGGGCGGCAATGAGGTGCTGACGGAGGCGGTGACTCGGGCGCGCACGGAGATGTTCGTGGGCGGCAACGCACTGTGGCTGGGCTCTGACTGGAGCCGGGTCTACCCGACGGACCGTGACTTCGGCTTCGCTTTCCGCGAGGAGCACGAGGCGATCGCGCTGGCCGTACTGTCGGGCGACGGGGACGCCGCCGAGGCCCGGATGCGGGAGCACCTGCGCGACTCGCACCGCCAGTTTTTGACGCTGCTGGAGCAGTTCGCCGCCCAGGACTGAGAGCCCGTCCGCCCGCCTCGACGATTGACGCACGCGCCGAAGCCACCTAGCATCCATCAAAATGGATCCACTCCAAACCCAATAAATCCCCGGCAGCGCCCCGACAGACCGACCAGCCAGAACAGCCAGAACAGACCGACAGGAGAGGCCGCCCCGTGCACTCTTACGACGAGGACCTCACCCAGCAGGTCATGGACCACCTCCTGCACCGGCTCCGGCTGGACCCGCCGCCGCTCGGCCGCCTGGGCGACCACCAGGAACTGACGCTGGCTCTGAAGGACGCGATCGGCCCGGCCCCGCAGCCCCCGGCCGACGTACTGCGCACGTACACCGGCGCACTCGAACCCACCGTCGTCTCCTGCGACCACCCGGCGTTCCTGGCCTTCATACCCGGCGCCCCGACCAAGGCGGCGGCCCTGTTCGACATGGTGCTGTCCGCGTCCTCCCTGCACGGCGTCTCCTGGCTGGAGGCCTCGGGCGCGGTCGCCGCCGAGAACCAGGTGCTGGCTCTGTTCGCGGACCTGGCGGGCATGCCGCCCTCCGCCGGCGGCTGCTTCGTCAGCGGCGGCTCGGCCGGCAACCTGTCGGCCCTCGTCGTCGCGCGCGACACCGGGCGTCACCGGCTGGGCCTGGACGAGCGCGCGCCGGTCCGGGTCGCGGTGAGCGACCAGGTCCATTCCTCGGTCGGCAATACGCTGCGCATCCTCGGCGTAGAGGCGCTGGTGGTCCCGACCACGGATCACCGCCTGACCGGCGAGGCCCTCCGCTCAGCCCTGGACGCCGCGGAGCGGGACGGCGGCGCACCGGTAGTGGCCGCTGTCGCGACAGCGGGCACCACGAACGCCGGCATCATCGACGACCTGGCGGGCGTGGCCGAGCAGACCCGGGCCCGGGGCCTGTGGCTGCACATCGACGCGGCGTACGGCGGCGGAGCGCTCTTCGTCCCCGAGCTGCGGGAGCGTCTGGGCGGCATCGAGCACGCGGACTCGCTGGTGGTCGACCCGCACAAGTGGATGTTCGCCCCCTTTGACTGCGGCGCGCTGCTCTACCGCGACCCGAAACTGGCCCGCGCCGTGCACACGCAGGACGCCTCGTACCTGGACGCCATCCACGGCGCCGACGACGAAACGGAGCCGTGGAACCCGAGCGACTACGCCTACCACCTCACGCGCCGCCCGCGCGGCCTGCCCCTGTGGTTCTCCCTGGCCGTACACGGCACCGACGCCTACCGCGACGCGGTGGCCAAGGGCGCGGCCATGGCGCAGCGAACGGCCCGCCTGGTAGACGGAACGCAAGGCCTGGAACTACTCCGCGAACCCGAACTGACGGTGGTCCTGATCCGCCGCACAGGATGGCAGCCCGAGGACTACTACACCTGGTCGAAGAGGCTCCTGTCCGCGGGCACGGCCTTCATCACCCCCACCGTGTGGGAGGGCGAGACGATAGCCCGCCTCGCCTTCCTCCACCCGGACATAACCGAGGAAACGGTCCGCGAAATCCTCGCCTCACTGCTCACCGAGGACCCCTCCCGTACGGACTACTCCCCCGCATAGGCCCTGTTCAGCGCCGCGATGTCGAACTTGACCATCGAGAGCATCGCCTCGGTGGTCCGCTTCGCCTTCTCCGGATCCGGGTCACTGATCCTCTCCTGGAGCCCGTCGGGGACGACCTGCCAGGACACCCCGTACTTGTCCTTCACCCACCCGCAGGCGACCTCCGCGCCGCCCTCGGAGAGCCTGCTCCAGTAGTAATCCAGCTCGTCCTGGTCACCGCAGAAGATCTGGAACGAGATGGACTCGTTGAAGGTGAACTGCGGCCCGCCGTTGAGCCCCATGAACTTCTGCCCGTTGGCCTCGAACTCGACGAACATGACGTCGCCGACAGGCCCGGGCCCGGCCTCGGAGTAGCGCCCGACCCGTCCGAGCTTGGAGTCCTTGAAGACCGAGACGTAGTGGTTCGCCGCCTCCTCGGCCTGCCCGTCGAACCACAGACAAGTGGTGAATCCCTTGCTGACCATCGGTTCCTCCAGCACATGAACGGTGTGTACCCATAGAGACCGGTCCCGCGCCACACAAACTCATCGGCCCCAGCCGGACCCATGGAACCTCATCGCACCCCCAGCGCCTCTGATGAGTGAGGGTGGCCCGTGTTGGTGTCGGCGAGTGAGGGGCGTAGGGATGCGGAACGGCAGGGATGAGGCGTTCACGGCCTTCATGGCCGCGCGCTACGGCTCGCTTCTGCGTACGGCCACGCTGCTGACCGGCGGTGGCCGTACGCGGGCCGAGGACCTGGCGCAGGAGGCATTGCTGCGCACGTACCGCGCCTGGAACCGGATCGGGCGGCTGGAGGCGGCCGAGGCGTACACGCGTACCACGATGGTCCGGCTGCTCATCAAGGACCGCCGCAGGCAGTGGAGTGCGGAGATACCGGCCGAGCAAGTGCCGGAGACGCTCCGTCCGGGCCACGAGGAGCAGGTGACGACCGCCGTCGCGGTGCGTGAGCTGTTACGGACCGTCCCTCCGGCGCAGCGGGCAGTCCTCGTACTGCGCTTCTACCACCAGCTCACCGAGCGGGAGATCGCCGACGTGCTGGGCTGCTCACCCGGCACGGTCAAGAGCCGTTCCGCCCGCGCCCTGTCCACCCTGCGCGACCAGGGCTTCCTCAGTGCATCCTTGCTCGACCGCGAGAGGGGTTCCGCCGATGACTGACCAGCAGCTTCCGAGCGAGGACGAGCAGATTCGGCGGCTGCTGGCGGCCGCCGCCGAGCCGCCGCAGGGCCAAGTGGTCACACCCGGCGCGGCGTTCACCGCCCGCGCCCGGCGCGGGCTGCTGCGCCGCCGCCTCGCCGTCGCGACAGCCGCGGCCGCTGTCGTCGCTGCCGCGGTGGCCGTCCCCGCCGTGTTCGGGGGCTTCGGCAGGGACGACGAGCCGGCCCCGACCGCCTCCGCCGACTGCCTGCGGACCGCCGCGCAGAAGATCAGGGACCGTCAGGAGCAGGGCTACCGACCGGTGTACGGCACGCTGCGCGCCGGACGCATTGATGTCGACGACGGCGTCACCAAAAGCTCCGCCTTCCGCTTCGACGTCGAGGGCGCGCTGACGGACGGCGGCACCGGCGTGCCGTCCTCCGGGTCGGTCACCGTCTGGTACCCGGTGGCACAGGTCCAACTCCCGCCCTCCGGCCGCTACGTACTGCTCCTCGACCCGGCGGAACGCCCCGACAGCCGGAAGGGAAACGACCTCTTCCACTTCGCCCCGGAGCAGGCGCTGCCGCTCGGCGACGACGGCCGGGTGCTGCTGAAGTGCGCCGACGGCGGGAAGGGCGCCGTGGAACGGGAGCGGCTGCGCGCCGCGGTGACCGAGCCGTAGCCGCGCCCACCGCGGCGCACGCGCCGCGCGCCGGGATCAGGTACGGAAGTACCAGAACTTCTCACCGGTGCTGTGCTCCGCGATGATCTCGCTGAGCGGTTTGTTGAGCGTGTCGTTGGAGTGGTAACTCATCTTCGGCATCCAGTCGGACGTGAAGTCCGTGACCATCATGGTGTGACCCGGCTGCCCCGGAGGGCTGTAGTCGAAGATCTCGAACTGCACCACGTCGGCGATGGCGAGGCTGGAGGGCCCGGACAGCTCGTACACCCGCTCGGACTCGTCGCGCGCGAAGCGCTGCCAGTTGGGCGCGCCGCCCCAGGTCCAGCTGTGCCTGGGGAGCGGCCACGGATTGCCGGTGTACCACCAGGCCGAGTCGCTCCGGTACCAGCCGAGGACCCGCTCCCAGCCGCCGGCTTTCAGCGCGTGCGAGATGAAGTTTGTGCAGTCGTTCGTGTCCCGCTCGTAGGGGACGTTGTCCTCCGGCACCGGCTTGGCGTACTTCGTGGCGAAGTCCACCATCGCGCTGTAGTCGTACGCCGCGGCCACCCGCACCCCCGTCCCCGAGGACGCCTTCTTCGCCGGGTCGGTGATCTTCTCTCCCTTGGCAGCCCCGGCGCGGAGCTCCTTGGCCGCCTTCCGGGCCGCGCTCAGCTCCGCCGGGTCGAGCTTCTCCGGGGTGGAGAGGTTCGCCGGGCCGTCCTGCGTCGCGATCTTCGAAAGGACCCAGCCGCCGTCGGCTCGCGCGAAGGACAGGTCGTGCCGCACGGTGTAGCTGTACGGCTCGTCCTTGCTGCCCGCGAAGGTGTACTGCGTGTCCTCGCGCACGCTGAGGCGCGCGGTGTCCCCCTGGGTACGGGCCCGGCCGACCGGAGTGAGCTCCGTATCGACGGCCGAATAGCGCACGCCGGCCAGTTCGTTGATGCCGTGCAGCTGCTCGCGGGCCTCCATGCGGTTGTCCCGTACGGCGCGGAAGGTCGCGGCCACCTGAAGGTCCTGGGCCTCGCGGGTCGCGTTCGCGGCGGTAGCACCACCCTCCACGGTGATCGCGTTCTCCCCGGCGAAGTAGGTCCTGGCAGCTTCGATCAGTGCCTTGTCGTCTGCGGGCGCGGCCTGCGCGGCCTGCGCCGGGCTGCTCGCGAGGACGGAGGCGGCCAACCCCGTAACGGCAGCGGCAATGGCCGCCCGCCGCATAGCTGTGCGGATGATCACTGGTACTCCCCTGTGTCGACTGCGTCCCGCTGCGCGGCGCCTGCGCCACGGGAGTTGACGGCGTACGCCAAGTGGTCGGGCACGACGCTAGCGACACCAGGGGCCACCTTGAGGTGCACTCATCAATCGGGGCTGAAAAGCAGCGGTGCTGCTCGCTGGGGCTGTGGAACACGCATGACCCGGAAACGCAAAAAGACCCCAGATGAACTGGGGTCTCTTACTTGCTGGTGTCCGAGGGGGGACTTGAACCCCCACGCCCGATAAAGGGCACTAGCACCTCAAGCTAGCGCGTCTGCCATTCCGCCACCCGGACTAGGTGGTCGGCCCCGGTTTCCCGCGGCGACATGGAAAACAATACCAGGGGTTGGGGGCGCGTTTCACCCGCGTATCCCGTGGTCAGTGGCTTGCGGAGGCCTTGATCGGTGGGAGCTGGCCGGCGCCGGGCGGTGGCGCGCACGGAGTGTTGCCATGCGTGTACGCGTAGCGTTCGCGGGGTGAGTTTCGGATACGGATTCGGGCGGCGCGGGCGTGGGTTTCGGCGGCCGCGAGCGCTGTCGCCGTTGCGGGAGCATCTGCGGGATACGTTCTGGTTCGCGCCCACGCTGGGCCTGGTGTGCGTGTTCGCCGTGTGGTGGGCGGCCTCGGCGCTCGATGCGGAGATCGTCGAGTATCTGCAGGGCGAGGAGGCGTACGACGCGGTCAGCGATCTGATCGGGATCGTCGAGGACACCAAGACGATCGTCACCACGATCAGCTCGGCGATGATGACCTTCATCGGTGTGGTCTTCAGCATCTCGCTGGTGGCGGTCCAGATGGCCAGCGGGGGCTTCACGCCCCGGGTTGTGCGGATCTTCGTCCGGAGCCGGATCACCAAGCTCACGCTCACGGTGTTTCTGGCCACGTTTCTGTTCTCGCTGCTGGTGCTGACGCAGTACGACAGCAAGTCCGATCCGCGGCTGGTGACCACGGTGCCGCTCGTGCAGAGCGTCCTGGTGATGACCATGGTCGTGCTGAGTTTGTTGTTGTTCATCGCTTATGTGTCTTCCACGCTGCGGCTGATGCAGGTGGGTCCCGTCGTCGACCGTATTGCGCGAGAGGCGTTCCGGGTGCTGGGCAGGCAGCCGGGCGGGGAGTCAGGTTCGCAGCCGCTCGTGCCCGAGAGTCGACGGATCGCGTATCAGGGGCGGGCCGGTGTGCTGCGGGATGTGAATGTCGCTCGGCTGGTGCGGGCCGCCAGGCGGGAGGGGGTGGTTTTGCGGCTCATTCCCCGGATTGGGGATTTTGTCGTGCCCGGGACGCCGGTGCTGGCTGTGCACGGTGAAGGCGCGCCGTCGCGGCGGGCGCTTCGGTACACCGTGCACGTCGGGGTGGAACGCACTTCTCATCAGGATCTCGGGTTCGGGCTGCGGCAGCTGTCCGATATCGGGCTGCGGGCGCTCTCGCCCGCCGTCAATGATCCGACGACCGCCGTGCAGTGCCTGGACCGGATCGTTCAGTTCCTCGCCGCGGTGGTGGAGATGCCGCTGGGGGCCGTGCATCACCGGGACGGCCGGGGTGCGGTGCGGTTGGTGCAGGACGTACCCGAGTGGGGTGATCTGGTGGATCTCGGGTTCGCCGAGATCAGGGGGTACGCGGTCGGCAGTCCGCAGGTGTCGCGGCGGCTGCTCGCCGGGATCGACGATCTGTTGCTGCTGGCGCCGGAGAGCAGGAGAGAGCCGCTGGTGCGGCACCGTACGCTCCTCGTTCAGGCCGTGGAGCGTACGGTGCCGGAGGCGGCCGAGCGGGCATTCGCCCTGCTTCCCGATCACCAGGGCATCGGCTAGCTAGGGCATCGGCTAGGGCATCAGGTGGTAATCGGGGAAGTTGCCCGGGAGGCGTTCGTCGTCCTGTGGGCCCTCGGTCACCGATCGGATCAGGAGCTCTCCGCCTACGAACGCGCCTCGCCAGGATGCGCCGAAGCCGCCGAAGAGTTCGTCGCGGTCACCTCGCGAACGGGGTTTTCCGTGGCCGACCTTGAAGGAACGGATCTGGGGAGCCAGCCGTTCATACGTCGAGGGGTCGTCGGTGGAAAGCGTCGCCACCAGGGCTCCGTTGGAGGCGTTCATCGCGGCGAGGAGTTCCGCCTCCGTGTCTACGAGGACGATCGTGTCCACCGGGCCGAAGGGCTCCGCGTGGTGGAGGGGGGACGATGGGGGCGGGTTCAGGAGGGTGACGGGCGGCAGGTAGGCGCTGGTGTCCTGGCCGGGCAGGAAGCGGGCGTCGGTGAGGGAGCCTCGGTGGAGCGGGACCGCGCCCCGGTCTATGGCCTCGGTTACCTGGTCGGCCAGTTCCTTCGCCTTGGCCGCGTTGATGAGCGGGCCGAAGTCCAGGGTGGGGAGCGGGTCTTCGGGGTTCTCGACGGCCAGGGGGTGGCCGGTGCGGACGGAGCGTACGGCGGGCAGGTACGCCGCCAGGAACTCGTCGAACAGCGTCCGCTGGACGACGAAGCGCGGGTAGGCGGTGCAGCGCTGCTTGCCGTAGTCGAAAAGCTTGGGGATGAGGGAGGTCAGGGTGGGCCAGTCCGAGTAGTTCCAGATGCCCCAGGTGTTCAGGCCCTCCTGTTCGAGGATGTGGCGCTTGCCGAGGTCGGCCACGGCGGTGGCGATACGGGCGCCCGTGTCGCGGCCTCCTACGAACGAGACGCAGCCGATCTCCGGCGAGCGGACCAGGGATGCGGAGAGTTCACTTCCGCTGCCGCTGAGGAGGGTGACGGGGATGCCTTCGCGGGCTGCCAGGGCCGAGGCGAGGGTGAGGCAGGCCACGCCGCCGTCGGTGGGGGTCTTGGCGATGACCGCATTGCCGGCGAGGGCCTGCACCAGCATGGCGTGGACCAGGACGGACATCGGATAGTTCCAGCTGGCGATGTTCGAGACCGGGCCGGAGAGCGGGGTGCGGTCGGCGAGCATGGGCTCGATGCCGTCGACGTACCAGCGCACACCGTCGATCGCGCGGTCGACGTCGGCCTGGGCGAGGCGCCACGGCTTGCCTATCTCCCAGACGAGGAGGAGCGCGAGGAGCTCGCGGTGTTCGGTGAGGGCGTCGAGAGTGGCCGCCACGCGGGCGCGGCGTTCGGGCAGTGGGACGTGGCGCCAGGCTCGGTGCTGATCGAGTGACGCGCGTACGGCCTGGTCGGCGGTGGGGGCGTCCAGGCGCGGCGGGCCCGCGATGGGACTGCCGTCCAGGGGTGAGGTGGCCGGGAGTGCGCGGCCGTCGGCCTTCCAGGCGGACGCCCAGAGGTTGAGCACGCGGTCGCCCTGGAAGGCCTCGGGGGCGGTGGCCTGGCAGCGCTGCCAGGTGTCCGACCATGCGGTGCCGGGCTTGAGGGTGGATGCCATCTGTTCTCTCCGCTCTGTATGGGGCGGGGCTGAGTGGCGCGGGACCGCGCGGGCGTGTGAGTGTGTCCGGCGGAGCCTTTCCCCTACCCGCCCCTTGAGGGTTGCCGCAGGGCGGGCTGGACCGTCCCGCAGGCGGGAGTTTTGCGGCCCTGGCCGCAAAACTCGCCCCTGCCCTGCAACTCCAGCCGCTGCGGCGTTTGAGGAGCGGGGTCTGGGGCAGCGCCCCTCACGCGGCGGATCCGCAAAATGTCACAGCGGGAAGGGGCGGGTAGGGGAAAGAGCACTCTGCCGGCACGCCCTCGGGGCGGTCCTGCTTGGACCGTAGTGACGTCGGCCGGACCGAGGTATCACCGGCGCTCAACTGTGCGCGAAGTCACGCCAGTTGGGACAGTGCGAGCAACGCCGTCTCGGAGGGGGTCGAGCCGACCCGTACACCCGCTGCTTCCAGGGCTTGTTTCTTCGCCTCTGCCGTGCCCGACGATCCCGAGACGATCGCGCCCGCGTGGCCCATCGTCTTGCCCTCAGGGGCGGTGAAGCCCGCTATGTAGCCGATGACCGGCTTCGTGATGTGGGAGGAGATGTACGCCGCCGCCCGCTCTTCCGCGTCGCCACCGATTTCGCCTATCAGGATGATGAGTTCGGTGTCGGGGTCGTCCTCGAAGGCGGCCAGGCAATCGATGTGGGTGGTGCCTATCACCGGGTCGCCGCCGATCCCGACCGCCGTCGTGAAGCCCGTCTCGCGCAGTTCGTACATGAGCTGGTAGGTGAGCGTGCCGGACTTGGAGACCAACCCTATGCGGCCGGGCTTGGTGGCGATGTCCGCCGGGATGATGCCGGCGTTGGATTGGCCGGGACTGATCAGGCCAGGGCAGTTGGGGCCGATGATGCGGGTGCCACGTGTCTTCGCGTACGCGTGGAAGGCGACCGCGTCGTGGACCGGGACGCCTTCCGTTATGACTACCGCCAGGCCGATTCCGGCGTCCGCCGCCTCGATGACGGCAGCCTTCGCGAAGGGTGGAGGGACGAAGATGATCGTGACGTCGGCCGCTGTGGCGGCCATCGCTTCGGACACCGCGGCGAAGACCGGGACCGTACGGTCGTCGAAGTCCACGACCCGGCCGGCCTTGCGCGGGTTGACGCCGCCCACGACATCGGTGCCCGCCGCGAGCATGCGGCGGGTGTGCTTCATGCCCTCGGCCCCGGTCATGCCCTGGACGAGGACCTTGCTCTCCTTGGTCAGGTAGATGGCCATGTCGGTCTCTCCTCAGGCAGAGATGGCTAGTTGGGCGGCTTGGCGGGCGGCGCTGTCCATCGTGGTGGCCTGGTGGACGAGGGGGTGGGCGCGGTCGTCGAGGATGGCGCGGCCCCGGGCGGCGGCGTTGCCGTCCAGGCGTACGACCAGGGGGCGGGTCAGCCGTACCGTCTCCAGGGCCTGGACTATGCCGTCGGCGACCGAGTCGCAGGCGGTGATGCCGCCGAAGACGTTGACGAAGACGGACTTCACCGCCGGGTCGGAGAGGATGACGGACAGGCCGTCGGCCATGACCTGGGCGGACGCCCCTCCCCCGATGTCGAGAAAGTTCGCGGGGCGGGCGCCGCAGCCGGCGACCACGTCCAGGGTCGACATGACGAGGCCCGCACCGTTGCCGATGATGCCGACCTCGCCGTCGAGCTTGACGTAGTTGAGGCCCTTCGCCGTCGCCGCGGCTTCCAGCGGGTCCGAGTGCTGGTCGGACGCATAAGGCCCCACCGCGCCTGGCGGAAGCGGGCGTTGTCGTCGACCGTGACCTTGCCGTCGAGCGCGAGGATCCGGCCGTCGGTGGTCCGTACGAGCGGGTTGACCTCCACCAGGAGGGCGTCCTCCTGGGTCAGGACCTGCCACAGCTGCTGGAGTACGGGCGCCGCCTCCGGCGGGAGTTGCGCCGCCGCGGCGATTTCGGCGGCCTTGGCGGCGGTGACGCCCTCGTCCGGCTCCACGGGAATGCGGGCCACCGCGTCGGGGCGGGTCGCCGCCACCTCCTCGATGTCCATGCCGCCCTCGGCCGACGCGATGGCCAGGAAGCGGCCGACGGTGCGGTCGAGGACGTACGAGGCGTAGAACTCCGTCTCGATGCCGACGGGTTGCGCCAGCATGACCTTGCGGACCGTGTGGCCCTTGATGTCCATGCCGAGGATCTGGCGGGCGGTCAGTTCGGCCGCCGCCGGGTCGACTGCGAGCTTCACCCCGCCCGCTTTGCCGCGGCCCCCGGTCTTCACCTGCGCCTTGACGACGACGCGGCCGCCCAGGCGCTCCGCCGCGTCACGCGCCTCGCGTGGCGTGTCCACCACCTCGGCGTCCGGCACCAATACGCCGTACCGCGCGAAGAGTTCCCTTGCCTGGTGCTCGTACAGGTCCATACCGGCTCCTCAATCCTCGTCGGAAAGTGCCGCACGCCCCCTGGACACCACCCACCGGATGCGGGATAACAAGCTTCATACAGTATTCGTCGACTGTATGCAATCTACGTGTCATCGCTCCAGGACCCCAACGAAGGGAACGGACTTCGCCATGCCCGACGACAGCCAGGAACTCATCTCCGGTGGGCATTTGGTCGCCAAGGCGCTCAAAGCAGAAGGGGTCGAACGCATCTACACCCTCTGCGGCGGCCACATCATCGACATCTACGACGGCTGCGTCGACGAGGGCATCGACGTCGTCGACGTACGCCACGAGCAGGTCGCCGCCCACGCCGCCGACGGCTACTCCCGCATCACCGGAAAGCCGGGCTGCGCCGTCGTCACGGCCGGTCCCGGTACGACCGACGCCGTCACCGGTGTAGCCAATGCCTTCCGCGCGGAGTCGCCCATGCTGCTGATCGGCGGCCAGGGCGCCCTCACCCAGCACAAGATGGGGTCACTCCAGGACCTGCCGCACGTGGACATGATGGCGCCGATCACCAAGTTCGCCGCCACTGTGCCGGACACCGCGCGGGCCGCCGACATGGTGTCCATGGCGTTCCGCGAGTGCTACCACGGCGCCCCCGGGCCGTCATTCCTGGAGATCCCGCGCGACGTCCTCGACGCCAAGGTGCCGGCCGGCAAGGCACGGGTGCCGCTGGCAGGGCAGTACCGGGCATCGACACGCGCCGCCGGCGACCCGGACGCGATCGAGAAGCTGGCCGATCTGCTCGTACACGCCGAGAAGCCGGCGATCCTGCTCGGCAGCCAGGTCTGGACGACGCGGGCGACGGACGCGGCGACCGAGCTCGTACGGACGCTGAATGTGCCCGCGTACATGAACGGCGCGGGGCGCGGAACGCTGCCGCCCGGCGACCCGCACCACTTCCAGCTCTCGCGGCGCTACGCGTTCGCCAACGCCGACCTCATCATCATCGTCGGTACGCCCTTCGACTTCCGGATGGGGTACGGCAAGCGGCTCTCGCCGAGCGCGACCGTCGTACAGATCGACCTGGACTACCGGACCGTCGGCAAGAACAGGGACATCGACCTGGGGATCGTGGGTGACGCCTCACTGATTCTGCGGTCCGCCACTCAAGCGTCGTCGGGCCGGCTCAACGGCGGCTCCGTCAAGCGAAAGGCCTGGCTGGAGGAACTGCGCACAGCCGAGCAGACGGCCATCGAAAAGCGCCTGCCGCAGCTGAAGTCGGACGCGACGCCCATCCACCCGTACCGGCTGGTGAGCGAGATCAACGACTTCCTGACGGAAGACTCGATCTACGTCGGGGACGGCGGCGACATCGTCACCTTCTCCGGGCAGGTCGTCCAGCCCAGGACCCCGGGGCATTGGATGGACCCCGGACCGCTCGGCACGCTCGTCGTCGGAGTGCCCTTCGTGCTCGCCGCGAAGCAGGCGCGGCCCGACAAGGAAGTCGTGGCGCTCTTCGGGGACGGCGCGTTCTCCCTCACGGGCTGGGACTTCGAGACGCTCGTCCGCTACAACCTCCCCTTCGTCGGCATCGTCGGCAACAACTCCTCGATGAACCAGATCCGTTACGGCCAGAAGGCCAAGTACGGCGACGAGCGCGAGCGGGTCGGCAACACCCTCGGCGACGTCCACTACGACAAGTTCGCGCAGATGCTCGGCGGTTACGGCGAAGAGGTCCGCGACCCCGCCGACATCGCGCCAGCCCTGCGCCGCGCCCGCGAGTCGGGGCTGCCGTCACTGATCAACGTGTGGCTCGACCCGGACGTGTACGCCCCCGGAACCATGAACCAGACCATGTACAAGTGACGGAGGCCAGCCAGCCATGACCAAGGCCCTTGAGGGCGTGCGCGTCCTCGACATGACCCACGTACAGTCCGGCCCCTCCGCCACCCAGCTCCTCGGCTGGCTCGGCGCGGACGTGGTCAAGCTGGAGGCGCCGACCGGCGACATCACGCGGGGGCAGCTGCGTGACCTGCCGGACGTCGACTCCCTCTACTTCACGATGCTCAACTGCAACAAGCGCAGCATCACCCTCAACACCAAGACCGAGCACGGCAAAGAGATCCTGACCGAGCTCATCCGCCGCTCCGACGTGATGGTGGAGAACTTCGGCCCCGGCGCCGTCGACCGCATGGGCTTTACCTGGGAGCGCATCCAGGAGATCAATCCCCGCATCGTCTACGCCTCGATCAAGGGCTTCGGGGACGGCCCGTACACCAACTTCAAGGCGTACGAAGTCGTCGCCCAGGCCATGGGCGGGTCCATGTCCACCACCGGCTTCGAGGACGGACCGCCGCTCGCCACCGGCGCGCAGATCGGTGACTCCGGGACGGGGATCCATGCCGTCGCCGGCATCCTCGCCGCGCTCTTCCAGCGGGAGAACACCGGGCGCGGGCAGCGCGTCAACGTCGCCATGCAGCACGCCGTGCTCAACCTCTGCCGCGTGAAGCTGCGCGACCAGCAGCGGCTCGCGCACGGCCCGCTCGCCGAGTATCCGAACGACGACTTCGGCGACGACGTGCCGCGCAGCGGCAACGCGAGCGGCGGCGGGCAGCCCGGCTGGGCGGTCAAGTGCGCGCCAGGCGGCCCCAACGACTACGTGTACGTCATCGTCCAGCCCGTCGGCTGGCGGCCGCTGGCCGAGCTGATCGGCCGGCCCGAGCTGGCCGACGACCCCGAGTGGGCGACTCCGGCGGACCGGCTGCCCAAGCTCGGCAAGATGTTCCAGCTGATCGAGGAGTGGTCCTCGACCCTGCCCAAGTGGGACGTACTGGAGCAGCTCAACGCCCACAACATCCCGTGCGGCCCGATCCTCTCCACCAAGGAGATCTTCGAGGACACGTCACTCGCCGCGAACGAGATGGTCGTGGAGGTCGAGCACCCCGAGCGCGGCCGCTTCACCACCGTCGGCAACCCCATCAAGCTGTCCGACTCCCCCTTCGACGTGGTCACCTCGCCGCTGCTCGGTGAGCACAACGCGGAGGTGTACGTCGGTGAGCTCGGCCTCGGCGACGAGGAGCTGCGGCTGCTCAAGACGAACGGAGTGATCTGATGGCCGCCCTCCCCCATGACACCGCTGCGGTACGGGCCGTGCTCGACGCGGCGAGCCGCGAGGGCCGCAGCGCGCTCACCGCCCCCGAGGCGAAGCTCATCGCCGACGCGTACGGCATCCCCGTGCCGGCGGAGGCGCTGGCCGAGACCGTGGACGAGGCCGTCGCCTTCGCCGACCGGATCGGCTTCCCGGTCGCGCTGAAGATCGTCTCGCCCGAGATCGTGCACAAGACGGACGCGGGCGGAGTACGGATCGGGCTGAAGTCGCCGGGCGAGGTCCGGGCGGCGTACACGGAGATCGTGGCCAATGCCCGTGCGTACGATCCGAAGGCGCGCATCCAGGGCGTCCAGGTCCAGCAGATGGTGCCGGCGGGGCAGGAGGTCATCGTCGGTGCCGTCACCGATCCGACCTTCGGGAAGATCGTGGCGTTCGGTCTCGGCGGGGTGCTGGTGGAGGTGCTGAAAGACATCACCTTCCGGCTCGCGCCCGCCTCCGAGGACGACGCGCTGTCCATGCTCGACTCGATCCGTGCCGCCGAGATCCTGCGCGGCGTGCGCGGCGGGGCGGCCGTGGACCGTACGGCGCTCGCCGGGCTCATTGTGCGGGTCTCGGAGCTGGCCGCCGACTTCCCCGAAATCGCGGAGGTCGACCTCAACCCCGTGTTCGCGACGGCGGGCGGGGTGATGGCGGCCGACGTACGCATCCTGCTCGGCGGCCCCTCCCCCGCGCCCCGGCGCAAGTACAGCCGGGATGAGATCCTCACCTCGATGCGGCGGCTGATGCAGCCGCGGTCGGTCGCCGTCGTCGGCGCCTCCAACGAGCAGGGCAAAATCGGCAATTCGGTGATGCGCAACCTCATCGACGGCGGATTCCCCGGCGAGATCCATCCGGTGAACCCCCGGGCCGATGGCATCTTGGGCCGCAAGGCGTACAAGAGTGTCACGGACGTTCCGGGTGAGGTGGATGTGGCGGTCTTCGCGATCCCCGCCAAGTTCGTTGCGGCGGCGCTGGAGGAGGTGGGGCGCAAGGGGATTCCCAATGCCGTGCTCATTCCGTCCGGCTTCGCCGAGACCGGCGAGCACGCGCTCCAGGCGGAGATCGTGGCCATCGCCGAGCGTCACGGCGTACGCCTGCTCGGGCCGAACATCTACGGCTACTACTCGACGTGGCAGGACCTGTGCGCGAACTTCTGTACGCCGTACGACGTCAAGGGCGGGGTGGCGCTGACCTCCCAGTCCGGCGGCATCGGGATGGCGATCCTCGGGTTCTCGCGGGTGTGTCGGCGATCGTCGGGCTCGGCAACAAGTCGGACCTCGACGAGGACGACCTGCTGACGTGGTTCGGTGAGGATCCCAACACCACGTGCATCGCGATGCACTTGGAGGATCTGAAGGACGGGCGCGCCTTCGTCGACGCGGCGCGGGCGACCGTACGGAAGAAGCCGATCGTCGTGCTGAAGGCGGGCCGTACGAGCGCGGGCGCGAAGGCGGCAGGCTCGCACACGGGGGCGCTCGCAGGTGACGACGCGGTGTACGAGGACATCCTGCGGCAGGCCGGGGTGATCAGGGCGCCGGGCCTGAACGAAATGCTGGAGTACGCGCGGGCCTTGCCGGTGCTGCCGACACCGCAGGGCGACAACGTCGTGATCATCACGGGGGCGGGGGGCTCCGGTGTGCTGTTGTCGGACGCGATAGTCGACAACGGGCTTTCGCTGATGGAGATCCCGGACGACTTGGATGCGGCGTTCAAGGCTTTCATCCCGCCTTTCGGGGCGGCGGGCAACCCGATCGACATCACGGGGGGCGAGCCGCCTTCGACGTACGAGGCGACCATCCGGCTGGGGATGGAGGACCCGCGGATTCACGCGCTGGTGCTCGGCTACTGGCACACGATCGTCACGCCTCCGATGGTCTTCGCGGAGCTGACGGCCCGGGTGGTGGAGGAGTTCCGGGCGCGCGGCATCGAGAAGCCGGTGGTGGCGTCGCTGGCGGGCGATGTGGAGGTCGAGGAGGCGTGCGCGTACCTCTACGAGCGGGGCGTCGTGGCGTATCCGTACACGACGGAGAGGCCGGTCGAGGTGCTCGGTGCGAAGTACCAATGGGCCCGCGCTGCCGGGTCGTTGGGGGGCGGTCGATGAGCTGAGCAGCGGCTCGAACCACCGGGGCCCCGCGGCGTCCGCTCGCCGCGGGGCCCCGGCACGAAGAGAACGGACAGGGGGCGCTGCCCAGGCTTCTTCGACGCAAGGGGTTCGATCGACATGGCGACAACAGACATCTCATCGTCCGTCCCCTACAGGGAGGTGACGGACGCCAACGGCCGGATGTACCGGCTCGGCGAAACCGATGTGGACATCATGGGCCGACCACGCAAGTGGATGGTCATCCTGCCGTGGGTGGGAATGATGGGCATCAGCTCGGCGGAGTACGCGTTCGCGTCCGCCGAGGAGACCTTGCACACCGCGCACGGTTGGGGCAGCCAGCACATCTTCTGGATGCTCGGTGTGTGGGTGTTCTTCCAGGCGGCGGTGGCCTTCCCGGCCGGAAAGCTGCGGGAGAGCGGGAAGCTGCCGGCCCGCTGGGCGATGATGCTGGGCGCGGTGGGCACTCTGCTCGGCTATCTTTCGCTGGCCTTCGCGCCGCATGTGATCGTGGCGTACGTCGGCTTCGGCATGTTCAGCGGCATGGGCGCCGGCATGGTCTACGCGACCTGCGTGAACATGGTCGGCAAGTGGTATCCGGAGCGCAAGGGCGGCAAGACGGGCTTCGTCAATGGCGGTTTCGCCTATGGCTCCGTGCCGTTCGTGTTCATCTTCACCGGCTACATGGACCTGACGAACTTCCGGTGGGTGCTGGTCGCCGTCGGCGTCTTCCTCGCCGGTGTGGTGGCCTTCGCCGGGTACTTCTTCCAGGACCCGCCGAAGAACTGGTGGCCCGCTGAGATCGACCCGCTGCGCAAGCCGGACGACCCGCGGGCGCGGCGCGCGCTGGAGAAGAACCCACCGGCCGTGAAGCAGTACACGCCGAGGGAGGCGTGGCAGACGGGGCGCGTGGGATTGATGTGGTTCTGCCTGCTGTGTACGTCGGGTGTGAACATATTCGGCATCGCCTTCCAGGTGCCGTTCGGTGACGAGGCGGGGTTCGCGGGCGGCATCGTGGCCACGGCGATGTCCCTGAAGGCGATCGTGAACGGGACCGGACGCGGGGTGATCGGCTGGCTCTCCGACCGGTACGGCCGCAAGCAGTGCCTGATCTTCGTCTGCGTCGTGCTGGGGCTTTCCCAGTACGGGATCCTGTTCTCGGGAAATATTGGGAATCTGCCGCTGTTCCTGCTGTTCTCCAGCATCTCCGGATTCGGGGGCGGCGCGATCTTCCCGATGTTCGCGGCGATGACCGCGGACTACTTCGGCGAGAACAACAACGCCTCCAACTACGGGCTCGTCTACAGCTCCAAGCTGGTGTCCGGGCTGCTCGGCTCGGGCATGGGCGCGGTGGTCGTGGGCGCGTGGGGGTACGGCGGTGCGTTCGTACTGGCGGGGTCGATTTCCCTGTTCGCCGGCTTCATCGCGATCTTCCTGCACCCGCCGGGGCGGCCGCGGGCCCCGGCACATCAAGCCGAACCCGCAGCCGATCAGCCGCGACGCGATCTGACTGCTACCGCTCTCAGCAGTCCTTCTCGCGCAGTGAGTGCAGGTGCGCGCTCGACTTGCGGGCGAAGGCGAACGACTCGACCGGGTTGTCGTGTTCCGCCTGCCAGTGGTGGTCACGGTGCCCGCCGCGGGTCTTCGACACAGCGGATATGAAGCGCTGGTAATCGATGTCTCCGTCCCCGACGTCCGCCATCCGGTAGCCGTCGCGGGCGGATGCGTCGTGTTCGCCGTCCTTGACGTGGAAGAGCGGGTAGCGGTCCGGCTGCTTCAGTACGTAGTCGAGGGGCTCGAAGGGGGCGGGTGTGCCGTCGGCGCGCTTTCCGAAGCGGAACTGGGCGGCGTACGCCCAATAGATGTCCATCTCCAGATAGACCAGGTCGGGATCGGTCTCGGCGAGGAGTACGTCGTAGAGGCGGACGCCGGGCTTATCGGTCGCGAAGGAGAACTCCTCGGCGTGGTTGTGCTGGTAGAACTTCATGCCGCGCGCCCTGGCCGCCGCTCCGTACGTGTTGAAGTCCTGGGCGGCCCGCTTCCAGCCGTCGACGGTCGCGCCGTAACGCCAGGGGCCGGACGCGGTGCCGATGTGCTTGAGGCCGAGGGCCTGGGCGTCGTCGAGGACCTTGGTGAGGTTCTGGGCGAAGGTGTACGCGCTGGGGTTGCCGTCGGAGTAGTAGCCGACGTGGCTGCCGATGCCGCGCAGACCGTGGTCACGGGTGAGCTGCCGGAGCTGGGCCAGGGTGATGGGGCCCGCGGAGCCCTGGGTGTAGCCGGCGTACTCCACCTCGTCGTAACCGAAGCGCTCCAGCTCGGCCAAGACCTTGGCGAAGCCGAGGGTGGAGACCTTGTCGCGGAGCGAGTAGAGCTGGATGCCGAGGCGGCCGGGGGGCAGGACGGGGCGGCCGCGGCCGGTGGCCGTCTGTTCGGCAGCGGCAGCGGCGGGCGCCGCGGCGCCGAGGAGGGCGGCCGCGGTGGCGCCGGCGGCTACGCCGAGCATGCCTCGTCTGGAGAGCTTGTGGGTGAGCTCGGGGTCGGTGCTCGTGCTGGTGGTGGTCTTGCGGCTCATGCGTGGAACTCCCTTTGTCAGTGCAGTCCGGCAAGATGAAGGAGCAGGGCTTTCACATCGGTGGCCGCCAGGCGGCCGCTTACAGCGCGGGGGGTGGAGCACAGGATGAGCGGACCTTCTTCGTCGCGCTCGGGGAGGCGGCCGTGGCTGCCGCGAATAGGTGAGGGGTCGAGGGGCACGACCGCCATGCGGTAGCGCATGCCGAGCTTCTTGCGGGCGAGGGCCTTGGCTGCCTTGAGGCGTACGTACGGGTCGAGGGGGTCCATGAAGAGCTCGACGGGGTCGTATCCGGGCTTGCGGTGGATCTCGACGAGCTGGGCGAAGTCGGGGGCCTTCGCGTCGTCGAGCCAGTAGTAGTACGTGAACCACGCGTCGGGTTCGGCCACGGCGACCAGTTCGCCGGAGCGGGGGTGGTCGAGGCCGTGGCTCTTCTTGCCCTCGTCGTCGAGGAGTTCGGCGATTCCGGGGAGGTCCGCGAGGGCCGCACGGGTGGGTTCGAGGTCCTCGGGCCGACGTACGTAGACGTGCGCGAGCTGGTGGTCGGCGACTGCGAACGCCCGTGAGGTCATGGGGTCGAGGTACTCCATGCCGTCCTGGGTGTGGACCTCGACGAGTCCGGCGCGGCGCAGGGCCCGGTTGATGTCGACGGCGCGCGAGACGCGGGTGATCCCGTACTCGGAGAGCGCGACGACGGTACGGCCCTCGGCCCTCGCGTCGTCGAGCAGCGGCGCGACGGCGGCGTCGAGGTCTGCTGCGGCGCGGTACGCGCGGGGGTCGTCGGGACCGTAGCGCTGGAGGTCGTAGTCGAGGTGCGGGAGGTAGCACAGGGCCAGGTCGGGGTGGCGCGTGCGCAGGATGTGGCGGGTGGCATCGGTGATCCACTGTGAGGAGACGATGTCGGCGCCCGGGCCCCAGAAGTGGAAGAGGGGGAAAGTACCGAGTTTCTCGGTGAGTTCGTCGTGGAGGGACGGGGGGCGGGTGTAGCAGTCGGGTTCCTTGCGGCCGTCGGCGTAGTAGACGGGGCGGGGGGTGACCGTGAAGTCGGTGTCGGCTCCCATCGCGTACCACCAGCAGATGTTGGCGACGGTGTAGCCGGGGTGGGCGCGGCGGGCGGCGTCCCAGATCTTGTCGCCGGAGACGAGGCCGTTGTGCTGGCGCCAGAGGAGGACTTCGCCGAGGTCGCGGAAGTACCAGCCGTTGCCGACGATTCCGTGCTCGGCGGGGGTGGTGCCGGTGAGGAATGTCGACTGGGCGGCGCAGGTGACGGCGGGCAGGACGGTTCCGAGGGCCGCCTGGGAGCCGGACTGGGCGAGCCGCTTGAGGTTCGGCATGTGGGCGAGCAGCTGGGGGGTGAGGCCGACGACGTCCAGGACGAGGAGGGGGGTGGGTGAGGTCTCTGTCTCTGTCACGGCAGCTCCTTGAGGCCGAGGTCGACCAGGAGGTCGCGGGCGAGAGTGAGTTCGGCGGCGATTCCGTCGGCGAGCTGGGTGCGGTTGCGGGGTCGCAGCTCGGGCGGGAGTGCCTGCCAGGTGTACGTCTCGACTTCGAGGTGGCGGGTGAGCGGCGCCGGGCCGCCGACGAGGCGGGCGAGCGCGTCCTGGAGTACGGGAAGGGTCGAGGCGAGCGGCGGGGCGGGCGGGGCGTGGAGGGGGACGTGGAAGTGGGCGCGCCAGGGGGCGCCGTCGGGGAGCACCGCTCCGGTCAGGGCCTCGTCGAGGTCGTCGGTGCCTCGCAGGCCTGCGCTCGTACGGGTACGGGTCTGGTGGAGGAAGCGGGGTTCGGCGAAGGCGGCGAGCGCTTCGCGTACTTCGGGGAGGTGGGGGTGTTCGGCGTGCAGGGCCGCGGAGAGCTGTGCTTTGGGGATGGTGACGCCGGCGGCGGTGAGGGCGCCCAAGGCGTTCGCCGGGTCCTCGAAGGAGGTGGCGAGGTGGCAGGTGTCGACGCAGATACCGATGCGCGAGCCGGCCAGGGCGGTGAGGGGGCCGATGGCGTCGGCGGTCGTCTCGACGGTGCAGCCCGGCTCGGGTTCGAGGCCGATGCGGATGGATTTGCCGGTGAGCTCCTCCAGCGCGTCGAGGCGTTCGGCGAGCGTGGTGAGCGCGGTGCGGGCGGCGTCGGCGCGGGCCGTGTCGAAGGGGGTCCGCCAGGCGATGGGGAGGGTGGAGATGGTGCCTTCGGTGACGTCTTCGGGGAGCAGCGCGGCGAGGAGGTGGGCGAGGTCGGTGGTGTGGTCGAGACGCGCGGGCTCGGTCCAGTCGGGCCGGTAGACGCGGTACTTGACCTCTTCTGCGCCGAACCCTTCGTACGGGAAGCCGTTGAGGGTGACGACTTCCAGACCCCGCCGTTCCAGCTCGGCGCGCAGGCCGCGCAGGGCGGCCGGGTCGGTGATCAGCGCGTGCGCGGCGTCTTTCGCGAGCCACAGGCCGATGCCGAGGCGGTCCCGGCCGAGGCGTCTGCGTACGGGCTCGCAATGGTCGCGGAGCTGGGCGAGTACGCCGTCGAGCGTCTCGGCGGGATGGACGTTGGTGCAGTACGCGAGGTGGACGGTGGAACCGTCGGGGTGGCGAAAGCGCATGGTGGCTCTCCTCCCCCTCATTCCCCGCCGCGGAGGATGGAGTTGCCCTCGTGGAGCGGCTCGGGGGCGTCGGACACGTCGAGGTGGAGGCGGCCGCTGAGGCCGTAGAAGGCGACGGGGTTTCGCCACAGGACCTGGTCGACGTCGTCCTCGGAGAAGCCTGCGGCGAGCAGGGCGTCACCGACTTTGCGGGTCTTGAGGGGGTCGCTCTTCCCCCAGTCCGCGGCGGAGTTGACCAGCACCTTTTCCGTGCCGTGGTCCTTGATGACGGCGACCATGCGGTCCTCGTCCATCTTGGTGTCGGGGTAGATGGAGAAGCCGAGCCAGCAGCCACTGTCAGTGGCGGCCTTTACGGTTGTCTCATTGAGGTGATCGAGGAGGACGCGGTCCGGGGGGAGGTTCGATTCGCGGATGACATCGACGGTGCGGTGGAGGCCGGCGAGTTTGTCGCGGTGCGGGGTGTGGACGAGGGCGGGCAGTCCGTGGTCGGCGGCGAGCTGGAGCTGGGCGGCGAGCGCGGTGTCCTCGGCGGGGGTCATGGAGTCGTAGCCGATCTCGCCGACGGCGACGACGGAGTCCTTGACGAGGTAGCGGGGAAGCGCGTCGAGAACGGGGGTACAGCGGGGGTCGTTCGCCTCTTTGGGGTTGAGGGCGAGCGTGCAGTGGTGGGCGATGCCGTACTGGGAGGCGCGGAAGGGCTCCCAGCCGAGGAGCGCGTCGAAGTAGTCGAAGAAGCTGGCGGGCGAGGTGCGGGGCTGGCCCAGCCAGAAGGACGGCTCGACTACGGCGCGGACCCCGGCGGCGTACATCGCCTGGTAGTCGTCGGTGGTGCGGGATGTCATGTGGATGTGGGGGTCGAAGATGCGCATCAGAACTCAGGACTCCTCTGTGGGGGCGGCCGTGAGGTACGGGCGTGCCGTGAGGGCGAGGACGCGGTGGAGATCGTCCGGGACGGGGCGGCCTGCGGCGGTGCGTTCGGCGGCGTAGTCGCGGAGCATCCGGGCGAGTTCGCTGTCGGCGCGGGCGCGCGGGGCCAGGCCGTCGATGGCGTCGACCGGTACGCCGGTGAACAGGCACTTGAGGACGGCGTGCCGCCAGGCGTGCTGGTCGAGGTGCTCGGCGGCGTACGGGCCTACTGCGGCGGCGACGAGGCGGGTGTCGTTGGTACGCAGAGCGTCTTCGACGAGCGGGAGGAGCGTCGCGGGACCGGCGGACGGGGCGTTGAAGTGCGGCAGGGCGAGCAGCACCGCGCGGCGTTCGGCGGCGGTGCCGTGGGTGTAGAGCCGGGTGATGGTGGCGTGGTCGGCTCGCACGGCGTGCAGGAGGAGGACGCGGGCGGCGTCGGCCAGGTCCTGGGCGCTATGGAGGTCTGGCGTGGACTCGGTGCCTTGGACGGGACGGCAGTGGCGGCCTGCTTCCGCGAAGCGGAGCTCCCAGGTGGGCAGGGTCCAGCGGGGGCGGTCCGCCGGCTCGGCGAAGTGCCCCTTGGCGTTGGCCTTGGCGGCCTTGGCCTTCGCCTCCGCTTCCGCCTCGGCCAGGGCCTCGTGGAGCCAAGCGCGGGCCGCTCCGGTCAGCTGTTCTTCGAGTGCGGCCTGAAGGGCGGAGAGCGGGGCGCCGTTGGTCAGTTCGGTCAGCATCGGGCGCCTCCTGCCGGGATCGCCGGTTCGGTGGGCAGCGCCCGCGTCGCCTTGCGCAGGAAGTCGAGGGAGCGTTCAGCCAGGTCGGGGCCGGCGTGCGAGTGGCGGGGGAGTTCGACGACTGTCAGGCCCTGGTAGCCGGTGGCTGCGAGTGCGTCCAGGACGGGCGGGAAGTCGATCTCGCCGTCGCCGAACGGCAGATGCTCGTGTACGCCGCGGCGCATGTCTTCGATCTGGACATGCCGCAGCCACGGCGCTGCCTCGCGTACGCAGTCGGCGGGCGACGACGGTTCCAGGCACTGGCAGTGACCGATATCGAGGGTGAGGCCGAGAGGGGAGGGGTCGCCGAGGGTGCGGCGCAGGTGATGGAAGTCGGCGAGGGTGGCGAGGAGGTGACCGGGTTCGGGCTCGACGGCGAGCGGTACCCCGGCGGTGGCGGCGGCTTCGATGACGGGGGCGAGTGACTCGGTCAGCCGCTGCCAGGCGGTGTCGGGCGAGGTTCCGTCCGGGGTGACGCCGCTGAAGCAGTGGACGGCGTGGGCTCCGAGGTCCGCGGCGACGCGTACCGCCGTGACGAGCAGCTCGGCGCGGGCGGCGCGGCCTTGCGGGTCCGGGTCGAGCAGGGACGGGCCGTGTTTGCGGCGCGGGTCGAGGACGTACCGTGCGCCGGTCTCGATGGTCACGGCGAGGCCAAGCTGGGACAGCCTGCGGCCGACTTGGCGGGTGCGGGCGGACAGTTCGGCGGCGAGGGGGTCGAGGTGCATGTGGTCGAGGGTCAGGCCGACGCCGTCGTAACCGAGGTCGGCCAGGAGGGCGAGGGCGTCGTCCAGACGGAGGTCGGTGAGGCCGTTGGTGCCGTAGCCGAAGCGGATGGGGGTGGCGGTGTGAGTGGCGGTGTGAGCGGGGGTGTGAGCGGGGGTGGCGGTCATGTGGGGCTCACCTTTCGCGACAGCTTCCGGGCGATGGGTACGAGCCCCATGAGCGCCGCCCCGGCCCCGGCCGCGCCGCTGCGGGCCGCGAGCGCGGCCTGCAGCGGGATCATGGCCCGGATCCCGCCGCCCACGGCGCGCTGGGTGAGGGGCGGGGAGGGATTGAGTGCGGCGTGGAGGAGGGGCTTGGCCGCGGTGCGGAAGTAGGCGGTGGCCGCGAGGGTGGCGGGGGTTGCCGAGTGGCTGACGATGCGGACCGCTTTGTGGCGGGTGGGCGCGGGCGCCGGGCGTTTGCGGGCGACCAACCCGGCCAGTACGGCGGCTGCCGCGAGCGCGGCGAGTGGCGTCGCCGTCGAGCCGCCCTGCGTTTCGCGGCGCGAGACCGCCGTGACGGCGTAGGTGTGCGCGCCAAGCATTGCCGCGGCGGCCAGTGCGTCGCGCACACCGGGTGCACGAGCCACGACCACCGCCGGGCCCGGGCGACCCTTCCCCCACCTGGGGCTCCGCCCCAGACCCCGGTCCTCAAACTCCCCCATAGCCTTAAGGGCATGGGAGGGACCCCCTGGACGGGCTGGATGTGCCAGGAGAGGCTGCTCAGCCCCATCAAGCCCGGCCGGCGTTTGAGGCCTTCGGGAAGGGGCGGGGTGGGGAAAGAAGAGCTCGGCCCGCGCCCCCGTCGCCGTCGCCGTCGCGCCCAGGAGCAGATCCAGGGCCCGGGCCGTGGCCATCGCCGCGGGGGCTGCCGCCGTGTACTTCAGGGCCAAGTCGTACGCCCAGACCGTCGCCGCAAGGCCCGTGGCCACCGCCAGGGCCGGGCGGCCCGCCCCCGCCGCCAGGGCGAGGCCTGCCGCCGTCAGGGCGCCCGAAGCGGCCAGGGCCCCGGCCGGGGTGATGCGGCCCGACGGGATCGGGCGGTGCGGGCGGTCCACCGCGTCCTCCGCGCGGTCCGCCCAGTCGTTCAGGGCCATGCCCGCCTCGTACAGGCACAAGGAGGACCCGACCGCCAGGGCCGTGCCCCGGTTGGGGCGTACGCCGATGGACGCCGCGCCCGCCACCGCGTCACCCGGGACGGTGAACAGGGCGGACACGCGCAGGAGTTCCGCCCAGGCGGTGAGGCGATGAGCGGGCGCCGTCATCGGGCCGCCCGCAGGCGCGACCCGAAGGCCAGCAGCGCCTCGTACTGTTCCGCCAGCGCCGCCGGGCCGCCGTCCGGGTCCTTGAAGTAGAAGCCGAGCTCCGGGAGCGGTCCCGAGATGCCCACCTCGTGGGCGCGCGCCAGCAGTTGGGCCAGGTCGAGAACCAGCGGCGCCGCGAGCGCCGAGTCGCAGCCCTGCCACGTCGTCTGGAGCGTCATCCGTGAGCCCAGGAAGCCGTCGAAGGCGATGTGGTCCCAGGCCGTCTTCCAGTCACCGAGCGCCGGTACGTCGTCGATGTGGACGTCGCCCTCGGGAAGCGCGCCGAGGGTGTCCGTCAGGACACGGTTCTTGCCCGCGTTCTTCGCCGCCGCGGCGGCCGGGTCGGCCAGCGCTGCTCCGTCCCCGCCGCCGAGCAGATTCGTACCCGACCATGCCCGTACGGACAGGGCGCGCTGCACGAACATCGGGGCGAGTACGGAACGGAGCAGCGTCTGGCCCGTCTTGCCGTCGCGTCCCGCGTGGGGAAGGCCGCCGGCCGCGACGGCGTCCTGGAGGGCCGCCGCGCGCAGCCCGGTGGAGGGGGTGAAGTTGACGTACGGGCAGCCGGCCCGCAGCGCCGCCGCCGCGTAGAGGGAGCTGGGCGGGAGGGACGACTGGGGGTCCGTGGGAGCGGGTTCTGTTGAGGCGACGTTGACGACCACCACGCGGTCGAGACGCTGCCGGCGCGCGACCAGCAGGTGTGCGGCGAAGGCGTCGATGAGTTCCTCGTCGCCGCGCGTGTCGCCCGGCAGTGGGCCGCCGGTCCTGATCTCCCGGTCCGCCGTCGCCAGTTCGCTTCGTACGGCCGAGGACAGGCCGTGCGGCAGGACGCCGCCCGCCTCCAGTTCCTCGGCCCGTTTGGGCAGGGGGCAGCTCACCGTGTCGTGTCCGCCGAAGACGAGCGAGGAGAGCGGCGCCAGGCCGCTCCCGGCGAACGGCGGGGTCTCGGTGACCATGCCGTCCGGCGCGTGGAGGCCCGCGCTGAGGGCCGCACAGCCGGCTACGGCGGTCGTGGCGACGGAGCCGCGCGCTCCGACGAACCACACTCCGGTCCGTGCCGTGTGCGCCGTCGTGTCTTCGGAATGGGTCGTGGTCGTCACGGGCTGCCTCCCTGCCAGAGAGATGGAGAGACGAACATGTAGAGACGGGCATATACAGACCAGAGGGCGGCGGGCGGGGGCTCGGCGTGCTCCCGCCCGCCGCCGGTCCTGGTGGTCGTCAGGAGCCTGCGGACAGTTCCTTGACCTTGATGTTGCGGAAGGAAACCTGGTCGCCGGCGCCGTGGTTCTGGATGCCGATGTGGCCCTGGGCCAGGCTGCGGGCAGGGTCGGTGTTCGTGAAGTCGTTGATCTTCACACCGTTGAGGAAGACGCGGAGCCGTTCTCCCTCGACCCTGATCTCGTACGCGTTCCACTCCCCCGGCGGGTTGAGCGCGGCGTCCCGGGCGGTGATGTTCGCCGCCTTGAAGCCGTACACGGACCCGGTGGTGCGGTCGGGGGCGTCGGTCGCGTCGATCTGGATCTCATACCCCTTGTTGACGGCCGACCACGGGTCGTCGGAGGCCGGGAAGCCCACGAAGATCCCCGAGTTGTCGTCACCGGCCATCTTCCAGTCGAGCTTGAGGGAGTACGACTTCAGTTCCTTGGCCTGGTGCCAGAGGAGGCCCATGCCGCCGACGGAGTTCAGCGTGCGGTCCTTGACTTCGAAGGAACCGGGGCCTGCCTGCTTCCATCCGTCGAGGGTCTCGCCGTTGAAGATCGACCGGTAGCCCTTGGAGGGCGTGCAGCCGGCCTTGGCGATTCCGGTGGCGTACAGCATTCCGCCCAGCAGGTGCTTGCGGAAGGCCGGTTCGGCGTACGACTCCTTCGTGTGGCCGCCGCCCGTGTAGAAGGAACGCCTGCCCTCGTACGGCTGGCACCAGGCGATCGGGTGGTCGCCCTTCATGTTGCCGCCGGTGTAGCTGGTCTCGTCGAGGGTGGCCAGGACGCGGGCCTGCTCACGTGGGTTGGTGCGGTAGTTGTACCACTCGTCGGTGCGCTGCCAGGTGGTGTCGAGGTGCGCGGTCGACGGGTGGTCGTGGTCCTCGACGCGTACGGTCGCCGGCTGGATCTGCGGGTGCGAGTGGAAGTACGCGCCGACGAGTCCGCCGTAGAACTTCCAGTCGTACTCGGTGTCGGCGGCGGCGTGGATGCCCATGTAGCCGCCTCCGTCGGCGACGTACTGCTCGAAGACCGTCTGCTGGTTGGTGTTCAGGACGTCACCGGTCGTGGAGAGGAACGCGACAGCGTCGTAGCGCGCGAGGTTCTCCGGTGTGAACTGCTTCGGTTCTTCGGTGGCGTCGACGGCGAGGCCGCGCTCCGCGCCGAGTTCCTTGAGCGCGGTGATGCCCGTCCCGATGGAGTCGTGGCGGAAGCCGGCGGTCTTGGAGAAGACCAGGACCCGCTTCTTGGGGGTGGCGTCGCTCTTCGCCGTGGAGAAGGTGAAGTCGTCGATGTCGTAGAGCGCTCCGGCGCCGCCCTTGAAGACCAGGTAGAGGGTGGTGGTGCCGGCCGGGGGCCGCTTGATGGTGGTGGTGACGTTCTGGAAGACGTCCCAGCCGCCGGTCACGGGGACGACGGTCGAGCCGATCAGCCTGCCGTCCGGTGACCCCGTACGGACTTCGAGTGTGCCGCCCGCTCCACCAGACGAGACGCGTGCGGTGAGGGACGTGGCGTCGCCTACGCGGTACGGCTTGAAGGCGATCCAGTCGCCATTGCTGATGTCGCCCACGGTCTTGCCGCCGTGCGCGGTCGGCTTGCTCTGCGGTGCTACGCCGCTCTGGGTGGAGTAGTGCTCGGCCTGGCGCTGCTTGGGCTGGAGCACCTTTTGGTCGTGGCTGGTCAGCGGGGCCTGGCCGCCGCCTCCGCCGTCCGTGTACTCGGCGTCGAAGACCGCGAAGATGTTGGCGTTGGGGTCGTGGCTGCTGTCGGCGGGGGTCTTGATGGTGCCGGTGCAGCCGTTGGCCGAGGTGATCGGGTGGCCGTGGCTGTCGTGGCCGAGGATGTACGTCACCTTGACCTTGGCGCAGTCGACCGTGCCGTCCTCGGGGTCGGTGACCTTCACCCTGAAGGGCACGTCGTCGCCGAAGTCGAACAGCTGGCCGTCACCGGGCAGTTCGAGCGTCACCTTGGGCGCGGTGTTGCCGACGACGATCTGTACGCTCGCCGAACCCGTCCGCCCGGTGGTGTCCTTGGCGGTGACGGTCGCGGTGTACGTGCCGTTCTTCTTGTACGTGTACGTGGGGTTGGCGGCGGTCGACTTTCCGCCGTCACCGAACGTCCACGAGTAGGTGAGCGCGTCGCCGTCGGAGTCGGCGGTGCCTGCGGATGAGAACTTCACGCGCAGCGGGGCCTGGCCCGATGTCCTGTCGGCCTTGGCCTCCGCGACCGGCGAGTGGCCGTCGGTGGCGTTCTCGATGCGGTAGAGACCGGAGTGCTCGTTGCCGCCGAACCAGGCGGTGCCGTAGTCGAGTACGTACAGCGCCCCGTCGGGGCCGAAGGCCGAGTCCATGACCTGGGTTCCGGTCCACGGCACGGGATTGATGGACTGTACGGCGCCGTTGGCATCCTGCTCGATGCGCTTGATCCAGCGCCGGCCGAACTCACCGGCGAAGAAGTCGCCGTCGTACGCCTCGGGGAACTTCACCGGGGAGTCGAGGTTGGCGTCGTACCGGTAGACGGGGCCGCCCATCGGGGACTCGGATCCGGTGCCGAACTCGGGGACGGATCCGCCGTCGTACGGGATCCAGGCCTCTTGGGCCGGCGGCAGGTCCGTTAGGCCGGTGTTGGACGGCGAGGTGTTCTCCGGGGCTGCGCAGTCGAACTTGGCGCCGGACTCCTTCGTCGCGAAGTCGTAGTCGACGTACGCGTCGTTCTTGCCGGTGCAGAAGGGCCAGCCGAAGTTGCCGGGCTTGGTGACGCGGGCGAACTCGACCTGGCCCGCCGGGCCGCGCGCGGGGTCGGCCGCGCCTGCGTCGGGGCCGTAGTCGCCGACGTACAGCACGCCGGTGGGCTTGTCGACGCTGAAGCGGAAGGGGTTGCGGAAGCCCATGGCGTAGATCTCGGGGCGCGTCTTGGCGGTGCCGGGGGCGAAGAGGTTGCCTTCGGGAACCGCGTAGGAGGCGTCCTCGTTCACCTTGATACGGAGGATCTTCCCGCGCAGATCGTTCGTGTTGCCGGAGGTGCGGCGTGCGTCGTACGCCGGGTTGCGGTTCGGGCGTTCGTCGATGGGGGTGAAGCCGTCGGAGGCAAAGGGGTTGGAGTCGTCGCCGGTCGAGAGGTAGAGGTTGCCCTGCGCGTCGAAGTCGATGTCGCCGCCGACGTGGCAGCAGATGCCGCGGGTGGCGGGTACGTCGAGGATCTTCTTCTCGCTGGCGTTGTCGAGGGTGCCGTCGGCCTTGAGTACGAAGCGTGAGAGCCGGTTGACGCCGTCGAACTTGGCGAAGTCGGCGGCCGTGCCCTCGTTGGGGGCGTCGCCCGGCGGGGTGTCCAGCGGGGGTGCGTAGTAGAGGTAGATCCGCCGGTTCTCGCTGAACTTCGGGTCTATGCCGATGCCCTGGAGGCCTTCTTCGTCGTGCGAGTAGACGGGGACCGTGCCGACGACGCGGGTGTTGCCGGCGCTGTCGGTCATGCGGAGTTCGCCGTCGCGCGAGGTGTGCAGGACGCTGCGGTCGGGGAGCACGGCGAGCGACATGGGCTCGCCCGTCTCGGGCTCGCCCTTGGCGAGGGTGACCTGCTGGAAGTCCTCGGCGGCGGCAGTTGCGATGGCGGTCGTTGTGGCGGTGAACGTCATTGAGGTGGCAGCCAGGAGGCCGCCGGTGAGGAGTGCGAGTGTCTTTCGGGCCGATCCGGCTCTGAGCCGATTCCTGTGCACGAGTGTCCTCCGGAAGTGGGGAAGCTCTCTGATTCGGGAAGCGGAACCGGAGTGCGCCGTCACGCCGGGACCAACTCATGTCCTGTACACCTCAGGGACGTTAGCTGCGTTCGTCCGGGACGGAAAGCCCTTGTGCGGGAGGGAAGTTGAACTTTCTCCCGCCGCAGGACAAAGGGTCATCCGGGCAGCGGCGACCGCCCCGGCGGCGGTGCGTTCCGCCGGGCTGCCCTGCGGGGCTGTTCCCCTACCCGCCCCTTCCCGAGCTGGGGCTCCGCCCCAGACCCCGCTCCTCAAACGCCGGAGGGGCTGCTGGAAGGTGCCGGGCAGGGGCTGGTTTCGCGACCCTGGCCAGTCGGGAAGGGGCGGGCAGGGGAAAGACCTAGTCGGCGCCCCCGAACGCCGCGTCGAACGACGCGCTCGGTGGGTCGAAGTCGTACCGCTTCAGCGTGGCAAGCGCTTCCGGGGCCCCGGTGAGTCGGTCCATCCCGGCGTCCTCCCACTCCACCGACACCGGCCCCTCGTACCCGATCGACCGCAGCATCCGGAATACGTCCTCCCACGGCACATCGCCGTGTCCCGCCGACACGAAATCCCACCCCCGCCGAGGATCTCCCCACGGCAGGTGCGAGCCGAGCCGGCCGTTGCGGCCGTCGAGACGCCTGCGGGCCTCCTTGCAGTCGACGTGGTAGATCCGGTCCCGGAAGTCGTACAGGAAGCCCACCGGGTCCAGGTCCTGCCACACGAAATGGCTCGGGTCGAAGTTCAGACCGAAGGCCGGTCGATGGCCCACCGCCTCCAGCGCCCTGTGCGTCGTCCAGTAGTCGTACGCGATCTCGCTCGGGTGCACCTCGTGCGCGAAGCGCACGCCCTCCGCGTCGAAGACGTCCAGAATCGGGTTCCAGCGCTCGGCGAAGTCCTCGTAACCCCGCTCGATCATGTGCGGCGGTACGGGAGGGAACATCGCCACCAGGTGCCAGATCGACGACCCGGTGAAGCCGATGACCGTACGGACACCGAAGGCGGCCGCCGCCCTGGCCGTGTCGGCCATCTCGGCCGCCGCCCGCTGCCGTACGCCCTCGGGCTCCCCGTCGCCCCAGATCCGCGACGGGAGGATGGCCTGGTGCCGCTCGTCGATGGGCGCGTCGCAGACCGCCTGGCCGACCAGGTGGTTGGAGATCGCCCAGCACTTCAGTCCGTACTTGTCGAGCAGTTGGTGGCGACCCTCCAGATAACCCGGGTCGTTCAGCGCCTTGTCGACCTCGAAGTGATCGCCCCAGCAGGCGAGTTCGAGCCCGTCGTAACCGAAGTCGCGGGCCAGTCGGCAGACCTCCTCCAGCGGCAGATCGGCCCACTGGCCGGTGAAGAGCGTGAAGGGACGTGGCATACGGAAACGACCTCCTACGGGAGTACGGGCGTGTAGATCGCGTTCTTCTCGGCGCTCTCCTCCACCGCCGCCAGCACCCGCTGCACCTGCAGCCCGTCCGCGAAGGACGGCTCCGGCGAGGTCCCGGTGGCGATGGCGTGCAGCAAGTCGCGCGCCTGGTGGACGAAGGTGTGCTCGTACCCCAGGGCGTGGCCGGGCGGCCACCACGCCTCCAGGTACGGATGGCCGGGCTCGGTCACCAGGATCCGCCGGAAGCCGGAGGAGACGGCGGGCTCGGTGTGATCGTGGAAGGACAGTTCGTTCAGCCGCTCCAGGTCGAAGGCCAGCGAGCCGCGCTCGCCGTTGAGTTCGATGCGCAGCGCGTTCTTGCGGCCGGCCGCCGTACGGGTCGCCTCGAAGGAAGCCAGCGCGCCCGAAGCGAGCCGTCCGGTGAAGAGCGCCGCGTCGTCGACGGTCACCGCCCCGCGTTCGGAGCCCCCGGCCCCCGAAAGCCCCGCCGTCGCACCCGCCGGCAGCGGCCTCGACCGTACGAACGTCTCCGTCATGGCCGAAACCCCCACCAGCGGCTCCCCCGCCAGGTACTGCGCGAGGTCCACGATGTGCGCGCCCAGGTCGCCGAGCGCGCCCGAGCCCGCGTACTCCCGCTGGAGGCGCCAGGTCAGCGGGAACTCCGGGTCGACGAGCCAGTCCTGGAGGTAAGTGACCCGTACGTGCCTCAGCGCCCCCAGCCTGCCCTCCCCGATCAGCCGGCGGGCGTACGTCATGGCCGGCACCCGGCGGTAGTTGAAGCCGACCATCGCCACCTGGCCGCGCCCGCGGGCCCGCTCGGCGGCGGCCGTCATGGCCTGCGCCTCGGCGACCGAGTTGGCCAGCGGCTTTTCGCACAGCACGTGCTTTCCCGCGTCAAGTGCGGCGACCGCTATCTCCGCGTGGCTGTCACCCGGCGTGCAGATGTCGACGATCTGCACGTCGTCGCGTGCGATGAGGTCCCGCCAGTCGGTCTCCGCCGCCGCCCACCCGTGCTTGTCCGCCGCCGCCCGTACGGCGGTGGCGTCGCGTCCGCAGACGGCCGCGAGGACCGGCCGCGCCGGCAGGTCGAAGACGCGGCCCGCGGTGCGCCAGCCCTGTGAGTGGGCGGCTCCCATGAACGCGTATCCGACCATGCCGACACCGAGCGTCGGCGGGGCGTCGGCGACCGCCTCCGCACCTGTCTCCGTCGCCGTCTCCGTCTCTTCCTTACGGGCCATACGGATTCCTCCTCGTCGAACTGGTCACTCGCACGGTGGGGGCGGGCGGGCGGCCCGGTCAGCTGAAGCCCGTCGGCAGGTATTCGTCGACGTTGTCCTTGGTGACGACGGCCGAGTAGAGGGTGATCGAGGCCGGAATCTCCAGCTCCGCCATGCCGCCGACGCCCTTGCCCTGGCCGAGGGCACGCGCCAGGTCGATGGCCGAGGCGGCCATGGTCGGCGGGTAGAGGACGGTGGCTTTCAGCACGCTGTTGTCGGCCTTGATGGCGTCCATCGCGGCCTTGGCGCCCGCCCCGCCGACCATCAGGAAGTCGTCGCGCCCGGCCTGCTGGATGGCGCGCAGGGCGCCCACGCCCTGGTCGTCGTCGTGGTTCCACAGCGCGTCGAACTGCTTCTGAGCCTGCAGCAGTTGCGCCATCTTCGCCTGGCCCGACTCGACGGTGAAGTCGGCAGCCTGGCGGGCGACGCGCTTGACGTTGGGGTAGTTCTTGAGGGCGTCCGCGAAGCCCTGGCTGCGCTGCTTGGTCAGCTCCAGGTTGTCGAGCCCGGCGAGCTCCACCACCTTGGCGTTCGGCTTGTCCTTGAGCTGCTCGCCGATGTAGTTGCCCGCGTTGAGGCCCATGCCGTAGTTGTCGCCGCCGATCCAGCAGCGGTAGGCCTGCGGCGAGGCGAAGATGCGGTCCAGGTTGATGACGGGGATGCCCGCCTTCATCGCCTGGAGGCCGACCTGGGTGAGCGCCTTGCCGTCGGCCGGCAGGATCACCAGTACGTCGACCTTCTTGTTGATCAGCGTCTGGACCTGGCCGATCTGCGCCGCGGTGTCGTTCGACCCCTCGGTGATCTCCAGGGTCACCTCGGAGTACTTCTCGGCGCGCGACTTGGCGTTCTCGTTGATGGCGTTGAGCCATCCGTGGTCTGCCTGCGGGCCGGCGAACCCGATGGTGACCTTCTTGCCGGGCTTGTCGTCGGCGGCGGCCGGCTCGCTGTTGGCGGCCGGCGGCTTCTCCTTGGGCTCGTTGCTGGTGCATGCGGTGAGCAGGGCGCCCGCGGAGACGGCTGCGGTGCCGAAGAGCAGCCCTCTGCGACTGGTTTGTGGCATGGCGGTTCCAATCCTTCGGTCAGGGAAGACGTGGACGTACGGAAGAAGCGGGGTGGAGTGCGAGGCCGGTCAGGCCTCGCCGTCACGCGCCGTTCGGCGCTGGACCAGTACGGCGGCGACGATGATCGCGCCCTTGGCGATCTGCTGTACGTCGCTCTGCAGGTTGTTGAGCGCGAAGATGTTGGTGATCGTGGTGAAGACGAGGACACCGAGTACGGAACCGACGATCGTGCCCCGCCCGCCGCTGAGCAGCGTCCCGCCGATGATCGCCGCGGCGATGGCGTCAAGTTCGTAGAGGTTGCCGTTCGTGTTCTGGCCGGACCCCGACAGGATGATCAGCAGGAAGGCCGCGATTCCGCAGCACAGTCCGGACAGCAGGTAGAGGTAGAGGCGCTGGCGGCGTACGTCGATGCCGGCGAGCCTGGCCGCTTCCGCGTTGCCGCCGACCGCGACCGTACGCCGCCCGAAGGTGGTGCGGTTGAGCAGCAGCCAGCCGACGACGGTGACCACCGCGAAGACCAGGACGAGTGGCGGAATGCCCAGGACGTACGAGTCCGGGATGCCGAGGTCGAGTACGGACTCGACGGTGACGATCTGCGTCTTGCCGTCGGTGATCTGGAGGGCGAGTCCGCGGGCCGAGGCCAGCATGGCGAGCGTCGCGATGAAGGGCACCATCCCGCCGTACGCGATGAGCAGCCCGTTGACGAGTCCGCAGCCCAGGCCGACGACCACCGCCGTGAAGAGGATGCCCGCGAAGCCGTACTCCTGGGTCGCGAGCGTTGTCGCCCACACCGAGGCGAGCGCCACGATCGCGCCCACCGAGAGATCGATGCCGCCGCTGGTGATGACGAAGGTCATGCCGACGGTGACGACCCCGATGACTGAGGCCTGGGTGAGGACGAGCTGGAGGTTGCTGCTGTCCAGGAACTGCTCGGGTTTCGTGAAGCCGCCGACCGCGACAAGCACCGCGAGCACGCCGAGCAACGACATGTTACGCACGTCGAGGCGCATCCCGAGCTTGCGCCAACCCGGCCGGTCCGTGGGCGTCTTGGCCGTGGCGAGGGCCGGTCCGTCCTGCTGATGCTGTTGCTGCGCCGGCGAGACAGGCTGCGTCATGGCGTCGGGCTCCCTTCCATCACGAGGTCGAGTACGCGGTGCTCGTCGAGCTCCCGGGCGGCCGCCGTGTGGACGACTCGCCCTTCCCTGAGCACCAGCACGCGGTCGGCGAGGCCCAGGACTTCCGGGACTTCGCTGGATACGAGAAGTACGGCGAGGCCTTCGTCGGCCAGCCTGCGGATCACGGCGTACAGCTCCGCGCGCGCCCCTACGTCGACGCCGCGCGTCGGCTCGTCGAGCAGCAGGACGCGGCAGCCGCGCAGCAACCAGCGTGCGAGTACGGCCTTTTGCTGATTGCCGCCGGAGAGGGTGCGGATGCGGGCGTCGGGGTTGCCGGGCCGCAGGGACAGTTCGCGGGTGGCGGCCTGGGCGGCCTTGCGTTCGGCCGTACGGTCGAGCCAGCCGCCGCGCGAGAAGCGGGACAGGGTCGACACGGACACGTTGCGGGTGACGGATTCGAGCATCAACAGGCCCTGTGCCTTGCGCTCTTCGGGAGCGAGGCCGATGCCGGCGCGTACGGCGGCGCGGACGCTGCCGGGGCGCAGGGGGCGCCCGTCGACGAGGACGCGCCCGGCGGTGGGTTTGCGCGCCCCGTAGATCGTCTCCAGGACTTCGGAGCGCCCGGAGCCGACGAGGCCGGCGAGGCCGACGATCTCACCGGGCCGGATGTCGAGATCGAGCGCCGTGAACTCCCCTTCCCGGGCGAGCCCTTCAACCCTGAGCACGGGCTCGGTGGCCGAGGGGTGTTCCGCGCGGCGCTCGGGAAAGACGTACTCCACATCTCGCCCGGTCATCAGCGCGACGACGTCACGCGTCGGGGTGCTTCTGGCGGGCAGTCCGACCGCGACCGCGCGTCCGTCCTTGAGTACGGTCACGCGGTCGCCGATGCGCCGGATCTCTTCGAGCCGGTGGGAGATGTAGACGACGGCGACGCCGTCCGCCGTGAGCCCGGCGACGATACGGAAGAGGTTGTCGACCTCGTCCGGGTCGAGGGCGGCGGACGGCTCGTCCATCACGATGAGGCGTACGTCGTGGGAGAGCGCCCGGGCCATGGAGACGATCTGCTGCTGGGCGGCGGAGAGCGTACCGACCAGACTGCCGGAGTCGATCTCGCAGTGCCCGAGCCGCTTCAGCAGGGCAGTGGCGGACGCGCGGGCCTCCCTGCCGCGTACGACAAAGCCGGCGGTGGTCGGTTCGTGGCCGAGGAAGATGTTCTCGGCGACCGACAGGCCCTCCACCAGGTCGAGTTCCTGGTAGATGGTGGCGACACCGAGGCGCATGGCGGCGATGGGCGACTTGAGGGAGACCGTGGCGCCCTGCCAGGTGATCTCGCCGCCGTCGGGCTGGTGTACGCCCGCGAGCACCTTGATGAGGGTGGACTTTCCGGCGCCGTTCTGGCCGAGCAGGCAGTGGACTTCGCCCGCCTGGACCTCCAGGTCCACGCCGTCGAGGGCGCGGACGCCGGGGAAGGACTTGGTGATGCCGGACATCGTGAGAAGAAGGGGTGGAGCTGCTTGTGGTGGTGCCATGACGGTTCCCCTCGGCTGGTGCGGCGGCCGGTGAGCGAGCAGGGCAGGCAGAACAGGACAAGATGGACATGGCTGGGCAGGGCAAAGCTGGGCAGGGCAAAGCTGGGCACGGCGAAGCCGGTCATGTGCGTTGGTGCTTTACGGGTCGTACGGTCGTGCGCGCCGGCCGGGGTCAGGCAGGCGAGAACAGATGGTCGCTGATGAGCCTGGCCGCGCCGATCACGCCGGCGGCGGGCCCCAACTCGCCCAGGACGATGGGCAGATTGCCGGTCGCGAGCGGCAGCGACTGGCGGTAGACCTGGGTGCGGACGCTCGCGAGCAGGGTGTGACCGAGGCCGGTAACCCCGCCGCCGATCACCACGAGCCCGGGGTTGAAGAAGCTGACGAGTCCGGCGATGACCTGGCCGACGCGGTTGCCGCCCTCCCGGATGAGGTCGAGCGACGTGGCGTCGCCGGCGGCGGCCGCCGCGGCGACGTCGGCGGCCGTGAGCCGTCCGGCCGCTTCGAGCCGCGCGGCCAGTTCGGGCGAGCGGCCGGAGCGGGCCGCGTCCTCGGCGTCGCGGGCGAGCGCGGCGCCGCTGAAGTGGGCTTCCAGGCAGCCCTTGTTGCCGCAGGCGCAGGCGCGGCCTTCCGGTTCGACCTGGATGTGGCCGATGTCGCCGGCGCTGCCGGTCGTGCCTCGGTAGACCTCGCCGCCGACGACGATGCCGCAGCCGATGCCGGTGCCGATCTTGACGCAGAGGAAGTCGCCCACGGAGCGTGCGACGCCCGCGTGCTGCTCCCCCATCGCCATCAGGTTCACGTCGTTGTCGACCATGACGGGGCAGCCCAGCTCCTGGCTGAGAGCCTCCCGTACGGGAAAGCCGTCCCAGCCGGGCATGATCGGCGGCGCGACCGGCACACCTTCGGGGAAGCGGACCGGGCCCGGCACCCCTATGCCCGCCCCGTCGAAACCCTCGGCGAGGCCGGACGCCTTGAGTTTGGCGGCGAGTGCGAGCGCCTGCTCGAAGACCGCGACCGGGCCTTCCCGTACGTCCATGGGGTGGTTGAGGTGACCGAGTACCTCCAGCTCCGCGTTGGTGACGGCCACGTCGATCGAGGTGGCGCCGATGTCGATGCCGAGGAAGCGCAGGGCGGGTGCGAGCCGGATGTTGTGCGAGCGGCGGCCACCGCGCGAGGCGGCGAGGCCGTCGGCGACGACCAGACCGGTGTCGAGCAGCCGGTCGACCTCAACGGCGAGTTTGGAACGGGAGAGATCGATCTGATCGCCGAGCTGGGCGCGGGAGTTGGGTCCGCCGTCACGCAGCAGGCGGAGCAGCCGCGCCTGATGCGCGTTCGCGGGTCGAGCCGTCATCCGTCTCACGTGCCCCTCCCTGCCTCATCGGCCATTCATGCCTGGCTTTGGAGGGGAACGTAGCAGCGGCTGCCGGGAGTGGGAAGAAGTTGCGCAGGAATCCACTACAACTTTCTCCACAGCGAGGACAAAGAACGACCTGCCCTCATGCCGAATGCGCCCGGCCATGGCCGGGCGCATTCGGAGTGCAGGTGCTTACTGCCCCTGGACGGGAGGCTGTTGGGTGTAGGGGTTGGGGGTGTGCGGGGGCTGGTTCGGCGGAGGCGTGGGATACGCCTGGCCCTGCGGCACCGGCTGGTACGGGGGCTGGTTCGGGGCCTGGTTCGGCGCTGCCTGATACCCGGGCTGGTACGGGTAACCGCCCGGTGCGGGGGCCGGGCCGGCACCCTGACGGTTGCGTCGGCTCGCGACCACGGCGATGACGACACCGAGGACTACCAGGCCCACGACGACGACACCGATGAGGATCATCAATAGCATTGGGCTGCTTCCATCCTTGGGGAGTTGCTGGTGGGGAGGGTGGTGCGGCGCGCCCTACGCCACGCGCTGATGGTAGGTGGTGCGGGTGTGCTCCGTGTGGGCGCGCATGATCTCGGTGGCCCGCTGCTCGTCGCGGTCCGAGATCGCCGCGATCAGCGCGCGGTGCTCGACCCAGGACTGCTTGCCGCGCTGCCGGGCGACCGGCGTGTAGTACCAGCGGACCCGCCGGCCCACTTGCGCCGCCAGTTCGGCGAGGACGACGTTGCCCGCCAACTCCATGACCTTGGCGTGGAATTGGGCGTTGAGCGACACGGCGAGGTCCACGTCGTCGTCCGCGACGGCCTGCTCACCCTTCGCGCACACCTCTTCGAGCGCGGCGATCCCCGCGGACCCGGCGTTGGCGGCGGCGAGTCTGGCCGCCTCCGCCTCCAGGAGCGTACGCACGGAGAGCAGCTGGTCGGCCTCTTCCTCGGTCGGCTCGTGCACGAACGCGCCCTGCGCGGGCCGCAGGTCGACCCACCCCTCGGTATTGAGCCGCTGCAACGCCTCGCGCACGGGCTGCCTGGACACTCCGAGGTGTCCGGCGAGCTCGCTCTCGATCAGGTGCTGGCCGGGCCGCAGGGCCCGGGTGGTGATGAGTTCGAGCAGCGCCTCGTACACGCGCTCGCGGAGCGGTCCGGGCCTCTCCAGCTTGGGTACGGTCCCTTGCGGCAGTCCTGCGGACAACATCGCGGTGTCCCCCTTCGGGCCAACATCGGCGAGCGTCGCCAACGCTAATTGGCTATCGTCTACAGTCTACCGAGCGCAATCGCCCCTGTGCCGAGATCCCCCTCACCCCCGGCACAAGTCTGGGCCCCGGCGTGACACCACCGAGGCCCAGTCACCATTCCACGGAGACGGTCAGAGAGAGCCGGTCAGGGACAGCGGATGACCTGGCCCGCGTACGACAGGTTACCTCCGAAGCCGAAGAGCAGCACCGGCGCGCCGGATTCGATCTCGCCGCGCTCGACCAGCTTGGACAGAGCCATCGGGATGCTCGCCGCCGAGGTGTTGCCCGAGTCGACGACATCGCGGGCGATCACGGCGTTGACCGCGCCGATCTTCTGCGCGACGGGCTCGATGATCCGCAGGTTCGCCTGGTGCAGGACGACCGCCGCCAGCTCCTCCGGCGTCACGCCGGCACGCTCGCACACCTTGCGCGCGATGGGCGGCAGCTGGGTGGTGGCCCAGCGGTAGACCGACTGGCCCTCCTGGGCGAAGCGCGGGGGCGTGCCCTCGATCCGTACGGCGTGCCCCATCTCCGGCACCGAGCCCCACAGGACCGGGCCGATCCCCGGCTCCTCGTCCTCGGCGCAGGCCTCGACGACCGCCGCGCCGGCGCCGTCGCCGACGAGCACGCAGGTGGTGCGGTCGGTCCAGTCGGCGATCTCGGCCATCTTGTCGGCGCCGATGACCAGGGCGCGGGTGGCCGATCCGGCGCGTACGGCATGGTCGGCCGTGGCGAGTGCGTGAGTGAAGCCCGAGCAGACGACGTTGAGGTCCATCACGGCGGGCGAGCCCATGCCGAGGCGGGCGGCGACGCGGGCGGCCATGTTCGGGGAGCGGTTGATCGCGGTGGAGGTGGCGACCAGGACGAGGTCGATGTCGGCGGGCGTGAGACCCGCCGCGGCCAGTGCCTTGGCTCCGGCGTGCGCGGCCAGCTCGTCGACGGGCTCGTCGGGTCCCGCGACGTGGCGGGTCCTGATGCCGACGCGGCTGGTGATCCACTCGTCGCTGGTGTCGACCATGGCTGCCAGATCGTCGTTCGTGAGCACCTTGGCAGGCTGATAGTGCCCGAGCGCGACGACTCGTGAGCCGGTCATTGGCGGTTCCACCCCTCTTTGCGGACAGTCGGAACGGTCCAGTCTTCTTTGCGACTCACCAGTACGACGGCAGGTGAATCGACAGGATTCGCCCCCGACTCTTTGGAGCTTCCTGCTGACGGCGACCCTTGACCCCCTTGAAGGCATACTGTAGACAATATTCTGTCGACTCTTCGGAACCCTTCCCGCACTTTCCAGCGCCTTCTGCGCTCCCCCTTCCCCGCTCCCCCTTACTCGGTCCCTCACCGATCGGAGAGCCCCGTGAAAGTCGCAGTTGTCGGCGCCGGAGCCATCGGCGCGTATGTCGGGGCCGCGCTCCACCGCGCGGGCGCCGAGGTCCACCTGATCGCCCGTGGCGCACACCTCACGGCCATGCGCCGTGACGGCGTACGCGTCCTCAGCCCGCGCGGCGACTTCACCGCGCGGCCCGCCGCGACCGACGACCCCGCCGAGGTCGGGCCCGTCGACTACGTCTTCCTCGGCCTGAAGGCCAACTCGTACGCGGCGTCCGGCCCCCTCGTCCACCCCCTCCTGCACGACCGTACGGCTGTGATCGCCGCCCAGAACGGCATCCCCTGGTGGTACTTCCACGGCCTGCCGGGCCCGTACGCCGGCCGCCGCATCGAGAGCGTCGACCCGGCGGGCGCGGTCAGCGCGACTCTGCCGCCGGCACGCGCCATCGGGTGCGTCGTGTACGCCGCGACCGAGCTGGAGGCGCCCGGCGTCGTACGGCACCTGGAAGGCACCCGCTTCTCGATCGGCGAGCCGGGCCGTGACGTGTCGCGACGCTGCCTGGACTTCAGCGAGGCGATGCGGGCGGGCGGCCTGAAGTGCCCCGTCGAGCCGGACCTCCGCAACGACATCTGGATCAAGCTGCTCGGCAACATCTCCTTCAACCCCATCAGCGCGCTGGCCAGGGCCACCATGGGCCAGATCTGCCGCCATCCGGACACCCGCGCACTGGTCGACTCGATGATGCGCGAAACGCTGGAGGTGGCGGCCGCCGTCGGCTGCCACCCCGAGATCTCCGTGGAGCGGCGCATCGCGGGCGCCGAGCGCGTCGGCGACCACAAGACGTCCACCCTCCAGGACCTGGAGAAGGGCAAGCCGCTCGAACTCGACTTGCTGCTGGCCGCCGTCGTAGAACTCGCCCGCCTGACCGGCACGTCCGTACCGACGCTGCGCGCGGTGCACGCGCTGGCGGACCTGCTGGCCACCACCTCCTCCCCCACCTCAACCGGGAGCGCACAGTGAAGAAGAAAGACAGGCAGCCGAAGCAGTACACCCGGCTGACTCACCCGCTCGTACGCGACGCCAACGGCACGCTGCGGCAGGCGACTTGGGACGAGGCGCTGGAGCGGGCCGCGGCCGGCTTCCGGCGGGCGACGGACACCTACGGCCCGGACGCCTTCGCCATGCTGTCCTGCGCCCGCGCGACCAATGAGATGAACTACGTCGCCCAGAAGTTCACGCGGGTGGTCATGGGCACCAACAACGTCGACTCGTGCAACCGGACGTGCCACGCGCCGAGCGTCGCCGGCCTCTCGGCCGCCTTCGGCTCGGGCGGCGGCACCTCGTCGTACGAAGAGGTCGAACACACCGACCTCATCCTGATGTGGGGCTCCAACGCCCGCTTCGCACATCCGATCTTCTTCCACCACGTCCTGAAGGGCATCAGGAACGGCGCGCGCATGTACGCCGTCGATCCGCGCCGCACCTCGACCGCCGAGTGGGCGGAGGGCTGGCTCGGCCTGGATGTCGGCACCGACATCCCGCCGGCCCACGCGATGGGACGCGAGATCATCCACGCCGGGCTGGTGAACCGGTCGTTCGTGGAGCGCGCCACGACAGGCTTCGCGGAGTACGCCGAACTGGTGGAGCCATGGACTCTCTCGGCGGCGGAGAAGGTGACGGGCGTTCCGGCGGCCGCGATCCGGGAGCTGGCGCACGCGTACGCGGGCGCCGAACGGGCGCAGCTGTGCTGGACGCTGGGCATCACGGAGCACCACAACGGCACGGACAACGTACGAGCGCTGATCAATCTCTCCCTGCTGACGGGCCATGTCGGCCGGTACGGCGCCGGGGTGCAGCCGCTGCGCGGTCAGAACAACGTGCAGGGCGGCGGCGACATGGGCGCCATCCCCAACCGGCTGCCCGGCTTCCAGGACATCCTCGACCCGGCGGCGCGGGGCAAGTTCGAACGTACCTGGCGGACGGTCATCCAGCCGCGGTACGGCATGACGCTGACCGAGATGTTCGAGGCGATGGAGAGCCGCGAGCTGCGAGCCGTCTACTGCATCGGTGAGAACCCGGCCCAGTCGGAGGCCGACAGCGAACAGGCGATGCGGCGGCTGGCGGCGCTGGACCACCTGGTGGTGCAGGACATCTTCCTGACGAAGACCGCGCAGATGGCGGACGTGGTCCTGCCGGCCACGGCCGCGTGGGCGGAGACGGACGGGACGACGACGAACAGCGAGCGGCGCGTGCAGCGGGTACGGGCGGCGGTGCAGCCGCCGGGCGAGGCCCGGGAAGACATCGACATCATCTGCGCACTGGCGCAGCGGTTCGGCCACGACTGGAAGTTCGCGGATTCGGAGTCCGTCTGGAACGAACTGCGGTCTCTGTCCCCCGACCACTACGGCATGACGTACGACCGCTTGGAGGAACACCAGGGGTTGCAGTGGCCGTGCCCCGACACGGACCGCCTCCCCTCCACCTTCCTGCACGCGCGACTGTGGGAGACGGACCCGGAGCGGCGTGGCCCGGCCGCTCCCTTCGGCCTGGTGGCACACGACCCGCCGGTCGACCTGACGGACGAGGATTACCCGCTGCGGCTGACCACAGGCCGCCGGCTGGACTCGTACAACACCGGTGTCCAGAGCGGAAGTTTCGCGTCCCCGCTGCGGCGCGGCGAGTACATCGAACTCTGCCCGGAGGACGCGGCGGCGTACGGCGTCGAGGTGGGCGAGGAGGTCCGGGTCTCGTCACGGCGGGGCGCCGTGACCGCCCCGGTGTGGGTGGACGCCGGGCTGCGGCCGGGACTGGCCTTCATGACGATGCACTTCCCCGACGAGGTCGACACGAACCAGCTGACGATCGAGGCGAACTGCCCCATCGCGGGGACGGCCGAGTTCAAGGCGTCGGCGATCCGGATAGAGAAGCTGGTGCCGGCATGGACCTGAAGTACACGAACGCGGAGCCGTCCGAGGACGAACGGGCGGCGGTCGATGGCCTGTTGGGCCCACCGGAATCGGCCTGGGAGGGCGCGGACCGCTCCCGAACCGACCTCCGCTGGGCGAGGGGCGGGGCGGCGGCCCGGGAGCGCCGGGACCTCCTCCTTCCGGCACTGCACGCGGTGAACGACCGGGTGGGGTGGCTGAGCGAGGGCGCACTGGACTACATCTGCCGCCGGCTGACGGTGCCGCCGGCGGAGGCGTACGGGGTGGCGACGTTCTACGCGATGTTCTCGGTGAAGCCGCGCCCGGCGAAGGTTCTGTACGTGTGTACGGACCTGGCCTGCGCGGCACGGGGGGCGGGGGCGGTGTGCGCGGGCCTGGAGGAGCGGGTGGGGGCGGCGGGCTCGGCTGCGGATGGTGCGGTATGGCAGCCGAGCCCGTGCCTGGGCCTGTGCGAACGGGCCCCGGCGGCGCTGCTGTTGCAGGCAGGGGCTCCGGCAGAGGAGCGGGAGGCTTTCCCCATCCCCGCCCCTTCCCGCAACCCCGGCCCGGAGGACGGCGTACGCCAACCCGCGAACCCAGCCCGTCCAGGGGGTCCCTCCCATGCCCTCAAGGCTATGGGGGAATTTGAGGACCGGGGGTCCAGGGGGCGGAGCCCCATGGTTACGAGAAGGGGCGGGGTGGGGGAAGAGCCCGCCGCAGGCGCGGACGTGGCTGGTGTGACGCGGCCCGGCCAGGCACAGACCGCCGCGCCGCACCCCGCCGCACCGCGCCACCGCGCCGCCGCCGTCATCGCCCCCGCCACGGCAGACGCACTCGTCGCCGCCGTCGCGGCGCCGGAGGCCGCAGCGCCCGAACCCCCCGCCACCGCCGCCGTACCGCAGGCCGGCGGCCCGGGCCTCGTCCTGCTGCGCCGGGTCGGCAGCATCGACCCGTACAGCCTCGACGCCTACCGCGCCGCCGGCGGTTACACCGCCCTGCGCCGCGCCTTCGCCCTCGGCCCGGCCGACGTCATCCGGGAGGTGCTCGACGCCGGACTCGTCGGGCGGGGCGGTGCCGCGTTCCCCACAGGACGGAAATGGGAAGCCACCGCCCGGCAACCCGACCACCCCCACTACCTCGTCTGCAACGCGGACGAGAGCGAGCCCGGCACCTTCAAGGACCGCGTCCTGATGGAGGGCGATCCGTACGCCCTCGTCGAGGCGATGACCATCGCCGGATACGCCACCGGAGCCCACCAGGGCTACCTCTACCTCCGCGGCGAATACCCCCGCTCGTACGAACGCCTCACCCACGCCATCACCCAGGCCAGGCACCGCGGCCTCCTCGGCCCCGACGTCCTCGGCCACGGCTACGCCTTCGACATCGAGATCCGGCGCGGCGCGGGCGCGTACATCTGCGGCGAGGAGACCGCCATCTTCAACTCGATCGAGGGGCAGCGCGGCGAACCCCGCAGCAAACCCCCCTTCCCGGTCGAGAAGGGCCTCTTCGGCAAGCCGACCGCAGTCAACAACGTCGAAACACTCGCCAACGTCCTCCCGATCCTCACCGAAGGTGCCGCGGCCTACGCCCGTACCGGCACCGAATCGTCCACCGGAACCAAACTCTTCTGCGTCTCCGGACAGATCGAACGCCCCGGCATCTACGAACTCCCCTTCGGCGCCCGCCTCCGCGACCTCCTCGAACTCGCGGGAGGCCCACCCCCCAACCTCCGCGCCGTCCTCCTCGGCGGAGCAGCCGGCGGCTTCGTACGCCCCGACGAACTCGACATCCCGCTCACCTTCGAAGGCACCCGCGCCGCCGGCGCCACCCTCGGCTCCGGAGTCGTCCTCGTCCTGGACGACCCCGTCGAACTGCCCGCGATCCTCCTCCGCATAGCCGAGTTCTTCCGCGACGAATCGTGCGGGCAGTGCGTGCCCTGCCGGGTCGGGACCGTACGCCAGGAGGAGGCGCTGCACCGGATCAAGGACCGTACGGGCGCTGCCGCCGCCGGCGACATAGCGCTGCTCCGCGAGGTCGGCGGGGCCATGCGGGACGCCTCGATCTGCGGTCTCGGACAGACCGCCTGGAACGCCGTCGAGTCCGCCATCGACCGCCTGGGAGCCTTCGAATGACCACGATCTCGCTTCAACCACCGCGCAGGCTGATCGAGTTCACCCTCGACGGCGCCGCGACCCGCGTCCCGGACGGCTCGACCATCCTCGACGCCTGCCGGACCGCCGGCAAAGACATCCCCACCCTCTGCCAGGGCGACACGCTCACCCCCAAAAACGCGTGCCGCGTCTGCGTCGTCGAAGTAGAAGGCGCCCGTACGCTCGCACCGGCCTGCTCGCGCCGCGCCGAGCCGGACATGGTCGTACGTACGGACACCGAGCGCGCCCGCCACAGCCGGAAGATCGTGCTGGAGCTGCTCGCCTCGTCCACCGACCTCTCCACGACACCGCGCGCCGCCGAGTGGATCAAGGAGTACGAGGCGAAGCCCGAACGCTTCGGCCCCGACGCGGCCCGCGTCAACGAACAGCCCAAGATCGACAACGACCTCTACGTCCGCGACTACGACAAGTGCATCCTCTGCTACAAGTGCGTGGACGCGTGCGGCGAGCAGTGGCAGAACACCTTCGCCATCGCCGTCGCGGGCCGCGGCTTCGACGCCCGCATCTCGGTCGAGCAGGACGCCCCGCTGACGGACTCGGCGTGCGTGTACTGCGGGAACTGCATCGAGGTGTGCCCGACCGGCGCGCTCAGCTTCAAGTCGGAGTTCGACATGCGGGCGGCCGGGACCTGGGACGAGCCGTCCCAGACCGAGACGACGACCGTGTGCGCGTACTGCGGCGTCGGCTGCAACCTCACTCTCCACGTGCAGGACAATGAGATCGTCAAGGTCACCTCGCCGCACGACAACCCGGTGACCCACGGCAACCTCTGCATCAAGGGCCGCTTCGGCTACCAGCACGTACAAAGTCGGGACTGATCATCATGGGACGGGTCACCGAGCGCCGCCGCGTCATCCGCGTCAGGGACGGAGTGGTGAGCGCCCGGCCGGACACGCTGGTCGCCGAGGAACCTCTCGAAATCCGGCTGAACGGCAAGCCGCTCGCCATCACGATGCGCACGCCGGGCGACGACTTCGCGCTGGCGGCGGGGTTCCTGGTGAGCGAGGGCGTACTGGCGGCCGCCGATGACGTGCAGTCGATCGTGTACTGCGCCGGGGCGACGGCGGACGGTGCGAACACGTACAACGTGGTGGACGTGAAGCTCGCGCCCGGTGTGCCCGTCCCCGACATCACCCTTGAGCGCAACGTCTACACGACATCGTCATGCGGGCTGTGCGGCAAGGCGAGTCTGGACGCGGTACGCACGACCGCCCGCTTCCCGATCGCCGACACTCCCCCGGTCCGGCTGACGCCCGAGCTGCTCGCCGGCCTGCCCGACCGGCTGCGGGCGGCGCAGCAGGTGTTCGACAGGACCGGCGGTCTGCACGCGGCGGCGCTCTTCTCGGAGGCGGGGGAACTGCTCGACGTACGGGAGGACGTGGGCCGGCACAACGCCGTCGACAAGCTGGTGGGCCGGGCGCTGCGGGACGGGCGTCTGCCGCTGTCCAGGGCGGTACTGCTGGTCTCCGGCCGGGCGTCGTTCGAGCTGGCCCAGAAGGCGGTGATGGCCGGGATCCCGGTCCTCGCTGCCGTCTCGGCGCCTTCGTCGCTGGCCGTGGATCTGGCGGCCGAGACGGGGCTGACGCTGGTCGGTTTCCTGCGCGGGCCGAACATGAACGTGTACGCGGGCGACGAGCGCATCGCCCTGCACTCCAGGGTCTGACGCGCCCCGCGACACGGGATACGGGCCCGGCCGGCGGGGAGCGCCCCCTGCGCCGGCCGGGCCTCTCCGTTCAGCGCCGGCCGCGCCTGGCTCGCTGCCTGGCCTCCGCCGGGGGCGGGATGAACTGCAGCGTCAGCGTGGCCGGGGGCTTCGCGATGCCGGGGCCCCCGGCCGCGACCCAGGCCAGGATGTCGTCCGTACAGTCGTCGTCCAGTGCCCAGCCGATCCAGGCGGCACGGCCGCCTCTCCTTCGGCCCTCGGTGGAGGGCTGGACGACCACGACGTTGGCCTGTCCGCACGGGCCGAGGCAGTCGCTGGTACGCACGGTCAGCCGCCCGCCGGAAGCGGAGGCCGCGTCGTGCAGGCGGCGCAGCTGGCCGTCGTGGTCCGTACCGGGGTTCTTGCGGGCGTCGCCGCAGCAGCAGCCGCGGCAGACGGTGAGGGCGCAGGGGCGGGGCCCGAAGGGACGTATCGCGGAAGTCACTTGACGATCTTGCTAGGTGTGACGACTTCTTGTGGGGTGCGGTGCGGTTTGCGTGCGGCGCTGTTTTGTCCTCAAACGCCGGACGGGCTGGATTGTGCCGCGCGCGGCTGGATGTCGCCGCTTTCGGCAACTCTCAGCCCCGCCGGCGATTGAGGAGCGGGCTCTGGGCCAGCGCCCCCACGCGGCGGAGCCGCGAAGTGTCACTGCGGGAAGGGGCGGGTAGGGGAGAAGCCCCGCCGGGCCTCCCCCGCGAACGCCGTTTCGCGATCACCGCGCACACCATCAGCTGCATCTGGTGAAACAGCATCAGCGGCAGCACCGCCAGGCTCGCCTCCGCCCCGAACAGCACGCTCGCCATCGGCAGCCCCGCCGCCAGCGACTTCTTCGACCCGGCGAACTGGATCGCGATCCGGTCCGCGCGCCCGAAGCCGAGCCGCTTCGCCCCGTACCAGCTCAGCGTCAGCATCGCCGCGAGCAGCACCGCCTCCACCCCCACCAGCGCGCCGAGCCGGCCGGGGCTCACCCGGTGCCAGATGCCCTCGGTCACGCCGTGGCTGAACGCGGTGTAGACGACCAGCAGGATCGAGCCGCGGTCGACATAGCCCAGCGCCTTCTTGTGCCGCACCAGAAAGCCGCCGACCCACCGGCGCAGCAGCTGGCCCGCCACGAACGGAACCAGCAGCTGAAGGACGATCTTCAGCACCGAGTCCGCGGAGAAACCGCCCGCGCTCCCTCCGATCAGCAGCGCAGCGAGCAGCGGAGTCAGGAGGATCCCCAGGAGGCTGGAGAAAGAGCCCGCGCAGATCGCCGCCGGCACGTTGCCGCGGGCGATGGAGGTGAAGGCGATCGAGGACTGGATGGTGGAAGGGACCAGGCACAGGAAGAGGAGCCCGCCGTACAGCTCTGGCGTGAGGACGTACGGGACCAGCCCCTTCGCCGCGAGACCGAGCAGTGGGAAGAGCGCGAACGTACAGGCGAGCACCGTGACGTGCAGCCGCCAGTGCCGCAGTCCGTCGAGCGCCTCACGGGTGGAGAGCCGCGCGCCGTACAGGAAGAACAGCAGCGCGACCGCCCCGGTCGAGACCCCGCCCACAGCTTCGGCTGCCGTGCCGGACGCCGGCAGCAGTGTCGCGAGGACGACCGTCCCGATGAGCATCAGAATGTACGGATCGACCGGCAGCCAGGACGGCAACTGAAACTGCGACGTGCGGGGACTCATCTGCTCCACTTGGTTGCTCTCGGGCGATACGTGCCCGCTCCATGTTCCTCCTCTTCCCACCAATCGGGAATCCCATATACCGAACTCACTGTCATCACGATTTCCGATGAGCGGGTTACGCTCGCCCCATGTACGAGCCGACCCAGCTCCGCACCTTCCTGGCCGTCGCCCAGACCCTCAGCTTCACCCAGGCCGCTCGGCGCCTCGGCCTGCGCCAGTCCACGGTGAGCCAGCACGTACGCCGCCTGGAGGAAGCGACGGGGCGCCGGCTCTTCACCCGTGACACGCACCGCGTGGAACTCACCGAGGACGGCGAGGCGATGCTCGGCTTCGCCCGTACGATCCTGCGCGCCCACGAGCGGGCCTCGGCCTTCTTCACCGGGACCCGCCTGCGCGGGCGGCTGCGCTTCGGCGCCTCGGAGGACTTCGTACTGACGCGGCTGCCCGAGATTCTGGAGGCGTTCCGCCGGGACCATCCCGAGGTCGAGCTGGAGCTGACCGTCGAGCTCTCCGGCACCCTGCACCAGCAGCTGGAAGGGGGCCGCCTCGACCTCGTGCTGGCCAAGCGGCGGCCCGGCGACACCCACGGCGAGCTGGTCTGGCAGTCGACGCTGACGTGGATCGGTGCGCCGTCCCTGCGCCTGGACCCCGACCGCCCCGTCCCGTTGATCGTCTTCCCGCCGCCCGGCATCACCCGGGCCCGCGCCCTCGAAGTCCTGGAGGAGGCCGGCCGGCCGTGGCGCATCGCCTGTACGAGCGGCAGCCTCAGCGGACTGATCGCGGCGGCCCGCGCCGGCCTCGGTGTCATGCCGCACACCCGTGGCCTGATCCCGCCGGGCCTGGCCCCCGTACCGGCGAAAGCGGGCCTGCCGGAACTCGGCGGCGTGGACTTCGTCCTGCTGCACGGCCGCAGACGGGCCACCGCCCAGGACGCGGCGGACGCGCTGGCGGCGGCGATCCTGGCCGGCGGCGACCGCCTGCACCGGCCACCGGTCGGGTCGTAGGCGGCGAGTCGTGGAGGGCGAGTGGTAGACGTCGGGATACGGATGTCGGGGCGTAGGTGTCGCGGCGGAGTTGCGGAGTGGGCGTACAGATTCCGTGGAGATTCCCGCGCGCCTTACTTACTCCACGGTCAGGAGAGCGCCCGCGCCTTCCCCATGCGACCGCGTTCCACCCGTTGAGCTGTGCATATGCACAGTAATTCGGATTCCGCGTTCCCCTCCCCCGTACAGAAACCGTGAGGTACCGTCACGGCGCTGTGCGGAGCGCCACAAGGAGCAGGTCATTGCGCGAGTTCACTGTCCCACCCATGGCGACGGCGCCTCAGGTCGGCGGGCTGGCGGACGTCGTCTTCGATCATGCCGAGGAGGATCCGCACCGCGTCGCGCTCGGACGCAAGGGCGAGGACGGCCGCTGGCACGATGTGTCGTCGGGGCAGTTCCGTGACGAGGTGCTGGCCCTCGCCAAGGGGCTGCTGGCGCACGGTGTGCGGTTCGGCGACCGTGTCGCGATCATGTCGCGTACGCGCTACGAATGGACACTTTTCGACTTCGCGCTGTGGACCGTCGGCGCCCAGCCTGTGCCGATTTATCCCACCGCCTCCTCCGATCAGGTCTTCTGGACCCTGCACGACGCCGGGGTCACCGCCTGCATGGTCGAGCACGAGGACCACGCGATGACCGTCGGCTCGGTGGTCGACCGGCTGCCGATGCTCAAGCGCCTGTGGCAGCTGGACGCGGGCGCGGAGGCCGAACTCGTCCGGGCGGGCGCGCACATCGACGACGACGTGGTGCACCGCCACCGCCGGGCGGTGACGCCGGATTCCGTGGCGACGGTGATTTACACGTCGGGGACCACAGGGCGGTCCAAGGGGTGCGTGATCACGCACGCCAATTTCATGTACGAGTCCGACACCGTCCTTGGCCGCTGGGAGTCGGTGTTCCACTCCAAGCCGGGCGACGAGGCGTCGACGCTGCTGTTCCTGCCGCTCGCGCATGTCTTCGGGCGGATGGTCGAGGTCGCGGCGGTACGGGGGCGGGTCAAGCTCGGGCATCAGCCGGTGCTGGCGGCGCATGCGCTGATGCCGGACCTGGTCAGTTTCCGGCCCACGTTCATCCTGGCCGTGCCGTACATCTTCGAGAAGGTCTACAGCGGGGCTCGGCGCAAGGCGGAGGCGGCAGGGAAGGCCGGGCCCTTCGACAAGGCCGTCGAGGTGGCGGTGCGGTACGCCGAGGCGCAGGAGCACCGCGCGTTCGGCACCGGGCCCGGGCCTTCCGCCGCGCTGCGGCTCCAGCACCAGTTCTTCGAGAAGGCCGTGTACGCGAAGGTGCGCGAGGCCATGGGCGGGCGCGTGCGGCACGCGATGTCCGGCGGTTCCGCGATGTCGCGGCGGCTCGGCCTGTTCTTCGCGGGCGCGGGCGTGACGATCTTCGAGGGGTACGGGCTCACCGAGTCGACGGCGGCCGCGACCGCCAATCCGCCCGAGCGCACCCGCTTCGGCACGGTCGGGCAGCCGCTGCCCGGCACGACCGTACACATCGCGGACGACGGCGAGATCTGGCTGCACGGCGGCCAGATCTTCTCCGGGTACATGAACAATCCGAAGGCGACAGACGCCGTACTCCACGACGGCTGGCTCGCCACGGGTGACATCGGCGCGCTGGACGAGGACGGCTATCTGACGATCACCGGGCGAAAGAAGGAGATCCTGGTGACGTTGAGCGGCAAGAGCGTGTCGCCGACCGGGCTGGAGGAACGGATCCGGTCGCATCCGCTGGTGGCCCAGTGCATCGTCGTCGGCAACGACAGGCCGTACATCGCGGCGCTCGTCACGCTCGACCAGGAGGCCGTGGACCACTGGCTCCAGATGCGCGACAAACCGCCGCTGAACGCGGCCGACCTGGTGCGGGATCCCGACCTGGAGATGGAGGTACGGCGTGCGGTGGTGGCCGCGAACACGCTGGTCTCCCAGGCCGAGTCGATCCGTACGTTCCGGATACTGGCCCACCAGTTCAGCGAGGAGCAGGGGCTGCTGACTCCCTCACTCAAGCTCAAGCGCAGGGCGATCGAGGCGGCGTACGCCGTGGAGGTCGACGCGCTCTACCGGTGACGTCCGGTGCGGATTTCGCAGACTTCTGACGTGTCGTCAATTGTCGATGCGTCAGTTATTGACGGTTCATCAGGTCAACCACAGAATGCGGGCATCCCAAGGGAGGGACCCCACTGTGTCGCGACCGATCCGCACCATCGCCGCAGCCGCCGCAGTGCTGCTGTTCGCCACCGCCACCGCCTGCAACTCCGCATCGACCGGCGCCCCGGACAACGACGGCGCGGGGAAGGGCGGCAGCGGCTCGGTTCGTGGAGTGAGCGCCGGCTCGATCAAGGTCGGCGGCATCGTCTCCATGACCACCGCGAGCGGGTACTCCAAGAAGGACACCGATCTCGGCGCGAAGGCGCGTTACGACCGCGCGAACGCGGAGGGCGGCGTCAACGGCCGGAAGATCGACTACCTGGGCGCGGAGGACGACGGGCAGGACCCCGCGAAGAACCTCGCCGCGGCGCGAAAGCTCGTCCAGCGGGAGAAGGTCTTCGCCGTCGCCCCGATGAGCTCGGTCACCTTCTCCGGTGCCGACTTCCTGGAGCAGCAGAAGGTGCCGACTTTCGGCTGGGGCACGCTGCCTTCCTTCTGCGGGCCCAAGCACATCTACGGCTTCAACGGGTGCCTCGTCCCCATGCCGGGCGGCACACTCAACCAGACCTGGCCGGAGGGGCTGGGCAAGGTGCTGGGAGGGACCAAGGGCAAGTCGGTGGCACTGCTCGCCAATGACAACGACGCCGGCAAGTTCGGCATCCGTACCTTCACGCAGGGCTTCAGGGCGGCCGGGTACAAGGTGTCGTACGCCAAGGCCGTGGTGCCCGCGACTTCGGTGCCGAGCGACTGGTCGGCGTACACCAAGGAGATCATGCGCAGCGACGGCGGCAAGGCGCCGGACGTCGTGATCTCCGTGATGCAGACGCCGTACAACATCGGCCTGTTCACGACGCTCAAGCGCGGCGGCTTCACGGGCGTGCTGTCCGACCCGACGGACTACGACCCGGGGCTGCTCACCAAGGACGCGACGCGGCAGGCGCTGGACGGCGTGCATGTGCTGGTGCAGTTCGAGCCGTTCGAGTCGGACAGTGCGGGGATGAGGAAGTTCAAGGAGGACATCAGGAAGGCGGCGGGCGGCAAGGAGGTGCCGCTGAACATGCACATGGTCACGGGATACATGTCCGCGGACCTGTTCCTGTCGATCGCGCAGAAGGCGGGCAAGGACCTGACCGTCGAGACCTTCCAGCGGGCGGCGGGGTCGTTCTCGGACACGGGGACGCTGGTGGGCGACCGGAGCGAGCCGAAGGGGCAGCGGGAGAGCTTCGGGTGCGGGGCGCTGGTGCGGTTGAAGGACGGGAAGTACGAGGTGTCCTCGCCGTTCAAGTGCTATCCGCCCATCCCCTTCGGGTAGGGGTGGTTTCCCGCCATGGGTGATCTGCTGGGTTTTGTGCTGAGCGGGCTGGTGTCGGGTGCGTTGTACGCCCTGCTGGCCACGGGGCTTGTGCTCTCGTACTCCGCGTCGGGTCTCTTCAACTTCGCGCACGGCGGGACGGCATATGTGTGTGCGCTCGGCTTCTACGAACTGCACTCGGGCTTCGGGTGGCCGGCCCTGCCGACTGCGGCGCTGCTGGTGTTCGTCGTCGCGCCGGGGACCGGGTGGGCGCTGGACCGGCTGATGTTCCGCAAGCTCGCGCGGGTGGGTGAGACGGCGCAGATCGTGGCGACGATCGGGCTGCTGGTCGCACTGCCGGCGGCCGGGCTGTGGGCGGTGGAGCTGCTGGCGGAGGCGGGCGCTCCTGTGGTGCCGGCGGAGAACCAGTTCGGGCTGCCTGGCGTAGGGCCGAGCCCGGCCGTGTCCTGGCAGCTGACGGACGGCGTGGGGATCGACTCCGATCAGCTGATCACGTGGCTTGCGACGGCCGTGGTGGCGGTGGGGCTGTGGGTGCTGATGCGGCACACCCGGCTCGGGCTGCGGCTGCGGGCCACCGTCGACAACCGCACGCTGGTGGAACTGCGCGGCATCAGCGCGGACCGGCTGTCGTCGGTGGCTTGGATGCTGTCGTCAAGCCTGGCGGGGCTCGCGGGCGTGCTGGCCACGCCGCTGCTCGGCCTCTCCGCCCACGACTACACCCTGCTCTTGTTCGTGTCGGCGACGGCGGCCGTGCTCGGGCGGTTCGCCTCGGTTCCGCTGGCGTTCGCGGGCGGGCTGGGGCTGGGCGTATTGCAGAACCTGACAGCCGGGTACGCGTCCTTCGCCGACGACATCACCGGATTCCGTACGGCGGTTCCCTTCCTGGTCCTCTTCGCGGGGCTGCTGGTCATGACGCGCCGGCAGCGGGCGGCGGGCACGGCGGCGGTGGACGCGCCGCCGGTCGACTACCTGGCCGGGCGGTCGTGGGGACGGCGGTGGGGGCCGTGGGCGGCGGGCGCGGTGCTGATGGCGGTCGCCTTCTATACGGTCACGACGCCGTTCTGGAGCGGGATGCTCGCGCAGGGCCTCGCGATCTCGCTCGTCTTCCTCTCCTCCACGGTCGTGACGGGGCTCGGCGCGATGGTCAGTCTGGCGCAGGCGACGTTCGTGACGGGGGCGGCGCTGGTAGCGGGCCTGCTGATGAGCCACGGATGGCCGTTCGTCGGGGCCGCACTGGTGGGCACGTGCGTGGCGGCGGTGCTGGGGGCACTGGTGGCGCTTCCCGCGCTGCGCCTGGGGGGCCGCTCGCTGGCGCTGGCGACGCTTGCCCTTGCCTTCCTGGCGGACCAAGTCCTTTTCCAGCTGCGGTGGTTGCGGAACGGTGACACGGGGTGGGAGATCCCGCGCCCGGTGTTCGGTCCGGTGGACCTGTCCGACGACCGGGCGATGGGGGTGGCGCTGGTCGTCCTGGTTACGGCGGCCGTCGCGTCGCTGAGTGCGCTGCGGAACTCGGCGTCGGGTCGGGCGATGCTGGCGGTACGGTCCGCTCCTGCGGCGGCGCTGGCCTCGGGCGTATCCGTCATCCGTACAAAGCTGATGCTGTTCACGCTGTCGGCGGGGATCGCGGGGTTCGGGGGCGTGATGTACGCGTCGTACAACACCCGCATCACGGCTACGGACTTCACCGCGATGACCGGGCTGATCTGGCTGGCGGTGGTGGTCGCGGCGGGCGTGCGGCGGCCGCAGTTCGCGGCGGTGGCGGGCCTGGTCTTCGCGCTGGTCCCGCACCTTGTCTCGGAGTACGTCACGGAGTCGACGCAACTCCCGGTCATCCTCTTCGGCCTGGCCGGCCTGGCCCTGGCCAACGACCCGGACGGCTACTGCGCGGCGATTTCAGTGCGGAGACACCAGCGACGCGCGCGGGTGGGTGCGGCGCGGGTGGGTGGCGTTCTGCGTGCGGCGCCCGCCCCGACTGCGGACACGGAGGTACGAGAAGCGGCGCTCCCGGCGTCCACGCCCGCGCCCCTGGCGGGCACCGGCGCCGGAGTCGAAATTCCCCCACCCCGCCCCTTCCCGAAACCGGGGGCGGGCCCCCGGACCTCCACCGCACCACCGACTCCCGAGGGCGGCGGGAGCGGTGGCGGCGGGTTCGCCGGGCACGGGACTGTGGCGCGCGGGGCGCGGGAAGCCGGTCTCGCGCTGCGCGGGGTTTGTGCCGGCTACGGTGGGGCCGGCGTGCTCCACGGGGTTGATCTGACCGTACAGGCAGGGGAGATTGTGGCTCTTCTCGGACCCAACGGGGCCGGGAAGTCCACCACTTGCCACGTCGCCGCCGGGCTGCTCGTCCCCACCTCCGGCCGCGTCCGCATCGGCGACCGCGACGCCACCCGGGACGGCGCGGTACGGCGTTCGCGTGCCGGGGTGGTCCTCGCCCCCGAGGGGCGCGGGATCTTCCCCTCGCTCACCATCGAGGAGAACCTGAGCCTGCGCCTCCCCGACCGCTCCGCCCGCGACGCGGTGTACGAACGCTTCCCCGCCCTCGCCGGCCGGCGGCGCACCGTCCCCGCAGGTTCGCTGTCCGGCGGCGAGCAGCAGATGCTGGCGCTCGCGCCGCTGCTCCAGCGCCCGCCGGCCGTACTCATCGCCGACGAGCCGTCGCTCGGCCTCGCGCCGCGCGTCGTGGAAGAGGTGTTCCGCCTGCTCACCGAGTTGCGCGAGGCAGGCACCGCGCTGCTGCTGGTGGAGGAGAAAGCCGCCGACGTGCTCGGCATCGCCGACACCGTGGCGTACCTCGCGCAGGGGCGCGTCTCCTGGTGCGGGCCGTGTGCGGACGTACGGACCGACCGGCTGACCGAGGCATACCTGGGGATCGGGGACCCGAACGCATGAGTGGGACCAGGAGCGACACGTACGTACTGGAGGCAGCCGGAATCGGCGTCCGCTTCGGCGGCGTCACCGCCCTGGACGGCGTGGGCGTCGCCGTCCGCCCCGGCGAAGTGTGCGGTCTCATCGGCCCGAACGGCGCCGGCAAGACGACCCTGTTCGATGTTCTGTCAGGCATCCGCCGCCCCGATACCGGCCGCGTCCTTCTCGACGGTACGGACATCACGCGCCGCACTCCCGTCTGGCGCGCCCGCCACGGCATGCGCCGCACCTTCCAGCGTCAGCAGCTCTTCGGCCGGCTGACCGTTGCCGACAACCTCCTCGTCGCCCAGGAGTGGCGCGGCGGCGGGGGCGGCCTCGCCGCCGATCTGCTTGCGGCGCCCACCCGGCGTGCCCGCGAGGCAGCGCGCCGCGAACGCGCCGCAACGGTCCTGCACTCGTGCGGCCTAGACGCGCTCGCCGAGTCGTACGCCGGGACGCTCCCCGTCGGCCGGGCCCGCATGGTCGAACTGGCCCGCGCCCTGGCGGACCCTCCCCGCGTCCTGCTGCTCGACGAACCGGCCTCCGGCATGTCGGGAGAGGAGAGGGAGCAACTGACCGCCGTAATCCGGAACTTGGCGGCCGAGGAAGGCTGCGCCGTGCTGCTCGTCGAGCACAATGCCGCCTTCGTGATGGAGCTCTGCGCCCGCGTCGTCGTCCTCGACCTCGGCACGGTTCTCGCCGAGGGCAACGCCACCCAGGTGCGACAGGACCCCGCCGTCCGTGACGCATATCTCGGGACCGTCGCGGGAATGCACCGGGACGCTTGATCGTTGACGCTGGGAGTATCAACCGACGACGTAAGGATCGATCGCTCGTGAGCAAGGCCCCCACCCTCACTCTGAACAACGGCGTCGAGATGCCCCAGCTCGGCTTCGGCGTATGGCAGGTGCCTGACGACGAGGCCGAGAAGGCCGTCGGCACCGCGATCCAGGCCGGGTACCGATCCATCGACACAGCCGCGATCTACGAGAACGAGACCGGCACCGGAAAGGCCATCGCCGCCTCCGGTGTCGCCCGCGACGAGCTGTTCATCACGACAAAGCTCTGGAATTCCGAACAGGGTTTCGACTCCACGCTGCGCGCCTTCGACGCCTCGCTGGCGAAGCTCGGCCTCGACTACGTCGACCTGTACCTGATCCACTGGCCGCTGCCGTCCAAGGACGCGTACGTGGACACGTACAAGGCCTTCGAGAAGATCTACGCGGACGGCCGCGCCAAGGCGATCGGCGTCTCCAACTTCCTCCCCGAGCACCTTGAGCGCCTGATCGGTGAGACCTCGGTCGTCCCGGCCGTCAACCAGATCGAGCTCCACCCGCAGCTTCAGCAGGAGGCGTCGCGCGCCTTCCACACCCAGCACGGCATCGCGACCGAGGCCTGGTCGCCGCTCGGCCAGGGCAAGGGACTCCTGGAGGTCCCCACGGTCGTCGCGGTGGCCCGAAAGCACGGGAAGACCCCGGCTCAGGCGGTGCTGCGCTGGCACCTCCAGACCGGCAATGTCGTGATCCCCAAGTCCGTGACGCCGTCCCGGATCGAGGAGAACCTCGACGTCTTCGGCTTCGAGCTGGACGCCGACGACCTGGCGGCCTTCGCCGCGCTCGACGAGGGCAAGCGCCTCGGCCCGGACCCGGCGACCTTCGACTTCGGCGCCTGACAACCTGACACAGCACGGTGAAGACGGCGTCAACCGGTTCGGTCCGGTTAGGCGCCGTTCGCCATGAGCGGGTGCGTCAGAGGTACGTCAGAGCGAGCGCGACGCGCCCCCGTCGATGCGGATGCTCTCGCCGTTGATGTACGCCGCGTCGCCCGGGACGAGGAAGACGGCCAGCCTGCAGTACGACTGTACGACGCTTATCGTACGGTTGCGCACTAGCCGCTTCCCGGGACTGCTGACCGCCGTCCTCAATGCCCCAACCACCTGAAGGAGTACGGAACATGAGCGGGGACGACGCCCAGCAGCCGCAGCCGCAGCCCATCCAGGAAGGCCCGTACCGGCTGCGCAATGTCGGCAGCGGGCTGCTGCTGGAGGTGTACGGCGGCCACAAGGGCAGCGGCGCGAACGTCCAGCAGGGCAAGGACACCGGCGCACCCGCGCAGCAGTGGGAGGTGTCCGCGGTGCACAGCGGCGGCGGCCTCTACCACCTGGTGAACGCCGCCAGCGGCAAGCGGCTCGACGTTGCCGGGGCCTCCACCGAGAACGGCGCCAACATCCAGCAGTGGAAGGCCAACAACTTCGGCGCCCAGGAGTGGATCGTAGAACAGCACCTGGACGCGCCGGGCACGGTCACGCTGATCAGTTACGTCAGCGGGCTGCTGCTCGAAGTCGCGGACGGCAGCATGGACGACGGCGCGAATGTGCAGCAGTGGGAGGACACCGACTCTCCCGGCCAGTGGTGGCAGTTGGAGCCGGTGTTCAACCCGTAGGCCGTACGGTCCGACCGGCCGCTCAGGCGGGGCGGTGCGCGATGTGCAGCGTGCGCGCCTGCAGCATGAACACGTCGGGGCGCTGAGCCAGGCCGACCGGGTCCCGCGCGTCCAGCAGCCGCTCCAGCGTCGCCACGTCGTCGGCAGCGAGGCGGTCGGCGAAGACCTCCCGCTGCCGCGCGAAGGTCTCGACGACCAGCTCGCGCGCCGCGGCCTGCAGCGGGGCCGGCAGGTCGAGCAGGAAGGAACGGCTGCCGCCCGGGGTCAGCCCGGCGGCGGCCAGCAACGCACTCCAGTCCTCCACCTCGGACTTCGCGCCGGGCAGCGCCTCCCGCATTGCGGCGAACCACTCGCTCCGTACGGCCTCCAGCCGCGCCTCCAGGCCCGGCCTGCCGATCCCGATGTCGCGGGGCAGGTGGCGCGGGGCCAGGCCGCCCTCGAACAGGGCCACCGCCCCGCCGGGGCGCAGCAGCCCGGCGAAGCCGGTGAGGGCCGCGCGCTGGTCGCCGACGTGGTGCAGGGAGTTGGCGGCCCAGACCAGGTCGGCCTCGCCCAAGGAGCCGAGCTCGTCGGGCACTTCGGCGACGAGGGTACGTACCCGCTCCCCCAGGCCGGAGCGCTCCGCCCGCGCCCGGGCGCGCTCAAGGAGCGCCGGCGTACCGTCGACGGCCACGACCTCGGCGTCCGGGAAGGCATCGGCGAGCATGCAGGTGATGAGTCCGGGGCCGCTGCCGATGTCCAGGACGCGGCGTACGCCCTGCGGCGCCCGGACGCGCTCGGCGATCCAGGCCGCGGCCTGCTCGTACACGGGACGGTTCACCTCGGCCTCGTGCTCCAGGTGCGTGCCGAGCGCGTCCCAGTCGAAGTCGGTGGCGTGATGGCTGCCGTGATTGTGGGTGTGGTTATGGCTGTGGCTGTGGCTGGGGCTGTCAGTCATGCCTCCACCTTCAGGCCCGACCGCTCCGACGGCAAACCTTGTTGCCGGTTCGGCAAACCGGCCCCGCTCCTCCGGTACTCCTGCGGGCTGACCCCCCGGACCCGCTTGAATGCCGCGCTCAGCGCGAAGGACCCGCTGTAGCCGACCTGGCGCGCCACCGCCCCCACCGTCGCTTCCGTCTCCCTCAGCAGGTCAGCGGCGAGCGCGAGCCGCCACCCTGTGAGGTACGCCATCGGCGGCTCCCCCACCAGCTCGGTGAAGCGCCGGGCGAGGCCCGCCCGTGAAACGCCGGCCTGCGCGGCAAGCTCGGCGACCGTCCACGGGTGGGCGGGATCGTTCTGCATCAGCCGCAGGGCCCGGCCGACTACCGGATCGCCCATCGCCAGGTACCAGGCGGGAGCCGCCGCCTCGGGGCGCGAGAACCACGACCGCAGCGTCGCGATCAGCAGCAGGTCGAGCAGCCGGTCCAGCATCACGCTCTGCCCCGGTTCGTCCCTGCTGATCTCGTCTTCCATGACCGGCATCAGCGGGCAGTTCCACAGCTCGGCGGGCAGGTGGACGAGCGGCGGCAGCGCGTCGAGGAGACGCCCGCTGACCTCCCCCTCCAGCTGGTACGTGCCGATGAGCATCGCCGAGGCGCCGTCCGGGCTGTCGCCCCATGTCCGTACACCGAGATGCATCGTCTCGGACAGCGGCTCCCCCTGAAGCGTGCCGCACACCCCGCCGGGCCCGATGACAGCTCGCGGCGGGCTCGCCGGGTCGTCGGCGCAGGTGTACGGCTCAGGGCCGCGCGCGATGGCGACGTCACCGGGGCGCAGCAGCACCGGGTCGCCGCTGTCGGGCATCACCCAGGCGTTGCCGCGGCTCATGCACATCAGGGAGAGCGGCGCCCGGTCCTCGATCCGCACCGCCCAGGGCGGGTTCAGCACGGCCCGGAGGAGGAAGGCGCCCCGGGCGCGCGGCCCGTCGAGCAGACCCGCGAGTACGTCCATGTGCTCCAGCGTAGACGCAGGCGTATGGAGTTGAGCCTCTGGAGCATGGCCCGTCCAGGCGTACGCCGCGAACCTTGAGGCATGACAGAACAGGCGAAGCGCGAAACGGTGTTGGTGACGAGCGGCACGGGCAAGACCGGCCGGCGGGTGGTCGAGCGGCTCGGCGCCCTCGGCGTGACCGTCAGGTCGGGGTCGCGCAAGGGCGAGGTGCGGTTCGACTGGGAGGACGAGTCGACGTGGGGTCCGGCCCTGCGGGGCGCGGACGCCGCGTACGTGGCGTACTACCCGGACCTGGCCGCGCCCGGCGCGGTGGCGGCGGTGCGGACGTTCGGGCGGATCGCGCACGAGAACGGAGTGCGGCGGCTGGTGCTGCTGTCGGGGCGCGGCGAGCCCGAAGCGGTCGCCGCCGAGGAGGCGCTGCGCGAATCCGGCGATGCCGGACTGACCGTCGTACGCGGCAGTTTCTTCGCGCAGAACTTCAGCGAGGGCGCCATGGCGGAAGGGGTGATCGCCGGCGAGGTGGCCTTCCCGGCGGGCGAGACGCCCGAGCCGTGGGTGCATGCGGACGATTTGGCGGACGTCGTGGTCGCGGTGCTCACCGAGGACGGGCACGCGGGCCGGGTGCACGAGCTGACCGGCCCCCGCCTGCTGACCTTCACCGAGGCGGCGGCCGAGATCTCGAAGGCGACGGGCCGCGAGGTGCGGTACGTCCCGGTGTCCGGTCCGCAGTACGCCGGGCTGCTTCAGCAGTACGGAATGCCGGCGCCGGAGGCCGGCTGGCTCGCCGGGCTGTTCACGACGCTGCTCGACGGCCACAACGCGTCGGTGACGGACGGCGTCGAGCGTGTTCTGGGCCGCGCCCCCAAGGACTTCACCGACTTCGCCCGGGAAGCGGCGGCGGCCGGCGCGTGGAACGGTCAGGTGGCGCACGTCGCGTAGAGCGCGCCGAGCTCGCGCGCCGTCTCCCGCAGGCGCTCGCGCAGCTCGGCCGGTTCCAGGAGTGGTCGGTGGTCCCAATGGGCAGCACAGCCCGTATCCAGTCACCGGCCGGTTCCGGTCTCCCGGTAGCGGCCACGGCTCCGGCGGCTCCGGTGAGCCGGCCGACCCCACGCGGCGGGAGTCCGTACGACCGCTTGGGTCAACAGCGCACCGGCCGCCTGGAACCGCCCGTCGCCGGGCGGTTCGGCGCGGACGGGCGCGGGGTCTTCCGGTCATGGATTTCACCCGTCGGCCGTCATCTGAGTGATCTTGTGCAGGGCGAGCAGCCGGTAGCGCGGGTCGGGGCGCGGCGCGTCGGGGGCCGGCAGCGCGGCGAGCGCGGCCGCGATGGCCTTGGCCGCCGCGCCGTCGGCGGCTATGCGGGAGGCGTACCGGCCCTTGAGCAGGGCGGCAGCGGTGCGCAGGGGCGAGCGGCCCTGGCCGTGACCGGTGAAGTACGCGTCGGCCACGGGGACCAGGCCGTGCTCGGCGGCGTACGCCTCTATCAGGTCCGTACGGTCGAAGGCCTCGGGCGTACGGTGCGGGGCGAGGACGGCGTCGATGTCGGAGCCCACGTCGTGTGCGTCGTCCTTGTCGACGGTGGTGATGAACACTCCGCCCGGCCGCAGCACCCGCGCCGCCTCGGCCACGACCTCCGCCGCGTCCCGCACCAGGTGCAGCAGCCAGACCGCGCTGACCGCGTCGACGGACGCGTCGCACAGCGGCAGTCGGCGTACGTCGGCGAGGACGACCGCCCCGCCCGCGCCCACTCGCTCCGCCGCCTTCCTCGCCATGCCGTACGACGCGTCCGCGCCCAGCACCCGCAGGCCCGGCCGGGCCAGCCGGGCGGTGACGATGCCGGTGCCGCAGCCGATGTCGAGGAGGGTACGGGCGCGCCCGGGTACGAGGCCGAGCACCGCCTGCGCGGCGGCCTCGGCCCGGGGGACGCCGCCGCGCGTGGCGTCGTACACGGTCGCTTCGGTGTCGTAGTCCAGCATGCGTGGCTCAGCCGGCTCCGTGTCCGGGCGCGATGTCCTCGACCCGGCGCGCGAGCTCGAAGTCGAGGTCGGTGACGGCCCCTCCCGCGCTGTGCGTGTTCACGGTCAGCGCCACACTGTTGTAGCCGAGCGTCAGGTCGGAATGGTGGTCCAGCTCGTCCTGGATCCCGGCCACGTGGACGACCAGCGCGGCGGCCGCGAAGTGCGAGCCGAGCCGGTACGTACGGGCGATCCGGTTGTCCTCCAGCGACCAGCCGGGGAGTTCGCGGAGACGGTCCTCGATCTCCTTCTGCGACAACGGCTCAGTGGCCATGGCGAAGCTCCCTCCAAGTTGCGGTGTTGCTGATCAGCCTGCCACCTTCCGGCGGTGAATCGGCGGTGCATCGGCGGTTTGGCGTAACCGGCGGTCGGTTACCGTCTTGACCCATGACAACTGTCGCAGTCGACAAGGGTGTGGGTGCGCTGCTGCGCGGCTGGCGTGAGCAGCGCCGGCTGAGCCAGCTGGAGCTGGCTTTGCGCGCCGATTCGTCCGCCCGGCACATCAGCTTCATCGAGACCGGCAGGTCGCGCCCGAGCCAGGAGATGGTGCTGCGCCTGGCCGAGCACCTCGACGTACCCGTGCGCGAGCGCAACGCCCTTCTGCTGGCGGCGGGTTACGCTCCCCAGTACACCGAGACTCCGCTCGACGACCCCTCGCTCGCCGCCCTGCGCGAGGGCATCGAGCGGCTGCTGGTGGGCTACGAGCCGTACCCCGCCGTCGTCGTCGACGGTTCGTACACCGTGGTCGCCGCGAACCGCGGGATGACGATGCTGCTCGACGGCCTGCCCGAACATCTCCTCACGCCTCCGCTGAACGCGATGCGGATCACCCTCCACCCGGAGGGACTTGCCTCGCGGATCCGCAATCTGCGGGAGTGGCGCGGGCACCTCATGGAGCAGATGGAGCGCCAGATCGCGCTGGCGAGGTCGCCGGCGCTGCGTGCGGTGTACGACGAGGTGGCGGCCTATCCCGTACCGGAGCCGGACGCGGCAGACGCGCAGCGCCCGGCGGATCCGCCGTACCCCTACTTCGCGCTGCCGCTCCAGGTCGAGCACGACGGCCAGGTGCTGTCGTTCATATCGTCGATCTCGACCTTCAACACCCCGATGGATGTGACGGTCGCCGAGCTGGCCATCGAAACGTTCCTCCCGGCCGACCCGACGACGGTCAAGTACCTCCAGTCCCTGGCCCCCTGAGCCCCAGGGCCGCTCAACCCCGGGCGCGCAGCGCGAGGTGCTGCAGCCCGGCGAAGCCGGCGACGGTCGCGGCCTGCATGGGGATCCAGAACGTCCCGGCCGTCGTCGGCGAGAACCACAGCACGAGGGCGGCGAGACTTGCCACGGCCCACGCCAGGTTCACCTCGATGACGGCCTTGACGGGGAACGCGGCGGGCTCCCGTCGCGAGGCCAGGTACCCGACCCCGGCTCCGAACACCACCAGCAGCACCCCGAGTTCGAGCAGCAGCCCGGACCCGACCCCGAGCAGCCGTCCGACGGGGCCGGAGGCGGCGACGTACACGAGCCCGTTGGTGGTGGTGACCACGGCGTCGAGGGCGAGGAAGCGGCGCAGCATCGTCTGCGGGTCAGTGGTCCTGGAAAGGTTGGCGAGCATGGTCGCGGACATGGCGAATCAGCCTCCGTCGGAGTCGCACGTACGGGAAGGGATCCCGGGGGCCGGGCGGAGTGCGCCGCCCCGGCCCCGGTAACCGCAACGATGCCGCGCCCACGGGAGAGCGTCGATTACCCCGGAGGTAATCCGGGGTAATGGAGGGTGCCGCCCTGCCCCGGATGGCACTGGGCGGAATGCCGTCGGGGAGTGGGCGTGGTGTGCTGGTTCGGGCACAGGCCGTCAGTGGGGCGGCGGGGGTGGAACCGGACCTGTTCATACGGAGGAGACCCCGATGGCGATTTTCATGAAGGCCGAACTGGCGGGCGTGACGACCGAGCAGTACGACAAGCTGAATGCCAGGCTTCAGTCGCTTCCCGGCAACCCCTTCGAGGGGTGCCTGGCGCACGTCGCCGTCCCGACGGACTCCGGGCTGCAGATCTTCGATCTGTGGGAGTCCGAGCAGGCCCTGCAGCGGTTCAACGAGGTCATCATGCCGGTCGCGTCGGAGGTCGGCATCCCGCAGGGCGAAATGCCGAAGACCTCGAAGGTTCACAACTACTGGCTGCCGGGGGCGGGAGCGTAAGGCGGCCGCAGCACTCCCGGCGGCCGCTGCGGAAAATTTCTCGGAAGAATTCCGGGCGAGCTGTCGATCCTGGTGTCTCCCGTTCGACGCAAGGGTGAGAGGCAGGGAAAGCCCCCGCCCTCCCGACCGAGGAGTCACCATGCCGCGCTTCCTCACGCTGATCCGCATCGACGAGAAGAACGCCCCCGCCGAGGGCCCCAGCCCCGAGCTCATGGAGCGCATGAGCGCGCTGTTCGAGGAGATCACCAAGGCCGGGGTCATGCTGGACACAGCCGGGCTCGCTCCCACCTCGGAGGGGACCAGGGTGACCTGGTCGGGCGGCAAGCTCAGCTACACCGACGGGCCGTTCACCGAGAGCAAGGAAGTCATCGGCGGTTACTCCATCGTCCAGGCCAAGGACAAGGCCGAGGCGCTGGAGTGGACGAAGCGGTTCCTGCAGACGCACGAGGACTACTGGACCATCACCGCCGAGGTCCGCGAGATCACCGAGGGCTGATCCGGGTGCGCTTGCCGCGCGCCCGTGCGGCTGTTCTGATGGGTGGCCGTGACGGCAGCAGCAAGTGACGTGCCCCAGACGGTCGAAGCGGTATTCAGAATCGAGTCCGCGCGGATCATCGCAGGTGTCGCCCGCGTCGTACGGGACGTGGGCATCGCCGAGGAACTCGCGCAGGACGCTCTGGTCGCCGCGCTGGAGCAGTGGCCGGAGTCAGGTGTCCCGGACAGACCGGGCGCCTGGCTCATGGCCACGGCCAAGCACCGGGCGATCGATCTCGTACGCCGCAAGGAGACGTACGCTCGCAAGCTGGCGGAGGTCGGCCGGACGCTGGAGGATGAGCCGCCGCCGCCCGAGCCCGGGCCCGTCGACGCCGACGCCGACGCCGACGCCGACGACATCGACGACGATCTGCTGCGGCTGATCTTCACCGCCTGCCATCCCGTGCTGTCGACAGAGGCTCGGGTGGCGCTCACGCTGAGGCTGCTGGGCGGGCTGACGACCCAGGAGATCGCCCGCGCGTTCCTGGCCTCCGAACCTGCGGTCGCCCAGCGGATCGTGCGCGCGAAACGCGCGCTCGCGAAGGCCGGTGTCCCCTTCGAGGTTCCGTACGGCGCCGACCGGGCCGCCCGCCTCTCTTCGGTTCTCGAGGTCATTTACCTTGTCTTCAACGAGGGCTACTCGGCGACGGCCGGCGACGACCTGGTACGCCCCGCCCTGTGCGAGGACGCGCTTCGGCTGGCTCGCGTCCTGGCGGGCCTGATGCCCGAGGAGCCCGAAGTTCACGGCCTGGCCGCACTGCTGGAGTTCCAGGCCTCTCGCATCGCGGCCCGCACCGGACCCGGCGGCGAACCGGTGCTGCTTCCCGACCAGAACCGCTCCCGGTGGAATCGGATGCTCATCCGGCGCGGCATGGAGGCTCTGCAGCGCGCGGGCAGCGGCCCGTACTCCGTCCAGGCCGCGATCGCCGGGTGCCACGCGCAGGCGATCCGCTACGAGGACACGGACTGGACGACGATCGCCGCACTGTACGGGCGGCTGATGGCACTGACCCCGTCCCCGGTGGTGGAGCTGAACCGCGCGGTCGCCGTCTCGATGGCGCAGGGGCCGGCGGCCGGGCTGAGACTGGTGGACGCCCTTGCGGACGAACCGGCGCTGAAGGACTACCACTTGCTGCCGAGCGTGCGCGGAGATCTGCTGGAGCGCCTGGGGCGGGGCGAGGAGGCGCGAGCGGAGTTCGAGAGGGCGGCGTCCCTGACCCGCAACACGCGTGAGCGGGAGCTGCTGCTGAAACGAGCCAAGATCACTTCATATACAACCAGCGGCCAGCAGACCGTGGCCACCCGCGGTGGCGCCCTCACCGTCAACATCGAAGAGCTGCGCAGGCAGTCCGCCGAGCTGAAGAGCAAGGCCAAGCAGCTCGACCGGCTGGGCGAGCGCGAGGCGGCGAACCGCGCCCGTGCGCAGGCCGCGGCGATCGACCGGCGGATCAAGCAGCTGATCGACGCCGAGAACAACATGTAGTCGCCGCCACGCGCACCATCGCCCGTCCCGAATCCGTCGGGGCGGGCGATGCGTGTTGTAAAGGCACCATGAAGCTCGCGGAAGATCGCCGCCAAGGCAGGGTCGCTGGCTTACGATCACCGCTGACGGCTCGGTTCCCCCGCCGACGTCCGCCCCCGCCCCATGGAGGTCAACCGTGTCCAGGACGACCAAGGGCCACCGCGCCCGCTCTATCCGTACCCTCGCCACCGCCGGTGCCGCAGCAGCCGGGCTCTTCCTCGCCGTCGGCTGTTCCTCGGACGACGAAGGGCCTGCCGAGGCAGCCGGCGGCGTACCCGTGGTCGAGAAGGGCAAGCTGACCACCTGCACGCACCTGCCGTATCCGCCCTTCCAGTCCGAGCAGGGCGGCAAGGTCGTCGGCTTCGACGTGGCGCTCATCGACCTGGTGGCCAAGAACCTCAAGGTCGAGCAGAAGATCCTCGACACGCCGTTCGAGAACTTCAAGACCGGCGCGTTCCTCAACTCCGGCGAGTGCGATCTCGCCGCCGCCGGCATGACCATCACCGAGGACCGCAAGAAGAACGTCGACTTCTCCGTCCCGTACTTCGACGCCACCCAGGCGCTGCTCGCGACGAAGAAGAGCGGCGTCACCTCGCTGGACGAGGTCAAGTCCGAGAAGAAGAAGCTCGGCGCGCAGGCGGAGACGACCGGCGAGAGTTACGCGACCAGCAAGGGCTTCGACCCGGTGGCGTTCGAGAGCTCCGACGCCGTACTGAACGGGCTGCGCACCGGTCAGGTCGACGCCGTCGTCATCGACTACCCCGTCGTTCAGGGCTGGCTCAAGGACAAGGCCAACGCCGACCAGTTCGTCCTGGGCCAGAACATCGAGACGGGTGAGCAGTACGGGTTCTCGGTGAAGAAGGGCAACACCAAGCTGAAGGCCGCCATCGACAAGGCCATCACCGATGCCAAGGCCGACGGCACGTACAAGAAGCTCTACGAGAAGTGGATCGGACCGCTGCCCAAGGTCCAGTCGTGACCTCTCGCCTCTCCAGGCGGCAGCGGCGCCGTATCTCACAGGGCATCCAGTACGCCCTTTTCGTGGCGGCCCTGGTCCTGGTCGGTGTGCTGGCCGACTGGGACCGGCTGCAGAACCAGTTCGCGCAGAAGGACCTCGTAGCGGAGCTCTTCCCGGAGATCATCACCACCGCCCTGCGCAACACCGTGGTGTACACGCTCTCCGGCTTCGCGTTCGGGCTCGTACTGGGCCTGATCGTCGCGCTGATGCGGCTGTCGTCCGTGGCCCCCTACCGGTGGCTCGCGAGCATCTACATCGAGTTCTTCCGCGGTCTGCCCGCCCTGCTGATCCTCATCTTCGTGGGCGTCGCGGTGCCGCTGGCGTTCCCGGGGACCGAGATTCCCGGCGGTACGTACGGAAAGGTCGCCCTGGGGCTCGGCCTGGTCGCCGCCGCCTACATGGCGGAGACCATCAGGGCGGGCATCCAGGCCGTACCCAAGGGACAGATGGAGGCGGCGCGTTCGCTGGGCTTCTCGCACGCCCGGGCGATGGTGTCGGTGATCATCCCGCAGGCGTTCCGCATCGTCATCCCGCCGCTGACCAACGAGCTCGTCCTGCTGTTCAAGGACTCCTCGCTGGTGCTGTTCCTCGGCATCACCCTCAATGAGCGGGAACTGACCAAGTTCGGCAGGGACCTTGCCAGCCAGACCGCCAACTCCACCCCGATTCTGGTCGCGGGGCTCTGCTACCTGATCGTGACGGTGCCGCTGAGCTTCGTGGTGCGCCGCCTCGAGGCCCGTGCCGACAAGGCCAAGTGAGGACGAGCAGATGCCACAGCCTGAGATCGAGATCCGCTCTCTGCACAAGTCGTTCGGGGACAACCACGTCCTGCGCGGCATCGACCTGGATGTCGCCCGGGGGGACGTGGTGTGCGTCATCGGCCCCTCCGGGTCGGGCAAGTCGACGCTGCTGCGGTGCGTGAATCTGCTGGAGGAGCCCAGCTCGGGCCAGGTCTTCGTCGGCGGCACCGAAGTCACCGACATCGAGGTCGACATCGATGCGGTACGCCGCCGGATCGGCATGGTCTTCCAGCAGTTCAACCTCTTCCCGCACGTGACGGTGACCGAGAACCTGACGCTGCCCCAGCGGCGCGTGCTGGGCCGCGGCAAGGCCGAGGCCGCCAAGGTCGCCCGGGAGAACCTGGAGCGCGTCGGGCTGTCCGACAAGGCCGACGCCTACCCGGCGCAGCTGTCCGGCGGGCAGCAGCAGCGGGTGGCCATCGCCCGGGCGCTGTCCATGGGGCCCGAGGTGATGCTCTTCGACGAGCCCACCTCCGCGCTGGACCCGGAGCTCGTCGGCGACGTACTCGCGGTCATGCGGGTGCTCGCCTCGGAGGGCATGACGATGATGGTCGTCACCCATGAGATGAGCTTCGCCCGGGAGGTCGCCGACCGCGTCGTGTTCATGGACGGCGGGGTGATCGTCGAGGAGGGTCCGGCGGCGCAGGTCGTGGGCAATCCGCGACAGGAGCGGACCCGGAACTTCCTCAACCGCATCCTGGACCCGTCCGCCGCCGAGGCGCCGGGCTCCGAGCCCGGCGCGGGCGGGCCCGCGAAGGACTGACCGTACGGCCCCTGGCTCGCCGGGTTCAGCGGGCCGTCGGGTAACAGTGCGCGGGGGCCTCGGGGATGTCCAGGTCCGGGCGCCAGGCGCGCAGTGCGGACGCCGACGGCGCGAAGAGGTCCTGGGGTACGCCGCCGTCCGTCCCGAACCACTCCCATCGCGCGATCTTGTGCGGTTCGGTGACGCGCGGCGTGCCCGTGGCGCTCTCCAGCACCGCCGCGGCCGTGACGCGGGTGACGCCGCGGGCGCCGTCCACCAGTACGGCGACGATGCGCACCCCGGCGGCGTCGGCGCGCAGGGAGGTCTCCTCCGCCAGCTCGCGCACGGCGGCCTCCTCGAAGCTCTCGCCCGGGTCGACCTTGCCACCGGGCAGCTCCCAGCGGCCGTCGTGCCCGAGCCCGAGCAGGATGCGGTCGCCGGGGCCGACGACGATGACGCCGACGCCGGTCAGACCGTTCGGTGCGGGGAAGGCCCGCTCGGGGCGCTCGGCCGTGGCCGTCATGGTTGGTTTCCTCCTGGTCTCGAACCGGTGCGTGCCGCCAACAGAGTGGACCATGAATTCGGCTGATCACGGAGAATGGGGGCATGGGTGAGATCAGACCTCCGGCCGTGTCCATGGCGCTCGACGACCAGCTGTGCTTCGCACTGCACTCCGCCTCGCGGGCGGTTACGGCGGTGTACCGGCCGGTGCTGGCCGAGCTGGGGCTGACCTATCCGCAGTACTTGGTGATGCTGGCGGTCTGGGAGCGCGGCGACGTTCCGATGAAGGAACTGGGCGCCGTACTCGGGCTGGACTACGGCACGCTCTCACCGCTGCTGAAGCGGCTGGAGACGGCCGGGCTGGTGCGGCGGGAGCGGCAGGCGGACGACGAGCGGCTGATCACCGTATCGGCGACGGAGAAGGGCCAGGCTCTGCGGGCCAGGGCCGAGAAGGTTCCGGGCGCGATGGGGCAGAGCTACGGCATGTCCGCCGAAGAGGCGGAGCGGCTGCGCGGGCAGTTGCGGGATCTCATCGAGCGACTGAGCTGACGAAGCGACACGTCGCGGAGTGGGATCAATCACGAACGATTACATCGTGCGCGATTAAGTTGTGCGCTACCTTTCTTCTCGCAGGCATTGGCATCACACAGCCCGGAAGAAGGAGTTTTCCTCCATGGATTTCGTCAGGTACGAGGCGTACACGCCCGTCGAGCGCCCCACCTACCAGGCCGAGCTCGACGAGGTGGTCCGCAATGTCGCGCGGGCCACTCGTGAATCCGTCGAGCGGCAGGGGGTGGGCCGTGCGGTCCGTACCGCCCACGGCAAGACGTACGGCCTGGTGAAGGCCACTGTCACGGTGGGTGAACCGCCTGAGCCGTACGCCCAGGGAATCTTCGCCGCCCCGGCCGTCTACGACGCCGTGGTGCGCTACTCGAACGGGCTCGGCCATCTGCGCGCGGACTCCCTGCTCGGCGCCGCCTGCGGCATGGGCATCAAGATGTTCGGCGTGCCGGGGACGTCACTCCTGACGGACGAGGCCGAGGCGACCACCTTTGACCTCAACCTCATCAACAACCGGGTGTTCTTCGCCAACACGGCGTACGACTACATGGTGATCGAGCGGCTCTTCGCCGAGCTCCCCGACGCTCTGGTGAACCCGGCCAGGAGGAAGTCGTGGATGGGTGAATTCCTCACCCGCCAGGGCACGTTGGAGACGGCGGACGAGTGGCTGTGGGACGAGCTCTTCGCGATGCTGTCGTTCGCCAAGGTCCCGCGGCAGAACCTCTTCTCGTACACGTACAACAGCATGGGCGCCTTCCGGTACGGCGATCACATCGCCAAGGTGCGGACGGTGCCGACCCAGGACTCGCTGGCGGGCATCGAACACGACGGCGTGGATGTGCTGTCCGACGGCGAGGCGTTCCGCAACACACTGGTCGCGGAGGCGGGTGAGCGCGACCACTCCTTCGAACTGCAGGTGCAGCTCAACACCGACCTGACGCGGATGCCGGTCGACAACACGTCTGTCGAGTGGCCGGAACAGCTCTCGCCGTGGGTCACCGTGGCCCGGATCGCCATCCCCCGCCAGGACATCTCGGGCGCGGACAACCTCGCGGCGGACGGTACGTCGATCACCCCGTGGCGCTCGCGCGAGGACCACCGGCCGATCGGCGAAATCCAGCGGGTGCGCGAAGAGGTGTACCGCCGCTCCTCCATAGAGCGGCACCGCCTCAACGGACAGCCCCGCCAGGAGCCGGCGAGCAGCGCGCAACTGCTGGGCTGAACCAGGCCGCGACCGCGCCCCTGGTCTTGCGGGCCGCGATCCACGCGTACACGAGCACGCCCGCGAACAGGTCGGCTCCACCGCGCCGTTCTCCGACGCCGTACGGGGAACGGTGCACCACATCAGGCGGATTTATCCTGTACGGCGCCATCGCCAACTGGAAAAGACCCTTCCGCTTCCACTTCTGGCGGGGAATCCTCCGCCGCCACCAGCGGCACCTGCGGCCCCTGGCTCTCGCGCAGCCACCGCCGCAGCACCCGGTGCACCTGCTCCGCGCCGGCCAGCTCCTCCCCGTCGGGGACGGGCGCGGAGAGAACGTACGGGGAGAGGAGGAACGGGCGGGCCTGTTCGCCGCCGAGGCCACCGTGCGAGCCGATCTGCTCCTCGAAGGCGTGCACACGGCCGGTCTCGGGATCGTGCCAGGAGTTGACCATGATGTCGGCGACGTGCGGGAAGCCGGAGGTCCTGCGCACGGCGTCGGCGGCGCCCTTCCCGAACGCCGCGAGCAGCCCCGTATCACCCGTACCGTTGCCGTCCAGCCGCAGTTCGGCGCCGTCCGCCCCCAGCACCAGTGCGCCGTGCTCCTCGCTCCGCACGAGCAGGAAGCCGATGCCGGGGTGATTGGCGAGCGTCGCCAGCAGCGCCGGATGGTGGCGGTCGATCTGCTCGCGCGTCGCCCGCCCCGCCGCGTCGGGGAAGGAGATCAGCCCCAGATTGCCCGACGCCAGCACGACCGGGTCGGTGACGGGCTCCGGGTGCTCGGGCTCCTCCTCGTCGTCGGGCACCGGCCGGTGCAGCGCGGTACGTACGGCGTCGCGCGCCTCCGAGGCACTGGTGGTACCCTCCGCGCGGCGCGGGACGGGCAGCCCGCACCCCGCCCTGACGAGGTTGGAGAGGGTGAGCCCGTACGCGGCCTTGAAGGTCTCCCCCGGGCTTTGCCCGTGGTCGGACAGGAGCACGATCCGGTACGCGCGCGGGGCGTGCTCGGCGACCTTGGCGATCAGCTCCAGCGACCGGTCGAGCCGCTCCAGGACCTTCAGCGCGTCCGTGCTGTGCGGACCCGAGTGGTGCGCCACTTCGTCGTACGCGACCAGGTCGGCATAGATGGCGGTGCGTCCGGCGAGCATGTCGCCGAGCACCGACGCGACCACCACGTCCCGCTGCACGACGGTCGCGAAGGCCCGGATGAAGGGGTAGAGCCCGCCCCGCTTCACCCGGGGGCTGTCGCCGCGCAGCCGTGCGCGCGTGGACTGGCCGATCTCCCGGGCGACTTCCGCGACGAAGGAGACGGCGGTACGTACGGCGTTGGCCGGGTCGGAGAAGTACGCGAAGTAACCGGCCCGGGACCGGGTGGACCGGCCGCGCCGGGCGGTGATCGACAGGACGAGGGCGAGCTGGTCGGCGCCGCCGCTGAAGAGATTGCCGCGGCTCGCGCCGTCGAAGGCGAGCAGTCCGCCGTCTCCCGTACGGGCGATCGCGCGGCGCTGCATGAGGGCCGCGCTCGCCGGGCGGCTGGAGACGACGACCTCGCGGGTCTCCTTCTCGTACCAGCGGAAAGCCGGGACGTCGTGGTTGGAGCCGTGGAGTATGCCGAGCTGGCTGGCGCCGGTCTGGCTGGACCAGTCGGTACGCCACGGGGTCAGCCGGTGCGTGGGGTCGTCGCCGTCGAGCCACGCCGCGACGGTCGGCATCAGTCCGTCGGCGACCGCCTGGAGCAGCGCTTCGTGGCCGACGCCGTCGAGTTGCAGGAACAGCGTGCCGGGCAGTCCGTTGCGTCCGTCGTCGCCGCCCCGTCTGTGACGGCGGTGGGCGAGTCGGTAGAGCCTGCGCCGGTACGCGGTGTCATCGCGTACCGCGAGGGCTCCGGAGGTCGCCGAGGCGACGGCGGACATGACGGCGGCGACGACCACCGCGGTCTCGGGCTCGGCCTCGCCGCGCCCGTCGGGGATGAGGCTGAGCGCGATGAGCAGAAGCGAGCCGTTGAGGAAGAAGACGAGCAGGCCGAGTACGAGTACGGGTACGAGCAGCAGCGCCCGTACGGCCAGGGGCCACACCAAGGCGCCCAGCAGCCCGAACGCGCCCGCGCCCCAGACAGCGGTGAGCGCGACGCGGGTGATGCTGTCGCCGTCGTCGGCCTTGAGCTGGAAGTCCGGCAGGATGCCGGCGAGCGCCAGCATCGTGAGCGTCGACACCATCCATACCGTGACCACGCGCAGCAGGGCGCTGCCCGCGCTGCGCCATCGCCGTCGGACCACGCCGTCCCCACCTCACGTCCCGGGCCGAACCTGGGGCCCGCTTCCTTCCAGCGTGGCACAGCGGGGCAAAGTGCCCGAGCCGCGGCAGCGACAGAAAAAGACTGAGCGGTCAGAAACAGTCAGACAAGCTCAGCAGCCGTCATAGCCGGCCGTCGGCATCGACAGTCTCCGGTGCACGCTGGCCTTCATGGCCGCGGTGTACGTGGGCTCGTCGAGGCCCGCCGTCTCCAGGCGTACGCCCCGGCGCTCGCATTCCGCGGAGAATTCCGGCACGGACGTCAGGGCCCGCTCCAGCACGCGCTCGTTGGGCGCGACGAAGACATCCACCGTGCCCGCCTCGACGTCCGCCCACAGTGCGCGGTGGTCCGGGGCCATCGCGTAGAAGATCAGCTGCCGTGTGACGACGTAACCCTTGTCGGCGGCCCAGCGCGCGCACATCGCCTGCTGGCTGCGGGTGTCCACCAGGAACGGATCGCTGTCGAGCTCTTCGAGCGGAGTCAGGCTGGCGATGGCCGCCACTCGTACGTCGTCTCGTACGTCGTCCATGACTCGCCCCCCTGCGATAGCTGTCGCCGCCGACCTTACTCCGATCGCGTCACGGGGAGGAGGCGCAATGAGGCGCGCTCCGGCCTACGCTCGTACAGGGGGCGCCCCCGGCGACGACGAGGAGGCCGTTCGTGACGGTGGAGATCACCTGGTGGGGTCACGCCACCTGCACCGTCGCGGACTCCGGGACCCGGGTGCTGACCGACCCCCTCTTCACGCGGCGCCTCGCCCATCTGCGCCGCAGGCGCGGTGCGCTGCCGCCGCCCGAGGCCGCCGAGGCCGACGCCGTGCTCGTCTCGCACCTGCACAACGACCACCTGCATCTGCCGTCGCTGGGCCGCCTCGCGCCCGGCACCGCACTGATCGTGCCGCGCGGCGCCCCGCGGGCCGTGCCCGGCCTGCGCAGGCTCTCCGGGCAGGGGCTGCGCGTCACCGAGGTGGAGCCGGGCGACGAGGTACGGGTGAAGGATCTGTTCGTACGGGCGGTTCCGGCGCTGCACGACGGGCGGCGGCTGCCGTTCGGGCCGCATCACGCCCCCGCGCTCGGATACGTCGTCACGGGTGAGGCCCGTACGTACTTCGCCGGGGACACCGGGCTCTTCGACGACATGGCCGACGCCGTCGGGCCCGTCGACGTGGCTCTGCTGCCGGTCGGCGGCTGGGGGCCCTTCCTGGGGCACGGGCATCTGGACGCGCGCCGGGCGGCGCAGGCGCTCGCGCGGATCGCGCCGCGCGCGGCCGTGCCGGTGCACTACGGGACGTACTGGCCGATCGGGATGGACGGGGTCAGGCCGCACGAGTTCCACTCGCCGGGCGACGAGTTCGTACGGCAGGCGGCGCGGATCGCACCGGACGTGGCCGTGCACCGGCTCGGGCACGGCGAGAGTGTCCGGCCGGAGGCCTGCCGGTGAGCCATGCCCCGCTGATACAGACGTCGCTGATACAGACGGCGCAGGACGTGGTGGACCAAGTGCCTGCGGAGTCGGCTCAGCAGGCGGTCGGCTATCCGGCGCTGTTCCTGCTGGTGGTGCTGGGATCCCTGGTGCCGGTGGTGCCGACGGGGGCGCTGGTGAGTACGGCGGCTGTGGTGGCCTTCCACCACAGCGACCCGCTCGCGTTGCTGGTCGTCTTCGCGCTGGCGTCGTCCGCCGCGTTCCTCGGCGACACAGGTCTGTACTGGATCGGCCTGCGCGGAGTCCGCTCGAGGAACGGCTCGCGCCGGCTGGAGGCGCTGCGCGGTCGGGCGACGCCCGAGCGTCTTGAGCAGGCGCGGCGCGGACTCCACGAGCACGGGTCGCGGGTTCTGGTGCTCTCCCGGCTCGTGCCGGCCGGCCGGATCCCGGTGATGGTCGCGTGCCTGCTGTCGAAGATGCCGATGCACCGCTTCGCGCGGGGCGACGTACCGGCGTGCCTGGCCTGGGCGGCGGCGTACCAGCTGATCGGCATCCTCGGCGGCTCCCTCTTCCCCGAGCCGTGGCAGGGCGTGGTGGCGGCGGTGGCGCTGACGCTGCTGATCAGCGGGGCGCCGACGGTGTGGCGGAGGCTGCGGGGCGCGTAGCTACACGCTCAGTACGCGCGAGCCGCCGATCGGCAGATCCCACAGCCGCTCGCGCAGTCGCCCCGCCTTCTGCCAGGCCGTTCGTACCCGGGTCAGCGGCTCCAGGACCGGCTCGGCCGAGAGCACGAACGTCCCCCAGTGCATCGGGGCCATCCGCGCCGCGCCGAGATCCTCGCACGCCTGCACGGCCTCCTCCGGATCCGCGTGTACGTCGCTGAGCCACCAGCGGGGCTCGTACGCGCCGATGGGGAGCAGCGCCAGGTCGATACCCGGATAGCGGGCGCCGATCTCCTTGAACCAGTGGCCGTAGCCGGTGTCGCCGGCGAAGTACAGCCGCTGCCCATAGCCCTGTTGGTCGCTGATCACCCAACCGCCCCACAGCGAGCGGCAGGTGTCGGTCAGGGAGCGCTTGCTCCAGTGGTGGGGGGAACGAAGTCGAAGCGGACACAGCCCAGTTCGGCGCCTTCCCACCAGTCGAGCTCGGTGACCCGGGTGAAGCCCCGGCGCCGGCACCAGCGGGCCAGTCCGGCCGGGACGAAGAGCGGCGTGTCGTGCGGGAGGCGCTTGAGAGTGGGGGCGTCAAGGTGGTCGTAGTGGTTGTGGCTGATGACGACGGCGTCGATCTGCGGCAGGTCCTCCCAGCGGACTCCGACGGGCGTGACGCGGGCGGGCGTACCGAGGATCTTCTGTGACCAGACGGGGTCGGTGAGGATGGTGAGCCCGCCTGTGCGTACGACCCAACTGGCGTGGCCCGCCCAGGTGACAGCGAGGGTGGAGACGTCCGCGGCGGGCAGTGGGGCGGGTTCGTAGGGCACGAGTGCGATGTCACGCAGGCCCTCGGGTCCCGGGCGCAGGGCTCCCTCGCGGGCGAGCCTGGCGAAGGCTTTGACGCCGGGCAGCGGGGTGGTGAGGCGGTCGGCGAACGACCGGGGCCAGGTGCGGATTTCGCCGAGGGGGCGGGGCGGAGCGAGCGTTCCGGGGGCGGCGAGGGAGCGTTCCGTCCGCAACTCGGCCTGCCGGCCGGTCTGCGACTCGGTCTGCCGGCCGGTCTGCTCCTCGGTCTGCTGCTGCGTCTCCGTCATCGAGGGGGCTCCGTTCGGTGGCGTATGCCGATGCGATCAGGCGTCGGGTCAGCGAAGTTCGTCGAAGGCCGTTTCGAACGTGCTCAACGCTCGGGCCACGTGCAGCAATTCCAGGGGCTGTGCTGACGTGAGGGACTCCAGACGCTGCTCCGGGGTTGCTCCGAGCAGGGAAGCAGTCGCGATCCGCACGCGCAGCGCGGCCATTTCATCGCCGAAGCGGTGGCCGCCGGGGACGGGTGCGCCGAGCCGTGCGCTCAAGTACCCCTCCAGCTCCAGGGAGTCGGTGACCTCGCGGGCGGCGAGGCCGGCGCGCAGCGGTCCGAGGTCGGCGTACAGGTGCCGGCCGGCCTGCGGCGGGCGGGCCAGCGCGCCGGCGGCGAGGACCGTGCGGTGCGCGGCGGCGGCGACGCGCGCGTGCAGCGCGGCGGCGGTCCGGAGCCTGACGGCGACGGGCTCCGGCTCGCCGAGGGCGTACGTCGCGGCCTCGGCCACGGGCCCCGGCACGACGGCGCCGATGGCGGTCAGCAGGTCGAGGGTCCTGTCGTGCAGTGCGGCGCCCTGTGTGGTGAGGGGGCAGCGGGCGACGGCGACGGGCCAGCTCGCCGGTGTGTACGCCCCGGCCAGGTCGACCAGGACGGTCACCTGGCCGGGGAACATCTCGGCGGGGCTGACGAACACCGTCTCCTGCGGCCGGTGCAGGGTGTCGCCCCAGGTCTCGTCGCTGATGATGTGCAGGCCCTCGGAGACCGCCGCCTCGCAGACCTCGTGCACGAGTTCGGGCGGGGGGACGGTGGCGGTCGGATCGTCGGGGACGCAGAGCAGGAGGAGGCGCGGGTCGCCGCCCTCGTCGCGGACCCGCCGTACGGTCTCGAGCAGCGCGAACGGATCGGGTACGCCGCCGCACTCGGCCGGGGTGGGCACGTGGTAGGCGGCGCGGCCCAGCATCGTGGCCTGCGGCACCCACCAGGCGGGGCAGGGCCGGGGCAGCATGACGTCGCCGCCGACGGCCGCCATCAGGGCGAACAGCAGCGGCTGGGCGCCGGAGGCGGCGGCGACGCACCGCGCCTCGACGTGCAGCCCGCGCCGCCACCAGTACGCGGCGGCGGCCCCGCGCAGGGCGTGCCCGCCGCCGGGGGGCTCGGCGTGGGTGCGGCCGGCCGCGGCGGCCAGGACGGCGGACAGCTCGGGCAGTACGGGCAGGCCGGGGGCGGGGGCGGGCGGCCCGTACCGGACCTGGCCGCGGCCTTCCTCGCCCGTCCGCTGCATGCGGTCACCTCCACGCCGATCGGCTCGCCGCCCTGTATACGGTTATACGGGTGGTTCAGTAACGCCGCTCCCGGGACGCCCTCCACCCGGGGCTCCACCCCGTCCCCCGGTCCTCAAACGCCGGACGGGCTTGATTTTGCCTCGCGCGAGCGGGCGGCACCGTGAAGCGCACCGCTCACCGCACGGTGACCCCGTGTCGGACGACCGCGTCGAACAGGTAGCCCTGGGTGTTGTGCACAGAGGCCAGTGGCTGCGTGTTGCCGGCCGTGTCCGTCGCACGGGCCAGGAGTTCCGCCGGGCCCGCATGGCGCGGGCGCCAGTCGGCCGACCAGCGCACCCAGCTGTCCCGGTGCGGGGTGTCGCGGAGCTTCGCGGGGCGCCAGTGCGCCCCGCCGTCCGTGCTGACCTCCACCCTCCGCACGGCCCCGGCCGCCGACCAGGAGCGGCCGGTCAGGTGGTGGATCCGGCTCGCCTCGAAGACCGCCCCCTCCGCCAACTCGAACGTACTTTTGATCGTCTGCCGGGTGAGCGGGACGCTGCCCTCCGGCGGATACGCCTCGCCGAACAGCCGGTAGAACTGCGTGGTCCACGGCGAGGACAGCGGCGTATCGCTCACCTCGAGGTCGCCCAGCCACTTGATCGACGCGATCCCGACCCAGGAAGGAGCGACCACCCGTACCGGGAAGCCGTGGTCGTACGGGAGAGGTTCGCCGTTCATCTCGTATGCCAGGATCACGTCGTTCATGGCCTTGGCGACCGGGAGCGGTTTGCGTGGCCTGCCGAGGTTGACGCCGCCGGCGACGAAGTCGTCGTCCAGGCCGCGCGGCATCACGTCGACCGCGCGGTCGGTGATGCCGGCGAGCCGTAATACGTCCGCCAACCGCACCCCGCGCCAGCGGGCGACGCCGATCGCGCCGAGGGTCCAGGGGGTCCCGATGACGGGCCGGCCCTGCTGGGTGGCGAAGTAGTTGCGGCCGTTGCCCGCGCATTCGAGGAAGGCGGTGCGGGTGACCGGGGGCAGGGAGCGCAGTTGCCCGTACGTGAAATGGACCGGGCGGCCGCCGCCGAGCCCGCTCCCCCACACGGTCAGCTTCCAGTCCGACTCCCCGAGCCGCGGTGTGGAGGTGTGGTTGCGTACGAAGAAACGGTCGGCGGGGGTGAGCCGGCCGGTCCCGGCGAAAGCGCTGACTTTCGTCTCGGCGTTGGTGCCACGGATCGTGAAGAGTTCCGGCGGCAGCGGTTTCACGATGCCGGGCGACACGGAGGCCGCGGCGGGCCCGGCGGCGGCCCACTGCGCCGCGACCGGGGCCGCGGCGAGCACTTTCAGCAGGTCGCGGCGGCCCACTTGGCCGAGTCTGGAGCGGTCGGGCCCAGGGGTCGTCGCAGTGCTCATCGCGGAACTCCTCACGCGTCCGTCGCCAGAAGACGAGAAGACAGGGACGGGTGATCCTAGAGGCGTCCCGCGAGCCGGGCCAGAGTGCTTTCCAGGCCACGCCCCTTGCCCTCGACGACCGCTTCCGCGACCTCCGCCAGCTTGCGGTTCGACCGCTGCGAGATCTGCCGCAGCACCGCGAACGCCTCATCGCTGCCGCAGCGCAGCACATGCATCACGATGCCGCTGGCCTGGTCGATGGCGGCGCGCGAGCGCAGCGCCGTCTCCAGCTGGTCGACCTCGGTGAGGGCCTCGCGGTAGCGCCGGTCGCGGACCAGGCCGGCGGTCACCTCCTCGCCCAGGACGCCCACCGGGCCGTACGCCGCGCGCTCCAGCGAGCCGGGGCGGAAACTGTAGAGACTGACGGTGACTTCGATGCCGGTGCGGCAGAAGGGGATGGTCACGCTGGCCCGTACGCCGGAATCAAGCGCCAGGGCCCGGTACTGGGGCCACCGTTCCTCGTTCAGCAGGTCTTCCGCGTCCACGGGTTCGCCACGGTCGAGCGCGGTCGGGATCGGTCCGTCGCCCACGGCGAGCTGGACCGAGGCCAATGCGTCCAGGTCGGGATGGGTCGCGGTGGTGCGGCGCTCCGTGCCACCGTCGGTGATCGTCGCCACGGCGCCGCAGCTGGCGGGGGCGCAGCGTGCGGACTGTTCCGCCAGCTCGGACAGCCTGCGCACAGCTGAATCGGGTTCCGGTCCTTGCACTTCCTGCTCGGAGAGCATGGTGGCGTCCTCCCTTCCTTGTGCGGCTTCCCACCTCCCGGTCCGCAAAACCGCTGGACCGGTTAGCTTTCTCGTATGACGCAGACGGACGACTTCGGCGCAGAACTGGCGGATTTCGTCAGACGGGTCGGCGAATTGAGAACAGCCCGCGCCCTGCCGCCGGACGAGCACCTCGCCGTCCTGGATGCGGCGCTCTTCGAACTCCGGCACGTGGCCGACACTTTGTGGCCCCGGTACGAGCAACTGAAGGCAGCGGCCCCGAACGCCTCCTCCCCCGACCGGCAGGAGCGACAGGAGCGGCAGCTGCTCAAGGCCCTGTTCCAGCGGCTGCCAATGCCGGTGGCGCTGGTGGACAGGGACACCGTCGTACAGCGGATGAACTTCGCCGCGACGGGTCTCACCGGCGTACGCGCCGGATATGCGACGGGGCGCCCGCTGGCGGCCCTGCTGAGCCCCGGGGACCGAGCCGCGTTCCGTTCGCAGGCCGCGGCCGTGGCGCGCGGCGAGGGCGACCGGAGCCTGACCGTCCACCTCCAGCAGCGACCGGAGGAACGGCTGCTGGCCACCCTGACCCCGCTGCGCCCGCCGGACGAACCGCATCCGGCGGTGCTCGTCGTCTTCCAGTCCGGGGCCTCCACCGGCGCGTATCCGCCTCCGGGGGCCGTCGCGGCGGGCCGGCGGGCGGTGCCGGATCTGTCCGAGACGACCCGGCACACGGAGCTTCTCGACCTCGTCGACGCGATGACGACGGAGCTGCTGTCCGTCGCGCCCGGGGACCAGGAGGCGGCTCTGGGGGCCGCGGCGCGGATCCTGCACGGGCGGTTCGCCGACTGGGTGGTCGCCGACGCCGTCGCCGGGAAGCCGCTCAAGCGCACGCTGGTGCTCGGGTCCGACGCCTCCCCGGGAGACGAGGCGCTCGCGCAGGTACTGGCCGGGCAGGACCCGGCCGACTGCCCCCTGGTGATGGAGGCCGCGCGCGGCGGCTCCGCGTCCCTCCAGGTGCGGCCGGAGGACACGGACGGCTTCGGCCGCGACCCGGCGGGCGATCCGGTGCTCGTACGGGCGGACGTCACCTCACTGCTGTGCGTGCCGCTGACGGCGCCGGGCGTCGACGCCGCCGGGACCACCGGGCCCGTACAGGGGGTGCTCACCCTTTTCCGTACGGGGGCCCGGCGGGCGTTCTCCATGGCGGAGGGCCAGGTCATGGACCTGATGTCACGCCACGCGGCGCTCGCTATGCGGCGTCCCGCAGGGCCTCGTCGCGCAGGCGGGTACAGCAGCGGCTGATCAGCCGGGAAACGTGCATCTGGGAGAGTCCGAGGTCCTCGGCGATGCTGCTCTGCGTCATGTCGCGGAAGAAGCGCATGTAGAGGATCTTCTTCTCGCGGTCGGGAAGCCGGTTGAGGGCCGGCTTGACGGCCTCGCGGTCCACCACGACGTCGAGCGCGCCGTCGGGTCCGCCGAGGGCGTCGCTGAGTGAGTAGCCGTCGCCCGAACCCGGTAGCTGGGCGTCCAGGGACAGCGCGGTGAAGGAGTCGAACGCCTCCAGCCCGCTGAGGGCTTCCTCCTCGGTCATGCCGGCCTTCTCGGCGATCTCCGCGACGGTGGGGGCACGGCCCGACACGGTCGCGGACAGCTCCTGACTGGCGGCGCGGACGCGGTTGCGGAGGTCCTGGACGCGGCGCGGCACGTGGAGTGTCCACATGTGGTCGCGGAAGTGCCGCTTGATCTCACCGGTGATGGTCGGCACGGCGTAGCTCTCGAAGGCCGAGCCGTGGTCCGGGTCGTACCGGTCGACGGCCTTGACCAGGCCGAGCGCGGCCACCTGGCGCAGGTCTTCGATGGCCTCGCCGCGGTTGCGGAACCGGCCCGCGAGCCGGTCGGCCATCGGCAGCCACGCGTTCACGATCTCCTGGCGTACGGCGTCCCGTTCCTCACCCTCGGGCATGGCGCACAGGCGGCGGAAGGACTCGGTGGTGTCGGGGGCGTCGTTGTGCGGGTGCGTCCTGCGAACGGTGGTGGTACGCATGTTCGTTGCAACTCCCTGAACGGTGCAGACGGCGGACGGATGTCACCGTGGGGAGGGCTTGCCGGGGCACCGGGACATGACACGCCCGGAGCGCAAACCACCGCTCCCACGGACGTGCCTCCGGTCCGAAGCACATGGGACTCGTGCCCCGCCTCCCGCACGCCAAACGGGTCAGGTTCACGGGTGGCCGGTTTCCATCACCGCGTGCCTGGTACTCGGCACAGTGCTGCCTTTAACCGGCGTCACCGCACACACCGCACACACCGCACGCACCTCTGGAGGCCTTCATATGAGCACCGACGTTGCCGACCGGATCCTGTCGCGCCTGCGCGAGTGGGGAGTCGAGTGCGTGTTCGGCTATCCGGGTGACGGCATCAACGGCTTGCTGGCGGCGTGGGGGCGCGCCGACGACCAGCCGCGTTTCATCCAGTCCCGGCACGAGGAGATGTCCGCGTTCCAAGCGGTCGGATACGCGAAGTTCGGGAACCGGCTCGGGGTGTGCGCCGCGACGTCCGGGCCCGGTGCGATCCACCTCCTCAATGGCCTGTACGACGCCAAACTCGACCATGTGCCGGTGCTGGCCATCGTCGGCCAGACCGCGCGCAGCGCGATGGGCGGCTCGTACCAGCAGGAGGTCGATCTGCACGCACTGTTCAAGGACGTCGCCTCCGACTTCGTGGAGACGGTGACCGTGCCGGAGCAGCTGCCGAACGTACTGGACCGGGCGATCCGTACGGCGTACGCCCGGCGCTGTCCCACAGCGGTCATCGTGCCGGCGGATGTGCAGGAGCTGGAGTACACACCGCCGCCGCACGCCTTCAAGATGGTCCCTTCGAGCCTGGACCGCAGCAGCTGGACGGCGATGCCCTCGCCGGACGCGCTGCGGCGGGCGGCGGACGTGCTCAACGCCGGCGACAAGGTGGCGATCCTGGCCGGTCAGGGCGCCGCGGGGGCGCGCGCCGAGGTCGCGGAGGTGGCGGAACTGCTGGGCGCGGGCGTCGCGAAGGCGCTGCTCGGCAAGGACGTGCTGTCCGACGAGCTGCCGTACGTCACGGGCTCGATCGGGCTACTGGGCACTCGTCCGTCGTACGAGATGATGCGGGACTGCGACACGCTGCTGACGATCGGCTCCAGCTTCCCGTACTCGCAGTTCCTGCCGGAGTTCGGCAAGGCGCGGGCCGTGCAGATCGACATCGATCCGCACATGATCGGGATGCGCTACCCGTACGAGGTGAACCTGGTCGGCGACGCACGGGCGACGCTGCGCGAACTCATCCCGCTGCTCCGGCGCCAGGAGTCGCGGGACTGGTTCGACGAGATCTGCGCGAGCGTCGAGCGGTGGACGGAGGTCATGGAGCGGCGGGCCTCGCTGTCCGCCGATCCGGTCAATCCGGAGAAGGTGGCGGCGGAGCTGTCCCGGCTGCTGCCGGACCACGCGATGGTGACGGCCGACTCGGGCTCGGCCACCAACTGGTTCGCGCGCCACGTGCGGCTGCGCGGCGACATGCGGGCGTCGCTGTCGGGGACGCTGGCGACGATGGGGTGCGGTGTGCCGTACGCGATCGGGGCGAAGTTCGCGCATCCGAACCGTCCCGCGATCGCGCTCGTCGGCGACGGGGCGATGCAGATGAACGGCATGGCGGAGCTGATCTCGGTCGCGAAGTACCGGCACCTGTGGGAGGACCCGCGGCTGATCGTGGCCGTCTGGAACAACCGGGACCTGAACCAGGTGACCTGGGAACTGCGGGCGATGGGCGGCGCGCCGTCCTTCCTGCCGTCGCAGTCGATCCCCGATGTGCCGTACGCGGCGTTCGCCGAGTCCATCGGCCTCGCCGGGATCCGGGTGGAGAAGCCGGAGCAGGTGGAGAGCGCGTGGCGGACCGCACTGGAGGCGGACCGGCCGGTCGTACTGGACTTCGTCACCGACCCGTCGGTGCCGCCGATCCCGCCGCACGCGACGTGGGACCAGATCGAGGCGACGGCCTCGGCGCTGCTGAAGGGCGACGCGGAGGGGGCTGCGGTGATGAAGCAGGGCCTGAAGTCGAAGCTCCAGGAGTTCCTGCCGGGCAGCCCCCGTCCCGGCGCGGACGACTGAGGACTCAGTCTGTCCGACTCAGCCTGTCCGGCGGTGGCGATGATGGCGATTGCCCTTCGCCTCCGTCGGCAATTCCGTCGGCAATATGAACTCTTCGTAGCGGCCGAGCGCGATGATCACGCCCAGCATGAGAACGGGAATGAGTACCGGGATCAGGACGGTTAAGCCCACCATTGGCTCTGTCCTTCCTTGGGACGGCCTGCGTGCCGGGTGACCAGCACAGCGGTGGGCAAACCCCGGAAGCCGTCGGAAGCCGCCGGGAGCCGTAACGAACACTCCGGGCGCGGCCCGCACCGCCGCCGTTCGAAGCGGTGCGGGAACGCGCCCGGAGATCCATCCCTTTTTCCCAAGTGGCCGCTCAGCCGCGCACCGAGTCCCCCGTCCCCCGCGCCTCAAACACCCCACGCAGACGGATGTTTGCCACCCGCGCGACGGGTACCCGCGCCGGTAGCCAGCAGTGCGAGTGAAGAGATGAGGCGGACAGCCATGGCCCAGTTCGTGAGGGAAGTGATGACGGCAGGCGTCGCAGCCGTACGGCCCGACGCCTCGCTCGTGGAAGCGGCGCAGCTGATGCGCGCGCAGGACATCGGTGATGTGCTCGTAGCGCAGGACAACCATCTGATAGGTGTGCTCACCGACCGGGACATCGCGCTGCGCGCGGTCGCGGACGGCGTCGATCCCCTCACCGTCAGCGCCCAGTCCGTATGCACACCGGCGCCGGTGTGCATCGGCCCGGACGACGAGGTGTCGACGGCGGTCACCCTGATGCGGCAGCACGCGGTCAGGCGGCTCCCTGTCGTCGAGGACGGCCGGCCGCTCGGTGTGGTGAGTATTGGCGACCTCGCGGAGTTCCAGGACCCGCAGTCGGCGCTCGCCGACATCAGCCGGGCCGCACCCAGCGCGGGGCCGGGGACCGGCGCCTGAGGCACCGACAGCACACGCGGCACACAGTTCCAGGAAGGGAGCACGATGCGGATCGCGTTTCTCGTGGCGCCCAAGGGCGTCGAGCAGGTCGAACTCACCGAGCCCTGGCAGGCGGTGACCGACACGGGTGACACACCCCGGCTGGTCTGCACGAAACCGGGCAAGGTCCAGGCCTTCAACCACCTCGACAAGGCGGACACCTTCCCCGTCGACCAGGTGGTCGGCGACGCGTCGGTCGAGGAGTACGGCGGCCTGGTACTCCCCGGAGGCGTCGCCAACCCGGACTTCCTGCGCATGGACGAGAAGGCCGTGGCGTTCGTACGCGCCTTCTTCGACGCGGGCAAGCCGGTCGCGTCCATCTGCCACGGCCCCTGGACGCTCGTCGAGGCGGATGTCGTGCGCGGCAGGACGCTGACCTCATGGCCCAGTCTGCGTACAGACATCCGCAACGCGGGCGGCACCTGGGTCGACGAGCAGGTGAAGGTCTGCGAAGCGGCTCCCGCCACGCTGATCACCAGCCGCAAGCCCGACGACCTCAAGGCGTTCTGCACGACCTTCACGGAGGAGTTCGCGCGCACGTCCAAGCCCTAGCCAAGCCCTGGCTGTCAGACACGGCGTCCCAGCAGAGCGAGCAGCTTGGTCTGTACGTCGGCTCCAGGGGGCGGTTCCACCGGAGCGGCGAACAGACCGCTCTTCTCCAGGTCGGCGGAGTAAGGTCCCACTTCGCGCACCGTGAAGTTCACGAGGTCCTCGGGCAGCCGCTCGTCAGCGCCGATCGCCCGCGCCAGGTCCCAGGCGTGCACCACGAGGTCGGAGACCATCTGCGCGCAGTACGCCGCGCAGGCGGTCTTCCCGTACGACAGCTCCACCGTCCGCTCCAGCGCCCCCGGCGCGGCGAGAGCTTCGCGCGCGTCGTCGGCCGCGCGGTCCCAGGCGGCCATCGGGTCGTCGCCCAGCACGTCGCCTTCGATGTCGACCTCGTCGATCGTGCGCTGCTCGGTCACCAGCGGGGGTACCCACAGCTGTTCCAAGGTCAGATGGTTGACGAGATCGCGCACCGACCAGTCGGTGCAGGGGGTCTGCGCCTGCCACTGGTTCTCGCGTACGGCGTGCACGTGGCCGCCGAAGAGGGCGAGCGCTTCGCTGTGGCGCTTGAGGAGCGGGTTCAGGTTCGAGTCCATGGTGTTCATGGTTCACCTTCGGGTACCCGCCGTGCACGTCCTACCAGACATCCCGGAGGGAGCAATGGACCTCTCATTCCTCACCCCACTGTACGAACGTGCCGGCCCGTGGGCCTCGGTCTACGCCGATACCTCCACCGTCGACGAGTCCACTCCCGAACGGCGCGAGCTCCACGCCCGCCAGGCCTGCCGCGACCTGCTGGAACAGGGAGCCGACGAGGCGACGGGGTACGCCGTCTACGACGCCCTGGCCTCGTACACCCACAGTGCGGCGCCCGCGGGCCGCGCCGTCTTCGCGCACGGCGGCGAAGTGGTACTGGACCCGCCCCTGGCGATACGCCCGCCGGTCCCCGTGACCAGCTGGTCCGTGCTGCCGCGGGTCGGCCCGCTGCTCGGTCTCGCGGGCGAGGAACCGGTCTGCCTGGTCGCGTACGTCGACCGCAAAGGCGCCGACTTCGAGCTGCGCACCACCCTGGGCAGCCGTCCCGCCGGACAGATCCACGGTGAGGAGTGGCCGCTGCACCGCACCGCGAGTGACGACTGGTCCGAACGCCATTTCCAGCTGAAGGTCGAGAACACCTGGGAGCAGAACGCCCGCGACACCGCCGAGGCGCTGAGTGCCTGTCAGGAGGAGACACGCGCGGGACTGGTGGTCCTGGCGGGCGACGAGCGCGAGCGGCGCGCCGTGCACGACGCGCTTCCGCAGCGGCTCCAGCCCCTGACCATCGAAACGGGCCACGGCGGCCGGTCGGCCGGGGCGGACACCAGGCTGCTGGACGAGGACGTGGAACGGGCCAGGCAGGAGCACGCGCGCAGGCATGCCGCCGCCGAGCTGGAGCGCTTCCGCGCCGCGCGCGACCCGTCGGTGGACGGCGGCATCGTCGTCGCGGCCGAAGGGGTGCCCGCGCTCGTGGACGCGGCGCGTGAGCACCGGATCTCCGAGCTGCTGGTGGACCCCGACGGGCCCGACGCCGCCCGCGAGGTGTGGGTGGGCGACGAGCCCGACCAGCTGGCCGTACGCCGTACAGACGCGCGCTACCTGAGTGAGCGCGAGCCGCACACCGCTCGCGCCGACGATGCGCTGCTGCGCTCGGCCGCCATGACCGGCGCCGAGGCGGTCATGGTCCCGCCGGCGGGCGACGACGCCCCGGACATCGCCGGCCCCGCGGGCGGGCTGGGGGCGCTGCTGCGGTGGTCGCGGCCGGACGGGACATAGCCGGTCCTCAAACACCGGACGGGCCGGATTCGACCGCTGGATTCGGCCGCCGGATTCGGGAGGCGTTCCGGCGGGTACTCGCGTGCCATGCCTTCCGCACACGCAGCACACAAGCATGTCCCGCCCCGGGCGCCGGGGCGGATCGCCGCCTGGCTGAGCGCCCGTGACCGGGCGCTCTTCCACGGCGTGGCGACCCACCACTGGCCGGGCGCGGACCGCGTCCTGCCGCGCCTGAGCCACGGGGCGAACCACGGTGTGCTGTGGTTCGCCACGGCTGCCGGGATCGCGGCCCTCGGCGGCAGCACCCGCGCCCGCCGGGCCGCCGTGCGCGGTGTCGCCTCGCTCGCGCTGGCGTCGGTCACCGTGAACACCATCGGGAAGCGTTCGGTACGCCGGATAAGGCCCGTCCTGGACGCGGTGCCGCTGATGCGGCAGCTCAAGCGCCAGCCGATCACCACCTCCTTCCCCTCCGGGCACTCCGCCTCCGCCGCGGCCTTCGCGACGGGTGTCGCGCTGGAGTCCAGGGGGTGGGGTGCGGTCGTGGCCCCGGTCGCGGCGTCGGTGGCCTTCTCCCGCATCTATACGGGCGCGCACTATCCGAGCGATGTGCTGGTCGGGGCGGCGCTGGGTGTGGGAGCGGCGTTCGCGGTGCGCGGTGTCGTACCGACGCGGGCGCAGATCCCCACCCCCGGGAGGCCGTACACCGAAGCCCCCGCGCTGCCCGGCGGCAGGGACCTGATCGTCGTGGTCAACAAACAGTCGGGTTCGGCTGTGGCCACGGCGGCGCTCGTACGGGACGCGCTGCCGCTCGCCCACGTCGTCGAGTGCGAGCCCGGTGAGCTGTCGGCCGAACTGGAAAAGGCGGCGCAGCAGGGGCGGGCGCTCGGCATCTGCGGCGGGGACGGCACGGTCAACCAGGCCGCGGTCGCCGCGGTCCGTCACGGGGTGCCGCTCGCCGTGTTCCCCGGCGGCACGCTGAATCATTTCGCGTACGACCTGGGAATCGAGGAAGTCCACGACACCTGCCGGGCCCTGGCGTCCGGCGACGCGGTCAAGGTGGACCTGGGCCGCTTCACGCCCGGACCGGGGCCGTGCGGCAAGCCGGGTCATTTCCTCAACACCTTCAGCCTGGGCGTCTATCCCGAGCTGGTACGGATCCGGGAACGCTGGGCCCCGCGCATCGGCGGCTGGCCCGCCGGCGTACTGGCGGCGGCCGAGGTGCTGCGCGGCGAGCGGCCGCTGGTAGCCAACATCGGGGAGCACAAGGGGCGTCGGCGCGCGCTGTGGATGCTGTTCGCGGGCAACGGCCTGTACCAGCGCTTCGGCGCGACCCCCGCCCGGCGCCTCGACCTGGCCGACGGGCTGCTCGACGTACGCGTGGTGCACGGCGGGCGGCTGCCGGGCCTGCGGCTGCTGGCGGCGGCGCTGGCGGGGCCGCTGAGCCGCTCGCCCGTGCACGCTGCCCAGCGGCTGCGCAAGGTGTGGATCTCGGATCTCGCGCCGGGCACGCTGCTCGCGTACGACGGTGAAGTTGCCCCGGCGCCGCGGGAGTTGGTCATCGACAAGGTCGGCGAGGCGCTCACGGTATACCGTCCGCTTCCTCTGTAGAGACCTCTGAGACCTCCGCGACCTCTGTGGGGACCTCGGAAGGGGCCTCGGTGACGTCGAGAAAGACGTGGTCGGCTCGCGGCCAGGTCATTTTCACGGAGCGTTTGATGCGTACGCAGACAAGCTCCACCTCCTCGCTGTCCAGGCCGGGCATCAAGTCGACGCGGGCGGCCACCAGGAGGGAGTCGAGTCCGAGCTGCATCGTCAGCAGCTCGGCGACGTTGTCGATCTCCGGCTGAGCCTCGATGAGCGCACGGATGCGCGCGCGCAGTTCGGGGTCGGCGGCCTCACCGATGAGCTGGGTCCTGGCGTCGCGGCCGAGCCGGTAGGCGACGTACACGAGCAGCAGGCCGATGGAGAAGGACGCGACCGCTTCGTAAACGACGTCCCCGGTCACCATGTGGAGCACCATGCCGGCCGCGGCGAGCAGCACGCCGACGACGGCGGTGCCGTCCTCCGCGACGACCGTGCGCAGGGCCGGGTCGCGGCCCAGTCCGGTGCCCGGCTGGCGCCGCGCCTGGTAGAGGGCGCGGGCCAGGGAGGCCCCCTCGGCGAGGAGGGCGACACCGAGGACGGCGAGCCCGGCGACGTAACCGGTGTGCGACTCCTCGCCGGTGGCGCCGCGGGCTGCTTCGAAGCCCTGGAAGAAGGAGAAGCAGCCGCCCATGATGAAGATGCCCACGGCGGCGAGCAGGGCCCAGAAGTAGCGTTCCTTGCCGTACCCGAAGGGGTGCTTGCGGTCCGCCGGGCGGCGGCTGCGGTGCAGGGACGCGAGCAGGAAGACCTCGTTGAGGCTGTCCGCTACGGAGTGCGCGGCCTCGGAGAGCAGGGCGGGCGATCCCGATGCCAGTCCGCCGACTGTTTTGGCGGCGGCGATGACGAGATTGGCGGCGAGTGCCACCAGGACGGTAATCCGGGTCTTGCGGTCGGGCTTTCCGGTCACATCAACTCTCAGGGTATTCAGCGTATTCGGTGTATGAGTACGAAATCCGGGAACTCGCGCATTCAGGAGGTGCACACTATGGTTCCCATCCTGCTGGTTCTACTTCTCGCACTGATTCTCTTCGGTGCCGGATTCGCGGTGAAGATTCTCTGGTGGATCGCCATCGCGGTCCTGGTCATCTGGCTTCTGGGATTCCTGATGCGAAGCACATCGGCCACGGGTGGCAGGTCCCGTTGGTATCGATGGTAGGAGAGGCAACAGAAGCGGGGCGGCGGCCTTCGGGCCGCCGCCCCGCTTCTGTTGCCTCTTTTTCCTATTCACCTCTGGGCAGCAGTGGCCCCAACGGCCCGAGGTCGATATTGAGATCCTCGGGTTCGAGGCCGAAGCGGGTGCGCAGCACGTCCATCCGGTCCTCCAGCAGCATCAGCGTCATGCCGATCCGCTCCTCCTGCTCCTCGCTGAGGTCTCCGGTCTCCACGCGGCGCAGCGCCTGGCGTTCCATCAGCTGGCGCAGCAGCTCCACGACCGTCAGGACGAGCTTGACCAGATCGCGCTCGACGGTGTCGGCGTCGAGCTCCACCCGGCGGCGGCCTTCGGTGGTTTGTGTGGTCCCAGTGGCTTCGGGGGTCATGCGGACTACTCCTCCTCGAACGGGGACGGCACGTCGACGTTGACGGAGCTGATGAGGGCGTTGAGGTCGACCCGTACGAGATCGACGTCGGCGATGCGCAGGGTCAGGTCACCGGTGATCACGACTCCGCCGGCCAGCAGCCGGTCCAGCAGGTCCACGAGGGCGAGTTGGCGCTGGGCGAGGGGCGCGGTGTCGGGTGGCTGCGGCGTCGTCATGGTCCGGGTGTCGCTTCCTGACCCACTTGCCCCGCATGCCCCGCATGCCCCGCATGCCCCGCGAAGGAGTACGGGGCCCAGGGGCCGGTGAGTTCCACCCGTACGCCCGGGTCCTTCGGCGTGAGCCGGCCGACCTCCGTCGCGAACTCCTCGCCGCGCTCGCGCGGCACCAGGTACGCCGCGTTGAGGATGTTCTGCCCCGGCGTCCCGGAGAGCCGGGAGTCCTGCGGGCGGTGCAGGACAGCGGCCTGTGCGCGAAGGGCGAGTTCCGCGTGCAGCGTGCGTGACAGGGTCTCGGCGCGTTCCCATACGCTCTCGCGTGCCTGGCGGCGGCTGAGGCGCCGGCGCAGGTAGTCACGGCCGGTCGCGGGAGCCGGCGCCTGCGGTTCCTCGGCCGGCTCCGGCTCCGGCTCCGGCTCCGGCTCCGGCTCCGGCTCCGGATCGGCGTACACCTTGACGCCCCACTCGACCCGTCCTTCCAGCCGCTGAAGCGTCTCTACGAAGCGGTCGTGCCCCGCGTCGAGCAGTCCGCGTACGCCGCTGTCGTCGACGCACACAGTGGCCAGGCGCAGCGGCACGGGCGAGGTGACAGCCGTCAGGGCGCCGACGACGGCCTCGTGCGTGCGGGCGGTGGCGGAGAGCCAGTCGAGGCTCTCCAGGTGCCGCTTGAGCGGCGCCTCGGCGAAGTCGTCGGCCGGCACCCGGCTGACCACGGCGACGAGGTCGCCGTGGCGCAGCAGCCGGGGTGGCTCACCGTCGAGGCCGCGCACGCCTTCCGGGGGAACTCCGTCGAAGGGCCGGGTGACCGCGTATACATAGCGCAGTTCGTTCATGCCTGGTCCTCGCGCTCTTCGAGAGCGGGCGACGACGCGGCCTCCAGATCGGCGACGCGCCGCTGCAACCGCTCATTCTCCTCGGCCAGTTCACGGCGACGGGCGCCGGAGGAAAGAGACGGGTCGTCCTCCCACCAGTCGATGCCCATCTCCTTCGCCTTGTCGACGGAAGCGACGATGAGGCGCAGTTTGATGGTGAGGAGTTCGATGTCGAGGAGATTTATCTTGATGTCTCCGGCGATGACGATTCCCTTGTCCAGTACGCGCTCAAGAATGTCCGCGAGATTCGCGCTTCCATTGGAAGCGTACGGGTCGGGAAGTCTGTTCGGCGTCGTCATCGGCGGCTCGGGCTTCTGTTCATGTCGTCGGGTTCCTCTTCTCCAGCCGGTCGAGGAGTTCGTCCTCCCGGCGGTCAAATTCGGCCTCGTCGATCTCTCCCGCTTCGAGCCGCCGCTCCAGGAGGGACAGTTCGCGCTGGATGGCCGACGGGTCGTAGTACTGCCGCTCCGCCTCCGCGACCACCTGCCGCAGCACCCAGCCGGTGCCGCGGACAGGGGCCACGGGCAGGAGCAGCAGCTCACCGAGGAGGCCCATAGCTGCTCGCTCCTTTCCTCGTCACTCCACGAAGCTGTACGGCGGCAGTGGGCCGTTCACCTGGAGCACGAGATGGGGGTGCTCCTTGCGCAGCGCGTCGGCCGCCTCCACGAACTCCGCGGTGCGGTCGCGGTCGACGAGGAAGGAGACATTCGCCAGCCAGCCGCTGCTCTCCGGCCCGGGGCTGACGGATCCCGCCGCTGCCTCCAGGGCCTGGCGCACCAGTTCGCCGTCGCGCCGTTCGCGGTCCTGCACGGCGGCCACCACGCGTTCGCCGAGCCGCAGCTTCTGTTCGTACGTTCCGCCGCCGGCCGCCCTGTTGGCCTCGTTGAGCGCGCGCAGTTCGGCGTCGTCCGCCAGCACCTGGTGCAGGACGGCCTCCTCGTCGTGCGTGGCCTTCACGTTGTACTCGACCTTGTTGTCGAGTGCGTCGAGCCGCTCCAGGTAGTGCTTCTCGCGTTCGGCGAGCACCGTGCGTACGGACTCGTCGTCGGCCGACAGGCTTCCGAAGCGCATCGGCAGCACGGCGCCCTCGGCGCCGGCGTCCGCGAGCACGGTCTGGTGGGCCAGCAGATCGCGGCGCTTGGGCCTGAGGTCCTCGGGGGCGTCACTCACGAGGGCGGTCAGTTCGCCGGTCCTGAGGGTGCGTACGGGCATCGGCGGGTCGCCGACTCCGCCCGTCGGGTCGGGGAGTTCGGGGTGGTTTGCGCGTGCGATGCCGTAGACGTACGTACTCACTCCTGCTCCTCCTTCCGGCGGGACGCGGTGGTGCTGCGCCGGGAACTCGACTTCGGTTCCGGCTGTTCGTCACCGCTACCGCGGGCCTGCTTGAACGCGCCCGAGATGGTTTCCGCGGCTCCGGACAGTGCGCCCTTGGACTTGCCGCGGGCGCCTGACTCGGTGATGTCACCGACGATCTCGGGGAGTCCGGGGCTCTTGTTGGCGCCGGTTTCGAGGTCGAGGCGGTTACAGGCCTCGGCGAAGCGCAGGTACGTGTCGACGCTCGCCACCACGACGCGGATGTCGATTTTGAGGATTTCGATGCCGACCAGGGAGACACGTACGAACGCGTCGATGACGAGCCCTCGGTCGAGGACCAGTTCCAGGACGTCGTAGAGGCCGCTGGTACCGCCGCCACCTCCGCCTTGCTGTGCCGGGACTACGGTCATGCCGACCGGCCCTCCTTAGTGTTGGGTTGGTCTGGGATTGGTCTGAACTTGCGGTTACGAACGGTCCGCCCTGCCGCGCTCGTAGCGGCGGGCGCGCCGGTAGCCGGTGAGCGCTCCGTAGGCGTCGAGGGTGACTTCGTACGACGCGAGCAGGCTCATCGTGTCGGGGACCCGGGCCAGTTCGAGGACCTCGATCCGCAACATCCAGCCGCCGTCGTCCTCCATGCGTTCGAAGGAGGACACCGACTCGGCCTCCATGCCGGTGAGCTCCGCGAGTTGCGCCCGCGCGCCGCGCAGGACATCCATCGGGCCCGGCAGGCTTTCCGCCTTCGTCTGCGAACTCCGCGAATTCTGTGAACTCTGTTTGTTCTTGGGTGCGTTGTCGGACGTATCGGATGTATTTGCCATGGCAGCCTCCGACATCGGGTAACCCATGACGCCGGTTCCAAACGCCGCGCCGCTCCGATGCGTGGCGTCCGGTCAGCGCAGAGCGCGCAGGCGCCTGCGCGCGGGGCCCAGCGCGCGGCCCCTGGAGGACACACCCGCCCAGGGGTTCGTGCGGGCCTGCTCCAGTACGCCGTCGATGTCGGTCAACGACCAGGTGCGCGCCGTGAGTTGCTTGTCGTCAAGCTGCTCCCAGGAGACCTGCGCGGCAACCGGTGCGCCCTCCTTGGGGCGGGGCGACCAGGGGGCGACGGCCGTCTGGGCGTAGGCGTTGCGCCCGACGTCCAGGTAGAGCCGGTCGCCGCGGGCCTGTTTGCGTGCGGCCGTGGTCAGCTCGTCCGGGTGGCGCGCGGCAAGGATCTCCGCGACTTCCCTGGCGAAGGCGCGGGAGTCGTCGAACGTGGTGTTCCCGTCGAGGGCACGATCACATGAAGGCCCTTGGAACCCGTGGTCATGAGCGTGGACGGCAGCCGCAGCTGATCGAGGAGCTCGCCGAGCCGGTGCGCCGCTTCCCGTACGGCGGGGAAGTCGTCCCCGGGCGGGTCCAGGTCGAAGATCAGCCGGTCGGGCCGCTCGATACGGCCGGCGCGCGCGAGCCAGCGGTGCAGCGTGAGGCACGCCTGGTCGGCCAGGAAGACGAGGGTGGCACTGTTGTCGCAGACGGTGTGCGTGACCGTGCCGCCCTCCTTGGGGACCTGGACCCGGCGTACCCACTCGGGGTAGTGCGCGGGGGTGTCCTTCTGCATGAAGCGCGGGCCTTCGGTGCCGTCGGGCCATCGCTCCAGCATCAGCGGCCGGCCGCGCAGCTGGGGCACCGTGAACGCCGCCACCCGCCGGTAGTAGTCGGCGACATCGGCCTTGGTGAGGCCGCAGTCGGGGAAGAGCACCTTCCCGGGCCGGTGGACGGTCACCGTGCGGTTGCCGGCCTTCCCGGTCATGGTATCGCTCATCGTCACTCTCTCCTGGGCTCGCTCCGGCCTCGTACGCACGCGACCGCCCGCCGGCGCACAGGCGCGAGCGCGGGGCCGCCCGTCACTGGCCGGCCCCGCGTGCCCGCACGGCGCGGGGAGGGTGGCGGGGTGTTCAGGGCACCCCGCCACCCACGCCCCGCCGCGCTCTCACCGTACGATCACCTTCTCCGCCAGGAGCTTCACGGCGGCCGCGATCGAGTCGGCGTCGATTCCCGAGGCATGCAGCTGCTCCTGCTCGGTGGCCGAGCCGGGCATGTTCCCCACGGCCAGGCGGACCAGGCGCGGCACCGGCCGTCCGTCGGCGAACACCTCGGCGACCGCGTCGCCCAGGCCGCCCTGCGGATGGTGGTCCTCGACGGTCACCAGACAGCCGGTGCGTTCCGCCGCCGTCTGGACGGCGCGCTCGTCGACGGGCTTGACCGAGTACAGGTCGACGACCCGGACCGGCAGGCCGTCCTGCGCCAGCAGGTCCGCGGCGCGCAGCGCCTCGTGGACCGTCACACCCGCGGCGAGCAGGGTCAGTTTGTCGTCGTCGCCGGAGCGAAGCAGCTTGCTGCCGCCGACCGGGAACTCCTCGTCGGGCCCGTAGATGACGGGTGTGGCGCCCCGGCTGGTGCGCAGGTAGCGCACGCCCCGGCTCTGCGCGTCGCCCTGCGCCATCGCGGCGACGAGCTTGGCCGTCTGGTTGGCGTCGCAGGGGTACAGGACGGTGCTGCCGTGTACGGCGCGGAAGAGGGCGAGGTCTTCGAGTCCCATCTGGGAGGGGCCGTCCTCGCCGATGGCGACCCCGGCGTGCGAGCCCACCAGGTTGATGCCGGCCCGGCTGACCGCGGCCATCCGTACGAAGTCGTGCGCGCGGGTCAGGAACGCCGCGAAGGTCGAGGCGTACGGGACGTAGCCCCGTGTCTGCATGCCGACCGCCGCCGCGACCAGCTGCTGTTCCGCGATGTAGCACTCGAAGAACCGGTCCGGATGCTCCTTCGCGAAGAACTGCGACCGGGTCGAGTCGCTCACCTCGCCGTCGAGGGCCACGACGTCGCCGCGCGCGGATCCGAGCGCGGCGAGCGCCTCGCCGTACGCGTTCCGGGTGGCGACCTCGTCGCCCTTCTCGTAACCCGGCAGCTTCAGCTGCCCGCCCCGGGTGCCGTTCACGCTCCGCGCACTGTGCGGCTTCTGTACCTCCACATGGACGAACCGGGGCCCGCCGAGCTCCTCGATCGCGCTCTCGGCGTCCTTCAGCGGCTTGCCGTGCATGCCTTCCTTGTCCTCCACGGCTGCGACACCGCGCCCCTTGCGCGTGCGCGCGACGACGGCGGTGGGCCGCCCCGTGGTCGAACGCGCCTCGTTGAACGCGGCATCGACGGCATCGACGTCGTGGCCGTCCACCTCGATGGTGTGCCAGCCGAAGGCGTGCAGCCTGCGGGTGTACGCCCCGAGGTCCCAGCCGTGGCGGGTGGGGCCGCGCTGCCCGAGCCGGTTGACGTCGATAACGAGGGTGAGGTTGTCGAGGTGCTGGTCGGCCGCGTGCTCGACGGCCTCCCACACCGATCCCTCCGCCATTTCGCTGTCGCCGCTGAGTACCCATACGCGGTACGGGACCTGGTCCAGCCGCTTGCCCGCCAGCGCCACTCCGACACCGACCGGCAGGCCCTGCCCGAGCGAGCCCGTCGCCACGTCGACCCAGGGGAGCCTGGGCGTCGGGTGCCCTTCGAGACGGCTGCCGCGCCGGCGGTAGGTCAGCAGTTCCTCGTCGTCGATGGCGCCGGCCGCCCGGTACAGGGCGTACAGCAGCGGTGACGCGTGCCCCTTCGACAGGATCAGGCGGTCGTTGCCGGGGTGGTCGGGCCGGCCGAAGTCGTAGCGCAAATGCCGGGCGAGGAGTACGGCCGCGAGGTCCGCCGCCGACATCGAGGAGGTCGGATGGCCGGACTGGGCGGCGTCGGCGGCCCGTACCGCGTCCACCCTCAGCTGCTGGCCGAGCTGGATGAGCTGTTCGCTGTCCATGTCACTCCTTGGGGGTCACTCCTTGCCGGGTCGGTCGGCCCCATTGGGTCGGTCGGGCCGGCCGCCGCCAACCCTGGCCAGCTCCGGCGCGGACGTGTCGAGCGGGACCGACCAGGACCGTACGAGGCCCAGCTGCACAGCCTGGCGCGGCAGTACGGCGTCGAGCATCCAGTCGGCGGCGACCCGCACCCGGTTCCCCGGCATGGCGGCAAGATGGTAGCCACGGGTGACCGCACCCGCGACCGGGCCGGACAGGGGAACGCCGAGCGGGTTGGCGGCGGCCTTGACCCCGCCGAGGTCCACGACGAACCCCAGGTCGTTGTGCCGGTACCGCTGCTGCTCGCCGTGGCCGAGCGACGCGGCGACATTGCGGCCCGCGACCTTTCCCTGCCGGGCGGCGTGCTGCGCGGTCATGGGCGTGTACTGCCCCGGCCGGGTGAGGTCGGGCACGGCGGCGGCGTCGCCGCACGCGAAGACCTCCGGATGCCCGGGCACGTTGAGTGTGGGCTCGACGAGCAGACGTCCGCGCTCGACGGGCAGACCGACCTCGGAGACCAGCGGATCGGGGCGTACGCCGACACACCACACCAGCGTCCTCGTATCGACGAACTCCCCGTCGTCCAGCCGCACCCCTTCGTGGGTGGCCTCCTTGACGGACGTCTGCGTCCGTACGTCGACTCCGCGTCCGCGCAGCACCTTGTCCGCGGTCTGCGACAGCCGCCGGTCCAGCTCGGGCAGGACGCGCGGCGCGATGTCGAGCAGCAGCCAGCGCGGCTTGTGCCCGGCGTGCCGCCAGGAGCGCTGTTTGCGGACGAGGGCGTCGGTGAACATCTTGCCCTGGGCGGCGACCTCGGTCCCTGTGTAGCCGGCGCCGACGACGACGAAGGTGCAGCGCGCGGCGCACTCGTCCGGGTCGCCGGTGGCGGCCGCCAGTTCGATCTGGCGGGTCACGTGGTCCCGCAGGTAGAGGGCCTCGGGCAGACCGCGGAAGCCGTGGGCGTGCTCGGCGACGCCGGGCACCGGCAACAGTTTGTTGACACTGCCGACGGCCAGCACCAGCCGGTCGTACTCCAGCTCGCCCGTGTCGTCCTCGGGCCCGGTGTAGTGCACGCGCCGCGCCGCCAGGTCGATGTGGTCCGCCTCGCCGAGGACCAGCCGTACGCGCGGGAGCGTCCCCGGGAGCGAGACCGTCACGCGGCGGGGTTCGAGGATGCCGGCGGCGACCTGTGGCAGAAGGGGAAGGTAGAGGAAGTAGTCGGTGGGGTTGAGAAGAACGATCTCGGCGTTGTCCCGGAGCTGCCGGGAGAGGGTCTTCGCGGCCTGATGGCCGGCGAAACCGGCTCCGACGATGACTATGCGGGGACGGTTACGGGTCACTGCGTTCACCTCGTAGGCGGGGCGGTGGCGGTGGACCTTCCCGGTGCCCCTGAGGCCGGGGGCCAAACACCGGGCGCGGGTTTCCCGGCGACGCCCTGGGGAGCGTCAGCCTCGCCGGTCCGGCGCCTCGGATTCACCGGGGGCGGATTCCCCGGGGGCCGGGGCGGCGGGAGGTGCCGGCGGCACCGGCGGGGTGCCGAAGGGGATGCCGCCCGGCGGGGTGACCGGCGGCACGGCGGGGGCGCCGGGCTCGGCGGCGCGCGTACCACTGCTGCCGGGGCGGGCGGCCTGCTGCTTGAGCACCACGGCCAGCCCGAAGAGCAGGATTCCGGCGACCATCGCGGCCGCCCACGCGGGCAGGGCCAGGTCCAGTACGAGCACGAGGAACGCGGTGGCCGCCGCACCTCCGTAGAGCGCGGCCGCTCCGGCTCCGGTGTACAGGCGCGCCGTGCGGCGCTGCTTCCTGGTCTGTTCGCGCAGCTCGTCCTTGAGGGTGTCGCGGACGACCTGGGCGACTTGTTGCGACAGGTTCGTATCCATGGGCGGCGAGTACCCGCCCCGCCCGCCGGTACTCTCCACCTCTCGTCTCACATCCCAAGATTTACGTCTCACATTCCGGCATGGCGGCGTAACGTACGGCGTACCGCTTCACGCTTCGAGGGAGAAGGAGTCCGGCCATGCAGCAGGAGAACGCCGTCTACACCCATGGGCACCACGAGTCGGTGCTGCGCTCGCACAGTTGGCGTACCGCCGCCAACTCCGCGGCGTACCTGCTGGACGAACTGCGGCCGGGGCTCGACGTTCTGGACGTGGGCTGCGGCCCCGGCACCATCACGGCGGACCTGGCCGCGCTGGTCGCCCCGGGCAGGGTGACTGCGGTGGACGCGGCGGAAGACGTCGTGGTGCGGGCGCGCGAGGTGGCGGCGGAACGAGGCCTGGTGAACGTCGAGTTCGCGGTGGGCGACGTCCACGCGCTCGACTTCCCCGACGACTCCTTCGACGTGGTCCACGCGCATCAAGTACTCCAGCACGTCGGTGATCCGGTGCGGGCGCTGCGCGAGATGCGGCGCGTGTGCCGCCCCGGTGGCATCGTCGCCGCACGCGACAGCGACTACGCCGCCATGACGTGGTTCCCCGAGGTACCGCTCATGGAGCAGTGGCAGCAGCTGTACGGCCGGGTGGCCCGCGCGAACGGCGGGGAACCGGACGCGGGCCGCAGGCTCCTGTCCTGGGCGCGGCGGGCCGGCTTCACGGATGTGCGGGCGTCGGCGGCGGCGTGGTGTTTCGCGACGCCGGACGAGCGGGCGTGGTGGAGCGGCCTCTGGGCGGACCGTACGACGGCATCCGTGTACGCCGAACTGGCAGTGGCCGGCGGCCACGCGACGCCGGACGACCTGTCGGCGATCGCCGGGGCGTGGCGGGAGTGGGGCAGCCGGGAGGACGCGTGGTTCATGGTGCCGCACGGGGAGGTGCTGTGCCGCGCGTGAGGGCGCGGGGTGCGTGACTTTTGCCCTGCGGGGCTGTTCCCCTACCCGCCCCTTCCCGAAGCTGGGGGCAAGCCCCATACCCCGGGACGCCCTTCGGGCGTGGTCCTCAAACGCCGGACGGGCTGAAAGTTGCCGTAACGCGGCACTATCCAGCCGCTCCGGCGTTTGAGGAGCGGGGCCTGGAGCAGCGCCCCTCACGCGGCGCAGCCGCAAAATGTCACAGCGGGAAGGGGCGGGGAGGGGAAAGCCCCGCAGGGCCCGACCGCGCACCAACTACCCTGATCACCATGGAGATCCTCGGAACCACGCTGCGCATCTGCGTCGAAGACCTGGAGGCCACGGTGGCCTTCTACGAAAGCCTCACCGGAACCCGCGCCCTGCGCTTCGAGCGCGGCGGCGTCTCCGTCGCCGCAGTCGGCTGCTTCCTCCTCATGAGCGGCCCCGAGTCCGAACTCGAAGTGCTGCGCAAGGTATCGGCGACCATCGCCGTCAAGGACGTCGACGAGGCCGGCGCAGCCCTGACCGGCGCCGGCGCCCGCATCATCGCCGGCCCCGTCCCGACCCCGGTCGGCCGCAACCTGATCGCCGCGCACCCCGACGGCTCGGTCTTCGAGTACGTCGACCGGCGCGCGGCAACCTGATCAGGCATCAGCGCCCTACTCCACCCCCGGCCGCATCCGGTAGTCGTACGCGTCAGGCAACGGCTCGTCACTGACCGCCGCCCACACCTCGCCCAGAACTTCCGCGCCCTCCCGCAGGTCCGGCACCTCGAACCCGGCGTCGAAGAGGGCGCGGGCGCCCTCCTTGTCGCCCTCGGCGACGAGGAGCTGAGCCTCGACGAGCCGGAAGCGGCCACTCCCCCGCAGGGCGGGAGGCAGCGCGTCCCAGACCGTGCGCGCCGCATCCGCCCGCCCCGCCGCCAGCAGCGCGGCGATCGCCTCGCGCCCCAGAGCAGCCGTCGCCGCCGCCCACGCCTCGCCGTCACGGTCGCGCCGCACCCGGCAGAGCTCTTCGAACGCCTCGGCATAGTGATCGGCGGCGCGCCCCACGTTGCCCGCGTCCCGGTCGGCGACAGCGAGGCAGCGCAGCAACGGCCAGCGCGACCGGCTCACTTGAAGGCCACGCTCCCAACTCCGCACCGCCTGCGCCAGATCACCCGCGTGCCACTGGGCGACGCCCAGGTGGTACTCGGTGAGGGGCTCCGCCGGCGCCGTCTCCAGCATGTCGCGCCAGTGCGGCGCCACCAGGGACGGCCCGGGCGGGGCCGCCTCGCCCGAGGCGTCCGGAAACGTACCGCTGCGCAGCAACTCCACCCAGGGCTCCTGCTGTTCCCCGAGCGTCGCCTCGCCGAAGGGCGTGCCGGGAAGCTTGAATCCGGCGCGCAGAACCTCCAGCGCGCCCCACCCGGAGCCGGTCGCGAGCGACTCCCCCGGCTCGTGGTCGGCGTACGGCCGCCACGCCTCGTACGCCGCGTCCACCCGCGCCCGCGGCAGCGCGTCCTCCAGCCGGCCGTCGGCCTCCGCGCGGGCAGCGGCCCAGTCCTCACCGTGGACCACCCCGGGGTCGGCGGCCATCGGACCGTACGCCTCCAGCCAGCTGAACTCGGCTCCCGCCTCCAGCGGTACGTGCTCAAGCTGCGTACGGGCGAGGCCGGCCTGGATCTCGGCGTACCCCGGGGTGCCCGGCTCGGTCAGCCACTGCTGCCAGCGCCGCCCGCCGCGCCCCGCGCCCCACAGGAACAGCTTGCGGCCGCGCAGTTGGTCGGTGGAGGTCTGGACGAGTCCCCGGCCGTCGGCGTCGAACGCCGCGATCCACTTGCGGGCGTCCTCCGGCACCTCGTAGAAGTAGTCCGCCGGGTAGTCACCGCGCAACGGGTACGTACGGTCGACACCGTCGCCGCCCGACTCCGGGACAGGGACGCGCCGCAGGCTGCGCTCGTACCCGAAGTGCCAGGCTTCGTCAGCCGGGGCGAGGACACGGGTCCCTTCGTCCTCGGGAACCGCGATGTTGGACCACCAGTAAGCAGGGACGGTCCGCTCGTGCGGGTTGCGTATCCGTACGCCGACGTACAGGAAGTCGGAGTCGGCCGGCAGCCACAGGTCGACCTGGAAGGGCAGGTCGCGCAGCCGCTCCCATTCCCAGAGCCTGACCATGTCGCCGCCGTCGGGGGCGGGGACGATCGCGGCGTGCAGCGGGGCGCAGGACAGCGTCGTATGCCCGGTGGCGCCGATGTTCCACTCCAGTCCGCCGGAGAACCAGGCACCGTTGAGCGCGAAGTCGGCGGGCTGGAAGACCGGGTTGCGGTAGAGGAGTTCGCGTCCGGTCGGCTTGTGGAACAGCGAATGCACGCGCCCGCCGAGTCCCGGCAGCACGGTGGCTCGCAGGCGGTCGTTCTCGATGACGATCGCGTCGAGGTCCGTCTGCGTGCGCTCGCGTCCGTAGCCGTCCAGGACGCGTACCGGCAGGAGGGTGCGCAGCGGTTCGTATCCGACCTGACGGGCCATGTCGCGCGGGAGACCTGCGCGGGAGCGCTCGTCGATGAAGTGCTGCTCGTCGAGGGGGCGGAGCCCTGGAAGGGGGTTCTCCGGCCCCAATGGGGCGGCGGGCAGGGTCAGTACGGCACGTCGCACGGTCGTGGCCAAGGCAGCCTCACTCCCTCACAGGGGCCGCCGTCCACCGGCGCCCGATCCCCATCGGATCACGCCGGACGCCACCCTGACCAGGGGGTCCTGCACTGGCCGCGCCCTGCGGGCATGTCCTCAAACTCCGGAGGGGCTGGATTCGGCCGCACCATCCAGCCCCGCAGGGCACGGCCAGAAGGTCGCAGAGGCTCAGTCGCGCATCTCCACCGTGATCGCCCACCGCTCGTGGTCACGCCACGCCCCGTTGATGTGGATGAAGTCCGGCGAGAACCCCTCCAGCCGAAACCCGGCCCTGCGGACGAGCGCAATGGACGCCTCGTTCCCGGGCTGAATGTTGGCCTCCAGCCTGTGCAGCCCCAGGGGCCCGAACGCCTGGTCCAGGACCAGCCCGAGCCCCTCGCTCATCAGCCCCCGCCCCGCCGCGTGCGCGAACGCGCCGTAACCCAGCGCACCGCACAGGAAACCGCCCCCGACGATGTTGTTGATGTTGATGAAGCCCGCGATGCTGCCGTCGGAGCGCTCGCACACCAGGTAGCCGACCCTCGTCGGGTCCTCGATGAGCGGACCCGCGTAGGCGGCGTACGCCGACGGCTGGTCCGGCGGAAAGAGCCACGGGTGGTGCAGGCTCCTGCTCTCGCGCGCCCGCGCGGTGAACTCGTCGGCGTCGGCGTAGCCGAAGTGCCGCAGGGCGACACGCGGCCCCTGGGCAAGGTGGACGACGCTCTCAGACATGCGGCCAGGCTACTTCCGGGCGACGCCCCATGAAGCAGCCGCCGCGCGGCGTCAGCCGAGCGAGCCCCTGATCACCGGGAGCTCCAGGACGCCGGTGTCCTCCGGGGCGCTGGTGACCGTCACCGGCTTGATGCCGCGGTTGCCGTAGTACGCGTCGTCGCTCGCCGCGACGACGAACTCCAGCCGGTGCCCCGCCTCGTACCGGTGCACGATGCCGGGGAGCGAGACCGTGAAGGGGCGGGTCACATCCGGCACCCTGACCGGCGCGACCAGACGCTGCACGAGCGTCTTCGTGCCGTCGGGAGCGACGTCGTACAGCTTGGCGAAGAGGACGAGCTTGTCGGCGGCGTCACCGGAGTTCTGCACGCGCTCGGTCTTCGGCGAGACGACCTTGAGCGTCGCCTTTGGCGCACCGACCACGTCCACCGGGGCCTTGAGCGGCTTCGTGGACCAGCCCAGGTAGGTGCCGGGCGTGTCGCTGGGCTTGCGGTCGGGCAGGCCGAACAGGCCGGACAGGGAGTTATCGGAGTGGCTGGTGGGGTGCGGGTGGTTGCGGTACTCACGCGTACCGCGCACGACCTTCGACCGGTTGTCGACGAGCTTGCCGTCGCCGGAGAGGTAGACCTTCTGCGACAGGGCCGGCGGCGCGGCGGCCGTGCCGTAACCGCTCTGCCAGTCGCGGTAGTACGCGAAGGCGGGGCCGGTGTCGGTGCCCTTCTTGCCGTGCAGGTAGCGGTCGAACCAGGCGAGGATGCGCTTGCCGACGTAACTCGTCTCCAGGTTGCCCTTGGCGAGGTTGAGTTCGCCGGCGGCGGGGTTGGTGAGACCGCCGCTGTGGCCCCAGGACTGCCAGATCATGCGGGTTTCGGTGCCCTGGGCCTTGAGGGTCTTGTACGTCGCCTCCGCCTCGTTGAGGTTGAAGAGGGTGTCGGCCTGGCCCTGGACGATCAGCGTGGGCGCCTTGACCCTGTGGAGGTACGAGGCCGGGGAGACGCTGCGCGCGTAGGCCATCATCGCGGCGGTGCGGTCGGCGGGGTAGCGGCCGGTTGCCAGAAGCCGGGTGGTCTCGCACGCCTTGGCGACGAAGTGCAGGCAGCCTCCGCCGCCGATCCGGGACGGGTCGAGACCGGGGTTGAGCAGGCCCTGCGCCTCGCCCATGAGGAAGAAGCCGGATGTCCACTGGTACTTGTACGCGCCGGGAACGGACCCGTCGTTCGTCGCGTTGTTGGGGCTGAGGGAGTAGGCGAGGTCGTTCCAGGTGATCAGGGGCACGAGGGCGTCGAAGCGGCGGTCGTTCGCGGCCGTGGCCATTTGAATCGTGCCGCCGTACGAGCCGCCGATCATCCCGAGGCGCGGATCGCCCGCGCCGTCCTTGACGACGTAGTCGGCCCGCGTGCCGTCGTCGGCCGCGCGGGTGCCGCCCAGGAAGTCGACCAGGCCCGACGCTGCCCTGCCGTCGATCTCCCGGTCGTTGAGCGAGATGGGACAGCCGGACATGCCGAAGCCGAGGCCGGAGTAGGCGAGGGCGACGTAGCCGCGGGTGGCGAAGGCCTTGGCGATGCCGTCGGTGGAGCCGTCGGCCTTGCTGCCGCCGAAGCCGTTGGTGGTGAGGACGGCGGGCGCGGGGCGGGCCTTGTCGACCCCGGCGGGGCGGTAGAGGTCGGCGTCGACGGTGCACTTCCTGTCGCCCGCCTGCACCGTGAACTTCAGTGGGGTGACGGTGTATTCGCCGGTCGCGGCCGCCTGCCCGGGAGCGGTGAGGGCGAGTGGCGCGGCGAGTGCGGCACCGGCCGCCAGGACGAACGGTCTGCGGGACAAGGACACGGACACGGACACAGGGCGGCGACGGCGACAGCGACGGGACATGCGGACCTCCACACTGAGGGCACCTTACCGACCGGTAAGTATTTGCGCCGGACATGCTGTGACACGTGTCACACCGCTGTCAACCATTCATACACGGGTGGTTGATGGAGAGTCAGTAAAGATGACGGCGGCTGGGCCGGACGGCGGAGCGCAGAAGTGGTGTCAGACCCGGCTGTTAGGTTCCGGGCATGACGATGAAGCGAGTGCCGTTCACCGGCGGCGAGAAGGAAAGTCTCCAGGTCAGCCTGGACCGGCACCGTGATGCCGTGCTGTGGAAGCTGAACGGCCTGGACGACGAGCAGCTGCGCCGGCCCATGACCCCGTCGGGGACGAATCTGCTCGGTCTGGTGAAGCATCTGGCGAGCGTCGAGTACGGGTGGTTCTGTACGACGTTCGGACGCGAGAGCGAACCGCTCTGGTTCGATCCGTTCAAGGAAGAAGACATGACCGTCGCCGACACCGAGTCCACCACGGACATCGTGGAGTTCTACGGCCGTGCGCGCGCCGCCGCAGACCTGGCCATAGCCGAGCTCGACCTCGACACACTGGGCACCTCGTGGTCGGGCAACACCGTGTCGATGCGCTGGGTGCTCATCCACATGCTGGAGGACACCGTGCGGCACGCGGGCCACATGGACATCCTCCGCGAGCTCATCGACGGGGCGACGGGAGACCACCCGCCGGCCTGACCATCCGGCGGCCAGGTGTGTCTCAACGCAGCGCGGGCTCGTCGAGGGTGAGGGTGCGCGTGTCCGTGTCGAGTACGGCCGGCACGCCAAGCGGCACGGTCAGTGCGGTCGCGCAGTGCCCGAAGCCCAGTTCCTCGACGACCGGCACCCCCAGGGCGCCCAGCCGGTCGTACAGCAGCGTCCGCACCTCCTGCTCGTACGGGCCGCACTCCTCCCAGGAGCCGAGGGCGACGCCCGCCACGCCGTCCAGCCAGCCGGACCGCAGCAGCTGGGTCAGGATCCGGTCCAGCCGGTACGCCTCCTCGCCGATGTCCTCGATGAGCAGTAGACCACCGCGGGCGCCGGCCCGTGCGTCCGGCGTGCCCAGGCCTGCGGCGAGCAGGCTGACGCAGCCGCCGAGCGTGACGCCGCGCGCCCGGCCCGGGACCATGACGCGAGCCGTCGCCAGCCCGAGGGTCGTGACCGACTCGGGCTCGAAGAGGGTGGCGCGCAGCGAGTCCTGGGTGCGGGCGTCCTTGAGGAAGGACATGGTGGCGACCATCGGACCGTGCAGGGTGGACAGGCCGAGCCGTACGGCGAACGCCTCGTGCAGTGCGGTGATGTCGCTGTACCCGACGAAGACCTTGGGCCCGGCCGCGCGCATCGCCGCCCAGTCGAGCAGGTCCACCATGCGCTGCACGCCGTAGCCGCCCCGCGCGCAGATCACCGCGTCGACCGACGGGTCGCACCAGGCTTCCTCCAGGTCCCGGGCCCGCGCCTCGTCCGAGCCGGCGAGGTAACCGAACTCCGGGTGTGTGTCCCGCACATGGGCGCCCACCACCGGATCGAGGTCCCAGCCCCGCAGGATGTCGAGTCCCGCTTCGAGCCGCTCCCCGGGTACGGGTCCGCTGGGAGCCACGACGGCGACTCGTGCCCCCGGTCGCAGTCGCGCGGGGCGAGTCAGCGATCCGAGGGGCGCAGAAGTCATTTGGTGAACTCCAGACGGCGCACATCGTCGCGGTCAATGCCGAACACCTGTGCGTACAGCGACAGTTCGGCCTCCAGTGCGCGGGCCACCGTCTCGGCCCTGCGGAAGCCGTGCCCCTCCCCCTCGAAGGCGATGTACGCGTGCGGGATGCCGCGCCCCGCCATGCGCTCCAGGAACCGCTCGCACTGAACGGGCGGGCAGATCACGTCGTCGAGTCCCTGGAGCAGCAGGAAGGGCGCGGTGATCCGCTCGGCCTGGTGGGCGGGCGAACGGTCGCGGTAGCGGTCGGGGTACGCCGCGAGCGGCCCGACGAGGCTCTCCAGGTACCGCGACTCGAAGTCGTGGGTCTCGCCCGTCGCCCAGGCCGCCAGGTCGAGGATCGGGTACATGACGGTGCCGCAGGCGTACACGTCGGTGGCGGTGAGCGAGGCGGCCGCGGTCCAGCCGCCCGCGCTGCCGCCGCGGACCGCGAGCCTGCGCGGATCGGCGGTGCCCTCCTCGGCCAGGGCGACGGCGACCGCGGCGCAGTCCTCGACGTCCACGACGCCCCACTGCTCGCGCAGCCGGTCGCGGTACTCGCGCCCGTACCCCGCCGATCCGCCGTAGTTGACCTCGGCGACCCCGATGCCGCGCGAGGTGAAGTAGGCGATCTCCAGGTCGAGTACGAGCGGGGCGCGCCCGGTCGGTCCGCCGTGCGCCCAGATCACGTACGGCGGCAGTTCGTCGGCGGGCGCGATATGGCCGGGGTTGTGCGGCGGGTAGATGTGGGCGTGGGTGTCGCGGCCGTCGGGCCCGGTGAAGACGCGGATCTGCGGCTCGGGATAGAAGGCGGGGTCCACCGGGTCGTCGTGCGCGGATCCGATGACCCGGGTGTGCCCGGTTCCGGTGTCGAGCTCCATCACCTCGTACGCGCTGCGCGGGCTGGCGGCGACTCCGACGACCCTGTCGCCGTGCACGGCGAGGGTGGGCGCCCATTCGGTCCAGGGACCCGCGGAGTCGACGACCTCGCCCATCTCCGGGTCGAGGATGCCCAGCGCGGTGGTGCCGCTGCCGTGAATGACGGCGACCAGGCCGTTGTCCAGCGGGTGGAACCAGCGCAGTCCGATCTTCCAGAGCGGCCCGCCGAACTCCTCGGGGCGGGAACACAGCGACGCCGCCACGGTCTCCCCGCGCGGGTCCGCGCGGTAGAGGTTCCACCACCCGCTGCGGTCGCCGGCGAAGAGCAGCTGTCCGTCGGCCGTCCAGTCGACTTGGGCGACCGCCTCGTCGACCTCGCCGGCCAGGCGCGAGGGCGCCCGGAAGGTGCCGTCCTCGGCGTCGATGTCCGCGAGGATCACTTCCGTGCCGTCCCAGGGCATCCGGGGATGGTCCCAGGCGATCCAGGCCACCCGCCGCCCGTCGGGTGAGACCTGCGGCCCGGTGACGAAACGGTGCGCGCCGTCGGAGAGTTCGCGTACTGCGGCGCGGTCGCCGGCGGCTGAGCCGTCGAGCGGTACGGCCACGATGACGCGCCGTACGTCGGTGGGGTCCGCGCCCGTGAACTCCTCCAGTACGCACCACACTTCGCCGGCCGCGCCCCGGTCCATGCACAGCTGCGGGTCGACCCAGCGCAGCCCGCCGCCGACCGCCGACACGGGGGTGAGCGGCCGGGGTTCGGCGCCGGGCACGTCGGGTTCGTACGCGTAGAGCCGTTGGTCGGCAAAGTGGACGAAGACGACAAGCGGCCCGCCGGTCTCCCGCTCCGCCCCGGCCCAGGGCTGGCCGCCGTACTCGATCACCCTGCTGCGTACGTTCCAGGGAGCCGGCAGCACCGATTCCTCGCCGCCGTCCGCCCGCCGGCGCATCAGCGCGCGCCGGCCGCCCTCGGCCGGGCGCGGCGCCGTCCACCACACTTCGTCGCCGATCACGCCGACGTACTCCGGGTGCCCGTCGTGCGAGGCGGCGAGGTCGGCGTCGATCGGTGACGGCCAGCTTCCGTACGTCCCTGTGGGCACCATGCCTTCCAACTCCCCTGCTAGGGCCTGCTGGTCACTGCTAGGCGGTCTTCAGGTAATGATCGAGCACCCGCACGCCGAAGTGGAGGGCCTCGACCGGTACACGTTCGTCCACGCCGTGGAAGAGCGCCTGGTAGTCGAAGTCGACGGGCAGCTTGAGCGGGGAGAAGCCGTAGCCGGTGATGCCGAGCCGGGAGAACTGCTTGGCGTCCGTGCCGCCCGACATGCAGTACGGCACGACATGCCCGCCGGGGGCGAAGTGTTCCACCGCCGCCCGCAGTTTCGCGTACGTCGGGGAGTCGGTCGGCGCCTCGAGGGCGGTCTCCCTGTGGTGGAACTCCCAGTCCACCTGGTCCCCGGTGAGCAGGTCCAGGGTCTGCCGGAACTCCTCCTCGCCGCCGGGCAGGAACCGCCCGTCGACGTAGGCGGTTGCCCGGCCCGGAATGACGTTGACCTTGTAACCGGCGTCCAGCATGGTCGGGTTGGCGCTGCCGCGTACGGTCGCCTCGACCAGCGCGGCGGCGGGGCCCAGCTTGTTGAGGAGGGCGTCCACGTCGAAGCCGGGCGCGTCGAAGTCCGGTGCGTCGAGGTGGTGCAGGGCGGCGAGTTCGGTGAGGCTGGCCCGGACGGTCGGGGTGAGCCGCACCGGCCATTCGTACTCGCCGATCCGCGCGATGGCGGCAGCCAGCCTGCTCACCGCGTTGTCCCGGTTGACCTTGGAGCCGTGGCCCGCCGTGCCGATGCCGGTGAGCTTGAGCCAGCCGGTGCCCCGCTCACCGGCGGCGATCGGGTAGATCTCCAGGCCGGGGCCCGCGTGGAAGGTGTAGGCGCCGGATTCGCTGATTCCTTCCGTACAGCCCTCGAAGAGCTCCGGATGGTCTGCGGCGAGGAAGCCCGATCCGTCGACCGCGCTGGCCTCTTCGTCTGCGGTGAAGGCGAGCACGATGTCGCGGCGGGGCCTGGTGCCGGTGCGCGCCCAGGCCCGTACGACCGCGAGGACCATCGCGTCCATGTTCTTCATGTCGATCGCGCCACGGCCCCAGACCACTCCGTCGCGGACCTCCCCGGAGAAGGGGTGCACGCTCCAGTCGGCGGGCTCGGCGGGTACGACGTCGAGGTGACCGTGGACGAGGAGCGCGTCGGCGGACGGGTCGGTGCCGGCGATCCTGGCGACGACGTTGGTCCGGCCGGGGGTACGTTCGAGCAGCACGGGCTCCAGGCCCGCGTCGGTGAGCCGCTCGGCGACGTACTCGGCGGCCGGGCGCTCGCGGCAGTCGCCGCCGCCGCGGTTGGTGGTGTCGATCCGGATGAGATCGGACGTGAAACTCACGACCTCGTCGAGCGCGAGCGCGTCGATCGTTCCCCCGTTGACCGTTCCCCCGTTGACCGGCTGTCTGTCAGCCATACTGCTCCTCCACCGCGGCCGAGACGATCGTCGTGACGGCCTTGAAAGTACGAATGCCCTCATACATCGTTCCGCTGGTGTACTCGACACGCCGTTCTCCGGTCGCCTCCACCCCCGGTACCACGGTGGCGACCCCTGAAAGGTGCTCCGCGTCGAACTCCAGCTCCACGGTGAACGATCCGCCGCGCACCGGCTCGTGACGTACGGCCAGAGCGGTTGCCTCCTTGGCGGCGGCCCTGATGTCCGCGGCGGTACGGGCCGGGGTGCGGCACACCGCGGCGTACCGCGAGACGCAGTCCTTGACCGCGACCTTGCGGGCCTCGGGCGCGTACCCCTTGGCGTCCTCGCAAGTCAGGTCGTCGCCGGTGACGAGCACCACCGGAACCCCGTACTCCGCGACGACGTGGGAGTTGAGCAGGCCCTCGCTGGCGCGCTCGCCGTTGATCCACACCCCCGTGATGGAGTTGGCGAGGTAGGTGTGCGCGAGGACGCCCTCGGTGCCGGCGCCCGTGTGGTAGCCGACGAACGCGATGCCGTCCACGTCCCCGTGCTGCACGCCTTCGACCATGCTGAGTGATTTGTGCCGGCCCGTGAGCATCTCGGCGCGCTCGTCGAGCTGCTCCAGGAACAGGTTGCGCATGGACCAGTGCGCCTCGTTGATGAGCACCTCGTCGGCGCCCCCGTCGAAGAAGCCGAGGACGGCCGCGTTCACGTCCGAGGTGAACAGGGACCGGCAGCGCTCCCACTGCGGCGTGCCCGGCAGCACATCGGCCGGCCAGGTGACACCGGTGGCGCCCTCCATGTCGGCGCTGATGAGGATCTTCATGAATCAGCTGTCCCCTCATCGCGTGCCCTGACGTCCATGCTCATGCCGCGTCACGTTACGCGCCCACGAACGCCCAGGCCAGAACCACAGCAGCAGGCCCACGGTTCCCCTGTTACTGAGGTCCCGTCAGCCGTGCGCCGCGGTCACGGCGGTGGTCACCAGGCCGTGGCGCACGGCCCAGCGACCCTCGAACGAGCGGATGCGGCGGCCCGCGAGCACCGGGCCCGGAACGAGCAGTACGGCTCGGAGGTCGCCCGTGGCCCCGTCGCCAGGGAAGAATTCGATCTCCGCCTCGCTGAAGTCCAGCCACTTCCTGGCCGCCGGAAACCACGCCTTGTAGACGGACTCCTTGGCACTGAACAGCAGCCGGTCCCAGCACACGGTGGGGTCGTCCGAGGCCAGCCGCCGCAGCCGCTCCCGCTCGACCGGCAGCGTGACCGTTTTCTCGACACCCGCGGGCAGCGCCAGATGCGGCTCCGCGTCGATGCCCAGCACCTCGAGATCTCCGGCGGGCGCCAGCGCCGCGGCGCAGTAGCCGTCGCAGTGCGTCATGCTGCCGATCACCCCGGCCGGCCAGAGCGGGGCTCCGCGCTCCCCCGGCAGGACGGCCTGCGGCGGGACGCCGAGCTTCTCCATCGCCCGGCGGGCGCAGCTCCGTACGACGGTGAACTCCCGGCGCCGCTTCTCCACCGCCTTCTCGACGAATGCGTGCTCCCCGGGAAACAGCACGGCGTCCCAGGGCGCGTCGTTCCCGAAGACCTCCACGGTCACGACCGAGTCCGGCAAGATTCCGTCCAACACGTGCGTCCGCCCCCCATCGGCTGAATCTCCGGGCAGTTTATCGTCCACCGCTCACCGCCCTCCCGCGCCCGGCAGCGTCTGGGTGATCCGCCACAGGCGGCGCGGCAGGTCGCCCTCCTCGAAGGCGTGCACCTCGCGGAGCTCCCACCCCTCGGCCAGCGCGTCGACCAGCCCCCGGTCGAAGAAGTGCACCGCGAACCCGCCCTGCTCGAAAATGTCGTCGCCGTGGACGGTGCCCGCCCCGTAGTGGGCGTCGCCGGTGTGGCGGACGGTGTAGACGAAGGTGCCGCCGGGCCGCAGTACCCGCCGTACCTCGCCCACCAGGTCACGGACCTCGGCGGTCGACAGCGCCATGCACATCAGCATGTGGGCGAAGACGGCGTCCACAGAGCGGTCCGGCAGCGGGAGCGGGTTGCGTACATCGTGAACCATGACGCTCACCGAAGAGCCGAGGCCCAACTCCTCTGCCCCCTCAGTCAGTTGATCGAGTCCGGCCGGGCTGAAGTCCGTGGCCCGGACGGTGAAGCCGCAGCCGGCGAAGTACAGGGCGTCGCGCCCGTGCCCCGCCCCGAGTTCCAGTACGTCCTTCGCCCCCGCCACGCAGAACACCGCGGCAGCATGGACTGCGGCGGCGGAAGGAGCATCGCCGTACATCAGCGGATGGTCGGCGTACGTGCGCTGCCAGTGCTCGCGCTGCGCGTCGGCCAGCTCCCGGCCCTGCTCCGGCATCGTTACTCCCTCTGCTCCACCGGCGCCCCGCACCGGGGCCCGGCTCAGCGTAGGGCCCCCGCACCGGCGCCGCCCGGCTCAGCGCGCCAGGACCGGCCCGTGAACCGCCGGCGTCACTCCGAACGGCCGACGACCAGCCACTTCGACGGAAGTTCGATGCGTGTCCCGTCCGTCCCGTACTCCGTTGTCATCAGCGGCAGCTCCCCGCTCGCCAGTACCGCGAGCCCCGCCGCCCGGAAGTGCCCGGCCGCCTCGGCGTCCCGCATCCCGAGCGGCGCGATGCCGTGTGCGAACACCGGCCGCATCTTGGGCGGCGGCCCGTCCGGGCCCTGCGCCAGCCCCATCAGCACCTCCCGCGCCGCCTCCGCCGGTTCCACCACGAACGCCCTGCCCCGCTCCCCCACCAGCCGGGCGACGGCGTCGGCCACCGGCTGCCGGTCGGCCGGCTCGCACTGGTGCAGTACGCCGCGCATGTAGACCTGCGCGTCGCCGAGCTCGGCGTGCAGCCGCCGGACGGCCGGCTCGTCCGACGCGTCGAGCTGCTGGAACCGGATCCGGCCGGTCGGATCGTGGTGCTCGGCGTGCTCGATCGCGGCCGCCGCCAGATCGACACCCGCCACCCGGGGAAACCGGTCGGCGAGGAAGAGCGTCTGAGTGCCGTTTCCGCAGCCGAGGTCGACCACGGGCAGCGCGGACTCTGTCAGGTACGGCTCCAAGAGGGAGAGGTGAAGCCCCACGGTGAGGGCGGGCTCCGCGTCCCAGAAGACCGCGCCCGGCTCGTGCGGAGCCTCCCGCCAGAACCCTTCCCAGGCGTCCCTGTACCGGCTCGTCACACTCATGTTCCAGCTCCCCACCGCACAAGTTGGTCTATCCCAGCGCCAGTTCGAACCACACCGTCTTACCCTCCCCGGTACGGTTCGCGCCCCACTCCCGCGCCACACTGTCGACCACGGCGAGACCGCGCCCCGCCTCGTCGTCCGGTCCCGCACTCGTCAGCGCCGGCAGTGCGTGCCCGTCGTCGTCCGTGACCTCGCAGAGCAGCCCGTCGCCCCGTACGAGCCGGAGGGCACCGCGGCGGCTGTCCGTGTGCGTCTCCCCGTGCCGCACCGCGTTGGTGACGATCTCGCTGACCAGCAACTCCGCACTCTGCGCGGCCTTTTCGAGCCCCCATGCCGCTAACTGTCCCCGCACCAGCCGCCGCGCCCGGCCCACCTCGCGCGGCTCCAGCGTCAGCTCCCACTGGGCCACGTCCCGCTCCGCGATGCCGTTGAGCCGGACCATCAGCAGCGCCACGTCGTCCTTGCGCCCTCCTCGGCCCTCTTTCCAGGCCGACGCGGCCAGGGCCCGGATGACCGTGTCGCAGGCGTCGTCCATCGAGGCCGCCGGATGCGCCGCCGACTCGCACAGCGCCGCCAGTCCTACGCCGATGTCCTCGCCCCGCACCTCCACCAGACCGTCCGTGCACATCACCAGCCGGTCGCCCGGCTCCACAGGCATCCGCACGCACTCGAAGGCCACGCCGCCCACCCCGATCGGGGCCCCCGCCGGAAGGTCCAGCAGCTCGCTGCGCCCGTCGGCGGCCCGCACCAGGACGGGCGGGATGTGGCCGGCGTTCGCGAGGAGCAGATCGCCTCGGACCGGGTCGTAGACGACGTACAGACAGGTCGCCAGATAGTGCGGGCCGAGCCGTTGCGCCAGGTCGTCGAGGTTGCGCAGGAGCTGTTCGGGCGCCAGGTCGAGGGCGGCCATGGTCTGGACGGCCGTACGCAACTGGCCCATCATCGCCGCCGAGTTGAGTCCGTGTCCCATGACGTCGCCCACCACCAGCGCGGTGCGCGAACCGGGCAGTTTGACCGAGTCGAACCAGTCGCCGCCGACCCGCCCGAGCAGCGTGCCCGGCAGATAGCGGGTCGCCGTGTCGCAGCCGGCCATCCGCGGCGCGACACGCGGCAGCATGCTGGTCTGGAGGGAATCGGCGACGCTCTCCTGGTACGTGTACATGCGGGCGTTGTCGAGCACGAGCCCGGCACGCGCGGCCAGTTCGGCGCCGGTGACGCGGTCCATGTCGTTGAAGAGGGCCCGCCCCGGGTGGCGCAGCAGGATCATGAAGCCCAGCACCACATCGCGCGCCTTGAGCGGCACGACGAGCATGGAGCGCCCGTTGATCAGCGGCCTGATGTCGCGCTTCTCGAACTGCGCGGCGATGGCGGTGCCCATCTCCTCGCTGATCCTCGGTACGAGCACCGGATCGCCGGTCGTCATGCACTGGAAGAACGGTGTGTGCACGGGAAAGACCATGGATTCACCGACCGGCACCACATCGTCCCAGCGCCCCGGCGCGTCGACGTGTTCGACGGCGACCCTGTGCCACATCGCGGCGGCGTCCGGCGGCCCGTCGGGGAAGCCCTCGCCCGCGATGACCTGCTCACGCAGGTAGGTGCCCGCGACGTCGGTGAAGCGCGGCACCACGGCGGCGCCGACTTCCCCGATCGTACGGGCGAGGTCGAGCGAGGAACCGATGCGCCCGCTCACCTCGTTGAGGAATTCGAGGTGCTCGCGCACGGCGGCGTACTCAAGGTCGAGATCCTGCTCGGTGGGTACGCCGAGGGGCTCTGCGGCGTCCCGTGTCGCCGATGGCCGCCCGGCCCCGCGCCGCACCCGCCTCGGCACACCCCAGTCGGGCGTGACGGGCACCCGGTCGTGGTGGCTGAACTCCAGGACCGGATAGCCCAGTTCAAGCACCTGCGCGACGATGCGGCCGGACTCGCCGACGCTCATGCTCGGCAGGATCTCGGGCAGCCGCCGGGCCAGTTCGCCGGATCCCGGGAACTCCGTGTGGAGGGCGAATCCGGGGACGATCCGCTCGGTGCCACGCCCCTCGGCCCGGTGCTCGCTCGCCAGCCGGCCCGCGTCCGCCGCGAGTACGAGCAGCCGCTCAGGCCCGGGTACGACCAGCGGATACGCCCACCACAGCACGTCGAGCCGGTCACGCCCCGGCTCGAAGAGCGTGGCGCGGCCGGCGGCGGGACAGGAGGTGAGGCCGCTCAGGGTGTCGTCGAGGCCGGGGCCGAGCCCTTCATAGGACTCGTAGGCCCGGCCCGCCATATGGGCAGCGTCGTCGGCGAGGGCTCCGGAGACCGGCATGAGGTCGGTGGCGAGCCGTCCGACGGCTTCTTCCCTAGCCGGACCGAACAAGCTCCGCGCCCCGGTTGACCAGTGCGACACGAGCCCGTCACCGTCCACCACGACGACGGCAAGCGGAATCCGGCCGGTGGCCGCGCGCTCGCGCGCTGCCGTGGGCCCAGTGCCACTGTCCATGGGTGGGAGGCTCCCTTCCCGCCGAAAGATTCTGTGGCTTCGCCCACCAAGGTAGGGCCCGCGGGCCGCCCCGCGCGGGGCAACAACACAATAGGTCGTGCGCCCGCGCACAAGGGGCGTTGGCATGCGGTGAAAGGTCAGTCCTCGTGGCCGAGTTGGAGATCGCGTTCGGTACGCCCGCCGCCCGCGACCTGAAGCACGGTGGCGACCGGCGGGTAGCCCGCGGCGATCACCGTGTACTCGCCGGACGACAGATCGACGAAGCGGAATGTGCCGTCGAGTCCCGTGGTGAGCGTGTCGACCACATTGCCCCCGGCGTCGAGCAGCGTCACCCGGGCGTCCTCGACGGGCCGGCCACCGGTCGCCCGTACGGTGCCGCGCAGCACCGCGCCGCCCGCCAGCTCGATGTCCTGCCGGGTCTCCCGCGAGGCCTGCACGCTGACCGGAAGCGCGGCGGGCCGGAACGCGGGCGCGCTGCCGGCCAGGGTGTACTCGCCCGCCACCAGTTCCGTGATCACATACCCGCCCTCGCGCCCGCTGCGCGTCGAGGCGACGACCTCTCCCCGTACGTCGGTGAGCGTCACGGCGGCGTCCCGCACCGGCGTCCCGTCCGCGGTGTGCACGGTCCCGGCGAGCCGCCCCGCGCCGCCGAGCACCACGTCGAGCTCGACGGGGCGTTCGCCGACGGTGACGGTGACGGCCTGCGGCTGGTGCCCGCCGGCCGCCGCGATCATCACGTACGACCCGGATCCGGCCACACTCAGCGCGTACCGCCCGTCGTCGCCGCTCGCACCGCGCCCGACCTGCCGTCCGGATACGTCGATGAGGGTGAGGGCGGCGCGCGGCACGACGCTGCCGTCGTGGTGCTGGACGGTGCCGCAGACGGGGACGCCCGACAGGTACGGGGCGGTGGCGGCGGTGCGGGCCGCGGGGATCGCGGAGGTCTCGGCTGCGGGGGCGTTGTAGGACACCAGCGGTTTCTCCTTGAGGAAGCAGGCGATGAGCAGGCCGAGTACGAGCACCGGCACGAGGTAGAGGAAGATCCGCGGCATGGCCACCGCGTACGCCTCGATGTAGGCGTCGCGCAGCGCGGGCTCCATGGCGTGCACGAGCTGCGGGGTGATGGACGCCGGATCGGGGAGGCCCGCGCCCGCGGGCAGCCGTTCGGCGAGCGCGTCCGCGAGCCGGTTCGCGAAGAGGGTGCCGAAGACAGCGGCACCGACGCTGCCGCCGACCTGCCGGAAGTAGTTGTTGGCGCTGGTGGCGGTGCCGAGGTCGGCCGGAGGCACGGAGTTCTGGACGGCGAGGACGAGCACCGGCATGACGAGTCCGATGCCGACGCCGAGCAATCCCATCCAGATGCTGTAGTGCAGTTGGGAGGTGTCGGCCTCCAGGCGGGACAGCAGCCACATGCCGACCACCGAGCACGCGCTGCCGACGACCGGGTAAATGCGGTAGCGGCCGGTGCGGCTGATGAGGTGCCCCGAGACGACCGAGGCGATGACCACCCCGCCCATCATCGGCAGCATCAGCAGTCCGGATTCGGTGGCGCTGACGCCGCCGACCATCTGGAGGAACGTCGGCAGGTAGCCGGCGGCACCAAAAAGCGCGATGCCGACGACCGCGCCGACAAGGCTGGTGATGGTGAAGACGGAGTCGCGGAACAGCCGCAGCGGCATGAGCGGTTCGGACGTGCAGCTTTCGACGACGATGAACAGCAGAGTCGTTCCGGCAGCGCCGGTGGCGAGGCCGAGAATGACCCGCGAGTCCCAGGCGTGCTCCGTACCGCCCCAACTGGTCAGCAGCACAAGGCAGGTGGAGGCGGCGGCGAGCAACAGCGCACCGAGTACGTCCAGTCGCGGCCGTACGTCCGGCTTCGGGAGCTTCAGTACGACGCCGACGACGGCCATGGTGACCAGCCCGAACGGGACGTTGATGTAGAAGCACCAGCGCCAGGACGCGTGGTCGGTGAAGAAGCCGCCGAGTAGCGGTCCCGCCACCGACGCGAGGCCGAAGGCGGCGCCGATGAGGCCCATGAAGCGGCCGCGGTCCCTGGGCGGCACGATGTCGGCGATGATCGCCTGGACGCCGATCATGATCCCGCCGGCGCCGACGCCCTGGAGGGCGCGGAAGGCGATGAGCTGGTCCATGGTGCGGGACCAGCCGGCCAGCGCCGAGCCGGCGACGAATACGACGATCGCGAACTGGAAGATGCCTTTACGGCCGAAGAGGTCGCCCAGTTTCCCGTAGAGGGGAAGGCCGATCGTTGCCGTCAGCAGATAGGCGGTGACCGCCCACGACATCCGGTCCAGGCCCTGGAGTTCACCGACGATCTTCGGGAGGGCGGTGGCGACGATCATCTGCTCCAGCGCCGCGAGGAGCAGCGCGAGCATCAGCCCGAAGAACACCAGCCGGACCCGGCCGGGGCTGAGGGGCCGAGCCTCGGCCCTTCCGGCGGCGGGGAGTTGGACGTGGGGCGGTGGTGCCCCAACGGCGCCGCCTGCCGCGTCCGTCTTCACCAGAGTGATCCCGCCCACGTACCGCTCCCCTCGTCGCCCCGCGCCGCCCATTTCTCGCATTACGCGACAACTGGGAGCAAGCGGGGCGATCGAGTCGAGCGGCGCACGCGGGCGGCTTCACCCCCGGTGGGAGCCCTGCGGCGTACCACCGGCGCGCCGGAAAGACCACTCGAACCAGTGACGGACTACCAAGGACTACTACGGACCGCTTGCGGCTACTTCTCCACCTGGGCGGCGAGGTTGGCGAGCAGGGCGTCGTAGATCCGGCCGAGACCCTTGGGCGCGAAGGTCTTCTCGAAGAAGCCGCCGATGCCCCCGGCGCCGTTCCACACCGTGCTGACGACGGCCTTCGACTTGCCCTCACCGGCCGGGGTGACGGTCCAGGTGGTGACCATGGACGAGTTGCGGTCCTTCTCGACGAGCTGACCGTCGGTCGGCTCGGTCACCTCGAGCAGGCAGTCGCGGACGCGCTTGCTGGTGGCCTGGAGCTTCCAGTGGACGAGGGTGCCCTCACCGTCGCCGCCCTCGCGCACCTCGTACTCGGAGAAGTGCTCGGGCAGGAGCTTTTCGCGCGCGCCGCTGTAGTCGGCCAGCGTGTCGAACACCGTCTCCGCATCCGCCGCGATGATCCGCTCCGTGGTGGCCTCGACCTGCGCCATGCGTGTTCCTCCAGCACTTGGGTTTTCAAGGGTGCGGCTTACCCAACCACCTCGGGTACGGCCGCCCAAAATCGGGGTTGCGAGAAAGAAGGGGCTGCGACAATGAAGGGAACGTGTGTTCTATTCTGTGGTCAGTGCTACCGAGGAGGCGCACATGCGCTGGAACAATCTGGCCGAAAACCCCGCCGCTACCGGGGAAGCCGCGCTCTTCGGAACGGACGCGGTGACCACTCGCACCTTCGACACCCCCGAGTTCCGGGGGATCACCTTCCACGAGGTGCGCGCCCGCTCGATCGTGAACCGGGTGCCGGGCGCTTCACGCATGCCGTTCGAATGGACGGTCAATCCCTACCGGGGCTGCACGCACGCGTGCGTCTACTGTTTCGCGCGCAAGACCCACACCTATCTGGACCTCGACACCGGCCTGGACTTCGACTCGCAGATCATCGTCAAGATCAACGCGCCGGAGCTCCTGCGCGGTCAGCTCGCCTCCAGCCGCTGGCAGGGCGCGCACATCGCGATGGGCACGAACGTCGACTGCTACCAGCGGGCGGAAGGCCGCTACCGCCTCATGCCCGGCATCATCACGGCCCTGCGCGACCGCGCCAACCCCTTCTCGATCCTGACCAAGGGCACGCTGATCCTGCGCGACCTCGACCTGCTGGTGCAGGCCGCTGAGGTCACCGACGTCGGCATCTCGGTGTCCGTCGGCTTCACCGACCAGGAGCTGTGGCGCACGGTCGAGCCCGGTACGCCGTCCCCCGAGCGCCGTCTGGACGTCGTACGCACCCTCACCGACCACGGCATCGGCTGCGGCGTGCTGATGGCCCCCGTCATCCCCTTCCTCGGGGACTCCCCCGACCAACTGCGCGCCACCGTCCGCGCGATCGCCGCCTCGGGCGCGACTTCGGTCACCCCGCTCGTGCTGCATCTGCGGCCGGGGGCGCGGGAGTGGTTCATGGCGTGGCTCGGGGAGCGCCATCCGCACCTGGTCCGCCGGTACGAGCGGCTGTACGCGGAAGGTGCGTACGCGCCGAAGTGGTACCAGCGCCGCATCACCCGCCAGGTGCACGACCTGGCCACGGAATTCGGCATAGGCCCGTCGGGACCTCGCAGCTTCCGGCGCACCGCGACGGCCGTCGAACCGGATCCCCCCGGCCCGACGCAGCTCACGCTCCTCTGACGCGACAGTGACGTCAGGCGGCGTCAGGCGGCGTCAGGTGCGGCGGGCCAGGAGATAGGCCCGGCGGGTCCGGGCCTCGTGGGCGTAGTGGGTGCGTTCCATGCGCATCTCCACGGTGAAGCCGGCCACTTCGAGGAGTCCGGTGATGTGCGCGGGATCGAGGAAGCGGAAGTCGACGTCCACGTCATGCCCCCACCACTCGTCCAGGTGCCGGACCTCCTCACCGATGTGGAAGGAGAGGAGGAGAAGCCCGGCGGGGCGCAGCACCCGCCGCGCTTCCTCGAAGGCGCGTTGCAGGTCATCGGGATCGAGGTGGATGATCGTGTAGAAGGCTACGGCGGAGCCGAACTCGCCGTCCTTGGCGGGAAGTTCCAGCAGGTCACCTTCCCGGAACTCCACCTGTGCGAACCGGCGCCGGCCGGCCTCGACCATGCCTGCGGACAGATCGATCCCGACCGTACGCGCGCCCTTCTCGGCGAGCCAGGCCGCCACGTGCCCGGGGCCACAGCCGAGGTCGGCGATCGCGGTCCCTGATTTTGTCTGCTCCAGGAGCGAGGCAAGGAGCGCCCGGTCGAGCGGCTTCCCGGCGAGCTCGTCGTGCAACCGGGCCGCGTACTCCTCGGCCACGGTGTCATAGCTGCGCCGTACAGAGTTGTGCTGCGCATGATCACCCATAGAGGCCAGCATGCCACGGGGGCATCAAGCCCCGGCGCGCACCGCCGAATCGGGCAGATCCGACAGCAGCAAGGCCGTACTGTCCGCGGCCAGTTGTTCCGCGTGTGCGGGCAGGCCCTCACCGCCGCGCACATGACGGCGTACCAGCGCGAGTGGCAGGTCGATGAGCGCGAGGGCGATGCGCTCGGTCTCGGCAGGGCGGGATGCGCCCAGAGCGGCCCCGAGAGCGGCGATCTCCCCGAAGACCCGGCGGTTGCCGGCGTCAGCGCGATCCGTCTGCTCCGGGGCCCAGTCGTCCTTGCCGAAGGCCTCGGGGCCGTGCAACAGCAGCGCGGTCTCGTCCCGGTTGGTACGGCTCCACGCCACCACATGGCGCGAGGCGGCGACGGCGGCTGCCCTGGGGTCGTCGCCGGACGCGGTGAGCACCGCGACGTATCCCTCCTGGAATCTCTCGACCGTACGCAGCCACACCTCGGCCAGCAGCGCGGTCCGGGACGGGAAGCGGTGATAGACGGAGCCGCTCGGGGCGCCGACGGCCTTGGCCACCGCGGCCATGGTGACGGCGGAAGGGCCGCCCTCCGCCGCGAGGCGCACGGCAGCGTCGAGAAGCAGTGGAGTGTCGTACCGGGTTGGCCTGGCCATGTTCTGGAGAGTACCCTCCAATTTATTAGAGAGGTCCCTCCAAAACCGGACTCCGGGAGTTCCCATGGCAGCGCTGATGTCGGCCTTCAACGTCCACGAGCGCCTCCTGCCCGTCAGGGCACCTCGACGCGATGAGCGTCGAGGAGGACGCCGCCCGGCGCCGCGCGTGTCTCGCCCAGGGCGACGGCGCGGGCCGCGACGTCGTCGCCGAGCGCGACGGGCAGGTCATCGGCTGGGGCTGCTACGGGGCGTACCGCGAGGAGGACAGCCCGACCGCCGACGCCGAGCTCTACGCCCTCTACGTCCTGCCGGAGCACCACCGCACCGGCGCCGGCCGCGCCCTCACCGCCGAGCTCCTGGCCCGCGCCGCCGCCGACGGCCACCCGCGCATGCTCCTGTGGGTCCTCACCGAAAATGCCCGCGCCCGCCGCTTCTACGAGAAGGCCGGTTTCGCGCCCGACGGAGCCGAGGCGCCCTTCGACGTGCACGGCGTCGCCGTCCCCGAGACGCGCTACGCGAGGCGGCTGAGCGCGGCGGACGCGGCGGCGACCAGCCGCGGATGATCCAGCGCCGCTTCCAGCACCGGCCGCGCCCGCGCGTCCCGCAGCTGCCCCAGACCCTCGACGCACGCGAGCGCCACCCGCCAGTGGGGGTTCGTCGGGGCAAGCAGGCCGCGCAGTGTGGTGATCAGCGCCGGTACGGTCTCCGGCGCCCGGAGCTCGGTGAGCAGCCGCACCGGGTGCAGCGCGTACGCCGTGCGAAGGGAGTTTGTGGCGAGCGCCGCCGCGGCGCGGGCCGTGCGCGGGTCGCGCAGCCGCGCCAGCGCGTACGCCGCGGTGACGCACCGCTGTGGATCGCGGTGGTTCAGCAGCAGCACCAGCGTCTCGAATGCCCGCCGGTCCCCCGCGCAGCCCAGGCGGAAGGCGGCCATCTCCCGCGCCCACAGGGGCCGTTCGGTCTCGGTGAGGACCCGGGCCAGTTCGTCCCGGTCCTCGGTGGCGAGCAGCCGCTCGTACGCCACCGGATCCTCCGCCTCTCCCCGCACCCGGCCGGCGAGTGACCGCAGCTCCTCATCCATGCGGCAAGGGTATGCACCGCACAGGCGTCCTAGATCACATCCCGCCAGGGCTGGCGCGCTCGTTACTCGCCGGTTAACCTCAAGTGAGCGGGCTACCCCCCGCTGAATGATCACCTCTTGGCGGCCTGGTGACGCAGCCGCCCCGAGTGCTTTGTCGGTTCGGTGTTTTCTTCCGCGACGTGACTCCGGGACAGAGTCCGTCGGCCCCGCCCCCGCAGCTCGACCTGCTCTGCGTATTTCGTACGCACTCCGCACGCGACTTCTTTGCGCCGTGCGCCCCTCAGTCGTCACCTCATTCTCTGGAGTCCCGTGATGGACACCCCTCTCAGTACCGTCGCCGTCGTCGGTCTCGGCACCATGGGCACCGGCATAGCCGAGGTCCTGGCCCGCGCCGGCCGTGAAGTCATCGGCATCGACATCAGCGAGGAGGCCGCCAGGCTGGCCGTCGCCTCGCTCGAAGCCTCCACCGCCCGAGCAGTGGAGCGGGAGCGGATCACCGCCGAGGAGCGGCGCGACATCCTCGCCCGTTTCCGTACCTTCTCCGACCTCCAGGCGGCAGCCGACGCCGATCTCGTGATCGAGGTCGTTCACGAGTCGTACGAGGCCAAGCAGCAGGTCTTCCGCGCCCTCGACACCATCGTGCGCCCCACCACGGTCCTGGCGACCGGCACGAACGCGCTGTCCGTGACCCGCCTCGCCGCCGACTCCGCGCACCCCGAGCGCGTCCTCGGCATGCACTTCTTCAACCCGGCGCCCGCGATGAAGCTGGTCGAGATCGTCTCCTCGGTGCTCACCGCGCCGCAGGCCGTCGAGGCCGTCACCACGCTCGCCCGCGACCTCGGCAAGGAGCCGGTCGCGGTCGGCGACCGGCCCGGTTTCGTCGCCGACGGCCTGCTCTTCGGCTACCTCAACCAGGCCGCCGCGATGTACGAGGCGAAGTACGCCTCCCGCGAGGACATCGACGCCGCGATGCGGCTGGGATGCGGTCTGCCGATGGGCCCGCTCGCCCTGCTCGACCTGATCGGCATCGACACGGCCCGTACCGTCCTGGACGCGATGTACGCCGAGTCCCACGACCGGCTGCACGCCCCCGCCCCCATCCTGAAGCAGCTCAGCGAGGCGGGCCTGAGCGGCCACAAGTCGGGCCGCGGCTTCTACACGTACGAGGCGCCCGGCAGCCACACCGTGGTGCGCGACGCGCTCACCCCGCTGGAGAGCGCCGGCGTGACCGCTGGGCTGCCGGTGCGGTCCGTGGGCGTCGCCGGATCCGGGACCATGGCGTCCGGCATCGCGGAGGTCTTCGCGAAGGCCGGTTACGACGTGGTGCTCGCGGCCCGGAGCCAGGAGAAGGCGGACAAGGCGAAGGCCCGTATCGCCAAGTCCCTTTCCCGCTCTGTCGACAAGGGCCGGATGACGGCCGAGGCGCGCGACGAGACGCTGGCAAGGGTCAGCCCCGCCGGCTCGCTCGACGCGTTCGCCGACGTCGACCTGGCGGTCGAGGCGGTCGCGGAGGACCTGGAGGTCAAGCAGCAGCTCTTCGCGACGCTCGACAAGGTCTGCAAGCCGGGCGCGGTGCTCGCCACGACCACGTCCTCGCTGCCCGTCGTCGCCTGCGCCCGCGCCACCTCGCGCCCGCAGGACGTCATCGGGATGCACTTCTTCAACCCGGCGCCCGCGATGAAGCTGGTCGAGGTCGTCCGTACCGTCCTCACCTCGGACGCCGTCCACGCGACCGTCCGCGAGGTGTGCGTCAAGATCCGCAAGCACCCCGTGGACTGCGGCGACCGCGCCGGATTCATCGTGAACGCGCTGCTCTTCCCGTACCTGAACAACGCGGTCAAGATGGTCGAGCAGCACTACGCGTCGCTCGACGACATCGACGCCGCGATGAAGCTGGGCGGCGGCTACCCGATGGGTCCCTTCCAGCTCCTCGACGTCGTGGGCCTGGATGTCTCCCTCGCCATCCAGAAGGTTCTGCACAGCGAGTTCCGCGACCCGGGCCTGGCGCCGGCCCCGCTGCTCGAACACCTGGTGGCCGCGGGGTGCCTCGGCCGCAAGACGGGACGCGGCTTCCGGGAGTATGCCGGGCGCTGAGCAGGAGGGTGTGACCGGATGGGGCGGGCTGCTGGAGCCGGACGGCAGCCCGCACCCACAGGCGCGCTCTCCTGCGGGGATGCAGTACGTTCGGGGCATGTCCCAGCCCGCTGACTCCCCCCGACGACCGTCCCGTACCAGCTCCGCTTCCGAAGCCCCTGAAAGCGCGGCAGGCAGCCGCGCAGCCGCTCAGCGGCTCAAGATGCGCCGTGAACTGTCGGCCGCGGCGATGGAGCTGTTCGCGACCAAGGGGTACGAAGCGACGACGGTCGACGAGATCGCCGCCGCGGGCGGGGTCGCGCGGCGGACCTTCTTCCGGCACTTCCGTTCCAAGGAAGAGGCGATCTTCCCGGACCACGACGACACGCTCGTGCGCGCGGAAGCGGTGCTGAACGCCGCGTCCCCGCACGAGCACCCGCTGGACACCGTCTGCCGGGGCATCAAGGAAGTCATGCGGATGTACGCGGCCTCCCCCGCGGTCTCCGTCGCCCGCTACAAGCTCACCCGCGAGGTCCCGACCCTCCGCGAGGCGGAGATCGCCTCCGTGGCCCGCTACGAGCGGCTGTTCACGCGCTATCTGCTGGGCCATTTCGACGAGCACGACCACCATGACGACAACGACGACCCGCTGCTGGCGGAGGTGGCCGCGTCGGCCGTCGTGACGGCGCACAACCATGTACTGCGGCGCTGGCTGCGGGCGGGCGGCCAGGGCGACGTGGAGGCACAGCTGGACCACGCGTTCGCGATCGTCCGCGACACCTTCGGTACGGGCATCGGGGCGGGCCGCTCGGCGGACCGCCAGAAGCCGGCGCCGTCGGGTTCGAGTTCAGCCTCGGCCTCGGCCTCGGTGAGCGGCGACGTGCTGGTGACCGTGGCCCGCACGGACGCGCCCCTGGACGAGGTCATGCGTACGATCGAGCGAGCACTCAAGCAGAGCTGACCAGGCCGCTTTTCCGCCGGTCCCAGACGCCGCCCGCCCCCGGACTTCCGGGAGGCGGGCGGCGTCTTTGCGTGCTCTGATGAATCCAAATCGATCGATCATCGCTCACATGTGACGGCGAGGTGACAACTGAGAGAAATTGTTGGCACTCAGTGTCTTGTCACGTGGCACGGGGTGTCATACGTTGATGTTGTCCGGGCGGCCGGCGTGCAGAGACCTCTCGTACGCCGGCTGTCCCCGCAAACCACGTGTTTGTGCGCCCGGGCGCCTGCGTCACAGGCAACCTCCCGCGCTACCCGCGCTGCCAGAACACTCGCAACACCGCCGAACCGACGGCACCCCTCCACAGCAGCACCCCGACGTTCCCCTCAAAAGCGTTCCCCTCGGAACGCGCTTCGCCGGAGGCACCCCGTGAAGGAAATCCTGGACGCGATCCAGTCGCAGGACAGTACGGCCGCAGACATCGCAGCCCTGTCCATCCCCGAGTCGTACCGCGCGGTGACCGTGCACAAGGACGAGGCCGAGATGTTCTCCGGCGTCGCCAGCCGGGACAAGGACCCGCGCAAGTCCCTCCACGTGGAGGACGTGCCGGTGCCCGAGCTCGGGCCGGGCGAGGCCCTCGTGGCGGTCATGGCCAGCTCGGTCAACTACAACTCCGTCTGGACCTCGATCTTCGAGCCGGTCTCGACCTTCGGCTTCCTGGAGCGGTACGGCAAGCTCAGCGACCTCAGCAAGCGCCACGACCTCCCGTACCACGTCATCGGCTCCGACCTCGCGGGCGTCGTCCTGCGCACCGGCCCCGGCGTGAATGCCTGGAAGCCCGGTGACGAGGTCGTCGCGCACTGCCTGTCCGTCGAGCTGGAGTCGTCCGACGGCCACAACGACACGATGCTCGACCCCGAGCAGCGCATCTGGGGCTTCGAGACGAACTTCGGCGGTCTCGCCGAGATCGCGCTCGTCAAGTCCAACCAGCTGATGCCGAAGCCCGACCACCTCAGCTGGGAGGAGGCCGCGGCCCCCGGCCTGGTCAACTCGACGGCGTACCGCCAGCTCGTCTCGCGCAACGGCGCCGGCATGAAGCAGGGCGACAACGTCCTGATCTGGGGCGCGAGCGGCGGACTCGGTTCGTACGCCACCCAGTTCGCGCTCGCCGGTGGCGCAAACCCGATCTGTGTCGTCTCCAGCGACCAGAAGGCGGACATCTGCCGCGCGATGGGCGCCGAGGCGATCATCGACCGCAACGCCGAGGGCTACAAGTTCTGGAAGGACGAGCACACCCAGGACCCCAAGGAGTGGAAGCGCTTCGGCAAGCGCATCCGCGAACTCACCGGCGGCGAGGACATCGACATCGTCTTCGAGCACCCCGGCCGCGAGACCTTCGGCGCGAGCGTCTACGTCACCCGCAAGGGCGGCACCATCACCACCTGCGCCTCGACCTCGGGCTACATGCACGAGTACGACAACCGCTACCTGTGGATGTCGCTCAAGCGGATCATCGGCTCGCACTTCGCGAACTACCGCGAGGCGTGGGAGGCCAACCGCCTGATCGCCAAGGGCAAGATCCACCCGACGCTCTCGAAGGTGTACTCGCTGGAGGACACCGGGCAGGCCGCGTACGACGTGCACCGCAACCTCCACCAGGGCAAGGTCGGCGTGCTGGCGCTGGCGCCCCGCGAGGGCCTCGGTGTGCGTAACCACGAGCTTCGTGAGCAGCACATCGACGCGATCAACCGCTTCCGGAACATCTGATGGGTGAGCGTCGGAAGGACCGGCCCTGGCTCATGCGGACGTACGCCGGTCACTCGACCGCCGAGGCGTCCAACGAGCTGTACCGCAACAACCTCGCCAAGGGCCAGACCGGCCTGTCGGTCGCGTTCGACCTTCCGACGCAGACCGGCTACGACCCCGACCACATCCTCGCCCGCGGCGAGGTCGGCCGGGTCGGGGTCCCGGTGTCCCATCTCGGTGACATGCGGCGGCTGTTCCAGGACATCCCCCTGGAGCAGATGAACACCTCGATGACCATCAACGCGACGGCCATGTGGCTGCTGGCGATGTACCAGGTGGTCGCGGAGGAGCAAGGTCTCGACAAGGAGGCCATCACCAAGCTCCAGGGGACGACGCAGAACGACATCGTCAAGGAGTACCTGTCGCGCGGGACGCACGTCTTCCCGCCGGTGCCCAGCCTGCGCCTGACGACGGACATGATCACCTACACGGTGAACCACATCCCCAAGTGGAACCCGATCAACATCTGCAGCTACCACCTCCAGGAAGCCGGCGCCACGCCGGTCCAGGAGATCGCGTACGCGATGAGCACGGCCATCGCCGTCCTCGACGCCGTACGGGACAGCGGTCAGGTTCTGCCGGAGAAGTTCGGGGACGTCGTCGCCCGTATCTCCTTCTTCGTCAACGCGGGCGTCCGCTTCGTCGAGGAGATGTGCAAGATGCGCGCCTTCGGCCGCATCTGGGACAAGGTCACCCGCGAGCGGTACGGCATCGAAAGCGAGAAGCAGCGCCGCTTCCGCTACGGCGTGCAGGTCAACTCGCTCGGGCTGACCGAGGCGCAGCCGGAGAACAACGTCCAGCGCATCGTCCTCGAAATGCTGGCCGTCACCCTCTCCAAGGACGCCCGCGCCCGCGCCGTGCAGCTCCCCGCCTGGAACGAGGCGCTGGGTCTGCCCCGCCCCTGGGACCAGCAGTGGTCGCTGCGCATACAGCAGGTGCTCGCACTGGAGAGTGATCTGCTGGAGTACGAGGACATCTTCGCCGGGTCGCACGTCATCGAGGCCAAGGTGGAGGCGCTGGTCGCCGAGTCCTTCGCCGAGATGGATCGCATCGAGGAGATGGGCGGCGCGATGGCCGCCGTCGAGTCCGGCTACCTCAAGTCGCAGCTGGTCTCCTCGCACGCGGAGCGCCGCGCCCGCATCGAGTCCGGCGACGAGAAGATCGTCGGCGTCAACTGCTACGAGTCGACCGCGCCCAGCCCGCTCACCGCGGACCTCGACGGCGCGATCATGACGGTCGACCCTGCCAACGAGGCCCGCGTCGTCGCCAAGCTCCACGAGTGGCGCGACAACCGCGACGAGGCCCGCGCGTCCGAGGCCCTGGCGGCCCTCAAGAAGGCCGCGGCGGGCACCGAGAACCTGATGAGCCCCACCGTCGAGTGCGCCCGTGCGGGCGTCACCACCGGCGAGTGGTCCTGGGCGCTGCGGGACGTCTTCGGCGAGTTCCGCGCGCCGACGGGCGTGAGCAGTGCCCCGGTCGCGGTCACCGCCGAGGCGGGTACGCCGCTCGCGTACGTACGGGAGAAGGTGTCCCGTACGGCCGACGAGCTCGGCTCGGGGCGGCTGCGCCTGCTGGTCGGCAAGCCGGGCCTGGACGGGCATTCCAACGGCGCCGAGCAGATCGCTGTACGAGCACGCGATGCGGGCTTCGAGGTGGTCTATCAGGGCATCAGGCTGACGCCCGAGCAGATCGTGAGCGCCGCCCTCGCGGAGGACGTGCACTGCGTCGGTCTGTCGATCCTGTCCGGCTCGCACGCCGAGCTGGTGCCGGACGTTCTCGTACGCCTTCGAGACGCCGGCGCAGCCGACATTCCGGTGATCGCGGGCGGGATCATTCCGCCGGCGGACGCCGAGCAGCTGCGGGCTGCCGGAGTGGCCGCAGTTTTCACCCCTAAGGACTTCGGTATCACGGAGATCATCGGCCGTATCGTCGACGAGATCCGGAAAGCGAACAAGCTCGACCCTCTGGAGGTCTCCGCATGACCACGCCCACGCCCGCCGTGAACCGGCTGCGCCCGCGCCGCTCCTGCCTCGCAGTTCCTGGCTCGAACCCGCGCTTTCTGGAGAAGGCCCAGGGCCTGCCGGCCGATCAGGTCTTCCTGGACCTGGAGGACGCGTGCGCGCCGCTCGCCAAGGAAGGCGCCCGGCACACCATCGTCGACGCGCTGAACAACGGTGACTGGACGGGCAAGACCCGGGTCGTGCGGGTCAACGACTGGACGACTCGCTGGACGTACCGCGATGTCATCACGGTCGTCGAGGGCGCGGGACCGAACCTCGACTGCATCATGCTGCCGAAGGTCCAGGACGCCCAGCAGGTCGTCGCGCTCGACCTCCTCCTCACCCAGATCGAGAAGACGATGGGCTTCGAGGTCGGCAAGATCGGCATCGAGGCGCAGATCGAGAACGCGAAGGGCCTGGTGAACGTCGACGAGATCGCCGCCGCCTCCCCCCGCCTTGAGACGATCATCTTCGGCCCGGCGGACTTCATGGCCTCCATCAACATGAAGACCCTGGTCGTCGGCATGCAGCCCCCCGGCTACGGCGCCGACGCGTACCACTACATCCTGATGCGCATCCTGATGGCGGCCCGTACGCACGACCTCCAGGCGATCGACGGTCCCTTCCTCCAGATCCGTGACGTGGACGCGTACCGCGAGGTCGCGGGCCGTGCGGCGGCGCTGGGCTTCGACGGCAAGTGGGTGCTGCACCCCGGTCAGGTCGACGCGGCCAACGAGGTGTTCTCGCCCTCTCAGGAGGACTACGACCACGCGGAGATGATTCTCGACGCGTACGAGTGGTGCACGTCCGAGGCCGGCGGCAAGAAGGGCTCCGCGATGCTCGGTGACGAGATGATCGACGAGGCCAGCCGCAAGATGGCGCTCGTCATCTCCGGCAAGGGACGCGCGGCCGGTATGCAGCGCACCTCCAAGTTCGAAGCCCCGGAGGCCTGATCATGCAGTTCGGACGCACTTACGAAGAGTTCGAGATCGGCGCGGTCTACAAGCACTGGCCCGGAAAGACGGTCACGGAGTACGACGACCACCTCTTCTGCCTGCTGACCATGAACCACCACCCGCTGCACATGGACAGCAACTACGCCGAGAAGACGACCGACTTCGGCAAGAACGTCGTCGTCGGCAACTACATCTACTCGCTGCTGCTGGGCATGTCCGTGCCGGACGTGTCCGGGAAGGCCATCGCCAACCTGGAGGTCGAGTCGCTCAAGCACATCGCGCCGACCTTCCACGGCGACACGATCTACGGCGAGACCACCGTCCTCGACAAGACGCCGTCGAAGTCCAAGAACGACCGCGGGATCGTCTACGTCGAGACCAAGGGCTACAAGCAGGACGGCACCGTCGTCTGCGTGTTCCGGCGCAAGGTGATGGTCCCGACCGAGACGTACATCAAGGAGCGCGGCGGCGAGCAGCCCGGCCGCCCGGAGCCGAAGGTGCAGGGGAAGTAATCATGGCCCGTCTCGCCCAGACCGCCGGTCTGACCGACATCCAGCAGGAAATCCTGGCCACGGTCAGGAACTTCGTCGACAAGGAGATTCTCCCCGTCGCGACCGAGCTGGAGCACCGCGACGAGTACCCGACGGAGATCGTCGAGGGCCTCAAGGAGCTCGGACTCTTCGGGCTGATGATCCCCGAGGAGTACGGCGGCCTGGGTGAGTCCCTTCTCACATACGCGCTGTGTGTCGAAGAGATAGCTCGTGGCTGGATGAGCGTCTCCGGGATCATCAACACCCACTTCATCGTGGCGTACATGCTCAAGCAGCACGGCACCCAGGAGCAGAAGGACACCTTCCTGCCGCGCATGGCGCTGGGCGAGGTGCGGGGCGCGTTCTCGATGTCGGAGCCGGCGCTCGGTTCCGACGTGTCGGCGATCACGTCCAAGGGCGTGAAGGACGGCGACGAGTACGTCCTGAACGGCCAGAAGATGTGGCTGACGAACGGCGGCTCGTCCACGCTCGTCGCGGTCCTGTGCCGCAGTGACGAGGGTCTCCCCGAGGGCTCGCCCCCGCACAAGCAGATGACGACCTTCCTGGTGGAGAAGGAGCCGGGCTTCGGTGAGGTGCGTCCCGGCCTGACCATCCCCGGGAAGATCGACAAGATGGGCTACAAGGGCGTCGACACCACCGAACTGATCATGGACGGACTGCGCATTCCGGCCAATCGTGTACTCGGTGGGACAACCGGCCGAGGGTTTTACCAAATGATGGACGGCGTCGAGGTCGGCCGCGTCAATGTGGCGGCGCGTGGCTGCGGCGTAGCACAGCGTGCGTTCGAATTGGGTGTCTCGTATGCCCAGCAACGTCACACTTTCGGCAAGCCGATCGCTCAGCACCAGGCGATTCAGTTCAAGCTGGCCGACATGGCTACCAAGGTCGAGGCCGCGCATGCGATGATGGTTAACGCAGCACGCAAAAAGGACTCCGGGGAACGAAACGACCTAGAGGCAGGGATGGCGAAGTACCTCGCCTCCGAATACTGCAAGGAAGTCGTCGAGGACGCCTTCCGTATCCATGGTGGTTACGGGTTCTCGAAGGAGTACGAGATCGAGCGTCTCTACCGCGAGGCGCCGATGCTGCTCATCGGTGAAGGTACCGCCGAGATCCAGAAAATGATCATCGGCCGGCGACTCCTCGAGGAGTACCGATTCCAGGGCTGATTGCACCTTTTGCGGTTAAATCACCGCGAAAAAGATCACACCCTGGCAGCTTTTGCCGTCGGCTTCCGGCCGTCCGACTCGGCTTCTGGCTTGCCCAGTTGCGCCCCGCAACCGCTACCATCGCCGATAAGCCGCCGTCCCCCTGTTGCCAGCGCGGCATCATCCGCTACGAAGGTCATCCATGCCCCACAGCCAAACCTCTGCACCACGCGACGGCCTCCTCAATGGACGCCTTGCTCGCGGAGCATCGCCGTGGCTTCTGCCGACCGTCGCCACTGCGGCGCTCAGCCTCGTCCGGGCTCGCAAGTCCGGCCGCTGGGCTGCCGTCGCCGTGCCCACCACCGCGCTCGCGGCGGGCATGCTGTGGTTCTTCCGCGACCCCGAGCGCGAGATCACTCAGGGCCGGGTCATCTCCCCGGCCGACGGAGTGGTGCAGAGCATCATGCCGTGGAAGGACGGACGTACCCGCGTCGCGATCTTCATGAGCCCGCTGAACGTCCACGTCAACCGTGCCCCGCTCGCGGGCACGGTGACGTCGGTCGAGCACATCCCCGGTGGGTTCGTTCCGGCGTTCAACAAGGAGAGCGAGAACAACGAGCGCGTTGTCTGGCACTTCGACACCGAGCTCGGTGACATCGAGATGATCCAGATCGCCGGCGCCGTCGCCCGCCGCATCGTCCCGTACATCCCGCAGGGTACGAAGGTCGAGCAGGGCGAGCGCATCGGCCTGATCCGGTTCGGTTCGCGCGTCGACATCTACCTCCCCGAGGGTGTCGAGGTCGATGTCGAGGTCGGCCAGGTCACCACCGCGGGGGTGACTCGAATTGACCGTGACTGATCCTGAGACTCAGGCCGGCTGGGTGCCGGACGTCGAGGAAGAGGCCGACGCCGAGGACATGCCGCTCTCTCTGCGGCTGTCAATAGCGGACACCCTCACTCTCGGCAACGCCACCTGCGGATTCATGGCGGTGTACTTCACCACCACCGGAATCCTCATCCCGCACCTCCAGGGCAGCGCGGAGACCGGCATGGCGCGGCACAGCGCCGCGACCGCCGTGATCCTGATGCTCCTCGCGGCGATCTTCGACCTCTGCGACGGGCTCGTGGCGCGCAAGCTGCGCAGCTCGCCGATGGGTGCGGAGCTGGACAACCTCTCCGACCTGATCAGCTTCGGGCTCGCCCCGGCCTACTTCGTGCTGGTGTACGGAATGGTCGCGGACGACGCCCACCAGCGCGTTTCGGCGCTGGCGGCGATCGTGGTGCTGCTGGCGGTGGTCCTGAGGCTCGCCAGATTCTCCTGCGTGACGCTGAAGGACGGCATGTTCCAGGGCATGCCGAGCCCCTTCGGTGCGCTGACGGTCGTCTCGATCGTCCTGCTCGAGCTCCCCTTCATCCCCACCCTGCTCGCCATCATCGGCGTCGCGTGGCTGATGGTGAGCCGGGTCGAGTACCCGAAACCGCGGGGTGTCCTCGCGGTGGCCATGCTCGCCTGGATCGTGGGCGCGATGGGGCTGCTGGCTGCGTGGGCGTTCGACGCTCCCGGCGGCCAGGTCCTCCTCGCCACCGGCTGTGCGCTCCAGGTGGTCATGGGCGCGGTCATCCCGCTCTTCGCGACCGCGCGGCGCGTGAACACGTTCCGCGACAACCGGCGCGAGGCGCGCGCGGCGCAGCTGCCGTAAGCGTCCGGCGTACGTACGAGTGAGGGCCCCGGGGCAGCTGCCCCGGGGCCCTCACTCGTTTCCCTGTGCCGTGCCTGTCAGCCGCCGACGGTGAAGCTCTTGGCGGCTTCCGAGATCTCCGCTTCCCGCACCACCTTCGTGCCGCCGGTCACCTTCTCGTCCGGCCGCAGGATGACCGTCTGGCGCGAGGAGGGCGCCTTCGGGTCGGTGAAGTCGTGCGTGGTGCCGAAGCCCGAGTCGTACGCGTTGATGGTCAGCAGGGCCTTGTCGACGCCCTCCCGGGTCAGATCCTTCGACGTACACGCCTTCTTCAGCGCCTCGCCGAAGACCGAGACGGCCGTCCAGCCGGCCACCACGCCGTTGTCGAGCGCGTCCGAGGGGTACGCCGCCTTGTAGTCGGCGACGAGCTTCTTGGCGGCCGGGGTGTCCGTGCCGATGGGCTCGGTGGGGTTGGCGACGTAGTAGTTCTTCGTCAGCGCCGGTCCGGCCTGGGTGGCGAGCAGCTGCGGGGAGAAGGCCGAGTTGTTGCCGATGATCGGCACCTGGAGCTTGACCGCCGCCGCGACCCCGACGAACGAGGCCGCCTGGCGCGGTCCCGCGCTGATGACAACCCCCTTGACGCCGGCCTTCTTGAGCGCCGCGACCTGGGCCGTCATGTCGTTGTCGGTCGGCTTGATCTTCTGCTCGACGACGGTGAGCCCCGCCTTCTCGGCCGCGTACTTCGCCCCGGCCAGCGCGTTCTCGCCGTAGTCGCCCTCGAAGTAGACGTGGCCGATCTTGTCGCCCTTCTTGAGGCCCTTGTCCTTCGTCAGGAAGTCGATGGCGTTGATGGTCTCGACGTCGTACGTATTGCCTATGACGCGGATGTACGGGCTGCCCAGCAGCGAGGCCGACCAGGCCTGCGGGATGACCAGGCCCTTGTCCTGGCCGTCGATGCGCTGCTTGACGGCGGCCACGAAGGGCGAGCCGATGAACTGGGCGAAGCCGAGGACCTGCGGCGACAGCTCGGTGTAGCCGGAGACGGCCTTCTGCGGGTCGTAGCCGTGGTCGCGCACCACGAGTTCGACCTTCCGGCCGCAGATGCCGCCGTCGGCGTTGGTCTGCTTGGCGTACAGCTGCTGGGCCTGGGTGACGCTCTTGCCGAGTGAGGCGTAGACGCCGGTCATGTCGGTCAGTACACCGAGCTTGATTGTCTTGTCCGTGACGCCCTGACCGGTCTTGACACCGCCGGCCCCCGCCTCGTCGTCCTTCTTCTCCTTCGCCTTCGAGCTGCACCCGGCCGCGGTCAGCGCGAGCAGCGCCGCGAGCGTGGCGGCGGTGGTCCTGGTGATCTGGTTGCGCGTAGTCATCGTTACTTCCCTGAGGTTGTTGTCTTGCGCCGGAAGACTGGCCGCACCAGGCCGCCCGGCAGGAAAAGCACCACCGCGACAATGGCGGCGCCGTAGAGGTACCGGGACGCCTCGCCCGGAGCGACCCCACCCGTACCGGGGGCGGAGACGAGGGGCAGGGCGTCGCTGTACCGGGTGAGGAGCTGCGGCAGCAGGGAGACGAAGACGGCTCCCACCACCGCTCCCGCGACCGAGCCGAGACCGCCGATGACGATCATGGCGAGATATTCGAGGGACAGGATCATGCCGAAGTACTCCGGCACGGTCCGCTGGAAGACCAGCGCGAGCAGCACGCCCGCAAGCCCCGCGTACATGGAGGACAGGACGAACACCGCGGCCCGGTAGCGGGCGACGGGCACCCCGATGACCCCCGCGGCGATGCGGTGGTCGCGGATGGCGTTCATGGCCCGCCCGGGGCGGCCGCGCAGCACGCCGCGGGCGAAGAGCGCGCAGCCGGCCAGGGCGAGCAGGGCGACGTACCAGAGCTTCTCGGCGGATCCGAAGGGCACGGCGGCCACCAGCAGCTCGCTCTCGTCGAAGGTGATTCCGAAGAGGCTGAGCGGGGGGACGTCGCGGCCGTTGAAGCCGCCGGTCAGGTCGTGCGCGTTGAACAGCACGTGCTGGCCGATGAAGATCAGCGCGAGGGTGGCGATACCGAGGTACGCCCCTTGGAGGCGTCCGGCGATGGGGCTGAAGAGGCCGCCCGCGAGCCCGGCCAACGCCACCGCGAGCACTGCCGCGAGCCAGCTGGGCAGGTTCAGGCCGGTCAGGGCCCCCGTGCCGTCCCCGGCGAAGACGCAGTAGCCGTACGCGCCGACGGCCAGGAAGAAGGCGTGGCCCATGGAGAGCTGGCCGGTGGCGCCGGTGAGGAGATTGAGGCCGATGGCGCCGATGGCGGCGGCCATCGCGAAGAGCCCGGCCTGGAGCCAGAAGCGGTCGAGGTAGAAGGGCAGTGCGAGGAGCAGTACGGCTCCGGCGGTCCACAGCGCCAGGCGGCGGGTCCGCTTGTTCGGTTCAGACACGGGCCAGCTCCTTCGTACCGAAGAGGCCGGCCGGGCGTACCAGCAGGACGGCGACCATCACGAGGTACGGAGCCAGGTCGCCGATGCCACGGCCAAGGAAGGTGAGATCGCTCTGGTAGCCGGTCGCCAGTGACTCGGTGATGCCGACGAGGAAGCCGCCGACGAGGGCCCCGGTCGTGGAGTCGAGCCCGCCGAGGATCGCGGCGGGGAAGGCCTTCAGCGCGGCGAGGGAAGTGGAGCGTTCGAGTCCCGGCGTCGGGAAGACGGTCAGGAAGAGCGCGGCGACGGCGGCGAGGCCGCCCGCCACGGCCCAGGCGCCGAGGGAGACCCTGCCCAGGCGTACGCCCATCAGCGCGGCGGTCTCGGAGTTCTCGGCGGCGGCGCGCATCGCCACCCCCCAGGAGGTGAAGCGGAAGGAGAGCAGGAAGACCGTGATGAGCAGGCCCGCGGCGACGAACGCGGCGATACGGGTGTGCGCGACGCTCACGCCCCCGATGGTCAGCACCGAGTCGCCCCAGGGGTCGCCGAGGGCGAGCACATCAGTGCCGATGCGCCGGGTCAGCTCGGTGGTGAGGAGGATGTCGACGCCGATGGTGACGATGGCGAGCACGCTGTGGTTGGAGCCCCGGTAGCGGCGCATCACCAGGAACTCGACCCCGGCGCCGACGGCGGCGGCGCCGCCGATCCCGGCGAGCAGCGCGAGCCAGAAGCCGATGTCGTCGTGCAGGACGGCGGTGACGTAGCCGCCGGCGAGCAGCAGCGAGGCGTGGGCGAAATTGACGACCTCGGTGGCACGGAAGATCACCACGAAGCCGAGGGCGATAAGGGCGTAGACGGAACCGATCGATATCCCGTTGAGGAGAAGCTCGGCGAAGGTGGTCATGAGGTGGCCTCCTCTCCCAGGTAGGCGCGGACGACGGCGGGGTCGGACTGGACGGACGCGGGTGTCCCGTCGGCGATCAGCCGCCCGAAGTCGAGGACGGTCACGGAGTCGGCGAGCCGCATCACGACCCCCATGTCGTGCTCGACCAGCACGATGGAAATGCCGAGGCTGTCCCGTACGCCCGCGACGATGGAGGCGGTGACGCGTCGTTCGTCGGCGGTCATGCCGGCGACCGGCTCGTCGAGGAGCAGCAGTTTGGGCTCCATGCACAGGGCACGGGCCAGCTCGGCGAGCTTCTGCTGCCCGTACGGCAAGGTGCCCGCGGGACGACTGAGTTGATCTTCGAGCCCCACGAACGCGGCGATTTCCCGGACGCGTTGGCGGTGCCGCGCCTCCTCCCGTACGGCGGAAGGCAGCCTCAGCCCCGCCGCGACGAAGCCGGTACGGGTGAGCCGGTGACGGCCGAGCATCAGGCTGTCCTCGACGGTGGCGCCGGGCGGCAGGGCGAGGTTCTGGAAGATCCTGGCGATGCCGAGATCCGCGATGCGGTGGGGCGCGAGACCGGTCAGCTCGTCGTCGCCGAAGCGGACGCTGCCCGAGGTCGCCCGGTACACGCCCGAAAGAACGTTGAAGCAGGTCGACTTGCCGGCGCCGTTGGGACCGATGACGGCGTGGACGGTTCCGGGCCGTACGGTGAAACTGATCGCGTCCAGCGCGGTGAGACCGGCGAACCGGACCGTCAGATCCTTTACTTCCAGCGTCGCTTCGGTGCTCATCGCCCCTCCCAGACACTGAGGGTGCGGTGGGCCGCCACGGCCTCGGAGGCGTCGGCTGCGGCTTCCTCGTCGACGACGCCCAGGTAGCGGCGGCGTACCTCGTCGGACGCGGCGAGCTCATCGGCGGGCCCGGACAGCACGACCTCTCCCACATCGAGCACGTACGCGTGCGAGGCGAGGCGCAGCGCGATGGCCGCGTTCTGTTCGACGAGGAGTACGGCCGTGCCCTGTTCGTTGATCTCGGTGATCGTCTCGGCGATCCGCTGCGCCATCAGCGGGGCGAGCCCGAGTGAGGGCTCGTCGAGCAGGAGCAGTTTCGGTCCGGCCATCAGGGCTCTGGCGACCGCGAGCATCTGCTGCTCGCCGCCGGAGAGCAGCCCGGCGCGCTGCCCGGCGCGTTCGGCCAGGACCGGGAACAGTTCGTGGACCCGTCGCAGTGCGGCGGCCTGGGCGGCGCGGTTGCCGGTGGAGCCGAGTGCGCCGGCGCGCAGGTTGTCGGCGACCGTCATCCGCGCGAACACCTGGCGCCCTTCCGGCACCTGGCACAGCCCGGCGGCCACCACCCGGTCCGGTGAGAGTCCGGTCAGCGGCCGGCCTCCGAAGGCGACGCTGCCTCCGGTGACCGCTCCGCCGTGAAACGACAGCGTGCGGGAGATGGCGCGCAGGAGCGTGGACTTGCCCGCTCCGTTGCTGCCCAGTACGGCGACCACGGCCCCCTCGGGCAACGTCAGCGACACGTGTCGCAGCGCCCTCACGGGTCCGTATCCCGCCGACAGATCCCGTATTTCCAATGCGGCGCCAGCCATGGCACCCCTTCCTCGGGCCGTTCGGTGGCGCTCACCTCAACACCGGCGGGGCCCGCCCGTCCACGGTTGGCGGCACAACCGCTGCCGGTGACCAGCCGCGCGTACGGCCGGTTGTGCACGCGCACAACACCGCGTGTCAGGGGGCTGTCAGACAGGCCCGGGTCGTGACACGCTCCGGCCCATGAGTGGCCGCAGAGCACGGACGGGGCACGACTGGGCGGTGCTGACCGAGGCGGGTACGGCGCTGCTCGACCGGCTGCCGGAGCTGGTGGACCAGCACGTGCGCGAGCTGCACGCGCACTCGCCGCTGTACGCGCAGGTCCTGTCCCAGGACCAGCACTGGCAGGAAATCGAGCAGGCGATGCGGATCGGCATCGAGGCGATCTCGGCCCCGAAGTCGCAGCCGCGCCGCGACCTGGAGTACGCGGAGTGGACAGGCCGGCGCCGGGCGCAGCAGGGCTTCCCGCTGGAGCTGCTGGTGCACTCCTACCGGCAGGCGGGCTATCTGATCTGGGACGCGCTGCTGGAGGGCGCGGCGGGGGCGGAGGGAGCGGAGGGATCGAGGGGCGGCGATCCGGAGAAACTGGCGGTGCTGATGCGGGCGGCGACGACGGTGTTCGCGGCGGTGGACGCGGAGACGGCGACCGCGTCGGAGGCGTACCGGGCGACCGAGGCCGAGCTGCGCCACCGTACGGACGAACGGCTCCAGGCGCTGCTCGACGCGCTGCTGGAGGGCAAGGAGTCCCCTCCTGGCCTGGCGGCCCGCGCGGCGGCCGGGCTGGACCTGCCGGAGCAGGGACGGTATGCGGTGGTGGTGCTGCGGCTGGAGCGGCGGGACGGGCGCGAGCCCTTTCACCGGCGTATTCAGGGCGCGGGGATGCGGTTCATCTGGCGGATGCGTACGGACTGCGAGGTGGGCGTGGTCTCGCTCGGCGAGGAGACGACGCTGGCCGCCCTGTCGGAGCTCCTTGCCGGGCGGTGTCCCGGCCCCGGCGGCATCAGTCCGGTGGTGGACGGCCTCGCCGGCCTGGGCGCGGCCCGTCGGCTGGCGGACCTGGCGCTGCGGACGTGTGCGCCGGACGCGACCGGGATCGTACGGCTCGACGAGCGGATGCCGACGGCGCTGGTGGTGAGCCAGCCGGAGCTGGCGGGGCGGCTGGTGGCCGACGTGTTCGGCGCCGTGCTGGAGCTGGACCCGGCGGACCGGGTGGTGCTGCTGGAGACGCTGGACGCGTGGCTGGCGTGCGAGGGGTCGGCGGGGCGGACGGCTGGCCGGCTGTACTGCCACCGGAATACGGTGTTCAACCGGTTGCGGCGGCTGGAGCAGTTGACGTCCCGTTCGCTGTCGCGGCCGCGGGATCTGATCGAGATGACGCTGGCGTTGGACGCGTTTCGGTTGTCCGGGGCGTGAGGTGGATTTGGCACGGGCGGGCGCCGGACCTTGCGGGCTCTGTTCCCGGCCCTGGGCCTTCCCGCTGCGGCATTCTTGCGGCTCGGCCGCGTGCGGGAGCCTGGGCCCCGCGGCGGCTGGTGTTCGGGGGGCCGGGTACGGGCCGGGGGGCCGCTGCGCGGGGCTTTTCCCCTACCCGCCCCTTCCCGGGCTGGGGCAAGCCCCAGCCCCCAGACCACGCAGACGCCCTCCGGGCGTGTCCTCAAACGCCGGACGGGCTGGATTCGGCCGCTCGGTGGGCACATCCAGCCCCTCCGGCGTTTGAGGAGCGGGGTCTGGGGCAGCGCCGGGGGCGGGGTGGGGAACAGAGCCGCAGGGCCCGCCGCCCACCCGCGCGGACCGTCAGGTCAGGAAGTCGCGGGCGATGTTCTCCGCCACTCGTTCCAGCAGCGGACCCGCCTCCGCCATCGAGCGGGCCGGATCCGGCTCCAGGTCCGCCAGGGCATACGCACGGCGGATGCCCGCCGCGCCCAGCACCTCCGGGGGCAACGCGAGCCGCCCGCACACCGCGATGACCTCGACATTCTTCGCGCGCGCCGCCGCCGCCACACCCGCCGGCGCCTTCCCGTGCAGGGTCTGCGCGTCGAGCGAGCCCTCACCGGTGATGACCAGGGTCGCCCGGGACAGCGCCGAGGCGAAGCCCAGCACGTCCAGCATGACCTCGATGCCGGGGCGGAAGCTCGCCCCGAGCGCGATCAGCGCGCCGTAGCCGATGCCGCCCGCCGCACCCGCGCCGGGCGAGTCCTCGTACTGCGGGCCGAGTACGGACGCGTAGTGCGCGAGGGCCGCGTCGAGGGTGGCCACGTCCTCCTCGGTGGCACCCTTCTGGGGGCCGTACACCGCCGCCGCGCCCTTCGGGCCCGTCAACGGGTTGTCGACATCACTGGCCAGGACGAGGTCCACGTCGGCCAGACGCGGGTCCAGGCCCGACAGGTCGGCCGTGGCCAGGTCACGCAGACCCCCGCCACCAGGACCGACCGGCTCGCCCGCCGCGTCCAGGAAGCGCGCGCCGAGCGCGGCCAGCATGCCCGCGCCGCCGTCGGTGGAGGCGCTGCCGCCGACGCCGAAGACGATCGTGCGGGCACCCGCGTCGAGCGCGGCGCGCAGCAGTTCGCCGGAGCCGTACGTCGTCGCGGTGAGCGGCGCGAATACGCCCTCGGGGAGGTGCTGGAGGCCCGAGGCCTCCGCCATTTCGACCACTGCGGTGCCGTCGCGCAGGGCGAACGCCGCCGTGAGCTGCTCGCCGAGCGGTCCGGTGACCCGTACCTCCCGGCGTTCGAACCCGGCCGCGACCGCCGCGGCCACCGTGCCGTCGCCGCCGTCGGCCACAGGCAGAGCCTCGACGACAACGTCGGGGACAACCCGCCGCAGCCCGGCCGTCACCCGCTCCGCGACCTGCACGGCCGTGAGCGAGCCCTTGAACTTGTCCGCCGCGACGAGCACGCGGGCGGTCTCAGTTACTGCTCCGTCCGTCACCTTGCTATCCCTTGCTTTCGAACAGGCAGTCGCGCCGCCCCGACCATATCCGCAGATAGGCCCCCCTGCCCATGGGTGTCCACCGTGGCCCGGCGCCCCGGACGGCGTGCCAACCCGACTAATCATCTTTTGGCGCCCATAGTGGGTCGTCATGCGTACCGAGATGATCGAACAACGTCACTCAATCGGCGGCGGCCCCGCCGCCCGCCGCGACGGCGACTCCGGCCACCAGGGCGACCGCCAGTGCACGCGTACAGCACCTCATTGCGCGTTCCACCTCTCTCGCATACCAGTGAAAATCACACAAACCTCCCATGTTCGACCACCGGAAGTGGGTAGACCCGACGCATGACTCCACACAGCACGCACACGGCCGACCGGATTCTCGGCGGCTGGCTGGGCAGAATCGCCGGCAACATGCTCGGCAAGCCCGTGGAGCGCGGCGACTACTGGACGCGGGCACGCATCGACCGCTATCTGCGGCTGACCGGCGCCCTCCCCCTCACCGACTACCTGCCCGAGCCCCCGCCCGGCACCCCCGGCTTCGAACTGCGCCCCGAATGGCCGCATTGTGTACGCGGCAGGATCAGCGGCAGTTGCCGGGACGACGACGTCGACTACGCGATCCTCGGTCTGCACCTGCTGGAGACCCACGGCTTCGCCTTCACCACCGAGGAGGTCGGCGAACTGTGGCTGCTGCGCCTGCCGTACCTGCAGACCTTCACCGCCGAGCGGGCGACGTACCGCAATCTCGCCAACGGCCTCAAGCCGCCACTGACGGCCACCTACGAGAACCCCTACCAGGAGTGGATCGGCGCCCTCATCCGCGCCGACATCTTCGGCTGGACCAACCCCGGCGCCCCGCAACGGGCAGCCGCGCTGGCGCGCCGCGACGCCGTGCTGTCGCACACCGGCAATGGTGTGTACGGCGCGATGTGGGCGGCCGCACTGATCGCCGCCGCGTTCACCGCGTCCGGGCCGCGCGCCGCGCTGGAGATTGCGCTGGAGCGCGTACCCGCGAGCAGCCGCCTCGCCCGTGCGGTCCGCCACACGCTCGCCCTGCACGCGGCCGGAGCGGCCTGGGAGGACACGCTCACCGCGATGGAGGAGGAGACGGGCCGGCTCGGCTGGATCCACGCCGTGCCGAACGCCGCCGTCATCACGGCCGGACTGCTGTACGGCGACGGCGACTTCACCCGGACCATCGCACTCACCGTGCGCGGCGGCCTGGACACCGACTCCAACGGCGCGACGGCGGGCTCGGTGGCCGGTGTGCTGTATGGGGCGGGCGGGATCGGGCCGCAGTGGACGGGGCCGCTGGAGGACACCGTGCGCAGTGCGGTGTTCGGCTTCGACGGCGTACGGATCACCGAACTGGCCCACCGTACGGCGCGGCTGGCGCTCGGCTGAATCAAGCCTGTCCGCCAACCGGCGCGCCGCCTACGGTCTGTTGACTCAGTGCCTTCACCCGGTGTTGCACCGGAGTGCACCGAGCGGACCACAGCGCGTTCTAACGTGCCCGGCATCCCCTACGCCTTAGTCACTCCTTCGTTCGCTTCCGTTCCGCTTCGTTCCTCGACGAAACCTGGAGAGCCCATGCGACGCATCTTCGCCGGCGGAGTCCTGACTGCCCTTGCCACAGGGGCCCTTGTGGCTCAGGGCACTATCGCGGCCGGAGCGGCAGAACCCGCCGCGGTGTCCAAGGCACGACACCTGCCCACCGAGATAAAGGGCGGCGCGTGGAGGGCAGGGCATGTGCAGGGTGTGGCGGTGGACCGTCGCAAGGGATTCATGTACTTCTCCTTCACCAACCTCCTCGTCAAGACTGATTTGCGCGGCAATCCGGTCGGTTCCGTATCCGGATTTACCGGGCATCTCGGCGACTTGGACTTCAACGCGAAGGACGGGCGGGTCTACGGCTCGCTGGAGTACAAGGCGGCGAAGGCGTTCTACATCGCGATTCTGGATGTGGACCGGATCGACCGCATGGGCATGGACGCGCGGACCAGCAACGTCGTGTCGACGGTCCACCTCCAGGAGGTCGTGGACGACTACACGGCCGACATGAACGGCGACGGGAAGTTCGACGGCGACACCGCGAACACCCCCGACCACCGGTACGGCTGCAGCGGGATCGACGGAGTGGCCTTCGGCCCGGAACTCGACCGCAGCGGCCGCACCAAGCGCGGCAGGCAGGTCCTGACGGTCGCTTACGGCATCTACTCGAACGTCAAGCGGCAGGACAACGACCACCAGGTCCTGCTCCAGTACGACGTGCGCAAGTGGCACAAGTACGAGCGCCCGCTGCCGGAGAGCGCGCCGCACACCAGTGGTCCGGACGACGTCGACGGGAAGTACTTCGTCCGCACCGGCAACACGCGGTACGGCGTGCAGAATCTGGAGTACGACGAGTACACGGGCAACTGGCTGATGGCCGTCTACAAGGGCGCGAAGCCGCAGTTCCCCAACTACTCGCTCTTCATCGCCGACGGTTCGAAGCGGCCGGTCACCGGTCCGGTCACGGGGCAGCCGGAGCCGGAGCGGGGGGAGCTGCTGCCGTTGCTGCGGGCGGGGCTGCACCATGAGGCGTCGGGGACGTACGGGTGGGAGTCCGGTGGGCAGTACGGTCTGATCTCGCACGGCGACGGTCGCTACTACCTGGTTGAGGCGGGCACGGTGGTCGAGGACGGGGTCACGAAGCAAACCGCACGGGCGGTCCTGCACCGCTGGACGGGGCATACCCCGACCCCGTTCACCCCGGTGGCTGAATAGGCCGCCTGCGGCGGCTGTTCCCCTACCCGCCCCTTCCCGACTTGGGCAAGCCCCCAGCCCCCAGACAACACAGACGCCCTCCGGGCGTGTCCTCAAACGCCGGACGGGCTGGATTTGCCGCTTGCGGCAACTTTCAGCCCCTCCGGCGTTTGAGGAGCGGGGTCCGGGGCGGAGCCCCCACGCGGCGGAGCCGCAAAATGTCACAGCGGGAAGGGGCGGGTAGGGGAAAGCCCCGCCGGGCACCCGCCCGCACCCCCCGCCCCTAGAACAGCAGGCCACCCGCCTCGAACGCCAGCAGCCTCCGCTTCCGGTCCAAGCCACCCCCGTACCCGGTAAGGCTGCCCGCAGCGCCAATGACCCGATGGCACGGCACGACAATCCCGACCGGGTTCTTGCCATTGGCGAGACCCACCGCCCGGGACGCCGCCGGATTGCCGAGCCGCTCGGCCAGCTCGCCGTACGTCCACGTCTCGCCGTACGGAATCCGCTGGAGCTGCGCCCAGACGCTCCGCTGGAACGGCGTGCCGTCCAGGCGCAACTCCAGGTCGAACTCCTTCAGCTCCCCCGCGAAGTACGCGTCGAGCTGACGGACGACCTCCCCCAGGATCCCCGGCTCCCGTTCCCCGAAGGACTCCTCCGGCGGCCGGTGGCGCTGGTTCGTCATGTACAGGCCCGACAGCCTGCCGTCCGTCGCGACCAGCGTCAGCGGACCGTACGGACTGTCAACAACACTGTGCTGCTTCATGTTCACGCCCTCAAACCGGCAGGTTGTTGATCGGGTGGTCGTCGGTGGCCCACAGGTACTGGACGGCGTACGCCCGCCACGGCCGCCAGGCTGCCGCCCGGGCCGTGAACGCCGCCGGGGTGGACGGCAGCCCCAGCTCCTGCGCCGCCCGCCGGATCCCCAGGTCGGTCGGCAGGAACGCGTCCGGGTCCCCGAGTGCGCGCATCGCGATCACCTCGACCGTCCAGGGCCCGAAGCCGGGCAGCGCCATCAGCTGGGCGCGGGCCCGCTCCCAGTCGCTGTCGACGCCGAGCTTCAGGCTGCCGTCGGCGAGCGAGGCGACCAGCGTCGTCAAAGTGGTGCGGCGGCTGCGCGGCAGGGCCAGCGATTCGGGGTCGAGCGCGGCCAGGCCGGCCGGGTCCGGGAAGAGGTGGGTGAGCCCGCCGGCCGGATCGTCGACGGGCGTGCCGTGGGCGGTGACCAGGCGGGCCGCGTGGATGCGGGCGGCGGCGGTCGAGACCTGCTGGCCGAGCACCGCGCGTACCGCGAACTCGGCCGTATCGGTCGTACGCGGCACCCGGCGCCCCGGGGCTTTGTCGACGAGCGGGGCGAGCAGCGGGTCGGTGCGCAGTTGGTCGTCGATGGCGACCGGGTCGGCGTCGAGGTCGAGCAGTCGGCGGCAGCGGCTGATGGCGATGGTCAGATCGCGCAGGTCGGTGAGCGAGAGCAGGCAGCCGACGTGGTCCGGCTGCGGGGTGAGGGTCGCGATGCCGTGACCGTACGGAAGGGTGAGCGTGCGCCGGTAGGCCCCGTCGCGCCATTCCTCGACACCGGGCACTGCCGTCGCGGCGAGGTGGCCGAAGAGGTTGGTGGGGTTGAGCGGGGCGCGGAACGGCAGCCGCAGGGAGATCACGCCGGGGGTCCGCGGGGCCTTCTTGCCGCGGCTGCGCAGTTCACTGGGCGACAGCGCGAAGACCTCACGCACCGTGTCGTTGAACGTACGCACCGACGAGAATCCGGCGGCGAAGGCCACGTCCGCCATGGCCAGCGGGGTCGTCTCGATCAGCAGCCGGGCGGTCTGGGCGCGCTGGGCGCGGGCGAGGGCGAGCGGTCCCGCGCCGAGTTCGGCCAGCAGCTGGCGCTCGATCTGCCGGGTGCTGTATCCGAGGCGCGCCGCGAGTCCGGGCACGCCCTCGCGGTCGACGACACCGTCGCTGATCAGGCGCATCGCGCGGGCGACGACGTCGGCGCGGGCGTTCCACTGGGGGGAGCCGGGGCTGGTGTCGGGCCGGCAGCGCTTGCAGGCCCGGAACCCGGCCTGCTGGCAGGCGGCCGCGCTGGGGTAGAAGGTCATGTTCTCGACCTTGGGCGGCACGACCGGGCAGCTGGGACGGCAGTAGATCCGGGTGGTGAGGACCGCGGTGAAGAACCAGCCGTCGAAGCGCGAGTCCTTGGACCGCACGGCGCGTACGCAACGCTCTGTGTCGGTGTGCATGGCTCAAGCATCGGGCACGGCGGCGCACCCGGGCTGGCGAGAATCCGACATCAAGGTGCGGCGGCCAGCGCCGTTTCGAACGCCTTGTACGCCGTCTCGTCGAAGAGCACGAACCGCACGTCGGTGACCGATCCGCCGGCCGCCTCCCGGACCGTACGGACGGCGATGCGCGCGCCGTCATCCATCGGCCACCGGAAGACACCGGTGGAGATGGCGGGGAACGCGATGCTCTCCGCGCCCAGGTCCCGTGCCACCCGCAGCGACTCGCGGTAGCAGGACGCGAGGAGCTCGGACTGGTCCTGGTCGGGCTGCCACACCGGGCCGACCGTGTGGATCACCCACTGAGCGTCCAGCCGTCCCGCCGTCGTCGCGACCGCCCGGCCTGTCGACAGGCCCTTGCCGTACTGGGAGGCACGCAGGCGGCGGCAGTCGGCCAGGATCGCGGGACCGCCCTTGCGGTGAATCGCGCCGTCGACGCCGCCGCCACCCAGCAAAGAGGAGTTGGCGGCGTTCACGATGGCGTCGACGTGCTGCTCGGTGATGTCACCGCGGACGAGGGTGATGGCGGTCATGGAGCCATTCTCCCCCACCCTCTACCGCTACCGCTGGGGATATACCGCAGTGACCGCGACCTCGCCGCCCACGGCAACCCCGGTCGCGATGTTGGGAGTCGTCGCACCCTCCGGCGGCATGACGCGCACCGCCTGAGCACGCGATATCCAGCCGCGGCCGTCAGTGACAGCGCCACCGCCCCGCCCCGCCCACCACCACCAGCGTTTCGTCGATTCATGAACGCGAGCATTCGCAACGGCGGTGTTTCAGGCCGCGCGCAGCCGCCGCCAGACTGCCTTCGCCGCGTTGTGTCCCGACATGCCGTGCACGCCCGGCCCCGGCGGAGTCGCGGACGAGCAGATGAAGACCGCCGGGTGAGGTGTCGCGTACGGGAAGAGAGAGACCTTCGGCCGCAGCAGCAGTTGAAGTCCCGACGCCGCGCCGCACGCGATGTCGCCGCCGATGTAATTGGCGTTGCGGGCGGCCAGTTGCGGCGGTCCCGCGGTCGCCCTGGCCAGCACCCGGTCGCGGAAGCCGGGCGCGAAGCGTTCGATCTGCCGCTCGATCGCCTCCGTGAGGTCGCCTTCCCAGGCGTGCGGGACGTGCCCGTACGCCCAGAAAACGTGCTTGCCCTCGGGGGCGCGGGACGGGTCCACCAGGCTCGGCTGAGCAGTGATCAGGAACGGCGTCTGGGGGGCCGTACCCCCCGAGGCCTGCTTCAGCGCGGTGCCGATCTCGCCACTGGTCGGGCCGACTTGGACGGTGCCGGCCCGCCGGGCCTCCTCGGCCGTCCAGGGCACCGGCCCGTCCAGCGCGTAATCAATCTTGAACACGCTCGCGCCGTACCGGTAGTTCTCGTACGCCCGGCCCAGACCGGCGATCCGCGCCAGCGCCGTGGGCGACGTGTCGAAGACGTACGCGCGGGCGGGCGGCAGGTCGTCCAGCCGCTTGACCTCGAACCCGGTGTGCACCACGCCGCCGAGGTCACGCAGATACGCCGCGAGCGCGTCCGAGATCGACTGCGACCCGCCCCGCGGCATCGGCCAGCCGCCGGCATGCGCGGCAAGGGCGAAGACCAGCCCGATGGCGCTCGTCGCGAGACCGCCGAGGGGCGCGATGACATGCGCGACGAGTCCGGCGAACAGCGCCCGCGCCTTCTCGTCCCGGAACCGGCGCATCAGCCACGTGCTGGGCGGCAGCCCGTCAATGCCGAAGCGGGCCAGGGTGAGTGGGTCGCGGGGCAGCGCGGTGTAGGGCAGCGACATGAAGTCCCGGGCCAGGGTGTCCCACTTCGCCACGTAGGGCGCGACGAGCCGCCGGTACGTCCCGGCATCCCGCGCGCCGAACGAGGCGGCGGTCTCGGCGACCGACCGGGACAGCACAGCGGCGGTGCCGTCGTCCCAGGGATGGGCCATGGGCAGCTCGGGGTGCAGCCACTCCAGCCCGTACCGGGTCAGCGGCATGGCCTTGAAGGCCGGCGACCCCACACCCAGCGGGTGTACGGCGGAACAGGGGTCGTGCCGGAATCCGGGCAGCGTGAGCTCCTCGGTCCTGGCGCCGCCCCCCACGGTGTCCAGCGCCTCGAACACCTCCACCGAGAAGCCCCTGCGGGCAAGTTCGACAGCGGCGGTCAGTCCGTTGGGCCCCGCCCCTACGACGACTGCATCGAGCATCGACGGCACCTTCGGACTCCTTCGTCAGCCGATGGCCAGGAGCCCCAGGATATTCCTGGCCCCGGTGGCGCGGACGGCGGGAGGGTGGTGGGGCGGTGGGTTGGCCGGAAGTACACGCCCACGCGCCGTTACGCCATCCCGCCGTTACGCCGCCCCGCCACCCAGCAGCCCCACCAGCCGCGCGACCGTGGCCGCGTCCCGGGCGGCCGTGAACGGCAGAGCGTTGCCGCCCGTCAGCCGGAACCGCTCCCCCGCGACGGTCGCGTGCGAGCCGCCCGCCTCCTCCACCAGCAGCAGCCCCGCCGCGTGATCCCAGGCCAGCTCCCACGAGAACGCCACCGCGTCCAGGTCTCCCCGGGCGACGGCCAGGTACTCAAGACCGGCCGAGCCGCAGGGGCGGGCGTCGACGCCCTTCACATTCAGCCCGAGCAGCGCCGTCTTCTGCTGCTCCGTCGTGAAGTCCGGATGGGACGTGGCTACGTGCAGCGTCGCGCCCGTGCCCGGGATCCCCGCCCGCAGCACCTCACCGTTCAGCCGGGCCCCGCCGCCCCGCACCGCCACGGCCATCTCGTCGAGCGCGGGCGCGTACGTCCACGAGGCGAGCACTTCGCCCCGGTGCGCGAGGGCGACCAGCGTGCAGAAGCCCGGTTCGCCGCGCACGAACTGCCGGGTCCCGTCCACCGGGTCCACGATCCACACCGGCGCGTCGCCGCCCAGCGCCTCGTACACCGCCGGATCCTCGTGGACCGCTTCCTCCCCCACGACCACTGATCCCGGCAGCAGCCGGGTCAGGGACGCGGTGAGGTGCTCCTCGGCCCGCCGGTCGGCAATGGTGACCAGGTCGTGCGGCCCGGTCTTCTCGACGATCTCGTGCGCGGCGAGCTGCCGGTACCGCGGCACGATCTCGGCGGCGGCCGCCTTGCGCACGGCCTCTTCGACGTCGGACAACTTGTCATCGATCATGCATCCAGCAAAGCACGCCCCGCTGACAATGCCCGCAACTCGCAGTGCCGTCAGCGCCCGACCGCGTAACCGTGCATTCCTCTGGGGTTCGCCGCGGCGGACAGCACTCCGGTCTCCGGATCGCGCGCGACCGCGCACAGACGCCCTTGCGACCACGGCCCGCCGACCGTCACATCGTGGCCCCGGCGCCGCAGCTCCTCGACGACGCCCGCGTCCATGCGCGACTCGACGGTTACGCTCCCCGGCCGCATCCCGCGCGGATAGAAGGACCCGGGGAAGGAGTCGGTGTGCCAGTTGGGGGCGTCGATGGCCCCCTGGAGATCGAACCCGCCCCGCGACGCCGAGGGTCCGGCGAGCGCGACCGCGAGGAAGAAGTGCAGCTGCCACTGATCCTGCTGGTCACCACCGGGCGTCCCGAAGGCCATCACGCCCACCCCGTCCCGCAGCGCCAGCGAGGGCGTCAGCGTGGTGCGCGGCCGCCGGCCCGGCGTGAGCGTGTTCGGCAGCCCCTCGTCCAGCCAGGCCATCTGGAGCCGCGTGCCGAGCGGGAAGCCGAGCTCGGGAACCACCGGGTTCGACTGGAGCCAGCCGCCGCTGGGCGTGGCCGCCACCATGTTGCCCCAGCGGTCGACGACGTCCAGGTGGCAGGTGTCGGCGCGGGTGGAGCCGTTGCTGGCGACGGTCGGCTCACCGGCACCGGCGGCGGCCACAGTGTCCACGGCGTCGAACCCGGGCTCCCCGGCGGCGACGGCCCGCGCGTGCGCGCTCAGCACGGGCGTACGCCCACCGGGACTCCCGGGCCGCAGCTCCAGCGACGCCTTGTCCTCCACCAGAGCGCGCCGCTCAGCGTTGTACGAGGCTGAAAGCAGTGCGTCGACCGGCACCTCGGCGGCGTCGCCGTACCAGGCCTCCCGGTCGGCCATCGCCAGCTTGCACCCCTCGATCAGCAGGTGGACGTACGCTGCGGAGCCGTAGGCCGGCAGTTCCGGCGGCAGTAGCGCGAGCTGCTGGAGGAAGGCGGGCCCCTGGCTCCAGCCGCCCGCCTTGCACAGCGTCCAGCCGTTCCAGTCGTACGTCGCGGGCTCCTCGTACGTCGCGGACCAGCCGGCCAGGTCGGCGGCGGTCAGCGTCCCGGTGTGCCGGGCGCCGCTGGTGTCCATGGTGGGGCGCGCGGCCTGTCGTACGATCGCCTCGGCTATGAACCCCTCGCGCCACACCGCCCGAGCCGCGTCGATCTGCCTCACCCGGTTTTCGCCGCCCGCCGCCTCGGCTTCGGTGATCACGCGGCGCCAGGTCGCGGCGAGAGCGGGGTTACGGAACAGCTCGCCCGGAGCGGGCGCCCTGCCACCCGGCAGGTACACCTCGGCGGACGAGGTCCACTCCTCCTCGAACAGGGCGCGTACGGTCTCCACCGTCTCGCCGACCCGCTCGACGGGCGGGTGCCCGTCCTGCGCGTACCCGATGGCGTACCGCAGCACCTCGCGGAGCGACTTGGTGCCGTAGTCCCGCAGCAGAAGCATCCACGCGTCGAACGCGCCCGGCACGGCAGCAGCCAGCGGGCCGGTCCCGGGGACGAGGCCGAGCCCCAGCGCCCGGTAGCGACCGGCGCTCGCGCCTGCCGGCGCGGGCCCCTGCCCGCAGAGCACCCGTACCTGCCCACCCGCGGGCGCGAGAAGGATCGGTACCTCGCCGGCGGGCCCGTTGAGGTGCGGCTCGACGACGTGCAGGACGAAGCCGGCGGCGACGGCGGCGTCGAAGGCGTTGCCGCCGTCCTCCAGTACGGCCATGGCCGACTGGGAGGCGAGCCAGTGGGTGGAGGACACCATGCCGAAGGTGCCCTGGAGAGTCGGCCGGGTGGTGAACATGTGATGCGGCTCCGTCTTCGTAGGCTTGAGCGTTCAGGCGGCCCGTGAGGGTTCAGGCCTGTGCCCCCTTGGGCGTTACCAGCCCCGACTCGTAGGCGAAGACGACAAGCTGGGCGCGGTCGCGAGCTCCCAGCTTGATCATCGCGCGGCTCACGTGGGTCTTGGCGGTGAAGGGGCTGATCACCATGTGCTCCGCGATCTCTTCGTTCGTCAGGCCGTGCGCGACCAGCGCCGCGACCTGGCATTCGCGTTTGGTGAGCGTCTCGAAGCCGGGAGCGGTGCGGCGGTCCGGTGGGCGGGCGACGAACTCGGTGATGAGACGGCGAGTCACGGACGGTGAGAGCAGTGCGTCGCCACGGGCCGCGGTGCGGATCGCCTGGAGCAGGTCGGCCGGTTCGGTGTCCTTGAGGAGGAACCCGGCGGCCCCGGCGCGCAGCGCGTCGAAGACGTACTCGTCCAGGCCGTAGTTGGTGAGGATGACGACGTGCACCCCGGCCAGTGCCGGGTCGGCGGCGATGTGGCGGGTCGTCTCGATACCCGTCATCACCGGCATCTGTACGTCGACGAGTGCGACGTCGGGGACGTGCCGGCGGGCCAGTTCGAGGCCCTGACGGCCGTCGGCGGCCTCGGCGACGACCTCGATGTCGTCCTCGGCGGCCAGCAGGGCGCGGAATCCGGCGCGCATGAGCGCCTGGTCGTCGACGATCAGGACCCGGATCGCGTCACCACTCACACCGCTCACACCACTCACCGTATCTCCAGGGGAAGTTCGGCGCGTACGGAGAAGCCGCCGCCGGGGCGCGGGGCCGCGTGCAGGGTGCCGCCGAGGGCGGTGACGCGCTCGCGCATGCCGGTCAGGCCGGTGCCGGGCAGCGGAGGCTGCCCTCCCGGCGCGGCCGAGCCCTCGTCCTCGACGCGGATGGAGAAGTGGTCGGGGGCGTAGGCGAGTTCCACGGTGGTCTTCGCCCGGCCCGCGTGCCGGGCGACATTGGTGAGCGCCTCCTGGACGATGCGGTACGCCGCCCGGTCGACGTCGTCGGGCAGCGCGCGCTCGGGCCCGGTGACGGTCACCGACGCCGCGAGTCCGGCCGTACGGGCCCGCTCGACCAGCTCGCCGAGCCTGGCGAGACCGCTGCCCGGCGCTACGGCGTCCGTACGCAGCACCTCCAGCGTCGCCCGCAGCTCGCGCATCGCCTCCCCGCTCGCCTCCTGGATGGCGAGCAGCGCCTCCGGCACGTCCTCGCCCCGCTTGCGCGCGAGATGTACGGCAACTCCCGCCTGGAGCTTGACGATCGAGATGGAGTGGGTGAGCGAGTCGTGCAGCTCGCGCGCGATCCGCAGCCGCTCCTCCCCCGCCCTGCGCAGCGCCGCTTCCTCCTTCGTCCGTTCGGCCTCTGCGGCGCGCTGTTCGCTCTGGTGGAGGTACGCCTGCCAGTTCTTGTCGATGAGTCCCGTCACGCCGGCGCAGATGAACCAGCCGTGCAGCAGCAGCGTCCGCTCGATCCCGCCCCCCGACGGGCTCGCGAGGAAGAAACCCACGAGGAAGACGACGCTCACCGCGATCGCCGCCGCCCGGTGTCCGGCCCTGATCACGGCGTGCACCCCGGCGACGACCGGGAAGGCCGCCGAAGTCCCCGGGTTCGCGTGTACGACGTAACCGAGCATGCAGGCGGCGGTGAAGACCAGCAACGGCACCGGGGCCAGGCGGTGGGCGGCGAGTGCCAGGGAGCCTGCGGTGATCAGGACGACGTCGGCGGGAGCCGGTCCGGGACCGGACGTGGCGAAGGCGGCGATGAGGACCGCGCCGCCGATGACGGCAGCGAATGCCGCGTCGATGAGCCCAGTCCGCCAGCCTTGCTGATCCTGCTGCTCCCGCTGCTCCCCATCCGCGCGCATGAACCGCACCCTAGACGCCGCTTCCGCCCCACGCGTCCTCCCCGCAGAGGGCTTTGGGACTACTTCCGGGGAAGTAGTCCGGCGGCGTCGCCGCATGCCGGGCGCAGTCGGCAATGCCTCCCGGCGTACGACGACGGGGACCGGGCCGACGGGGGAGCATCGTCCCCATGACCGGACCTTTCCGCTTCACTTCGCCCGCAACGCCCGACTCCGCGACCGGAGTTGCCGCTGACGTCTACGCCCAGCTGGTCACCGATTTCGGTGTCCCTGGCGCATCGACCTTCGCCGTGCTGTCACCCTCCACCCCGCTGATGACCGGATTCTGGGCGCTGCTGCGCGAATCCCTGCTGGCGGGACAGGCGTCCCGTACGAACAAGGAGCTCGTGGCCACAGGAGTCTCGCTGGCCAACAACTGCCACTTCTGCATCAACGCGCACACCCTGCTGCTGTACGCGGGTGGCGACCACGCCCTCGCGGAGACGATCGGGCGCGGCGACACACCGGCCGATCGGGCGCACGCCGGGCTGCTTCAATGGGGGAAGGCGATCGGCGCGGACGCGGGGCCGCCGCCGTTCCCCCCGGAGCAGGCCGCCGAGTACATCGGCACCGCCCTCACCTTCCACTTCATCAACCGGATCGCGTCCGCGCTGCTCTGCGACAACTCCCTGCCGAGCCACGAGCACAAGCTCCGCTTCCTCGACACCGCGGCGGGCCGCCACCTCGCCGACACCATCCAGCGCGAGCTGAGCCCCGGCGACAGCCTGTCGCTGCTGGAGACGTCCGGACCGGAGCCGTCATGGGCCGCGCCCGGGTCGCCCATCGCGGTGGCGTACGGCGCGCTGCGCGAGGCGGCGCTGATGGGCGCGGGGCTGCTGTCCGAGGACGACCAGGCGTACGTACGAAAGACGGTGTCCGACTGGGACGGCGTCACCCCTCTGCCGGTGACCGGTGACTGGCTGCCCGGCCGGGACGACCGTCCGGGCGCGCGGCTCGCCCTGCTGGCCGCGCTCGCGCCGAACGACATCACGGGGGACGACGTCACGGCGTGGCGGACGCCGCAGCACTCCGACCACTGTCTGGTGCATCTGGTCGCGTACGGCGCGATCATCGCCGTCGAGCGCGTCGAGGAGACCCTGTGAGCACCATCGCCCAAGCGTGGGACGGACCGGTCGGCGCGCACTGGGCCGAGCACCAGGACCGCTACGACGCCATGGTGTCCGGCTTCAACGACGCCCTCTTCGCCGCCGCCGCGATCGGCGAGCACGATCGCGTACTGGACATCGGCTGCGGCAGCGGCCAGACCACCCGGCTCGCCGCGCGCCTCGCCGCGCACGGCAGCGTCGTGGGCGTGGACATCTCGCGGCCGCTGATCGAGCGGGCGCGCGCCTCGACGGACAGTGAGCGGATCGTGTACGAACTGGGGGACGCCCAGAGTCATCCGTTCCCGCCGGCGGCCTACGACGTGGCGATCAGCCGGGGCGGGGTGATGTTCTTCGCGGACCACGCGGCGGCCTTCACGCACATCGGCGGAGCGCTGCGTCCCGGCGGGCGGCTCGTCTTCATCTGCCCGCAGCCGCCGGAACCGGACGGCGAGGAGGCGCGGACGCTGGGCCTGCTCGGCTCCCTGACCGGGCAACCAGAGCACAGCCAGGTCGAGTTGCGGCGGGCGATGGGCTCGCTGTCCGAACCCGCCCGCGTCCATGAGGTCCTGGGCGAGGCGGGCTTCGGGAAGGTGACGGTGACGCCGGTGGTGGGGTCGACGGTGTGGGGGCGGGACGCGGCCGACGCGGTGGACTTCCTCGTTTCCCGCGCGGGTACGGGGGATTCGGTTCCAGCATCGACGCGCGCCGCGATGGAGGACGTGCTCCGGCCTTACGAGACGGGGCGGGGGGTGGTGATGCGGGCCGGGGTGTGGGTGGGGTCGCGGCGGTACGCCCGTAGGGGTGCCTGCGGCTCTTTTCCCCAGCCCCGCCCCTTCCCGGCTGTGACATTTTGCGGCTCCGCCGCGTGGGGGCTCCGCCCCAGACCCCGCTCCTCAAACGCCGGAGGGGCTGAACGGGTGCGGCAGCACATCCAGCCCGTCCGGCGCTTGAGGACACGCCCGAAGGGCGTCCCGGGGGTCTGGGGCTTGCCCCAGTTTCGGGAAGGGGCGGGTAGGGGAAAGCGCCGCAGGCCACCCGCACCGTGGAGCGCTCCCCCTAGAAGACTCATGAAGAT
>NZ_JAGGOK010000030.1 GCF_018614615.1 Streptomyces sp. ISL-100 | reverse complement strand
GCGTGCAGGGCGTTTTTCTTTGGGCCGTCCCCGTATAAGCGTTAGCGGTGGGCCGGGGCGGCGGGTCAAGGGTGGGCCGTAGGCACATCGCGCAGCGACGCGACCGAAGGGAGCGCCCTTGACGCGCCGGTCCGGCCCACCGACCCTGGAGCGCTCGGGAACGACCCGAAACCCCCAGAAGCAAGCCTTGGTTACCGACCCCGGTCAACCCCGAAGGGTCAGAACGGCCAGAGCGGCAAGACGGCTAGAACCGCCAGAACGGCTAGAAAACTGACAAGCCCGTCAGAGTCGTGAAGCGGTCCAGCGCCGCCACCCCCGCCACCGAGTTGCCCCGCTCGTCCAGGCCCGGGCTCCACACGCACAGCGTGCACCGGCCCGGTACCACCGCGACGATCCCACCCCCCACTCCGCTCTTGCCCGGCAGTCCCACGCGGTGGGCGAATTCGCCTGCCGCGTCGTACGTACCGCATGTCAGCATCACCGCGTTGATCTGCTTCGCCTCGCTGCGCGTCAGCAGCCGCGAGCCGTCCGCCCGCAGCCCGTGGCGGGCCAGGAAGCGCGCCGCCAGTGCTAGGTCTGCGCAGCTCATCTCGATCGCGCACTGCCAGAAGTAGTGGTCGAGGAGGGTCGGGACGGGGTTGGTGATGTTGCCGTACGACGCCATGAAGTGCGCCAGGGCCGCGTTGCGGTCGCCGTGGGCGGACTCCGAGTCGGCTACTTCCTGGTCGAAGGCCAGGTCCGGGTTTCCGCTCTCCTCGCGGAGGAAACCCAGGAGTTCCGAGCTCGCGTCGCCCGTCAGGGTCTGGAGGCGGTCCGTCACCACCAGCGCGCCCGCGTTGATGAACGGATTGCGCGGGATCCCGTTCTCGTACTCCAGCTGCACCAGGGAGTTGAACGGGTTGCCGGAAGGCTCGCGGCCCACGTGCTCCCACAGGTCGTCGCCGCCCGCGGCCAGCACCAGCGCCAGCGTGAAGACCTTGGTGATCGACTGGGTGGAGAAGGGGCGCTGCCAGTCCCCGACTCCGTACACCTTGCCGTCGACATCCGCGATGGCCATGCCGAAGTGGCCCGGGTCGACGGCGGCGAGCGCCGGGATGTACTCGGCGGGTCTGCCAGTGCCGAGCTGCGGTGAGACGTCCTGCGCGATCCGCTCCAGGACTGACTGGTAGTTCACCAATGCCTTCTATTGCCTTCTGTTGCCTTCTGCGCTGCCTACTGCGGCTTGGTGCCGCGGTGCAGGGCCACAACCCCGCCCGTCAGGTTGCGCCACGCGACCTTCGACCAGCCGGCCTTCTGGAGCCGGGCCGCCAGCGCCGGCTGGTCGGGCCACTCCCGGATCGACTCGGCCAGGTAGACATACGCGTCGGGGTTCGACGACACCGCGGTCGCCACCGGCGGCAGCGCGCGCATCAGGTACTCCATGTACACCGTGCGGAAGGGTGCCCACGTCGGGTGCGAGAACTCGCAGATCACTACGCGGCCGCCCGGCTTCGTCACCCGGTACAGCTCGCGCAGCGCGGCGTCGGTGTCCTGGATGTTGCGCAGGCCGAAGGAGATGGTGACGGCGTCGAAGGTGTCGTCCTTGAAGGGGAGCTTCGTTCCGTCGCCAGCGGTGAACGGCATCCACGGGTGGCGCTGCTTGCCCACCCTCAGCATGCCGATCGAGAAGTCGCACGGCACGACGTACGCGCCGGCCTGCGCGAAAGGCTGCGAAGAGGTGCCGGTTCCGGCGGCCAGGTCCAGGATCTTCTGGGCCGGGCGGGCGTCCACCGCCTTGGCGACCTCCTTGCGCCAGATCCGGTCCTGCCCGAGGGAGAGGACGTCGTTGGTGAGGTCGTAGCGTTCCGCCACTTCGTCGAACATCGAGGCGACTTCGGCGGGCTTCTTGTTCAGGGATGCGCGGGTCACGCGGTCCATTGTGCCGGGCCCGCCGCGGCGGAAGCCGCGCAGGCCCGGCGATCCGCCGCACGGCCTCCGCCGTCAGCGGCGCAGCGCCTCGGCGGGTTCGATACGGGAGGCGCGCCACGCCGGGTACAGCCCCGCCAGTACGCCCGTGACCAGGCCGATCACCGGGGCCGCCGCCGCGGCAGCGGGATGTACGACCGGCGTCCAGTCGCGGGCCAGGGCCACGCCGACCACCGTGAGCACGCCCAGTGAGGTGCCAATCAGGCCGCCCAGGGCTCCCAGTGCCCCGGACTCGGCGAGGAACTGCACGGTGATGTGCCTGCCCCGGGCGCCCAGCGCGCGTCGCAGGCCGATCTCGCCGGTACGTTCCAGAACCGCGACCAGGGTGGTGTTCGCGATCCCGACCGCCCCGATGACCAGGCAGATCGCCGCGAGGAGGAGGAACAGCTGGCTCAGGTCGCCGCTCACGCCCGAGCGCAGCATCTTGGGGTCCGGTGGGGGTACGGCCTTGAGGTACTCGGGGTGGTCGGGGCGCAGCGCGGTTGGCGCCAGCTTGGCGACCTGCTGGGCGGCTCCCAGCTCGGTCGAGATCAGCATCATCGCTCCGCTGCCCTCGGGCGGGCCCCAGATCTTCTCGGCGGTCGTACGCGGGACGACCACCGAAAGGAGCAGGTCGGCCTTGCGCTCGGTGTCCTCGATGATGCCGGTGACGGTGAAGGGCTGGTCGCCCACGAAGACCGCGGGCCGGGTCTCCAGGGTGGTGATGCCCAGGCGGGAGGCGACGCCGGAGCCTATGACGGCGACGTACTCGTTGTTGTCGGACATCAGGTCGTCGTAGAGCTTCCCCTGGGCGAGGGTGGGCTCGGCCGCTTCCAGCACACCGGGGGAAGCGGCGACCACCTCGGCTCGCGAGCCGTCGGCCGCGTCGCCCACCGGGGCGGAGCGCACAGTGGTCGCGGCATCCAGCCGCACCGGCCAGTACACCCCTGCGCTGCGTACGCCGTTCAGCTTCTCCACCCGGGCATCGGCGTCCTCGGGGAAGGCCGGACCGGCGTACTCGTTCTGCTCCGACGCCACGTCTTCGACCGAAACCTCAGTGGCCGTGAGTGAGTTGAAGCGGGCATCGATCTGGGAGGAAGCTGTCGCGGTCAGGCCGAGAATGGCCACGAATGTGCCTACGCCGAGGACCGTGCCCAGCGCGGTCAGCGCCGAACGGGCCGGCCGCTGCAGCATTCCGGCCAGCGCTTCGGCCAGCAGATCGGTGAGGGAGAACACCGAGGGCTCCACCGGTCCGGTACGAGACAGGCGGGTGTCAGACAGTCGGGTACCAGACAGGCGGGTGCGAGACAAGCGGCGGATCATGCCACCGCCTCGTCGCGCTCGCGCAGCACGCCGTCCCGAATGGTGACCGTACGCGCGCCGCGCTCCGCCACCTCCAGGTCGTGAGTGATCACGAGCACGGTCATCCCGTCTGCGTGCAGCTCCCCCAGTAGTTCGAGTACCGACTGCGCGTTTGCCGTGTCGAGATTGCCGGTCGGCTCGTCGCAGAGAAGAAGGGAGGGCCTGGACACCAGCGCCCGCGCGATCGCCACGCGCTGCCGCTCACCGCCGGACAGCCGGGTGGGCAGGGTGTCGACGCGGTGGCCGAGTCCGACCCGGCTCAGCGCTTCCTTCGCCCGCTGTCGCCGCTCCTTTCGGGCGACACCGCTGTAGACCATGGCCAGCGTGACGTTCTCCAGGGCGCTGCGGTGCGGCAGCAGATGGAAGGACTGGAAGACGAAGCCGATGCGGCGGCCGCGCAGCGCGGTGCGGTGGGCGTCCTTCATCGCGCCCGTGTCCAGACCGTCGAGGAGGTACGTCCCCGAGGTGGGCGCGTCGAGGAGGCCCGCGATGTTCAGGAACGTCGACTTGCCGGACCCTGAAGGACCGACCACGGTCACGAACTCGCCCTCGTTGATCGTCAGGTCGCAGGGGCGGAAGGCGGCGACCGGCGGGGGGCCGGGGTAGGTGAGACCGACCTGTCGGAACTCGATGACCGGTGTGGTCATTTCTTCACCCCGGTAACCACCTTGTCGCCCGCCGCGAGGGCGTCCTTCTTCGCCGGTACGACCGCCACGAAACCGTCGCCGGTCGTCCCCGGCCGTACCTCGACCCGCTTCTCTCCCCCGGACTTGGTGACCACTGTCACCACCGTCTTGCCGTCCGCACCCGAGGTGATCGCGGTGATCGGCACCACCAGGGCCTTGCCACCGGTGGAAGCCGCCTCGATCGTCAACCGCACGTCCTGGCCGGTCAGTTGCGTGTCGAGGGCCTTGTCCGGGGTGATCTGCACCAGGTACCCGGAATCGCCCGAGCCCGCGCCGCCGCCCCCGCCGCCACTGCTGTCACCGCTTCCCTGGCCGCCGCCCGAGCCGCTGCCGCTGCTCTGTCCGGGAACAGTCTGCGTCTCGGCGACCAAAGAGATCTTCGCGCCGGCCGACACCCCGGTGAGCTCCGAGTAGATCTGCACCTTCTGGCCGGCGCGCAGCAGCCCCTTCTGGTACTCGGGTACGTACGCCTGCACCATCAGCTTGCCCGCCGACACGGTCATGACCGTCCCGGACACCTTGCTGCCCACGGACCCCTGGACCGCGTTCACCCGGGCCGGGAAGCTCTCCAGGAACACCGCCTCACCGGCCGGGAACATCGGGCCCGACTTGGCCTGCGCCTCGGCGTACGCCGTCCGCGCGTCGCGCAGGTCTTCCGCCGCCCGGTCCACGGACTTCTGCAGCTCGCTGCCCGTGCCGGCGTCAGTGGCTCCGGCCTCGTCCCCGGCCTCATCGCCCGCCGCATCGCCCTCAGCGTCACTGTCCGCGTCGCCCGCCGCATCGCTGTTCGCCGCGTCCCGGGCGTCCTTGGCATCCTCCAGTGCCCGCTCGGCGGACTTCACCGTGTCGCCTGCGGCCTTGAGTGCCTCGCCGTCATCGTCCTGGGCGGGCAAGGGGTCGTAACCAACGGAGGTGTAAAAGGAGTTGAGCGCGGACTTTGTACCCGCGCCGAAGGTGCCGTTCGCGTCCGAGCCGGTGCCGTGGCCCAGGTCGCGCAGCGCCTTCTGCAGCTGCTTCACATCATCGCCCGTGCTGCCCGGGCGCAGGTCCCGGTAGACGGGCAGCTTCCCCTTCAGTACGAACACGGGGCGGCCCGAGACCTCCAGCAGCACCTGGCCGTTCTTGAGAACGTCCTGCGCCTTGACCGCCATCTTCGTGATCACCGACCCGGCCGCCGAGCCCTCACCGCCGCCGGACACCTGCGGCGAGACGTTCACGGACTGTCCCGCCTTCACCTCACCGCGAGTGATCACCGAGGACACCAGAACGCGGTGCTCCACCGTCGCGGTCAGCACATCCTCCTGAGGCGCCTCGGCCTCCGCCGCCACCTGCGCCGGTGACTTGATCACCATTGAGGCGCCGACACCGGCGGTGGCGAGCACCGCCGCGCCGACGGCGACGGCGATCACCCAGCGGCGTCGCCTGCCCAGGCCGCCGTCGCGCCCTTCATCCGCGCTTTTGATCTCACTGTTCTCGCTCATGCGCAGCCTTCTCCGGATCCGTCCGCCGCGTCAGCCGCCGACGACGGTGTCGCCGTCGCTGGAGTCGGGCTGGCACTCCTGCTCGGCCTTGGGGAAGTCGGGGTTCGCCTTGAGCGACTTGGCCAGCTCGGCGCTGAGCTGCACGTTGCCCTTCGCGTCGGGGTCCGGGTAGTTCTTGATCCCCTTCTCCCGTATGCACGCGCTCAGTTCGCGGGCCTTCGCCAGCTGGTCCTTCGGCAGGGCGGACACGGTCGGTTCCGAGCGGAGGTCCACGCACTTCTTCTCCGCCGCGATGGTGGCCGCGTCGCTGTTCGTGCCCTTCTCGACTCGCGGTTCTCCGCCGTCGGTCGTCTCCAGGGTCAGACCGTTGTCCTTCAGGCAGTCGAAGTACGCCCGCATCTCATCGCTCACCACGGTCTGCGACGCACCGCTCGTCGGGGATTTCGCCTTCGGCTGGGCGGAGTCGGAGGGCTCACCCTGCGTGGCGTTCGAGCAGCCAACGGCGGCGAGGGACACCAGCAGCAGCGCCGCGGCAGTTCTGGTGACAGCAGGGACACAGCGCATACGGGAACTCCCGGGAGAAGGGCAACAGTGGGGGAGGTGTGGCCGGCCCCTGACAGCAGCGGGGCGACTGGCCGGGCGACCAACAGGCGCCTGTGGTCGGCGGCCTGATGGTGCGTAAGTGCTGCTCAGGCGACCGACGGTACAGAGCGCGCAGGCCCACAACAACTGTCTCCGGGGACAGTAGACACCCCGTGGTGTGCCTCATTGAATTGCTACCGCTCGTGTCCGAGCAGCAACACAGGCAACTCATGCAACACACAAGGAGAAGTGAAATGTCTCGTTCCACCGTTACGCGGCGCCTCGCCGGCATCGCCCTGGCGGCCACCGCCGCCACCGGCCTGACCCTCGCGACGGCCGGCACGGCCTCGGCCGCCACCCACAAGAACGGTGTCGTGGAGAGCGGCGAGTTCGGCCTCTACTACAACTCGGACTTCGGCGGTTGCGTCTTCGACCTCTACGTCGCCGACTCCAACTTCTACGACGACAAGTTCATCGGCTCCTGCGCCGGCTCGGGGCAGTCCACCAACGACAACACCGCCTCGTACTGGAACCGCGATGTGAACACCTGGTACGTCTACACCGACGCCAACCGTGGCGGCGTCCGCGGCTCGCTGCCGTCCGGCTACTCCGGCAACGCCTCCGCCACGTTCAAGAACGAGATCTCTTCGGCGTACTACACCCTCTGATCAGGCCGCGGGGAACGACCCCGCCAGTAAAAAAAGCAACCGCTGTTCTGCCCGTAAGCGCCGGGCAGAACAGCGGTTGCCGCATCCTACAACCCGGTCGCCCGAAGGATCCGCATGCTCCCGCTCTCCGGCTCGCGCCACCTCCACCGTTCGATAGGTGTGGTCTGCGCTGCTCTGCTCCTCTCCGCTTGTTCCTCCACCACCGACGTGGGACACAAAGACGACAAGTCGGAGCCCGAGGTGACAGCCACCCCCACGATGTCGCTGACCGTGGGCCTGGAGTTCCCCCTGGACGCCTATGAAGCCACCCAGCAGGAGCGAGACGCGGTCGAGCAGGGCCACAACGCGCTCGTCACCCAGTGCATGGAGCGCTTCGGCTTCTCCTACAGCCCACCGCAGCGGCCCGTCACGAAGGCGGCGAGCGGCCCGAACTCGCGGATCTTCGGGCTGGTGGACCCCAAGGAAGCGGCCCAGTACGGCTACGGCTCCCCCGGTGAGCCCGAACCGCCGGCGAAGACCGACAAGAACCTCACCGAGACCGAGGAACTCGCGTTGCACGGCGTGCCCGGCCTGACGCCGGCCGACATGCCGATGAGTCAGGCAGAGGCCGAGAAGAAGGGCGGCAGCAAGCAGAAGATCAACGGCAAGGCAGTGCCGGTCGGCGGCTGCGGCCGTGAGGCCTTCCTCAAGCTGTACGCTCCCGAGCCGAACGCCGTGGACGCGCTGTACGTCTTCAATCTCAAGTCCGAGGCCGAGTCCAAGGCCCGCGAGGACTCCCGCGTGAAGGCCGTCAACAAGCGCTGGTCCGAGTGCATGGCCAAGCAGGGCCACACGGCCGTCGACCCTATGGACGCCCGCGAAGACCTCGGCATCGCCGACGACGCCCTCTCCTCCCCCGCCGCGATCACCGCCGCCAAGGCCGACGTCGCCTGCAAGCAGAAGGTCAACCTCGTCGGCGTCTACTTCGCGGTCCAGTCCGCCTACCAGAACCGGCAGATCAACAAAAATGCCGAGACCCTCAACCTGGCCAAGCAGCAACTCAAGGACCGGCTCAAGCTAGCCGCCTCGCTCAGTTCATAGCAGGTGAAAAAGCAGTCTCAGGGCCACCTGGGACAAGCCGCCCACCTCGTTGCCTGACGCACCTTCCCGGCCCGCCCATATTGCGGACTTACAGCCGGGTCTCTCACCCCCCGTGTTAGATTTCCGCTGCTTTTGAGCCAACGTCCTGGGGGGGATCATGACGGTTCACTGTATTGTCTGCGCTGGTCGGAGCCATGATGTCGCCTGCGAACGGGCGTCGTTGGCCCTCCTCGCGCCAACTCCTCTGCGCCATCTCACGCCCATGGAGAAGCAGGTTTTCACTGCCCTGCACAGCGCGCCTTCCAATGAGGAAATCGCTGCGGACCTGAACATCAGTACGCGGACGGTGAAGTTTCACATTGCCAATATCCGCGCGAAACTCGGCGGCCTGACAAGGCTGCGGCTCTGCTTACTCTCCGCCCTGCACCACAGAGGACTTCCGGCCCTCTGCACTTCCTGCGCGCAAACTTTCGCAAAGCTGCCGAAGTGCTCGACATCCGCTTTCAACCTTTCCGACGCGAGCGCGCTCTGAAGGGGGTGGGAGTCGATCCCGGAGCGACCGGAGCAACCGGGGCAGAACCAGCGAGAGGGGGCGGGCGGATGCCGGCAGGGACGGCGACCGGCCCGGGGGCCGAGGCCTCGGACCGCGACACCGCGAGCTTCGAGGCGTACGCACGAGTCGGGCAGCGGCGGCTGTACCGGACGGCCTACCTGCTGTGCGGGGACCCGGAGGGCGCCCGGGACCTCGCACAGACCACGCTCGCCAAGCTGTTCCAGCACTGGCGCAAGGCAAGCGCCGCCGACAACCTCGACGCGTACGCCAAGACCGTGCTGGTACGCACCTTCGTGGCCGAGCGCAGGCGAACCCTGCGCGACCTCCTGGCGCACACCCGCACCGCCCCCCGTACCCAGCCCCACCCGGCGCCGTACTCGGACCTGCGCGTCACACTCCTCGCCCTGCTGGACGAACTCCCGCCCCGGGCAAGAGCGATCGTCGTACTGCGCTACTGGGAGGACCTGAGCGTCGAAACGGTCGCCTCTTTGCTGCGGTGCAGCGAGTCCACCGTGAAGAGCCAGTGCTCACGCTCCCTTGCCCGGCTGCGCACCCGGCTGGGTGACGCGCATGTCTACGCCACCGGGAGCTGATGACCGGCCATGAATACGAACCTGCATCACAGCCCCGAGCAGGACCTGCCGGACCTGCCGGACACGCTGTTCAAGAACGCCATGAGCCGGGCGACCGAGATGCTCCCGCCGCTGCCCGACCTGGTGCCGGGAGCCGTGCGCCTCGGCCGCCGGCGGCGGGCGCGGGCCCGGCTGGCCGTGGCCGGGAGCGTCTTCGGGGTGGTGACGGCCGTGGCGCTGACCATGTCCGTACTGACGCCGTGGGCCCGGCCGGGCCCGGACACCGGCCCGGCGGCGCCTCCCGGCCCGCCGGCCGTCGGCCCCGCGCCGGAGCGCACCCCGGTGCACGTGGCGCCGACCCCCGGCGAGACGTTCGCCCGCACCCTGCTGCCCAAGGCCGAACAGGAGCGGCTCACCGCGTTCCAGCAAAGGGCCGCCGTGGTCCTCGATGACCTGCTCCCCGCCGCGGTCGGCACCATCCGCCCACTCGACAGCGACGTCCGTCTCTACCAGGGAGAGACGGGCGGCAAGATCTTCCCGGTGCGCTTCACGGTGCGTGCCGAGCCGGGCGGCTCGCTGGGCGCGTGCGAGGGCGTACCGGAGAAGGGCCTGCTCTGCGAGCGGGTCACCCTGACCGACGGCACCACCGCAAACGCGTACCGGGTGCCGGTCAACTCGCGGAAAACGGTGGAGGTTTCCGTCCAGTACCGGTACGGCGACAGCGCCATCTCGCTGACCGTCTCCCCGCAGGAGTCGTCGGGCGGGCCGGTCCCGGTGTCGGTCACCCAGCTGGTGCGCGCCGTGGACGACAAGCGGTTCAAGCAGCTGGTGCGGTACGCCGACGACCATCCCGTAATCGAGAGCGGATCGAACCATGGCGGCTGACCAGTCCGTACGGGACGCCGACGAGGACACGTACCGAATACGCGTGCCGGTCAGCTCTTCTTCTCCTTCCTCTTCTTCCTCCTCCTCTTTACGGTCGGGTTCCCCCGGCCGCGCACAGCGCAGGCAGGCGGGGAAGCGGACTCGGACGCGCCGCCGGCGCCGGGCCGGGCTCGGCGCGCTCGTGCTGGTGGTCGCGGTCGTCGCGGGGGCGGTGCTCCTGGACCTGCCGTGGGCGGGGTCCGAAGCGCCGGCCGCCGGCGGGAGCGTCCAGGCACGCGCCACTCCTTCCTCACCCGCGCCGAGGACGTCACCGGCGGCCTCCCCCAAGGCCAGGGCCTCTGCCAGTCCCAAGGCATCGCCCAGCCTCAAGCCGTCCCGGACCGCGACCGCGACTGCCTCCACGCCGCCCCCGGCCGTGCCCGCCTCGGGCCCCGGCACGTTCACCGTCGCCCGCGCGGGCGCCTCCACCACCGGCGGTGGCAGCCGCTACCGCGTGGAGGTGGAGGACGGTATCGGCGTCGACCCGGACAAGGCTGCCGAGGACATCGCCGGCATCCTCGCCGACCCGCGCGGCTGGGCGTACGACGGCACCCACTCGTTCCGCCAAGTCGCCGACGATTCGGCGGGGTTGGTGATCCGCGTCGCCACCCCGGCAACCACCGACCGGCTCTGCGGCTCGTACGGCCTGAACACCCACGGCGAGGTCAACTGCCGCGGCGGCGAGAAGGTCATGGTGAATCTCAAGCGGTGGCAGCTCGGCTCCCCGCAGTTCGACGGACCGGTCTCCGAGTACCGCGCCCTGATCATCAACCACGAGGTCGGCCACTGGCTGGGCCGCGGCCACGAGACGTGCCCTGGTCCCGGCCGCCCGGCGCCCGCGATGATGCAGCAGATCAAGGGCCTGCAGGGGTGCGTGGCCAATGCCTGGCCGTACGACGAGAACGGCCGCTACCTGGGCGGCCCCAGCGTGCCGTAAAGCACCCCCCGCCCGGCGGCTCACCGCCGCCGGTGCACCAGCCGGCCGCCCAGCACCGTCGCGACGCACGTGCCGGCCCCGCGCGCCCGCAGGGCCGCCTCGTCCGGTACGTCGAAGACCGCGAGGTCGGCACGGGAGCCGACGGCGAGCGGGGACGCGGCCACGGAAGCGAGCGGGGCGCCGTCGGCCAGCGGGTCGGCCGTGCCGGGGCGGGGGCCGGGGCCCGTGCCGGGGCCAGTAACCGTGAGGCCCGCCCGGTGCACCGCCTGGCGGACGGCCGGAATCAGGAGCGGGCCGGTGACGGCGACCACGCCATGGGCCAGGAGTTTCTGCGTGCAGCGGCGGGCGCTGTTGCCCCAGCGGGCCTCGGTCATGCGCAGCGCGGCCAAGGCGTCGCCGGTGAGGGGATCCCGTCCGAGTTCGTCGAACTCGCCCGGCTCCTCGGGGAAATAAGCGTGCTCCAGCAGCAAGCCACCGCTGTCGTTGTGCAGCCCGGGGGTGAGGACTCCGGGCCAGCGACGAACGCGGGCCGTCGGCCGGGCGGCGGCCACTTCGTCGTACGGGCCGAGCGCGACGACCGTCGTCCCGTCGACGGCGACCGCGCCCCGCTCGACCGGCTCCCCGACGACGGGGACGACCAGGTCGGCGGCGTGAATCGTCAGCAACTCGGCTCCGTGGCGGTAGTCGGCTCAGCCGGTTCAGTTGCTGCTGAGGATCTTCAGCTCGGGGTGCGCGGTGCCGCCCTCGATGGCCGTCGACGAGAGGTGCGAGACCACGTGGTCGTCGACCGGGTCGTTCGCCGGGTCGTCGTGGACGAGGATGTGCTCGTACGTCGTCGTGCGCTGCGCGGGCACGCGCCCGGACTTGCGGATGAGATCGATGATCTCCATCCGGTTGGACCGGTGCTTGGCCCCGGCCGACGACACGACGTTCTCCTCCAGCATGATCGACCCGAGGTCGTCCGCGCCGTAGTGCAGCGACAGCTGGCCGACCTCCTTGCCGACCGTCAGCCAGGAGCCCTGGATGTGCGCGATGTTGTCGAAGAAGAGACGCGCGACGGCGATGAGGCGCAGGTACTCGAAGAGCGTGGCCTGCGTGCGGCCCTTCAGCGCGTTGTTCTGCGGCTGGTAGGTGTACGGGATGAAGGCGCGGAAGCCACCCGTCCGGTCCTGTACGTCACGGATCATCCGCAGGTGCTCGATGCGCTCGGCGTTGGTCTCGCCCGTACCCATGAGCATCGTCGACGTCGACTCGACACCCAGCCGGTGCGCGAGCTCCATGATCTCCAGCCAGCGCTCGCCGGACTCCTTGAGCGGCGCGATGGCCTTGCGCGGCCGCTCGGGCAGCAGCTCGGCGCCGGCGCCTGCGAAGGAGTCGAGACCGGCGGCGTGAATCCGGCGGATCGCGTCCTCGGCGCTCACACCGGAGATGCGGGCCATGTGCTCGACCTCGGAGGCGCCGAGGGAGTGGATGACGAGCTGCGGGTACGCCGCCTTGATCGCGGCGAAGTGCTCCTCGTAGTACTCGACGCCGTAGTCCGGGTGGTGCCCGCCCTGGAACATGATCTGCGTACCGCCGAGCTCGACGGTCTCCGCGCAGCGGCGCAGGATGTCGTCGAGGTCGCGGGTCCACACCTTGTCACTCTTGGGCGCGGCGTAGAAGGCGCAGAACTTGCACGCGGTGACGCACGAGTTCGTGTAGTTGATGTTCCGCTCGATGATGTACGTCGCGATGTGCTCGGTACCGGCGTAACGGCGGCGGCGTACGGCGTCGGCGGCCTGCCCGAGCGCGTGCAGCGGCGCGTGGCGGTAGAGGTCGAGTGCCTCTTCCGGGGTGATCCGCCCACCCTCAGCGGCGCGGTCGAGGACGGCTGTGAGGTCGGCCTTCTCAGTCACCGGGGTGTCCCTTTCGGCAGGGTGTGGACGGACCGGCCCAGCCTACGCCAGCCTCGCGGGTGAGCTTCGGGCGCCCGGTTGACGCCGCAGTTCAGCAGGTCAGCAGGTCAGCAGGTCAGCAGGTCAGCCAGTCTGTTCACTCTCGATGTGCAGGCCGTCACCGACGTGGTCGAAGACCGGCCTGAACGCGGCCCAGTCCGCGCTCGGCGCCGAGAGGTAGATCGCGTACTCCTTCTCGCCCGGCCGGCCGAACCCGAGGTCGATCGCCTGGAACTCGCGCGCCCTGCCCTGGAAGGTGAATTCCCAGATCGCAGCCGGCTGCCCCCGGTAGGACGTGGTCTGCATCCGCCGCTGCTTGTAGCCGGGCAGTTTGCCCTCGCGCAGCGACTTGGCTTCGTCGTCCTTCCAGTGCTGAAGGGGGCTGGTGCTCGCGAAGTCGAGGACATTCACGCGCAGGCTGGCCAGCTCCGTCGGATCGATGTACACGATCGTGCTGTCGGGCAGTTCCTTGCGGGTCCAGCCGTCCGGGACGGGGAAGGAGAGCCCGACCTCTCTCTCCCGCACCAGGTGGTAACCGTCCGGGACAGGAGACGGCTTCGCCGTCGGGGAAACCGGCCCCGCCGATGTGCCGGACGGCTTCTCGACCTGGCCGCCCTGCGATGGCGTGGTCTGTGAGCCGCTCTCCGGGCGCAGCATCAGGACTGTGGCAGCTGCCGCCGCCACGGCGACGACCGCCACGACGGCCGCCCGGACGGCGACACGGCGGCGCGGGGGCGTGTGCGGGCGCGCGTGTGGGGATTTCCGCGGGTGCTCGGACGCCCGGCCCGGGCCGTCGGGAACGTCGGGGCCATCGCGATCGGGCGACGCGGCCGTCGGCGCCGTGGCCATCGCTCTGCCTTCGGCGTTCCGGCTGACCGGCCCCGGTGGTTGCGCGAACTGTGCCTCCGCCGGCGCGCGCAGCCGCAGCTCCACCGTCTCGGCCGGCGGACGTGTCTGCGGATCTTTTGTCAGAAGCTGCTCGATCAGCAGGGCCAGCGGCCCTGCCCCGCGAGGCGGGACCAGCGGGTCGACGGCGATCGCGTACGCCGTCTCGATCGCCGTGTCCTTGCGGAACGGCGGGCGTCCCTCCACCGCCTGATACAGCGTCGCCCCCAGCGCCCACAGGTCGGAGGCGGGCCCCGGCTTCCCGCCCCTGACCCGCTCCGGGGCGACGTAGTCCACGGACCCGACCAGCTCCCCGGTCTTGGTCAGCGTGGACGTTCCGGACGCGACGGCGATACCGAAGTCCGTCAGGACCACTCGGCCGTCCGCGCCCAGGAGCACATTGCCCGGCTTGACGTCGCGGTGCAGCACCCCGGCGGCGTGCGCGGCCCGCAGAGCGGCGATCATTCCGCGGCCGATCCGGGCCGCCTCCTGGGGCGGCAGGGGCCCGTCCTGCTTCAGCACCTCACCGAGCGTCCGGGACGGGACGTACTCCATGACGATGCACGGCAGCCCGCCGTCGTCCACGACGTCGTGCACCACGACCACGTTCGGGTGCGTGATACGGGCCGCGCTGCGTGCCTCGCGGCGCGTCCTCTCGTACAGCGTGTCCCGCTCGTCGTCGGCCAGATGTGGCGACACGTGCAGCTTCTTCAGCGCCACATGGCGGCCCAGCAGTTCGTCCTCGGCTCGCCACACGGTGCCCATGCCACCGCGTCCGATCTGCTCCAGCAGCCGGTACCGCCCGGCGACCAGCCGTCCCTCGTCGGCGACCTCGTCAGCCCTCGCGCCGTTCCGCACCGTGCGCCCCTTCGCTCCCCCGTCTGGCATGGCTCCGTCACGATAACGGCGGGCAACGGCTCCGCCCTCACCGGGGATCGCCGACTGCGCGGCGAACGCGGGTCTGCCTCAGCGGTCCAGACGGCGCAGCGAACCCGCCGGGTTCCCGGTTCCCTTGCCCTGCGCCCTGACGGTCAGAGTGCCGTCCTTCTCCAGCGTGTACGTGACCTGAACGGTGCCGCTCGCGCAGCCGGGGGTGGAGGGGCGAGCCGGGTCGGCGCGGTCGGTGATGCGGAGCTTGTTCGCGGTCACGGAGGCCAGTTCGCCCAGACCGTTGCACTTGAGCGGGCCGAAGGTGTTCGTCGTACGGGCCACGTCCTCGCCCTTCGTCCCGCCGCTGATCTTGACGGAGTACTGGCTGGCGACGCCGCCCGCCGTGACGCTTCCCTCCCACGTGCCGGTGAAGGCCTTGGGCACGCCGGCCGCGGCGGCGGGGGGAGTGTCCTGGCCGCCGCTGTCCTTCTCCGCGTTGGAGTCGTCGCCGGACAGCCCGCTCAGGAGGACCGAGCCGCCCACCGTCACCACCGCCAGCGCGCCCGCGACGGCGAGAACCACCGTGCAGCTCCTGCGGCGGCCGCGGCCCCGGGCGTCGGGGGCGGAGTTCTCGGTGGTCAGCGAGAACGAAACGCGGCCCGCCGCATCGGACGCGGTCGCGGTGCCGGTCCCACCACCCGGTACGACGGGCGCAACACCCGCACCCACGCCCCCACTCCCGCTCCCGAAGGAAGCCGGCGGCGGCCCGAACACGCCCACCGCCGGGCTGCTGAACGGCACCGGCCCCGAATCCCCCGGCGGCGCCGTCGCCGGTTCCAGGTCGAGCAGCCGCACCGCCGCCCGCCCCGCCCGCTCGACCAGCGGCCCCGGCAGCCACCCCGCCGCCACCAACTGCGCGGCCCCGCCCGGCGCGAGCCGCCGCGCCACTTCCTCCGGGGACGGCCGGTCCGCCGCCTCCTTGGCCAGACAGGCGCCGACCACCTCGCGCAATTCACCGTCGAGCGCGTCCAGCCCGTCCAGCCGCGGCTCCTCGTGCACCACCTTGTAGAGCAGCGCCGCCGACGAGTCGCCGGGGAACGGTGCCTCGCCCAGCGCGGCGTACGCCAGCACCGCACCCAGCGAGAACACGTCGGCCGCGCCCGTCACGTCCTTGCTGAGGATCTGCTCGGGCGACATGTAACCGGGCGAGCCGATGGACACACCGGTGGAGGTGAGCGACGCGGTGCCGTCGGTGGCGCGCGCGATGCCGAAGTCGATCAGCCGGGGCCCGTCGAGCGTCAGCATGACGTTCGACGGCTTGACGTCCCGGTGTACGAGACCGAGCCCGTGCACCGCGCTCAGCGCCTCCGCGAGCCCCGCGCCCAGAGCGCGCACCGCGTACGCGGGCAGCGGCCCGGCGTCGGCGACGGCCTCCGTCAGCGTGGGCCCGGCGACGTACCCGGTGGCCACCCACGGCACAGGGGCATCCGGGTCCGCGTCCAGCACGGGCGCCGTCCACTCGCCGCCGACCCGCCGGGCCGCCGCCACCTCGCGCCGGAAGCGGGCGCGGAACTCGTCGTCGAGCGCGAAGTGCGGATGCGCGACCTTGACCGCGACCGTACGTCCACCCGCACTGCGCCCGAGGAATACGCGGCCCATGCCGCCGGCGCCCAGCCTGCCGAGGATCCGGTACGCGCCGATGGTCTGCGGATCACCCGCGTCGAGCGGCTGCATGCCCTCGTCCTCCCCCGTACCACCGCCGGCGACTTGCCTGCTGTCGCCAGCAGCCTAGGGGGCGACGTGGTCAGCCGAGCAGTTCAACCGTGACGTCGGCCGGAAACCCGGTCGTCGGCCCGGTCCTGCGCGCGAATTCCCGTACGCCCGCGAGCTGCTCGGCACCGAAACGGAAGTCCAGTGTCGTGAAGTAGCGCTCCAGCAGCTCCGCGTCGAAGACCTCCCAGCGGGCTGCCTGCTTGGCGACCTTGCCGACCTCCTCCAGGGACAGATCGCGAGAGGTCAGGAACGCCTCGTGGACCTTCTTCACGACGTCCGGCTCACGCGCGAGGTAGTCCTTGCGCGCCGCCCACACCGCGAAGACGAACGGGAGCCCCGTCCAGTCCTTCCACATCTGCCCCAAGTCGTGGACCTGGAGGCCGAGCCGGGGCGCGTCGTGCAGCGCGGCCCGCAGCGCCGCGTCCCCGATCAGCACGGCCGCTTCCGCCTCCTGCATCATCACCCCGAGGTCGGGCGGACACGTGTAGTAGTCGGGCTGTACGCCGTACTGCTCGGCCAGCAGCAGCTGCGCCAGGCGCACCGACGTACGCGAGGTCGAACCGAGCGCGACCCGGGCTCTGTCGAGCTGCGCCAGCGGCACCTGGGAAACGATCACGCACGACATGACGGGTCCGTCGCAGCCGACCGCGAGGTCGGGGAAGGCGACGAGATCGTCGGCGTTGCGCAGGAACTCGACGAGGGTGACGGGCGCGATGTCGAGATCGCCGCGCACAAGTTGCTCGCTGAGCCGCTCGGGGGTGTCCTTGGACAGCTCGAAGTCGAGAAGCGCTCCGGTACGGGCCAGCCCCCAGTAGAGGGGCAGGCAGTTCAGGAACTGGATGTGGCCGACACGTGGCCGGCTGCGACGGTGGTCGACAGCAGTTGAATTGTCCACATCGTGAGGCTAGACCTGTCCACCGCCGAGCCCGACGCCGGGGCCGACCCGGGGGCCGACGCCGGGGCCGCCGGGGCGAGTCGGGGCCACTCCCCAAGATCGCCGGAGGCCTCTCGGGGGCCCTCCGCATTACCGTCGAAAGGCCTGCTGGAAGACGCTGTCAAACTTCCGGGTGACGTGATCTTTCCCTCTTCCACTCTCCTGAGAGTGCGTGCTACGCTCGCCGCAAGTTGCAGTTTGGTTTCCCTTGCAGTACAGAGCCTGCGGAGCATGTGACCCGCAGGCTTTTGTAGTTTTCAGACTTCTTTGCAGGTTCTGGAGCAGGGCAACCCTTTGGCCCATAGGAGGGCTTATGGCTACCGGAACCGTCAAGTGGTTCAACGCTGAAAAGGGCTTCGGCTTCATCGCCCAGGACGGCGGCGGCCCGGATGTCTTCGTCCACTACTCCGCGATCAACGCGTCTGGTTTCCGCTCGCTTGAGGAAAACCAGCAGGTGAACTTCGACGTCACGCAGGGCCCGAAGGGCCCGCAGGCGGAGAACGTCACCCCGGTCTAGTTGCCCGGTCCGACCCGATCGCGGTCGAAGTAGCAGTACCCAAGGAGCCCCGTTCCGCGAGGAACGGGGCTCCTGCCTGTATACGGACAGGCATGGGCGATCAGTCGGCGTCGTACAGCGCCTCTATCTCGGCGGCGTACCGCTCGACAACTGCCCGCCGCCGGACCTTCAGCGTCGGCGTCAGCACGCCGCTGTCCACCGTGAAGTCCTCGTCGAGTACGGCGAAGGCGCGGATCCGCGCCGGCCGCGAGACCCGCTCGTTCGCCGCGTCGACCGCCTCCTGAATCAGGGCCCGGACGGCGTCGGGCACGGCACCGGGGTCGCTGGGGTCGCGCCCCTCGCGGGCCGCCCAGCCGGCGACCTCCTCGGCGTCGAGGGTGATCAGCGCGACGGGGTACGGGCGACGGTCGCCCACCATCACCACGTGCGAGATGAGCGGCGACTGCTGCTGGACGGCCTGTTCGACCAGCGACGGGGTGAGGTTCTTGCCGGCGGAAGTGATGATCAAGTCCTTCTTGCGCCCGGTGATCTTGAGATACCCGTCCGCGTCCAGCGCGCCGAGGTCCCCCGTGTGCAGCCAGCCGTCCGGGTCGAGCGTCTCGCGCGTCGCGGCGGCCTCGTCCCCGTAATAGCCGGGGAAGACCATGGGGCCGCGCGCCAGCACCTCACCGTCGTCCGCGATCCGGACCTCGCAGCCCGCGATGGGGCGGCCGACCGTTCCGTAGCGGACCGCGCCCGGGTGGTTGAGCGAGATGACGCCGCCCGACTCGGTCATTCCGTACCCCTCGAAGACCTGGATGCCGCAGGCCCGCAGGAAGTCCATGGTCTGTGGGGCGATGGGTGCTCCCCCGGTCAACGCCCAGCGCAACTGACCACCGAAGACGTCCCTGACCAAGCTGTACAGCCGCTGGTCGGCTTCTTCGTACGCGCCCGCCAGCTCCTGCGGCAGCCGCCCCTCCGCCGCCAGCAGCCCGATCCGTACCGCCTCCTCGAACCGCTCACGCCCGCCCTCCTGCGACTCGGCCAGCGACAGCACCACCGAGTGCACCTTCTCGAACAGCCGGGGAACGGACGGCAGGTGCGTCGGCCGCACCTCGGCCAGCTCGCTCACGACATCCTCGATGCGGCCGCCGAAATAGCGGAGCTCGCCGCCGTACAGCAAGGTCGTGAACTCGATGAGCTGGGCGAGGAGATGGGCGAGCGGGAGATAGAGGTACGTGCGGTCCCCCGGCGCACCGTGAATCACATCCAGGTTGGCTTCGAGCACGGCCCCGAAGTTGCCGTGGGTGAGGCGGCAGCCTTTGGGGAGCCCCGTGGTCCCCGACGTGTAGACGATCGACGCCAGATCGCTGTCCACGACGGCGGCGCCCCGCGCGGCGAGTATCTCCACGGCTTCCTCCGCGGCTTCCTCCACGGTGGCGGCCGGACCGGGCAGCGCGCGGAGTTCGTCCATCAGGACGACGTGCCGGACGGCCGGGGTCTTGGAGCGTACGCCCTCCACCCGCGCCGCCCGCTCGGCGTTCTCGCAGATCACCACCGTGGCGCCGGAGTCGGCGAGGACCCAGGCGAGCTCCTCGTCGCCCGCCGTCGGATACACGGGTACGACGACCGCGCCCGCCGCGAAGACCGCGAAGTGCGCGTACGTCCACTCGACACGGGTGTCGGAGAGGATCGCCACGCGGTCGCCCGCCCGGACACCGGTGCCGGGACCGATCAGCCCGCAGGCGATCTCGCGGACGGTGTCGCGCAGTTCGGCGTACGAGACGGGCGGCATGCCCTTCGCGCGCAGCGCCGGATGATCGCCGTACCGCTGCCCCGCCCACTCGGTGAACACCGCGAGCGTCTCTGGCCGTCGAGTTCCACTGATGCGACTCATGCGTCCGACGGTAGGTACGACCGGAGGCCGCGGGGGATGACGGGAAACGTCACCACCACTGACCTCGCCGCTCATCCCCGCTACCGTCGTTGACCATGGCGAAGCGGACGATCACCGTGCACCATGTACGGGCTGTGCTGCGCGGCGCCGAGCGCCGTGGCATCGACACGGTGCCACTGCTCCAGGCGGGCAACATCCCGCCGCTCCTCCTGGGCGACGACAGGGCGCGTGTCACGGCGGCGCAGTTCGCGGGCTTGTTCCGGGCGCTGTACGGGGCCACGCAGGACGAGTTCCTGGGGCTGGCCTCCGTACCGAGCAGGCCGGGCACGTTCGCGATGATGTGTTACGCCGCGCTGGGCTGCCGGGACCTGGGGACGGCGGTCGAGCGCGGAACGGCCTTCTACGGCCTGTTTCCGGGCGGCCCGGACCTCGAACTGCGACGGACGGGAAGCGAGGCGGTGTTCACCGTCCGCATCGCCCCGGACCGCGACGAGGACCGGTTCCTCACCGAGTGCCTGCTGATTATCTGGCACCGGCTGTGCAGCTGGCTGATAGGCCGCCGCATCCCCCTGCGCTGGGCCGACTTCCCCTACCCGCCGCCCCCGCACAAGGACGAGTACGACACCCTTTTCGGCTGCCCGGTCCGCTTCGGCACCGACCGTACGGGCGCCGGCTTCGACGCGCGCTGGCTCACCTCCCCGCTCGTACGGGACGAGGCGGAACTGCACGCGATGCTGAGACGCGCCCCCTTCGAGCTGCTCAGCCGCCGCGAGTACGGCACGACGGTGGCCGAACAGGTCCGCCACACCTTGGCCCAGTCGCTGCGCGCCTCCCCCCGCCTCCCGTCCCTCGGGGAGACGGCGGCCCGCCTGGCGGTCAGCCCGGCGACACTGCGCCGCCGCCTTCAGCAGGAGTCGACGTCTTTCCAGCAGCTGAAGGACGCGGTACGCCGCGACGCGGCGATCGCGGGCCTGGCAGAAGGCCGCGAACCGATCGCGGAACTGGCAGCCAGACTCGGCTTCTCCGAGGACACGTCCTTCCACCGCGCGTTCCGCCGCTGGACGGGAACGACGCCGGGGACATACCGGGTGGGGGCTCCGGACGCGGCCACCGGAGCGGCGGACACCCCCCCCCGGCCGGAAGACACCTGACGGCCACTCCCCCACATAAGTGGCGGGTTGATCGCACCAAGGGCCGAGCCGCCCTGTCGGTACGAAGGGAACACGCCCTTCGGGCTCAGCTATTGACGTACTGCTGGGAGTATTCGCCGGTTGGGGCAATGGGCGTAATGACGTCGATCAGGATCCCATTCGGGTCGGCCACGATGAAGTGCCTCTGTCCGAATTCCTCGCTGCGGAGTTCGAAGACGGGATGCAGCCCTTCGCGAGCAACAAGCCGGTCCCATTCCACGTCCACGTTCTCCACCCGTGTGGTCGAGGAGTGCGAGTTCGTACCCGGCAGACGGGCCTTGCGCCGGAACCGCCAAACTCCCGAAAGGGGCGGCTCCACCACCAGAAGCAACCAACGCCTCTGGCCCCGCCCCCAGTGGCTCTCCAGTGGCTCGCCACCTCCGCCGCGTCCCTGGTTCGCTCCTGAGTCGTTGATATCTGGGGTCAGCAAAGCTGAGCTTCCCGGCCAGCTCCGTACCTACCGGTCAGTCACTACCGTCTCGGCAACGACCCCAGCCCCCCTCGGAACGTTGGGAGAGCCGTATGAGTCACAGTCCTAGGCATCACACGCATCACAAGCGTCACACGAGCCTCAATCGCCTCCGGGCCAGAGTGGTAGCCACCCTCACCACCCTCACCACCCTGGCCGCACTCGCCTTCACCGCCGCCGCCACCCCATCGGCCACCGCAACCGTCCAGGAGTCGTCGCCCGCCAGCACCGGCACCAGCACCCCCGGCGACCTCCTCACCTCCGCCCCCACCTCCTTCCACCCACTCCCCGACCAGCCCACCAACACCAACGCCTGGCACATCACCTACCGCTCCACCACCGCCAAGGGCGCCCCCAACGTCGTCTCCGGCACCGTCATCGTGCCCAAGGACGGCCGCACCGGGCCGCGCCCGCTCGTCACGTACGCCGTCGGGACCGTCGGGCTCGCCGATCAGTGCGCGCCGAGCGCCGGGTTCCCCCACGGAACGACCGTCGAGGCCAACCTCATCAACGCGGCCGTCCAGCGCGGCTGGGCCGTCGTCGTCACCGACTACGAAGGCCTCGGCACCCCCGGCGACCACACGTACACCGTCGGCCGCGCCGAGGGCCACGCCGTCCTCGACGCCGCCCGCGCCGCCCTCCACCACCCGGAAGCCGGTCTGAGCGCGGATTCACCCGTCGGCGTCATGGGGTACTCCCAGGGCGGCCAGGCCTCCAGCTGGGCCGCCGAACTCCACGACTCGTACGCCCCCGAGCTCAACGTCAAGGGCACGGCGACCGGCGGCGTACCGGCCGACCTCCTCGAAGTCGCCGACTTCAACGACGGCAACATCGGCGCCGGCCTGATCCTCATGGCGGCCACCGGCCAGAACGCCGCGTTCCCCGAGCTCGAGCTCGACAAGTACCTCAACGCCAAGGGGCGAGCCTTCGTCGACTTCATGAAGAAGAACTGCGTCGCCGTCGACACCGTCGCCGGCCTCTTCCAGCGCGTCTCCGAGGTCACCGTCAGGAACCCGCTGGACCAGCCCGACTGGCAGCAGCGGCTCAACGAGTCGAACGTCGGCACGCGCGCCCCCGACCACCCCGTCTACCTCTACCACGGCGGCCTCGACGAGCTGATCCCGTACTCCGTCGGCAAGCGGCTGCGCGCCGACTGGTGCGGCAGGGGCGCGAACGTCCAGTGGCGCTCCCATCCCCTCCTCGGGCACATCGGCGGGGTGACCGTAGGCGCGTTCCCGGCGATGGACTGGCTGGACGAGCGTTTCGCCGGCAAACCGACCCAGGGGAATTGCCAGTAATAGCAGCGAGGGGCGCCCACATCCCGGGCGCCCCTCTTCCAGAGCCACCCCCCTCACCGCCCGTACAACCCCGCGATCTCCTCCCCGAAGTCCCGTACGATCGCCGCCCGCTTCAGCTTCAGCGACGGCGTCAAGTACCCGTTCTCCTCCGTGAAGTCGACCGGCAGCACCGCGAACCGACGGATCGACTCCGCCCGCGACACCAGCCGGTTCGCCTCGTCGACCGCCCGCTGCAGCGTGGCCCGCAGCTCCTCGTCGTCGACCAGCTCGCGCAGCGGGACGTCCTGCTTCTTCGTCATCTGGCGCCAGTGCCCCAGACCGTCCGGTTCCAGCGTCAACAGGGCCGTGATGTACGGGCGGTTGTCCCCCACCACCAGGCACTGCCCCACCAGTGGATGCGCCCGAAGCCAGTCCTCAAGAGGCGCGGGAGCGACGTTCTTGCCCGCCGACGTGATGATGACGTCCTTCTTGCGGCCGGTGATGGTCAGATACCCGTCGTCGTCGAGCGCCCCCAGATCGCCCGTCGCGAACCACCCCCCGTCCCGCGTCACGTCCACGGGCGCCTGCCGCTCCCGGTCCCAGTAGCCGCTGAAGACCTGGCCGCCGCGCAGCAGCACCTCCCCGTCGTCGCCGATACGGACGCCCGTACCCGGCAGCGGCCAGCCGACCGTGCCGAGGCGGGGCCTGAGCGGCGGGGTCACGGTCGCAGCCGCCGTCGTCTCCGTCAGTCCGTACCCCTCGAAGATCTCGATGCCGGCGCCCGCGTAGAACGACGCGAGGCGCCGCCCGAGCGGTGAGCCGCCGCAGATCGCGTACTTCACCTTGCCGCCCAGCGCCGCCCTGATCCGCCGGTAGACCAGCGGATCGTAGAGCGCACGAGCCGCGCGCAGCCCCAACCCCGGCCCGCCATGCTTCCCGTGCTCCTGCGCCTCCACCGCCTGCCCGTACCGCTGCGCGATCCGGGACGCGCGGTCGAACGACGAGGCGCGGCCCATCTTCTCGGCGGTCGCGCGGCCGGTGTTGTAGACCTTCTCCAGTACGTACGGGATGGCCAGCAGGAACGTCGGCCGGAAGCCCGCCAGGTCGCTGAGCAGGTCCTCGGTCTGGATGCTGGGCGCGTGACCGAGCCGTACCCGCGCCCGCATACAGCCGACCGCGACCATCCGCCCGAAGACGTGCGACAGCGGCAGGAACAGCAGTGTGGACGCCGGCTCCTTGCTCACCGACTTGAAGACGGGGTGCAGCAGCTCGATCGAGTTGTCGACCTCGGCGAAGAAGTTGGCATGGGTGAGTACGCAGCCCTTGGGGCGGCCCGTCGTGCCCGAGGTGTAGATGAGGGTGGCGACCGAGTCCGGCGCGAGGCCGGAGCGGCGCGCGGTGACGACCGCGTCGGGGACGTCCCTGCCCGCCGTCCGCAGCCGGTCGACCGCGCCCGTGTCGAACTCCCACAGGTGCGCGAGGTCGTGCAGGTTCTGCCGCTCGTGGCTGACGACCCTGGCCTGCTCGGCGCTCTCGACGGCGCAGGCGACCGCGCCCGAGTCCTGGAGGATCCAGCGCGCCTGGAAGGCGGAGGACGTGGGGTAGATGGGGACGGTGACGAGGCCCGCCGCCCAGGCGGCGAAGTCGAGCAGCGTCCATTCGTACGTCGTACGGGACATGATCGCGATCCGGTCGCCGGGCCGCAGCCCCTCCGCGACCAGGCCCTTCGCCACCGCGAGCACATCGGCGGCGAACTCGGCCGCTGTCATGTCACGCCAGGTGCCGTCGCCCTGCTTGATGCCGAGTACGGGGTCGGCCGGGGCCTCGCGGGCGTTGTCGAACGGGATGTCGGCGAGCGATCCGCGCCGTACGGGCGGCACGAGCGCCGGCACGGACACCTCTCGCACGACGCCGTCCACTCGGACCTTGTCGGGGCTGCGCTGCTGTACGGAAACGGAAGCGGAAGCGGAAACCGCCGACGACTCAGACTCAGACTCGGATTCGAACTCGGGCGCGGGGCGCATCATCTCGACCTACTCCTGACCCTTGAGTAACCTTACTCCGGAGTAAATCTACGACTGTGCAGGGAGTCTGGACAATGACCTCGCTCGTACCACTCCTCACACTCGGGGCACTCACCTCCCCGCTCAAGCGCAAGGTCTCTTCCACCGCCGTCCTCCCCACCACCCGACTCACGCTCCCCCACGCCCTCATCGACCACGGTCAGTTGGCGGCGTACGCCCGCATCTGCGGCTTCCCCTGCACCGACCCGCTGCCGCTCACCTACCCGCACGTCATCGCCTTCCCCCTCGCCCTGCGCGTGATGACGCGGCGCGCCTTCCCCCTGCCACTCACCGGCCTGGTCCACACGAGCATCGCGATCAACCGCCACCGCGCCATGCACCCGGACGACCGCCCCGAACTGACCGTGTACGCCGACCACTTGAGGTCTCACCGACGCGGCACCGAGGTCACCATGGTCACCGAGGCCCGCCTGGCGGACGCCCTGGTCTGGGAGTCGCGCAGCACGTATCTGGCCCGCCACTACACCCAAAGCACACCCGTCGCCCCCAGCCTGACCAAGAATCAGCACGCCCCGCTCCCCGCCGTCACCACCTGGGACGTGTCCGGCAACCTGGGCCGCCGCTACGGTCTCGTGTCGGGGGACCTCAACCCCATCCATCTGCACCCGCTGACGGCGAAGCTCTTCGGCTTCCCGCGCGCCATCGCGCACGGCATGTGGACGTTCGCCCGCTGCGTCGCCGAGCTGGACCCCGCCGATGAGACGTCCGTACGAGCCGACTTCAGGGCGCCGGTCCTGCTCCCCGCCGCAGTCACCTACGCGGCGGCGGGAGGCATGTTCCAACTGCGCGGCCAGGACGGCCGCATCCACCTCACGGGAACACGAACGGACTCACGCGCGAGATGAAGGCGCCCAGCGCTGCCCGTTCATGAGATTCGCCAGCCCGGCCCAGGCGAAATTCATCAGCGTCGCGGCCATCTCCTTCGCGGAGACGCCCGGCGTGCCGTTCCCCCACCCGGCGAGCGACTCGGCGGCCCCCACCAGCGCATGGGCGAGGCCCGCCACTTCCCGCTCGGCCAGCTCCGAGTCGCAGTCCGCCTCGCGCGCAGCGGCGCCGATCAGGTAGGTCACGAAGGTGACGAGCTCCGCGCGCATCGCCGCAACCTCGTCGGCGAACGGCTCCCCGTGCGTGCGGGCCTGATTCTGCAGCACCGCCCAGCCGTCCGGGTTCTCCGCCGCGTGCGTGAAGAACGCCCGCAGCCCGTCCCACAGCTGACGGTCGGCAGGCACCCCCGGCTCGACTCCGGCCCGTACCGCTGCGACAAGCGCACTCGCCTCGCGCCGGATGCAGGCCGTGAACAGCTCTTCCTTGGAGTTCAGATACAGGTAGACGAGCGGCTTGGAGACTCCGGCCAGCTCGGCGATCTCGTCCATCGACGCGGCCCGGTAGCCCCGCTGCCCGAAGGTCTGCACGGCAGCGTCCATCATCTGCTGCTCGCGCACGGCACGCGGCATCCGCTTGCCCTTCACAGCACCACCCACGACCCAGATCCTCCCACCACGCAGCGCGGCTCACCGCATACCGCGGCCTACTCCCCGGTAAGCGTACGGCGCTCCCGCCCCCCACAAACCGAAATGCCCCCGAACGCGGAGCGTCCGGGGGCACTTGGAACGGTTACGCGGGGACCGGCACCGCGGCCTTCTCCTCGGCGTCACGCACGTCGTCACGCACCTCGTCGTCCGCGTCGGTCGCGTCGTCCGCGTAGTCCGCGTCGTACTCATCGACCGGCGAGGACGAAGCCGAGTTGTACGCGTCGTGGTCGAGGATCTTCTCGCGGGCCGCGACGATGACCGGCACCAGGCTCTGCCCCGCGACGTTCGTCGCGGTCCGCACCATGTCCAGGATCGGGTCGATCGCCATCAGCAGGCCCACGCCCTCCAGCGGGAGACCCAGCGTGGAGAGAGTCAGCGTCAGCATGACCGTCGCGCCCGTCAGGCCGGCGGTGGCCGCCGAGCCGATGACCGAGACGAAGGCGATCAGCAGGTAGTCCTGAATGCCGAGTTGTACGTCGAAGATCTGCGCGATGAAGATCGCGGCGAGCGCCGGGTAGATCGCGGCGCAGCCGTCCATCTTGGTCGTGGCACCGAACGGAACGGCGAACGACGCGTACTCCTTCGGCACACCCAGCCGCTCGGTGACCCGCTGCGTGACCGGCATCGTCCCCACCGACGAGCGGGAGACGAAGGCCAGCTGGATGGCCGGCCAGGCGCCCTTGAAGAACTGGAGCGGGTTGACCTTGGCGACCGTGGCGAGCAGCAGCGGGTAGACGCCGAACAGGACGATGGCGCAACCGATGTAGACGTCCGCGGTGAAGGTCGCGTACTTGCTGATCAGGTCCCAGCCGTAGTCCGCGATGGCGAAGCCGATGAGGCCGACCGTACCGATGGGCGCGAGGCGGATGACCCACCACAGGGCCTTCTGGAGCAGCTCCAGGACGGAGTTGCTGAGCTTGAGGATCGGCTCGGCCTTCTCTCCGAGCTGAAGGGCGGCGATACCGGCGACGGCGGCCATGAAGACGATCTGAAGCACGTTCAGCTCAGTGAACGGCGTGATGACGTCCGTCGGCACGATGCCGGTCAGGAAGTCGATCCAGGAGCCGGAACCCTCCGGCTTCTGGCCGTCCTTCGGCGTCAGGCCCGTACCGGCGCCGGGGTTGGTGAACAGGCCGATCGCGATGCCGATGGCGACCGCGATCAGCGACGTGATCATGAACCAGAGCAGCGTGCGCGAGGCCAGCCTGGCGGCGTTGTTGACCTTGCGCAGGTTGGTGATCGACACGAGGATCGCGAAGAAGACGAGCGGCGCGACGGCCAGCTTCAGAAGCTGGACGAAGATGCCGCCGACCTGCTCCAGCGTCGTCTTCAGCCAGCTGATGTCCTGGCTGCGGGCGAGCCAGCCGAGCAGCACACCCAGGACCAGACCGGTGACGATCTGAGCCCAGAAGGGGAACTTGTCGGATATCCGGAAGCGGGTCTTCTGCTTCTCGGCGGGCGTGGTCGCGGAGTTCGCGGACACGGACACACTCCGTTGATTACGTACGGAATCACGTACGGGGATACGAGGACGGGGGTGCGGCGGCCGTGAGCTGCACGGGGCGTGCTGAAGCTGTGGGCGGTCGCCGCTGCGTGATGTCGCTTCTGATGTCAGATGTGGCGGCGACAGGCCGCGGACATGCAGCGGCAGAGATCGACATGCAGGCGCGCCACAAGCACGAGCGGGACGCTCATGTCAGGGGAGTGCGCAGCTGCTGTCTTCATGCCGAGAACGTTAACACTTGTACTTTGGGAACATCAAAGCACTTCTTTGGGTACGTACGCCGACGCCCCGCCCCGCAAACGCCAACACCCCAGTCCAGGACGGGTGTCCAGGGCTGGGGTGCGGCCGGGATTGTCGTATGTGACGTACCTTACGCAGCCCTTACTGCGTCTGCGTCAGGCCGTCCTCCTGCTTGCGGTTCGACTCCAGCTTGGCCTTCGCGCTGTCCACGCGCGCGACGATCCGCTCCGACATCGCGTCGCGCTGCTTGCGCAGCAGCACGAAGCTGAGCGGCGCGGAGACGACGATGGAGAGCATCAGGACCCACAGCAGGTTGGAGTCGCCCAGGCCGGCCGGCAGCACGCCGAAGTGGACCAGGCCCCAGATGGCGAAGAAGCAGCCGACGAAGACGCCCAGGCGCATGGCGGTGTAGCGGATCGTTGCGTGCTTGGTGCTCACGGGGGGACCTTCTTCTCAACGGCACCTAAAGGGTCGCTACCAGTCAAGCACAGGGCTCCAAAGCGCCGACCGGGCCCCTGTCATTCCGGCGTCTTCCTGTCGTTCCGGCGCCCCCGGCGTCACCCCAGCTGCCGCAGCATGACGATGTCGTCGCGGTCGTCCCCCGGAGCGACGCGGATCCCGCCGGGTACGCGCCCGACCTCCTTGTAGCCGCAGGACGCGTAGAAGCGGTCCGCTCCGGTGCCGCCGCGGCAGGTCAGCCGTATCGCGTCGATGCCCTCGAAGCCGCGTACCGCCGCCTCCGTCGCGGCCATCAGGTCGCGCCCGTACCCCTTGCCCTGGTGCGCGGGGTGGACCATCACCGTGTAGAGCCACACCCAGTGCTTCATCAGCCGGTGTGTGTTGTGCGTGATGAAGGCAGTCGCGGCTACGGCGCCCTCCTCGTCGTATCCGACGAGCAGCCGCGTACGGCCTTCGCTCATGGCAGCGTGGTGCTTGACCCACTCGGGCCGTATGTCGTCGGCGATCACAGGCGGTACGAATCCGACGGCGCCGCCCGCGTTGGAGACGTCCGCCCACAGAGCGACGACGCCGTCACGAAGGCCGGGGCCGATCTGCGGATCGAGTTCGAAGGTCAGCGGCATGCCTTCGACGATAAACGGATCAACTGAGCGCCTGTGCGGCTATCCGCAGGTCGGACACCAGCCCCTGATACGCCGCCTCACGGTCGTCGGCGCGCAGCACCGCCGACGGGTGGATGGTGGCGACCACACTCTCCCCGCGATCTTCGAAGGGGAGCAGCATCCCTCGCTGCTTGGTCACCCGGAACGAGGGTCCGAGCAGCGCCTTCCCGGCGGTCGCGCCCAGGACGACGATGATCTCCGGGTCAACCACCTTCAGCTCGGCGACCAGCCACGGCTTGCACGCCGTCACCTCGCGGAGACTGGGCGCCTTGTGGATCCGGCGCTTGCCGCGTTCGGCGATGATCTCGAACTTGAAGTGCTTGACGGCATTGGTGACGTACGTGTCGTCCGGATCGATCCCCGCCTCGTCGAGAGCCCGCGTCAGCACCTTGCCGGCAGGCCCGACGAACGGCTGGCCCTGCCGGTCCTCCTGATCGCCCGGCTGCTCGCCGAGCAGCAGGACCCGGGCGTGGTCGGACCCGGCGCCGAAGACGGTCTGGGTGGCGTCGCGGTGGAGCGGGCAGCCGCGGCAGCCGGCTGCCGCCTTGCGGAGCCCGGGCAGTCCGGCGCGGCCGCCGGGAAGGAAGGGCTCGGCGGTGTACACGTCCTCAGGCGATTCACCAGGAGGCCCGGGAGGCGCAGGAGGCTCGGTGCGACGTGCCATGCGGCCCGGGTACCCCCCGGGCCGCGCGTCACACCACAAACCCCGCGATTAACCCCTGAAGCAACCCGTACAGCCTCAGACCCGCATAGCCTGCGGCGACTCGCGGCGGTCCGCCTCCGGCCCCGGGTACTCGCGGATGATCTCGTACCGCGTGTTCCGCTCCACCGGCCGGAAGCCCGCGTCGCGGATCAGCTCCAGCAGGTCCTCACGGCCGAGCTTGTTCGGCGTGCCGTAGTTGTCCGCGTCGTGCGTGATCTTGTACTCGACGACCGAGCCGTCCATGTCGTCCGCGCCGTGCTGGAGCGCGAGCTGCGAGGTCTGCACGCCGTGCATGACCCAGAAGACCTTGACGTGCGGAACGTTGTCGAAGAGCAGCCGCGACACCGCGAACGTCTTCAGCACGTCCACGCCGCTCGCCATCGTCGTACGGGCCTGAAGACGGTTGCGGATCTTGCCGTCCTTCATGTCCTCGAAGTCGTGCTGGTAGCGCAGCGGAATGAAGACCTGGAAGCCGCCGGTCTCGTCCTGGAGCTCGCGCAGCCGCAGCACGTGGTCCACGCGGTGGCGCGGCTCCTCGATGTGCCCGTACAGCATGGTCGAGGGGGTCTTGAGCCCCTTCTCGTGGGCGAGCCGGTGAATGCGCGACCAGTCCTCCCAATGAGTCCTGTGGTCGACGATGTGCTGCCGGACCTCCCAGTCGAAGATCTCGGCGCCGCCGCCGGTCAGGGACTCAAGACCTGCCTCGATGAGCTCGTCCAGGATCTCGGAGGCCGACATGCCCGACACGGTCTCGAAGTGGTGGATCTCCGTGGCCGTGAAAGCCTTCAGCGAGACATTCGGCAGCGCCTTCTTCAGCTCGCTCAGAGAGCGCGGGTAGTAGCGCCACGGGAGGCTGGGGTGCAGGCCGTTGACGATGTGCAGCTCGGTGAGGTTCTCGTTCTCCATCGCCTTGGCGAGCTTGACGGCTTCCTCGATGCGCATCGTGTACGCGTCCTTCTCGCCCGGCTTGCGCTGGAACGAGCAGTACGCGCACGACGCGGTGCACACGTTCGTCATGTTGAGGTGACGGTTGACGTTGAAGTGGACGACGTCGCCGTTCTTGCGCGTACGCACCTCATGGGCGAGGCCGCCCAGCCAGGCCAGGTCGTCGGACTCGTACAGGGCGATGCCGTCCTCGCGGGTCAGTCGCTCGCCCGCCCGGACCTTCTGCTCCAGCTCCCGCTTGAGTCCCGCGTCCATTCTGGCCGCCTCCCATTTGTCTACGAATCAGGCTTCGAACACGGTACGCCTAGCCCTCTTCGGGCAGTTCCCCGACCCGGTTCTCCCACTTCGTGGAGAGAACGATCGTCGTCCGCGTCCGCGACACACCCCGCGTGCCGGACAGCCGGCGGATCGTCTTCTCCAGGCCGTCGACATCCCCCGCCCGGATCTTGAGCATGTACGAGTCGTCGCCCGCGATGAACCAGCAGTCCTCGATCTCCGCGAGATCGCGCAGCCTGCGCGCCACGTCCTCGTGGTCCGCCGCGTCCGACAGCGAGATGCCGATCAGCGCCGTGACGCCGAGACCGAGCGACTTCGCGTCGACCGTCGCGCGGTAACCGGTGATGACACCGGCCGCCTCAAGACGGTTGATGCGGTCGGTCACGCTGGGCCCCGAGAGCCCGACGAGCCGGCCGAGTTCGGCGTACGAGGCCCTGCCGTTCTCCCTGAGAGCCTGGATGAGCTGCCTGTCCACGGCGTCCATATGCCTGAAGCCTTCCATTGTTCAGCTGTACCGCGAGCTTATGTGTGCAATCTAAGGCGCGCAGGGCTCAACGCCCCGCAAAATTCTTTCAGATGATCAAACAGAGCGTGCAGTCCGCCGCTAGTCCTTACGGGAACCACCGAGCTCACCTTCCCAGCGGCGGTACAAGCTGTGCGGCACCCCCGCCGCGTCCAGCACCCGCCCCGCCACGAAGTCCACCAGATCCTGGATGTGCGTCGCCCCCGCGTAGAACGCCGGGGAGGCCGGCAGGACCACGGCGCCCGCCTCGTCCAGCGCCACCATGTGCCTGAGGGTCTGCCCGCTCAGCGGCGTCTCCCGCACAGCTACAACCAGCCTGCGCCGCTCCTTGAGCGTCACGCTCGCCACCCGTTGCAGCAGATCCTTCGACAGCCCCAGCGCCACCCCGGCCACGCTGGCCGTCGACGCCGGCACGATCAGCATCCCCTTTGCCGGGTACGAGCCCGACGAAGGCCCGGCGGCCAGGTCCCCGGCCGCCCAGTACCGCACGTCACCCACATCGGCCACGAACGTGTCCGGCTTCCCGTCCGCGCCGCGCGCGAGCCAGGTCCGCAGGTCTTCCTGCCAGTGCGCGTCCCGGAACGCGATCCCCGTCTCGTCCAGCAGCGTCAGCCGCGACGCCCGGCTGACCACCAGGTCCACGCTCTCGCCCGCGTCCAGCAACCCGCGCAGCACGGCGGCGGCGTACGGCGTACCCGACGCCCCGGAAACCCCGACGACCCACGGCCTGCGTACATGTCCTGACTCCACGTGCCCGACCTTATCCGGGCGCCGTGGGGCGGAACCGAGTCAGGTGCCCCGGACGTTCCACTGACAGGCCGCACAGGCCGCACGTACAGCAGGGGGACGCCATGCGATCAACCACCGTTGCACAGAGCCGTAGCGGGAGCGACCGGGCCAAGACCGCCGCCGCGGTGATGCTCGGCTGGGTCGCTCTGCTGTGGATCCTGGAGGCGCTGGACGCGGCGACCGGCGCCCTCACCACATACGGGCTGAGCCCACGCGACCTCACAGAGCTGCGCGACGTACTCCCGATGTCATTCCTCCACCACGGCTTCGACCACCTCGCGTCGAACACCGTCCCGCTGCTCATCCTCGGCTTCCTGGCCGCCCTGAGCGGGATACGCCGCTTCGCCGCCGTCGTCCTCACGATCATCCTCATCGGCGGCCTGGGCGTCTGGCTCACCGCGCCCGACTACTCCAACACGGCGGGCGCGTCGGTCGTCGTGTTCGGCCTCTTCGGCTACCTGCTGGTCCGCGGCTTCGTCGACCGCAACGCCGTCGACGTCGTCATAGGCCTGCTGGTGGGCGCGGTCTACGGCTCACTCCTGTGGGGAGTGCTCCCCACGAACACCGCCATCAGCTGGCAGGGCCATCTCTTCGGCCTGATCGGCGGTGTACTGGCCGCGTTCCTCTTCCGCCGGCGCAGGGCGCCCGCCCTCACACCGTGAGGCCGCGCACCAGCAGATCCATCAGCGCACATCCAAACAGCGCGATCCCGATAAACCCATTGGTCGAGAAGAACGCCCGGTTCAGCCGGGACAGATCATGCGGCTTCACAATCGTGTGCTCGTAAAGAAACGCCACAGCCACCACCACCAGTCCCGCCCAGAAGAACACCCCCGCGCCGGTGGCCAACGCGTACCAGACCAACAGCACGGTCGTCACCGCGTGGCAGGCCCGCGCGCCGTACAGCGCGGCCGGGACGCCGAAGCGGGCCGGTACGGACTTCACGCCCTCCGCACGGTCCGCCTGGACATCCTGGCTGCCGAAGATCAAATCGAAGCCGCCGATCCAGATACCAACGGCAAGACCGAGGATCACCGCGTCCCAGGACCACTCCCCCGTGATGGCGAGCCAGGCGCCGACGGGGCCCATGGCCTGGGCGAAGCCCAGAATGGCATGCGGGAAATTCGTGAAGCGCTTCCCGTACGGATAGACCACCATCGGGATGACCGCGATCGGCGCCAGCGCCAGGCACAGCGGGTTCAGCGCGGCCGCAGCGCCAAGAAATATCACCACGGCAACGAGCGCGCCGGTCCACGCCGACCTGACCGACACCGCGCCGGTGACCAGCTCGCGGTTGGCGGTGCGGGGGTTACGGGCGTCGAGCTCGCGGTCGATGATCCGGTTGCACGCCATCGCGAACGTACGCAGCCCGACCATGGCGATGGTGACGAGCAGCAGCTTGCCCCAGTGGATGTTTCCGTCCAGCAGGAACATCGCGGTGAGCGCGGCGATGTACGCGAAGGGCAGCGCGAAGACCGAGTGCTCGATCATCACGAGCCGGAGAAAGGCCTTGGTCCTGCCGACCTGCGGGACCGCCGCCGCGGCGCTGCTCACAGCCCGTACTCCTTCCACCGGCGGTCGACCTTCGACGCCGTACCCGGGTCCGACTCGACCATGTTCGGCCAGCCGCCGTCCCGGGTGTAGCCCTCCTCGGGCAGCTTCTTGGTGGCGTCGATGCCCGCCTTGCCGCCCCAGAACTGCTGGTAAGACGCATGGTCGAGATGATCGACCGGACCCTCGACCACAGTGAGGTCGCGGGAGTAGTCCACGTTCCCCAGGGCCCGCCACGCCACCTCGTGGTAGTCGTGCACGTCGCAGTCCTTGTCGACCACGATGATCAGCTTCTCCAGCGAGAGCATGTGCGCGCCCCAGATGGCGTGCATGACCTTCTGCGCGTGCTTCGGGTACTTCTTGTCGATCGCCACGATGACGCAGTTGTGGAAACCGCCCGCCTCCGGCAGGTGGTAGTCCACGATGTCCGGCACGATGACCTTCAGCAGAGGCAGGAAGAAGCTCTCCGTAGCCCGCCCCAGCGGCCCGTCCTCAGTCGGCGGCCGCCCCACCACGATCGACTGGAGCAGCGGACGCCGCCGCATCGTGATCGTGTCGATCGTCAGCGCGGGGAAGTCCTCCTGCGGCGTATAGAACCCGGTGTGGTCTCCAAAGGGCCCCTCCGGCAGCATCTTCCCGGGCTCCAGCCACCCCTCCAGTACGACCTCGGCCTGCGCCGGGACCTGGAGCGGGACCGTCTTGCAGTCGACCATCTCGATGCGCTTGCCCGACACGAAGCCGGCGAAGAGGTACTCGTCGATGTCACCGGGCAGCGGAGCCGTCGAGGCGTACGTCACGGCCGGCGGCGCACCGAAGGCGATCGCGACGGGCAGCCTCTCCCCCCGCCGGGCCGCCACCTGGTAGTGATTCCGGCTGTCCTTGTGGATCTGCCAGTGCATACCAATGGTGCGCTTGTCATGGCGCTGGAGCCGGTACAGCCCCAGGTTCCTGATCCCCGACTCGGGATCCTTGGTGTGCGTAAGCCCCAAGTTGAAGAAGGACCCGCCGTCCTCCGGCCAGGTGAACAGCGCGGGCAACCGGTCCAGATCCACGTCATCACCGGTGAGCACGACCTCATGCACCGGCGCCGCGTCGGACTTGACCTTCTTCGGCGGCACGTGCGCCATCGACCCGAGCTTGCCGAAAGCCTCCCGTACCCCCACAAAACCATGCGGAAGCTCAGGCTTCAGCAGCCCGCCGATCTTGTCCCGGATGTCGTCGTACGACTTCAGCCCGAGCGCCTTGAGCAGCCGGCGGTCCGTCCCGAAGACGTTCATCGCCAGGGGCATCGACGAGCCCTTGACGTTCTCGAAGAGAAGCGCCGGGCCACCCGCCTTGTTCACTCGGTCGACGATCTCCCCGACCTCCAGGTACGGATCGACTTCGGCCTTGATGCGCTTGAGGTCGCCCTCGCGCTCCAGCGCCCGGAGCAGGGAGCGAAGATCGTCGTAAGCCATGCGGTCCAGTATCCGGTACGCACTACGCTTGGCCCGTCACCGGGGCCGTCTACGGCGCCCCGCGGTCCGCGTTCTGGGGGCTTGGTTCTCATGCTCAGGTATCTGCCGTTCCTCATCCTTCTGGCGCTGTGGATCTATGCCTTCATCGACTGCCTGAACACCCCCGAGGAAGAGGTCCGCCACCTCCCCAAGGTGGTCTGGGTGATCATCGTGCTGCTCTTCGGCGAGGTCCTGATCGGCCCCGTCGCGTGGCTGGCCGTCGGCAAGGTCCGCAAGAAAACCCAGAACACCTCCACCAGCACACCCTCGGAGTGGGTCGCCCCCGACGACAACCCCGGCTTCCTCAAGTCCCTGAACGACACCAAGGACGAGTCGATGATGAAGGACTGGGAAGCGGACCTGCGGCGCCGTGAAGAGGAACTCAAGCAGCGCGACGAAGGCGGCCCTGAGGACCCGACGCCGCCGAAGCCCTGACCCGCTGGCGACGGCTGTTCGAAGCCATGCCCCCACCCTCCACGGACGTACGACCGACCACACCCGCTACCAGGAGGAACCCGACCCGCCGCACGGCGGAGAGCACCCCTGGGCCACCTCCTCCCTCACGGTGACCCCGCCTCGCACACCACGGTGCCAGGAGGGGACGTGTCGGGGCGCTCCCCGCAGGGCGTTGAACGCAACGAGCCCACACGAAACAACGCAGTACCCGAACGTTCGACGACCGAGGAGACGCCGCGACGCGGCACCGACCCCGGAGCCCCGGAAAACACCGACCCCGGATTCGAAAACCCGTGCATGCGTCAACTCACGGTGAGTAAGCTGGAGTTGACGTAGCGACACATGTGGCCCGCGGAGGTTCTGTGGACAGAGAGCTGTTCGGCCGCGAGGCAGTCCTCGACGGTCTTGCGCCACGGCTCATCGGTCTTCCGCCGCGCGGATTCCAGAAGGTCCCGTTCGAGCACCGCGACGACCTCCCCGCCGTAGTCCTCACAGGCGGCCGAGGCATGGGCAAGACCGCCGTACTGAAACGACTGCACACCGCCTACCGCCGGCGCACCCCCATCGCCCTCATCGACTGCGAGCGCACCGAGTTCACCGAGTTCACCGAGTTCACCGAGCGTGCCCACTCCCTCTCCTGGTCCCCCGTCACAGAGGCCCTCGCCGAACTCGGCGAGCAGCTCGCACCCCCCGTGCACGGCGCCGGAGCCGTAGAGTTCCCCCGCCTCGCCGCCGGACTGCTGGCCGTCGCAAGCCTCGGATGGCGCCCGCACGACGACGAGAACATCCTGGCCGAGGGCCTGCGCCTCGGCCTGCTCGTAGAGCCCGGCTCCCGCTGGCGCAACCAGACGCGCACCTGGCTGACCAAGGTGGTGGCGAAGTTCGCCGCCATGGCTTCCGGCGTCGGCCCGGGCCTGGACATAGTCGTGGAAACGACAGTCGAGTCCCTCCTGGACGACCTGTTCAACCGGGGCCAGCGCGCCTCCGCCGACTGGTACGGCACCTACCCGGGCGCCGGCGGCAAGGCCAAGCGCGGCCTGACCCTCCTCGCCCTGCACTTCCGGCGCGGCAGCGAGCACCGCATACGCGCCGAGCGCCACCTCATCGGCGCGCTCCGCGCAGACCTGGACGCCGCCTACCAGGGGATGGGCCGGTTACGCCGCGTAGGCCGGCCGGTAGTCCTGCTGGACAACGCCCAAGCACCCCTGGGCCGCCGCCTCATAGAGCCCGTACTCCGCGACCGCGCCGACGGCAAGCGCGACCACGTGGTGCTCATCGCGGCCCTGCGCGGGCACGACCACCCCGCACTGCGTCACGCCGTACGCCGAACCCTGCCGGAGGTCCGGCACGAACTCGGCTGGCGGCGAGGACGCGAAATAGCATCGGGCGCGACAGCCGTGGAGCTCACCCCGCTGGACCCCGAGCACGTCCGGCAGATCTTCGACCGCAAGGACCCCCGCCAGCTGACCCGGCCGCAATTGGCACGCGCGGTCCACCGTTTGACGGGCGGCCGCCCCCTGGCAGTAGATCTGCTCGCGCAGGCCGCCGGCCAGGACGAGCACCCGGAGCGGTTCACCCCCGCCTCGCTGCTCGCCGCGCCCGTCACCCTCCGCGAGGACCGCGAGGGCCAGGAGGTGGCCGCCGAACTGCTCGCGCGGCTGGTGCCCGCGTCCCGGCTCGACTGGCTCACGGTGCTCGCCCCCGCGCACGACGTGCAGTCGGCGGAGGCACTGGCCGCGTCACGCCTGCCGGGCGAGGAGGGGCGTACGGGACTGGCCGCCGTACGCGACGTACGGACGCTGCTCGCGGACGAACACTGGCCGTCGACTACAGGCCACTTCGTGGGCGACCCCTTACTGCGCACGCTGCTGCTGCACCGCCTGAGACACGGCGACCGGGACTCGACCCGCTGGAGAGCGGTCCACCAGACACTCCGCGACCACTACGAGAACAACAACGCGGGGCACAACCACGCGGGGAACCACAACGCACCGCACCGCCTCCACCACGAGCTGGCCCTAGGAGCCACAGAAGGCGCCGTAACGTACCTACGCGAGACCTTCCCCCGCGCCGACGCCCGCGTCTGGCTGGAAGAGCTCCGCTTCATAGCATCGGCGCCCCACTTCGACGACCCGGATGTACGCCGCCCCGTGGCGCTCGGCCGCACCGACGCACCGGCGCCGGCGCCGCCGCCCGGCGCGGACGCCGTACTGCATCTGCGCATACGCCGCCTGCTGTTCGCGGTGTGGCAGCTGACCGACCCGCTGGCGCTCCCGGACGACGAGGTGACCGAAAAGATGGGGTACGAACTGGGCCTCCTCTCGGAGCTGCACAGTTCCGGCAACGAAGTCCTGTGGCAGGCGTCCCGCTCGTGGCCGCAGGCCGTACGCGAGTGGCGTCTGACGGCCGGCACACAAAGAACCGGCACGCAAAGAGACGGGGGCGGGGAATGACGGACTGGTTCCGCAGGGTCTTCTGGTTCACACCCCTGCGCAAAGGCCTGACGGTGCTCCTCGCGCTGGCGACCACCGCCGCCCTGTCCTACGGCGGCTATCACGTACTCAATCCCGACCTCTCCTGCACCCAGGGCGTGGCCCGCCCCGAGGAAGGTGCGGAGTGCGTGGGCGTCTCCGGAGAGGGCTACGCCTTCGAAGTGCCGAAACTCAACGACGTGGCGAAAGCCATCGCCCGCGAGAACGAACAGCTGAAGCCCGGTGAATACGCGACCGTCGCCGTGATGCTGCCGCTCACCTCCACGGACAGCGGCATGAGTACCAAGGTCCTCCACGAGCTGCAGGGCGCGTTCCTCCAGCAGTACGCCGCCAACCACGATTCCAACGGGATGAAGCCGAAGATCCGGCTCGTACTGGCCAACACGGGCAAGGGGAACGCCCACTGGCGTACGACGGTGGACCGGCTCAAAGCCATGACGGACGGCCCCGACAACCTGCGGGCGGTCTCCGGCGTAGCCACCAGCAGCGCCGAGACCAAGGCCGCCGTGAAGGAGCTGACCGGCGCGGGCATCCCGGTGATCGGGACGACGATCACCGCCGACGACATAGCCAACGGCCCCGGCGACGGCCCCGAGGACGACGCGTACCCCGGTCTCGCCCGCGTCTCGCCGACCAACCACGACGAGGCCCGCGCCATCGCCGAGTTCGGCAAGGTGGAGGCGAAGAGGGCAGTGCTGGTACGGGACACGCGACCCGGCGACCACTACACCGCCACCCTCAAGGACGCCTTCGCCAAGCTGCTCACCGACGCTCCGTACCAGGCGCAGCTGTTCACCTCCCCGCCGGATCCCACCGAGGACGGCCCCACCGCGAACACCTTCCGGCAGATCACGCTGATGCTCTGCACCAGTCGCGCGGACACGGTGTTCTTCGCCGGACGCCACACCCAGCTGCGGCAGTTCGTGAACGCGCTCGGCCGGCGCGGCTGCGACAACCGGAAATTCACCGTACTGACCGGTGACGAGGGCTCCTACCTCGGCGGCGACACGGGTCCCGAGACAAAGGCGCTCGCCGGCGTCAGCGTCCGGTACGCCGCCCTGGCGCACCCCGACGCCTGGAAGGAAGGGCAGCCCGGCACCCCGAAGACGGGCGGGACCCCGGCGGTCTTCAAGACCTTCGAGGACCGGCTCGCGAAGGCGGCGGCGGACCCGGAGATCGGCCCGATCGGCAAGACGTCCCTCACCGACGGCCAGGCGATCATCGCGTACGACGCCATGGCGACGGCCGTGCAAGGCATCCGGGAGGCGGCCGGAGGCGGCGAGGAGCTGCCGGAGATCCGCGATGTCGTCACCCAGTGGCGGCAGATGAACGGACCGCTGAAGGTGGAGGGCGCGAGCGGCTGGATCTGCCTGGACAACCACGGCAACCCGTACAACAAGGCGGTGCCGATCGTGGAGCTCGCCCGGGACGGCACCCAGCGGTTCGTGGAGATCGCCTGGCCCGAGGGCAGACCGCCGGCTCAGGACTGCCTGCCGCCGGGCGCCTCGTAGGCGGCGTACAGCTCGCGGTAGCGCTCCAGGGTCCACGCCGACCAGTCGGGCCGGCGGCCGTCGAGGAAGTCGACGAGGTACTCCAGGTGCTCGTGCCAGCCCGCCAGGCGGCTCACCCGCTCGGCCTCGCCGAGCGTGGCCACCTCGTTGGTGAAGCGCAGCACCGTGCCGTTCGTCGCCCTGGCCGGCGCCAGGTGGAAGCGGATCCGCCCCTGGGCGCCGACGGTGTACTCGGCGACGTGTTCCAGGTCCCAGGCGGTGACGGCGCCCTCGGAGACCGCGCCGGCGCCGGGCCCCGCGCGCGTGTCGGGCCGGGGGTCCAGGGCGTGGGCGTGCCCCCCGGGAAGACCAAGCTGCCACCGCAGCGTGACCGCGCCGCCCAGGCGCGGCTCCAGCGGTTCGGCGACCGCGAGCCATCCGCGCAGGCCGACGGGGGTGGCGACGGCCGGCCAGACCTGGTGCACGGGGTGCGGCAGGTGCAGCGTGAACCGGAGCACGTCCGTGTGTTCGCGGTGCTCGCAGGTGCCCGGACCGATCACATCCGCCATGGCTCCAGCCTCACCCCGTGGCCGGGCTTTCGCACCCGCTGCGCAGGAGAGTCTCAGACGCCCGCGTACGAGTGCTTGCCGCTGAGGAAGATGTTCACGCCGTAGTAGTTCCACAGCCAGCAGCCGAACGCGAACAGCGCCAGGTAGGCGGCCTTGCGGCCCTTCCAGCCCGCCGTCGCGCGTGCGTGCAGGTAGCAGGCGTACACGACCCAGGTGATGAAGGACCAGACCTCCTTGGGGTCCCAGCCCCAGTAGCGGCCCCACGCGTCGCCCGCCCAGATCGCGCCCGCGATGATCGTGAACGTCCACAGCGGGAAGACGGCGGCGTTCACGCGGTACGCGAACTTGTCGAGCGAGGCGGCCGACGGGAGGCGCTCCATGACGGAGGTCGCGAAGACGCCCGGCTCGCCGCCGCCGGCGAGCTTCTCCTCGTACGAGTCACGGAAGAGGTAGAGCAACGTGCCGACCGCGCCGAGGTAGAACACCGCACCGCAGAAGATCGCGGTGGAGACGTGGATCCACAGCCAGTACGAGTCCAGCGCCGGAACCAGCTGGTCGCTGTCGGTGTAGAGCCACTTGGTGGCGATACCGAGGTCCAGCAGCACCGTCGTGACCAGCGGCAGTCCGGCCCACCGGACGTTCTTCTTCGCGGCCAGGATCGCGAGATAGACGCCGACGACCACCGTGGAGAAGGTGATCGAGAACTCGTACATGTTGCCCCAGGGCGCGCGCTGCACCGACAGGGCGCGGGCCACCACGCCGCCCGCCTCGACGAGGAAGGCGAGGGTGGTGAGGGAGATGGCGACGCGTCCGTAGAGGTCGCCCTTCTCCGTGCCGCCCGCCGCGCCGGGACCGTCCGGAACGTCGCGGGTGCCGGCGGCCGAGCGGGTAACGATCTTGGGCTTGTCGAGGACGGCAGTGGAGCCGCCGGACCGCACCGTCACCGATGGGGCCACCGCGGCGTCGCCGGTCAGCGCGGCGGCCGTACGGCCGACCTTGCTGCGGCTGCCGAAGACCCACTCGGCGATGTACGCGAGGAAGGCCAGGGTGTAGACGGCCATCGACGAATAGATCAGCACGTTGCTGATGTTGGCGAGGTTCTCGTTGGTTGCGGCCGCGAGATTCACGCGCGGACTCCTTCGACAGGTGCAGGTTCAGCGGGATCAGGTGCCGTCGGCGCCTGTGAATTGAGCGTTGCGGCCAGGTCGGCCAGTTCCTCGGGGAGCTTCGAGGACTCGCTGCGGCCGAGTCCGGCCATCTCGACGACGGTGACGCCGTCCTCACCCCGTACCGCCCGGACCCACACACGGCGGCGCTGGATGAACAGCGATCCGGCGAGTCCCGCGATCGCGGCGATGGCTCCCGCCAGCGCGGGTACATTGCCGGGCTGCTGCGAGATCTGGAAGGTCGCCCACTGCTTCACGTCCTTCTCGAACGTGATGGAGCCCGCGCCGTTCGGCAGCTTCATGGTTTCGCCCGGCAGCAGCCGCTGCTTGAGCATGGCGCCCTGGTCGTCCTTGAATTCCTTCATCTTGCGCTTGTCGAGCTGGTACACGTTCTGCGGCAGGCCCGCGTTCACGCCGAGGCTGCCGTGGTACGCGTTGAGCGCGAGGACGGGGAAGTCCAGACCCGGGTACTGGGAGAGCATCGTGCCCTTGCCCGCGCCCGCGAACGTCGGCACGAAGAACGCGGCGAAGCCCAGCTGCTCCTTCTTGCCGTTCTTGTCGCGGTAGCCGTCCATCACCTTGATCGCGCCGGACGAGGTGACGTTGGAGTCCATGGGCAGCAGCGGCACCGCGTCCTTGAAGACTTCCTTGCCCCTGCCGTCCCTGACGGTGACGACCGGCGCGTACCCGTGGCCGATGAGGTAGACCTTCGAGCCGTCGACCTCCAGCGGCTCGTTCACCTCGATCTTGGCCTTCTTCTCGGCGCCGTCCGCACCCTTGGCGTACGTCACATGGGCCTCGTACGTACGGGGTGTGCCGCGCTGGGGACCGGAGCGCTCGTACGTCCCGACGAACTTGTCCAGCTTGAAGCTGAACGGCGCCAGGTCGTGGTCCCGGTCGAAGAGCGACCCGGACTTGAAGTCGTCGTACTGCGTCAGGGTGTTGGCGAAGCCGCCGCCCTCGACGACCAGCTTGCCGCCCTCGGACTTGAAGAGCTGCCCGGTGGCGAAGGACACGAGCATCACGATGAGCGCGATGTGGAACATGAGGTTCCCGGCCTCGCGCAGATAGCCCTTCTCGGCGGCGACCGCGTCCCCGACGGTGTGCGACCGGAAGCGGCGCTGTTTCAGCATAGCCAGCGCGGCCGCGCGGACCTGCTCGGGATCCGTTTCCGTACGCCAGGTCGTGTACGCCGGAAGTCGCGTCAGGCGGCCCGGCGCGCCCGGCGGGCGGCTGCGGAGCTGGCCCACGAACTGCCAGGTGCGGGGCACGATGCAGCCGATGAGCGAGACGAAGAGAAGGATGTAGATCGCGGAGAACCACACCGAGCTGTAGACGTTGAAGAGCCCGAGGTCGTCGTAGATCGGCGCGAGCGTCTCGTGCGCCGCCCTGAATTCCTCGACCTTCGTCTCGTCCACGCCGGTCTGCGGGACGAGCGAGCCGGGGATCGCGCCCAGGGAGAGCAGGAAAAGCAGGATCAGCGCGACCCGCATCGACGTCAGCTGCCGCCAGAACCAGCGCACCCAGCCCGTCGTCTCGCGCCAGGCCCAGGCGATCCGGCCGGCCGCGCCGGGCTGCATCACGCCGCCGAAGGAGCCGGGGACCGACCGTTCCTGGGGGGCGGTGGAGAGCTGGGCGCCGGCTTCGCCGAGCTCGCTCTCCTCGGCGGCGGTCGCGGCCGCCTCGTCCGTCTCGGTCTTGCTCATGGAACTCAGATCCCCACCGTGAAGCTGTTCGTCCAGCCCTGCATGTCCTGAATGATGCCGTTCCAGATCCCTGTCACGAGCAGGAGGCCGGTCACGATCATCATCAGACCGCCGATGCGCATCACCCAGACGTAGTGCTTCTTGACCCAGGCGAACGCACCGAGCGCCCGCCGGAAAGCCATCGCGGCGAGCACGAAGGGCACCCCCAGGCCGAGGCAGTACGCGACGGTCAGTATGGCCCCGCGCCCCGCGCTCGCCTCGTTGAACGCGAGGGTCTGGACGGCGCCGAGCGTCGGGCCCGTGCACGGCGCCCAGCCGATGCCGAAGAGAGCCCCCAGGACGGGCGCGCCCGCGAGACCGGCCGTCGGCCGCTTGTGGATGCGGAATTCACGCTGGGTGATCCAGGGCAACAGCCCCATGAAGAAGACGCCCATGAGGATCATCAGGCCGCCCAGCACCCTGGAGAGGGTCTGCTGGTACTCCTGGAGCGTGTTGCCGAAGTAACCGAAGAGCGCCCCGGTCGAGACGAAGACGGCGGTGAAGCCGAGCACGAAGAGCGAGGCGCCCACGACCATGCGGCCGCGCTTGGCCTCCGCCAGGTCGGTGCCGCTGATTCCCGTGACGTACGACAGATAGCCGGGTACGAGCGGCAGCACGCACGGCGAGAAGAACGAGACGAGACCGGCAGCGACGGCGATCGGCAGGGCGAGTATCAGGGCACCGCTCAGAACCGTCGGGTTCGGGTCGGTGATCGCGGCGGCGAGAAAGCTCACTTGGTCACTTCTCCGCGATCAGCGGGTCGATCATCCGGCGCAGCTTCTTCTCGCTGAGGGCGGTCAGCGAGCGCGCCGCGATCTTCCCTTCGCGGTCGATCACGATCGTTGACGGAACGCCCTGCGGATTCAGACTTCCCTTGGGAAAGCGGAGAATCAGCTTGCCGATCGGGTCGTAGAAGCTGGGATACGCGACGCCGTAATCCTCTTCGAACTTGATCGCCGGCTGCGTGGAGTTGTCGCGCGTGTTGATCCCGACGAACTCGACGCCCTTGTCCTTCGTCTCCTTGGCGACCTTCGCGAAATGCGGAGCCTCCGCCCGGCAGGGCGGGCACCACGAACCCCAGACGTTCATGACGACGACCTTGCCCTTGAAGTCGTCGACGTCGAGCTTTTCGCCCTGGAGGGTCGTGCCGTCGAGCTTGGGGGCGTCCTGCCGCTCACCCCTGGCGACGGTGGAGATGCCCGCGCTGCTGGTCACGAAGTTCGTGCCGCCCGAGCCCGACGACGTACTGCCGTCGCCTCCGCACGCGGAGAGCGTGAGTGCGCCTGCGATCACGACGGCGCCCGCCGACACTGCGCGGCGGGTGCGGTTCGAGCGGCGGCGGGGGGCGCGGCTGAGGCTCATGTGAAAAGTTTCGCATGAGCGTTCCAGAGATCTTCCGCGCCCCCCTTGGTGCCCGTAAAGCCCCTTGTCAAGACGCCTTAAGGAAAGACTTCCAGCCACCCGCCGGAGACTGTCCGACTTCGAGGGAACGCAGCTTGGCGAGCACCTTCGGGTCCTGTACGTCGAGCCAGTTGCAGAACTGCCGGAAGGACACCAGGCGTACGTCCTTCTTGCCCGCCATGCCCTTGAGCGCGTCCTCGACGGCGTCCATGTAGATTCCGCCGTTCCACTGCTCGAAGTGGTTGCCTATGTAGAAGGGCGCGCGATTGCTCTCGTACGCCCGCCGGAAACCGGAGAGATAAGCCTCGGTGGCCTGCTTCTTCCAGCCGGGGTAGCGCGACGGCATGCCCTGAGTCGAATTCTTCGACTGGTTGGCAAGGATGTTGTAGTCCATCGAGAGCACCTCGAAGGAATGGCCCGGGAACGGCATCGCCTGGAGCGGCAGGTCCCACAGGCCCTCGCGCTTGGCGGGCCACATCTGGCGGCCGCCGGGCGAGCTCGCGTCGTAGCGCCAGCCGAGCTTCTTCGCGGTCGGGAGCAGGTTGTCCTGGCCGAGGAGGCAGGGGGTGCGGCCGCCGACGAGTTCCTTCTCGTAGTCGAAGGGCAGCGGATCGAGGTCGGTCCACCCGCTGTTGGTCTTCCACTCGGTGACGAACGCCTTGGCCTGGGCGGTCTCGTTCTCCCACTGGGCGGGCGTCCAGTTGCCGACAGAGCCGGATCCGGCGCAGAAGTGGCCGTTGAAATGGGTGCCTATCTCGTGGCCTTCGAGCCAGGCCTGGCGGACGTACTTGAGCGTGTCCTTGATGTGCTCGTCGGTGAGGTAGCCGATGTCGGAGGCGCCGACGCGGTTGTTCGGCGGCTTGTAGAGGCTCTTCTTCGACTCGGGCAGGACGTAGAGCCCGGAGAGGAAGAAGGTCATCGCCGCGTCGTGGTCCTTGGCGAGCTTGAGGAAGCGCGGGAACAGGCCGTTGCCGACCTCGCCCGCGCCGTCCCAGGAGAAGATCACGAACTGCGGCGGGGTCTCTCCGGGCTGGAGCGGGACAGGCTTGTCCGGCTGGTTCGGCTGCTTGCCGGTGTCGGCGGTCGAGCCGTCACCTATCAGGCGTACGTCATCACCGGTTTTGGTGGGCGACGGGGTGCCGCCGCCTTCACCGCCGCCCTTGCCGCCGCCGGTGCGGCCCGCACCCGACTCCGTCGAACCGGACGGGCCGCAGCCGGCTATGCCGACCGCGGCCGCTGCTCCCAGTCCCACTCCGAGCAGACCCCTTCGACTCATGTCCCGCATACCGTCGCCCCATCCGCGCTTGTCGTCCCCGTTGACGTCCGCCGGTCATACAAACGGACACCGGGTAAGAGGCGGTGGTGCGGAAACGGGTTCCGGCGAACCGGCACATTTTTGCCAGGAGTGGCCGGAAAGCGGGGATATTACGCGCCGAATGCCTTCGCTTTGCCCTTTACGGGCTTGGCGCCGGCCAGCAGATGCGCCGGCACAAGATCGCGGGCCGGCTCGCTGTAGATGACCGACACGATCTTGTCGCCCTCGAACGTGAACGACGTGAGCGAGGCGAGCGTGCACTGCCGCTTCCGCGGGTCGTGCCACAGCCGCCGCCGCTCGACGAAGCTGCGCAGGGTCCAGATCGGCAGCTGATGGCTTACGGCGACCGCCTCGTGCCCACGCGCCGCGTCGCGCGCCGCGTTCAGGGCGCCCATCATCCGTACGACCTGCTCGATGTACGGCTCGCCCCACGACGGCTGGAACGGATTCGTCAGGTGCTTCCAGTTCGCGGGCCTGCGCAGCGCGCCGTCCCCGACTCCGAAGGTCTTGCCCTCGAAGACGTTGGCGGCCTCGATCAGCCGGTCGTCGGTGGCCAGGTCCAGCCCGTGCGACTTGGCGATCGGCGTCGCGGTCTCCTGGGCGCGCTCCAGCGGCGACGAGACGACGTACGCGATGTCCCGCCCGGCGAGGTGCTCGGCGACCCGGTCGGCCATCTGCCGCCCGAGCTCGGAGAGGTGGTACCCGGTCCGGCGCCCGTACAGGACCCCGTCCGGATTGTGCACTTCGCCGTGCCGCACCACGTGGACGACGGTGGTCTCGCTCATGCCGTCGCCTCCGCTGCGGCACGGGCGGCGGCGGGCAGCGCGGCGGCGATGCGCTCGACGGCCCGTGCGTCGTGGGCGGTGGAGACGAACCACGACTCGAAGGCGGAGGGCGGCAGGTAGACGCCGTCGGCGAGCATCGAGTGGAAGAAGGCGTTGAAGCGGAAAGCTTCCTGCTTGCGCGCGTCGTCGTAGTTCCGCACCTCGTCGGCCGTGAAGAAGACCGAGAACATGTTGCTGGCCGTCTGGAGCCGGTGCGCGACGCCTTCCTTGGTGAGCGCCAGGGTGACGAGCTCCTGGATCTCCCGCGACACCGCGTCGAGCATGGCGTACGCCGCGTCGTCGAGCAGCCGCAGCTGCGCGAGCCCGGCGGCGGTCGCGACCGGGTTCCCGGAGAGGGTGCCCGCCTGGTAGACGGGGCCGGCGGGCGCGAGGTGCGCCATGACGTCCTTACGTCCACCGAAGGCCGCGGCCGGGAAGCCGCCGCCCATGACCTTGCCGAAGGTCATGAGGTCGGGCGCGACGCCGTCGACGCCGTACCAGCCGGCCTTCGACGTGCGGAAGCCGGTCATGACCTCGTCGGAGATGTAGAGAGCGCCGTCGGCCTGGCACAGCGCCTTGAGCCCGGCATTGAACCCCTCACCCGGCGGGACGACGCCCATGTTGCCGGGCGATGCCTCGGTGATGACGCAGGCGATCTCGCCGGGGTGGGCGACGAAGGCGGCCCGTACGGCGTCGAGATCGTTGTACGGCAGAACGATCGTGTCGCCGGCCTGCGCGCCCGTCACGCCGGGCGTGTCGGGCAGCGCGAAGGTCGCGAGGCCGGACCCGGCGGCGGCGAGCAGCGCGTCGACATGCCCGTGGTAGCAGCCGGCGAACTTCACGACCTTCGCCCGGCCGGTGAAGCCGCGGGCGAGACGGATGGCCGACATCGTCGCCTCTGTGCCGCTTGAGACGAGCCGTACCTGCTCGACCGGCGCGATCCGGGCGACGATTTCCTCGGCGAGCGCGACCTCGCCCTCACCGGGCGTACCGAAGGAGGTGCCGCGGGCGACAGCCTCCTGAACTGCGGCGATTACTTCGGGGTGGGAGTGGCCGAGGATCATCGGCCCCCACGAGCACACGAGGTCGACGTACTCGCGGCCGTCGGCGTCGGTGAGGTACGGACCGGTACCGGACACCATGAACCGGGGCGTACCGCCCACGGCACGGAATGCGCGGACCGGAGAGTTCACGCCGCCGGGCGTCACGAGGGACGCGCGGTCGAAAAGCGTCTGCGAAACTGGGGCGTCATAGGGGAAGCTCACACAAGCCATGGTGTCAGAGGCTCCGACGGTCTTGCGGACAGGTGTTTCACCGCACGGGCGTGGGGGAGGTCACTGACACGATGATCGGGTTGCGCGGCTGTGGCCGCGAGTGGTCGGGTGGAGATATGCATCGCGGTGGCGGAGTGGGCGAGGGGACCGACGACCTGGGTCCTGAACGGGCCCAGCGCGGCCGGCATCGGCGTGAGCGCGAGCAGGCTCGGGAGCGGGAGCGCGAGGCGATCGCGGACACGGGAAACAGGAGTGGCCGGGTGGGGGTGACCTACAAGTACTTCGGCGCTCCGAACGGAGCCACCGCTGCCCGCGTGCCCATCTCGATGCGGCCGGAGGAGCTGGGCGGCGACGAGCTCGGCATGGGCGGCATGTTCACGAAGATCAAGCCGGAGACGGTGGCGGCGATGGTCCTGACCGGTATCGAGGGCATACCCCTGCACAAGGTGCCGCCGCTCGAACTGGTCGTACTCCACCCCGATTACGCAGTGGTCAAGCTCCCCATGACGGTCGTCGACCCGCTGCGCGGCATCGGCGAGGAGTCGGTGGGCGCGGCCGCCTTCATCTGGTCCACGGTTCCGGACCGCGGCGGGCCGCGCGACGCGTTCAACGTCTACCAATTGCTCCACGAATGGCAGGACTTCAGCCACCGCCTGCACGAGGCGGGCCACCAGCCGTACTGCCTGGTCTGGCCCTGACGCTCCCCCCAACCCGACCCGACCGACCCGACCCGACCCGACCCGACCCGAGAGTGTGACTTCTCGATCAAAGGTCGGCCCGGTCATGTCCGGATTATGATCTTCAGCAGTCTCTTCGGCGTGCCGATGCAATGGGCATCGACGCTGAAGGAGGCCCGCCGTGGGCGACGTTCTGGCTGCCCTGGCCATACCTGCCCTGTTGTGCGCCAGTGGCATCTATGCCGCGTGTTCCTGCTGGTGGCGGCGGAAGCACCCGGCCCCGCCGCCGTACTCGCAGAGCGCCGCACGGCTCGCGGAACTCGACCTGATGGCAGTCACCGAGTGCATCATCAGGGAATCCTGGGCGGAGCTGGACGACCTCTACCGCGCCCCGGTGTCGGACCGGAGGGCCAGACCTTGACCGCCTGAACATTCCCAGCCGGCGGGGCTTTCTCTCCTCTTCGCAAAAAGTATGTACGACACAGAGGCGCAACCCGAGAGGAACCCACCCCATGACCGTCCTCGTCACCGGCAGCCGCGGCCGCGTCGGCTCCGCCCTCGTCGATCTCCTGCACACCCGCGGAGTCGCCGTACGAGCCGCCTCCGCCGCACCCGAAAAGCTGGAGCCGCCGCCCGGCGTCGCCACCGTGCGGTGCCATCTCGGCAAACCTGAGACCTTCGCCGCGGCGCTCGACTCGGTCAAGTCCGTCTTCCTGTACGCCGAGCCGTCCCACATCGGCGCCTTCACCGAGGCGGCCGCGGCAGCCGGCGTCGAGCACATCGTGCTGCTCTCCTCCAACTCCGTCCTGGCTCCCGACGCCGACAATCCCATTGCCACGTCCCACCTTGCCGTCGAACAGGCCCTGACCGCCGCCACGGGCGCCACCACCATCACCGCCACCTTCCTGCGGCCCGGCGCCTTCGCCACCAACGCTCTCCAGTGGTCGTGGGCCGTGAAGTCCGGAGGCGCGATCGACCTCCCGTACCCCTTCAGCCACGCCGACCCCCTCCACGAGGCGGACATCGCCGAGGCCGCGCTGGCGGTCCTCACCACGCCCCGGCTGCAAGGTGCGGCGTACGAACTGACCGGGCCCGAGTCGCTCACCTTCACCGAGCAGATCGAGACCCTGAGCCGCGCGGCGGGCCGGGACATCGAGGTGAACGCCGTCAGCCGCGAGACCTGGAAGGCCGCCATGGCGCAGTACCTCCCCGGGGCGTTCGCGGATTCGCTCCTCGACTACTGGGCGCGCAACGACCGCTCCCCCGTGCCGCTCACCCGCACCGTCGAGGAGCTGACCGGGCACCCGGCCCGGTCCTTCGCCGCCTGGGCGCGGGAACACGCGGCGGCCTTCACGGGCTAGAAAGCCCTGGATGCGGCGTACGCCCCAATGGCATGCTGGCGGCGTGAACGGACCGGAGATCCACCTCAGCGTCGCCCCCGAACTGCACCTCTTCGTATCGGCCGAGCGGCGCGGCGGGCGTACGGCTCTGACCACCGACGGAGCCTCGACGCTCGGCCATGTCGTCGAGTCGCTGGGCATCCCGCTCACCGAGGCGGGACGCCTGCTCGTCGACGGCCGTGAGGTCCCGGTCTCGCACATCCCGGCGGCGGGCGAGAGCGTCGAGGTACGCGCGGTGCAGCGGCCGCAGCAGGTGCCGGGCGCACCGCTGCGCTTCCTCCTCGACGTACACCTCGGCACGCTGGCGCGGCGGCTGCGGCTGCTGGGCGTCGACGCCGAGTACTTCAGCGAGGACATCGGCGACCCGGCCCTCGCCACGCACTCGGCGCGCGAGCAGCGCGTACTGCTGTCGCGGGACCGGGGGCTGCTGCGGCGCCGCGAGCTCTGGGCCGGTGCGTACATCTACAGCGACCGCCCCAAGGAGCAGCTCGACGACGTACTGAGCCGGTTCGCACCCGCTCTCGCCCCCTGGACCCGCTGCGTCGCCTGCAACGGCGAACTGAAGCACACCAGCAAGGAGTCCGTCAGCGGTCTCCTCGAAAGCGGCACGGAGCGCTCGTACGACGCCTTCGCCCAGTGCACCACGTGCTCGCGCGTGTACTGGAACGGCGCACATCACTCAAGCCTGCAGACGATCGTCGAGGACGTCCTGCGCACCTACGGCGACGCGCGAACGCAGCAACAGGCATCCTGACCGTCAGTTCAGCTCGCCGCTGCGCAGCCGCTCGACCTGGGCGGCGCTGACCTCCACCGTCCGCCGCATGTGGGCGATGATCAGGGCGAGTTCATCGTCGTCGTACGCGTCGAACATCTGGGCCCAGCGGCCGCTCAGCTTCTCCCACACCGCACCGAACTCCGCCATCCGCTCCGGCACCGCCTCGACCAGCACCCGGCGCCGGTCCTGCGTGTCGCGCCGCCGCGTGAGATACCCGGCCCGCTCCAGCCGGTCGACGAGCCGGGTCGCGGACCCGGTGGTGAGCCCGGTCAGTTCGGCGACCCGCCCGATGGTGACCGGACCGGTTTCGAGGTTGAGAAGATTGAGGCACTGCAGGTCGGTGGGGTGCAGCCCCAGATGGTCGGCTACCGCCTGGCTGAAGAGGGCGTACGAAGCCATGTAGCGGCGGGATTCGGAGGTCAGCTCGGCCACCAGGAGACCGCGCCGGGCCGTGCTGCTGTCGCTGCTACTGCTGCTCGGGCGTTTCTTCTGCGGCATGCAGAAAGTGTACGAAGCAGTGGCCGCTACGGCCGCTCCGCCGTCAGATACCGCTGCACAGTGGGCGCCAGCCAGTCGATCACCTCCTGCCGCGTCATCTCCACGGCCGGCGGCAGCCGCAGGACGTACCGCGCCATCGCCATGCCGAGTATCTGGGAGGCGACCAGCGCGGCCCGCATCGGCGCCTCCCGCGGATCCGGGCACACGCCGGCGGCCACCGGCCCGAGCTGCTCCCGGAATATGGCCTGCATACGCTCCGCTCCGGCGGCGTTGGTCACGCCGACCCGCAGCAGGGCGGTCAGCACCTCGTCCGCCTCCCAGCGGTCGAGGAAATGGCCGACGAGCACGGCGCCCACATGCTTGCCCGGCAGCGCGCCCAGCTGCCCCACGTCCGGCATGCGCAGGTCGAATTCGGAAGCGGCGGCGAACAGCCCCTCCTTGTTGCCGTAGTAGCGCATCACCATCGACGGGTCGATCTCCGCGTCACGCGCGATGGCGCGGATGGTCGCGCGCTCGTACCCGTCGGCCGCGAAACGCTCGCGGGCGGCGTCGAGGATCGCCGCCTTGGTCGCGTCGGACCGGCGGGGTGGCGGAGCGTCGGGAGCAGGCGTTTCACTCATGTCAACAACTGTAGGCCAACAGCCGTTGACATTCCATAGCTCGAAAGAAGGAACTCAGACGAGCTCAGAAGAAGTAGCCGTCACCGCTCGCCGGCACCAGCACCTCATGCTCGTTGTTCCGCGGATTGCGGTCCGTCGCACCGCCGTTCCACGCCGTACTGATCCGCACCACCACCTCGGACGGATCCCCGGACGTCCGCAGATGGAACGCGAAGTCCCGGCCGTTCCCGCCGACCCGCAACGCACCCGTCCGGCACAGCGCCTCGCGTTCCCCGCCCCAAAGACAGTGCGGCGGCAGCTCCCGCGTACCGGCCAACGGCACCGAAAAGCGCACCCGCACGGTCGCGTCCCTCAGCCCCGAAGGGCCGCGATTCCCGGTCTCCAGCCAGACCCCGAGCCGCCCCGCGTCCAGCATGGCGTGCCCGCGATACGCCACATCCGCCTCAGGGGCGATCCGAAAACCCCCCACGCCCACCGCCATCACCGCCGCAGCGGCCCCCGCCACCACAACCCTGCACGTCCGCATCCGCATCCGCATCGCAACCATGCCCAGAACATACCGATTTCCGCACCCCCGGCCCGCCCCACACCCCATGACACGCTGAACACATGACCGTCGCCCGCTCCGCCGCCCTCTTCCTCCTCGCCGCCCTCCTCGAAATCGGCGGCGCCTGGCTCGTCTGGCAGGGCGTACGCGGCGGAGCCCACAACCAGGGCCGCGGCCTGCTGTGGACCGGCGCCGGCGTCATCGCCCTCGGCGCGTACGGCTTCGTGGCGACACTCCAGCCCGACGGCGAATTCGGCCGCATCCTCGCCGCGTACGGCGGAGTCTTCGTCGCCGGCTCCATCGCCTGGGGCATGATCGCCGACGGCTACCGCCCCGACCGCTGGGACATCATCGGCGCCCTCATCTGCCTCGCCGGGATGGCCGTCATCATGTACGCACCACGGCATCGCTAGCCTGTCCCCATGTCTACGCCTATCGCCGTCATCACCGGAGCGAGCAGCGGAATCGGCGCCGCCACCGCCCGCCAACTGGCCGCCGCCGGCTACCGCGTCGTCCTCACCGCCCGCCGCAAGGACCGCATCGAAGCCCTGGAAGCCGAGCTCACCGCCGCCGGCCACCAGGCAACGGCGTACGCCCTGGACGTCACCGACCGTGAGGCCGTCGACGAGTTCGCCACCGCCTTCCGCACCCTCGCCGTCCTCGTCAACAACGCCGGCGGCGCACTCGGCGCCGACCCCGTCGCCACCAGCGACCCCGACGACTGGCGCCAGATGTACGAGACCAACGTCATCGGCACCCTCAACCTCACCCAGGCCCTGCTCCCCGCCCTCACCGCGAGCGGCGACGGCACGGTGGTCGTCGTCTCCTCCACCGCCGGCCACGGCACGTACGAGAACGGCGGCGGCTACGTAGCCGCCAAGCACGGAGCGCACGTCCTCGCCGAGACCCTCCGCCTGGAGATCGTCGGCACCCCGGTCCGCGTCATCGAGATCGCCCCCGGCATGGTCAAGACGGACGAATTCGCCACCACCCGCTTCCGCGGCGACACCGAAAAGGCCGCCAAGGTCTACGCGGGCGTAGCCGAACCCCTCAGCGCCGACGACGTGGCCGAGACCATCACCTGGGCGGTCACCCGCCCCAGCCACGTCAACATCGACCTCCTCGTGGTCCGCCCCCGCGCCCAGGCCTCCAACACCAAGGTGCACCGCGAACTGTGAACACGACACCGACCACCACGGACGGCAGCGGACGCATCATCCCGTTCGAGCGGCTGCACAACTTCCGCGACCTCGGCGGCTACCGCACCACGGACGGCCGCACCCTGCGCCACGGCCGCCTCTACCGCTCCGACTCCCTCGCCAAACTCCAAGGCGCCGACCACGACCGTTTCCTGGCCCTCGGCATCCGCACCGTCGTCGACCTGCGCTACCCCTGGGAGATACAGGCCAAAGGCCGCGTACCCGAAAGCGACGGCCTCACCTACCTCAATCTCAGCGTCGAACACCGGCCCTACGACCAGGCCGAGATCGACCCCGACCTCGACCCCTGGCGCTACCTCGCCGACCGTTACACCGAAGTCGCCCACGACGGAGCCGAAGAACTCCGCCAGGCCCTCGAAGTCATCGCCTCCGACAGCGCGCCCCTGGTCTTCCACTGCGCGTCGGGCAAAGACCGCACCGGCCTGCTGGCCGCCCTCGTCCTCACCCTCGCAGGCGTCCGCGAAGAAGACGTCCTCGCCGACTTCGCCCTCACCGAACTCGCCACCGAGCGGCTGCTCGCCGACTGGCAAGCGGCCAACCCGACCCGCGTCATGAAGTGGCCCGGCTACGGCCGTGCCCCCGCCGACATCATGCGTCTGTTCCTCGACGACCTGGCCGCCGCCCACGGATCGGTGCACGGTTACGCCGCCAAGCACCTCGGCGTAACCGACGACCTCATCGCCCGCCTGCGCGCCCAGCTCCTCAACTGAACCCCGGACCGCCGGACGCACGAACAACGGCCGCGCCGGGAAACGAACTCCCGACGCGGGCCGCCACCGACGCACTACGGCCGACCGCCCTGATCACGAGCCTCGCCCGCCACGGTCTGGCCCGACTGACGCGCCTGCTCGGTCACCTGACCGGCCTGCTCCCGCGCCTGCTCCTGCGTCGTACGAGCGGCCTCGGTGGCGGTCTCCTTGACCCCCTGAACCGCCTGCTGCGCCGCCTGAGTGGCGTCCTCCTTCAGATGCTGCGCCGACTCGGCCGCCGCCTGCTTGACCGGCTCGATCGCCCCACCGGCCCGGTCCGCCAACTGCGCGGCCGCCTGCTCCTCGGCCTGCGTACTCGGCAGCATCGAGCCGACCAGCAGGCCCGCCCCGAAGGCGATCACACCGGCCGCCAGCGGATTGCCCTCCGTCTGCCGCAGAGCCTCTTCAGGTGCCTTCTTCACTGCCTCGCCCGCCTGTCCAGCCGTCTGACGTACAGATTCGGCAGCCTGCCCGGCGCCTTCCTGCACCGACTGAGCAGCCTGCTGCGTACGGTCCTGAGCCCGGCCCGTGGTGTGCGAAGCCGACCCCATGACGCGCCGCCGCACCCCGGAAACCGCACCGCGAACACGCCGACTGCGGCGCCGGGCTATCCGGCGCGGACTCGTGCGATCGGCCAGCAGCTCCACATCACCGGACAACTTCTCCCGCGTCGTCTCGATGTCAGCCCTTACTTGGTCGGGTGACGTGCCCATTGCGCGTCCTCCTTCAATGTCTGCACGGTACGTTCCGGCTTCGGCGACACACTGCGCATCCGGGAGCGGCCCATCACGAACAGGACGGCGCCCACCACCGCCCACACCCCGGTGACGATCAGCGCGGCCCAGCCGGCGTCCATCACATTCGCCAGGCCGAACACGGCCGCCAGCGAAGCGAAGAGCGCCACCATGTACCCGGCGAACCCCGCCCCACCGAACATCCCCGCGGCCTTGCCCGCCTTGGTGGCCTCCTCGCGGATCTCGAGCTTGGCCAGCTCCATTTCCTGCCGGAAGAGCAGCTGCACATCCGAGGTGACCTCCGACAGCAGCTCCCCCACCGGCCTCTCCTGCGCCCGCGCGGAAGGGGCCTGCCGCGTATACGTCGACATCGCCATCACTCACACCTCCGGTGCACCAGGCAGCCCCGCCCACCCGGGAGCCTGAGCCACACTGCTGTCGGTCTCGGGCGGCGGAACCTGCACCGGCGGATCCTGCGGGAACTGAGCAGCACTGCCGGCCCTGCGGCCTCCGTCGCCACCCGCGCCCGCCTGCGCCTTTCCGGCCTTGGCCATCCGCCCGACGGCCAGCCCGGCCAGCGCCGCGCCACCCAGGAACGCACCCGGCCGCCGCCGCGCGAATCCCCGCACGTCCTCCACGACGCTGCCCAGACCGTTCTTGTCCAGGTAATCGGCTGCCCGGTGACCACCATCGGCCGCCTGCGCCACGAGGCTGCGCACCGGGGAATCACCGGGCGCGTTCTGGGCCATCCCGTCGAGGTCGTCCGCCCACTTCCGCAGCGTGCCCACCGCGCGCTCGGCCTGGCCCTGCACCTCATCGCTCACGCGTCCCCGCAGGTCACGCGCCGCCGTACCGGCCTGCTGCCGAGCCTCACCGGTGACGGCCTTGGCCTGCTGCGCAACCGAGCCGGCAACCTCACCCGCGGCCTGCTTCGCCTGACCGGCTGTGACCGACGCCTCCTCTTTCGCTGTCTGCCCGGCCTGCTGGACACGCCCGGCACCGCCATTCGCGGACACACCACTCATGGATTCCACCTTCTCCGGGGGTGCGCGAAGCCAGACCGCTACGCCGAGACCTCACGCCACGCCCCGTGTCTCTCGTGCTGGCTGGGACACCTTCCGGGTAACCCCCCACGAGCACCCGAAACGATGGAAATCCACATTCAAAATCCACCGCGACCACGCGGCCACGCCTGCACGCGCGGAAGGCCCCGGCAACCACAACCGGGGCCTTCCGCTCTCCGCGCTCTGGGCGTCCTCAGCCCTTGACGCAGATGACCTGCTTCAGCTTCGCGACGACCTCCACGAGGTCCCGCTGCTGGTCGATGACCTGCTCGATCGGCTTGTACGCGGCCGGGATCTCATCCACGACACCGGAGTCCTTCCGGCACTCCACGCCCCGCGTCTGCTCCTCCAGGTCCCGCGCCGAGAATCGCCGCTTCGCCGCACTGCGGCTCATCCGCCGGCCCGCGCCGTGCGAGGCCGAGTTGAACGACTTCTCGTTGCCAAGCCCCTTCACGATGTACGAGCCCGTGCCCATCGAGCCGGGGATGATCCCGAAGTCGCCGGAGCCCGCCCGGATCGCACCCTTGCGGGTGACCAGCAGGTCCATGCCGTCGTAGCGCTCTTCGCTGACGTAATTGTGGTGACAGGAAATGACCGGCTCGAAGGTCACCTTGGCCTTCTTGAACTCCCGCCGGACAACGTCCTGGTAGAGCCCCATCATGATCGCGCGGTTGTACTTCGCGTACTCCTGCGCCCAGAAGAGGTCGTTCCGGTACGCCGCCATCTGCGGGGTCTCCGAGATGAATACCGCCAGGTCACGATCGATCAGCCCCTGGTTGTGGGGAAGCTTCTGCGCCTGCCCGATGTGGTACTCGGCCAGCTCCTTGCCGATGTTCCGCGAGCCGGAGTGCAGCATCAACCAAACAGAATCGGTCGAATCAATACAAAACTCGACGAAGTGGTTGCCGCTTCCGAGCGTTCCCATCTGCTTCGTGGCGCGCTCCTGACGGAATTTGACCGCATCGGCGACCCCCTCGAACCGCCCCCAGAAGTCGTCCCACCGCGCCGTCGGGAACCCATGCAGCCGCCCCGGGTCAACCGGGCTGTCGTGCATCCCCCGGCCCACCGGGATCGCCTGCTCGATCTTCGACCGGAGGCGCGAAAGATCACCCGGAAGGTCGTTCGCCGTGAGTGATGTTTTCACCGCCGACATGCCGCAGCCGATGTCGACACCGACCGCCGCCGGGCACACCGCGCCGTGCATCGCGATCACCGAGCCGACGGTGGCGCCCTTGCCGTAGTGGACGTCAGGCATGACGGCGAGACCCTTGATCCAGGGCAGGGTGGCGACGTTCTGGAGCTGCTGCATCGCGCCGCCCTCGACCGTTGCCGGATCGGCCCACATCCGGATCGGAACCTTCGCGCCCGGTACCTCTACGTACGACATAACTCCTCTATTCCCCCGAAATACAGATAGCGCAAATCTGGCGCCAAGTACCGCGAAAGAGACAGCGGACCGGCGTTGTGGCCAGCGCGTGCGATACACATTGTGTCCACCGGCCGCTATCGCGCGGCAACCGTATTTCCGATCGAAGGGAGCCTGGGACCGTGCAGCGAAAGGTGTACGTACCCGGCGTCGCGCTCCTCGCGGCGCTTGCCGCCGGCTGCACCGGCGGCTCCGGAACCGAGGACTCCGCCGCCGACGCCAAGACGGACGAGGCCAACACGTCCGTCGCCGCCCCCGGCAAGTACCGCACGCTCCGGGAACCCTGCGGCTCCGTCGACCGCGGCATGCTCCGCGACCTCCTCCCGGGCGTCGCCACGCTCCCCGAGGAGCAGCAGGAGAAGGCGTACGACGGCAACGCCGCCGTGACGTACGACACGGACCGGCGCGTCGGCTGCCGCTGGAAGGTGGACTCCCCGGGCGTCACGCACGACCTCAAGGTCGACTTCGAGCGGGTGGTGTCGTACGACTCCGACGTGAGCGACGACGACCGCGCGAAGGACGTGTACGGGAAGCAGGAGATCGCGGCGGATCTCCCGACTCCCACCCGCAGCCCGGAGGAGGGCGAGGGCGGCGCAGAGGACGCCGGCGAGGGCAGTGCGTCCCCGAGCAGCAGCGACTCCCCCACGCCCGGCGCCTCCAAGGCCGGGGACGAAGGCGGCGAAGGCGAGTCCGCCGGCCGGACGCCCGACAGCGCGACCAGCGCAGGCACAGGCACCGACACCGCGAGCGGCGACACCGGCGCCCAGGCCCCCGAGGCCCCCCAGGGCCTCGAACCCCGTACCCTCGTCGGCCTCGGCGACGCCGCCTTCCTGGACGACGCCCTGATCCGCTCCGGCTCGACCACCCAGCGCCGTACCGTCACCGTGGTGTTCCGTACCTCGAACGTCATCGTGTCCGTCCAGTACAGCGAGCACCCCGCCCTGACCGCCGATGTCCCCGACAGCAAGGAACTGCAGGAGAAGACGCAGGCCCTGGCCCGCAGGCTCGCCGAGCAGTTCAGCGAATAAGCGATCGACCGGTCGATCAGTCAGCCCCAGCCCCAGCCCCGTGAAGGAACCATGCACCAGCACCGATCAGCCCCGCGACTCTCTCGCATACTCGCCTGCGCAGCCGTCCCGGTGATGCTCGTCGCCGCCGGCTGCTCCTCGGACTCCGGAGGCGACAAGGACGCGTCCCCGTCCGCCAGCGCCTCGCCCTCGGTGTCGGCGAAGCCGACCGTCAAGCCGGCGGTGTTCTCGAAGCTGCCCGAGCCGTGCAAGTCGATCAAGCAGAAGACGGTCGATTCGCTGGTGCCCGGGGCGAAGGACAAGTCCGGTACCGCTGACAAGTCGAATGACGTGTCCGCGCGCGGCGGATGTTCCTGGAACGGTCTGGACAACAAGGGCGTCGACGGCTCGCAGTACCGCTGGCTGTCCGTCTCGTACATGCGGTACGACTCCGACCAGACCCGCGGCGCCGGCGACAAGCTCGCCGAGGAGTACTACGCGAAGCAGGTCGAGGCCGCGAAGGCGACGGACGGCGCGAAGAAGGTCGCGACCAAGGCCACCGCCGGCGTCGGCGACCAGTCGACGACGGTCGCGTACGACCTGCGCAAGACCGACGCGGACTTCAAGTACGCAACGGTCGTGACACGTACGGAGAACGTCGTCGCCACCGTCATCTACAACGGCGCCGGCTACCAGGGCGCCAAGTCCCCCAAGGGCGCCGACCTGCTGAAGGACGCTCAGAAGGCGGCCAAGGAGGCGGTGGCCTCGGTCACCGCGGCCAACAAGTAGCCCCTGGCGGCAACCAGCACATACCACCCAATCTCCGACACGTACCGGAGCCCGGTCTTCCCCTTGGGGGCCGGGCTCCGCCCCTACCCGCGCAACGCGACCCGCACACATGTGCCAGGCTGACCCCCGCCAAGTCCGTCGTAACGGGAGGGGATCGCGGGTGGCCGCGATGCAGTTGACACGTACGCACCGCATATTGATCGGTGTTGTCGTCGCGGGAGCGGTGGTCATCGCCGCGATCGGTTTCGCCGGCTCGTACGCCGCCGTGCGCGAGCTCGCGGAGGAGAAGGGCTTCGGCGACTTCTCCCTGGTCTTCCCGATCGGCATCGACGCGGGTATCTGCGTCCTGCTGGCCCTGGACCTCCTCCTGACCTGGATGCGCATCCCGTTCCCCCTTCTCCGCCAGACGGCGTGGCTGCTGACGGCCGCGACGATCGCCTTCAACGGCGCGGCGTCGTGGCCGGATCCGCTGGGTGTCGGCATGCACGCCGTCATCCCGATCCTGTTCGTCGTCTCGGTCGAGGCGGCGCGGCACGCGGTCGGCAGGATCGCCGACATCACGGCCGACAAGCACATGGAAGGCGTACGCCTCACTCGCTGGCTGCTGTCGCCACTGCCGACGTTCAAGCTGTGGCGCCGCATGAAGCTGTGGGAGCTCCGCTCCTACGAGCAGGTCATCAAGCTGGAACAGGACCGCCTGATCTATCAGGCTCGGCTCCAGGCACGCTTCGGGCGTGGCTGGCGCCGCAAGGCCCCCATCGAGTCGCTGATGCCCCTCCGCCTTGCGAAGTACGGCGTTCCACTCGCCCAGACCGGACCCGCGGGCCTGGCGGCGGCCGGCATCGAGCCGGTGCTGCTGCCGCCGGCGCCGGAGATCGAGGCGCAGCACTCCCAGGAACTCCGGGCGCTGGTGTCGCAGGCGCAGCCGCAGCCGGTACGGGAGCTCGACGACCAGGAGCACGCCGAGCACAGGCGCGGGCAGCCGCACCCCGACGAGGAGTGGCCGCAGGAAGCCCCGGACATGGACGACGAGCCCGTCGCGGAGGAGGCGGAGGGCCCCGGCTCGCATTCGAGCCCGTGGTTCGCCGCGCCGCAGGTACCGCAGGGACAGCAGGACTCCGCCTACGACAACGCCTACGGGGAGTCGGCGGCGTACGCCGAGGCCCCCGAACAGCCCACCCCCGTGATGGTCCCCGCGGGCCCCGGCCGCACGCGCCCCCTGGGCGGCATCCCGGGCCCGCGCCACGAGCAGGACCCGGCCGAATACGTGGAGCAGTACGAGGAGGAGTACGAGCCCGAGGAGCGGTACTACGACGCGTTCCGCAAGTACGTCGGCGACTACGGCACGGTCCCATCAGCCGGCGCGTTCGGCTCGTACATCCAGGACCTGGGCACGCAGCCCCCGCCCCTCAACGAACTGTCCGACTACGCCAAGCGTTTCCAGGTCCGCTACCAGCAGGAACTGGACGCCGAACACATCGCCTAGAAGGCCGATGAAGATCTTGAAATCGCGCCCGGCTTGCACCGGTTCAGCCCGATTGACATTTACCGGCAATCCGGGGTGAGTCGGGCGGTCCGAGCAAGATCTTCAGGAGTCTTCTAGGCCCGCTTCCGGCGATTGAGGACACGCTCGAAGGGCCCCGGGGTCTGGGGCTTGCCCCAGTTACGGGAAGGGGCGGGTAGGGGGAACAAAGCCCCACCCCCCGCCACGCGAAAAGGCCGCCACCCCCCGGAATCCCAGGAGTGGCGGCCCTCCACAAGCGCGCAAGAGCAAGCCCGCAGCTACGCCCCGAGCAACTTCCTCACCCGGTCCGCCCCCACCGCAAGCAGCAGCGTAGGCAGCCGCGGCCCCGTGTCCCGCCCGACCAGCAGCTGGTACAGCAGCGCGAAGAACGACCGCTGCGCCACCTTCAGCTCCGGCGTCGGCTTCGCATCCGGCTCCAGCCCCGCCATCACCTTCGGTACGCCGTAGACGAGCGTCGTGAGCCCGTCCAGCGACCAGTGCGAGTCGAGGCCCTCGAGCAGCAGCCGCAGCGACTCCCGCCCGGCCTCGTCCAGCGAGCCCAGAATCTCCGTGTCCGGCTCACTCCGCACAACCGTGCGCTGCTCGGCCGGCACCTGCGTGGTGATCCAGTTCTCGGCCCGGTCGAACCTCGGCCGTACCTCGTCCAGCGACGTAACCGGATGAGCCGGATCCAGCTCGCTCAGGATCCGCAGCGCCTGGTCCTCGTGCCCCGCCGTGATGTCCGCCACCGAGGCGAGCGTCCGGTACGGCAGCGGCCGAGGCGTCCGGGGCAGCTCCCCCGCCGCCGTCCTGATCGCACGCGAGTGGGCCGCCGCGTCGGCCGGCAGCACAGTCCCCTCGGCGACCTTCTTCTCCAGCGAGTCCCACTCGTCGTAGAGCCGCTGGATCTCCTGGTCGAAGGCGATCTTGAAGGACTGGTTGGGCCGGCGCCGCGCGTACAGCCACCTCAGCAGCGGCGCCTCCATGATCTTCAGCGCATCGGCAGGCGTAGGCACGCCACCCTTGCTGCTGGACATCTTGGCCATCCCGCTGATGCCCACGAACGCGTACATCGGCCCGATCGGCTGCACGCCGTCAAAGACCTCGCGCACGATCTGTCCGCCCACCACGAACGACGACCCGGGCGACGAGTGGTCGACACCGCTCGGCTCGAAGATCACGCCTTCGTACGCCCAGCGCATCGGCCAGTCGACCTTCCAGACCAGCTTGCCGCCGTTGAATTCGCTCAGCAGCACAGTCTCGGAATGCCCACAAACGCACACATACGACAGAGCGGTGCTCTCGTCGTCGTACGCCGTCACCGTAGTGAGGTCCTTGCCACAGGAAGTGCAGTAAGGCTTGTACGGGAAGTACCCCGCCCCGCCCCCACTGCCGTCGTCCTCGTCGGCCGCCCCGGACCCCTCGGCGGCTTCCAGCTCGGCCTCGTCGACCGGCTTCTGCCCCTGCTTCTTGACCTGCTGCTTGGGGTCCTTCTTCGTCCGGTACCGGTCGAGTACGGCGTCGATGTCACCCCGGTGCTTCATCGCATGCAGGATCTGCTCGCGGTAGACCCCGGCCGTGTACTGCTCGGTCTGGCTGATGCCGTCGTACTCGACACCGAGCTCGTCAAGGGCCGCCGTCATGGCCGCCTTGAAGTGCTCGGCCCAGTTCGGGTACGACGACCCGGCCGGCGCGGGCACCGACGTCAGCGGCTTGCCGATGTGCTCGGCCCACGACTCATCCACACCCGCGACACCCGCCGGCACCTTGCGGTACCGGTCGTAGTCGTCCCACGAGATCAGATGCCTGACCTCGTGCCCTCGCCGCCGGACCTCGTCCGCGACCAGGTGCGGGGTCATGACCTCACGCAGGTTGCCCAGGTGAATCGGCCCGGAGGGCGAGAGTCCGGACGCGACGACGACCGGTTTGCCAGGCGCACGTCGCTCCGACTCGGCGATGACCTCGTCCGCGAACCGGGAGACCCAGTCGGTCTCTGTGCTGCTCTGAGCCACGATCGGCACGTCCTTCTTCCTCGATAGCTGTCGATAGCTGTCGCCAGCCATTCTCCCAGACGGATCGACCCCGCCCGAGGCTCCCCTTTATACGAGACGACGCGCCGCACACCCCCATGAAATACTCGTCTGCACATTCAACTTCCTCTCAACAGGAACGGCAGCTCATGGCCTCGGTCCATTCCCTCGCTTCGACCGTCAACCAGCGCGTCGCGGACGCCCTCTCGGCAGCCCTGCCGGAGGCCGGCGCCGCCGACCCGCTGCTGCGACGAAGCGACCGGGCCGACTTCCAGGCGAACGGCATCCTGGCGCTCGCCAAGAAGGCCAAGGCGAACCCGCGCGAGCTGGCCACGCAGGTCGTAGCCGGACTCCCCACCGACGGCGACGACCTGATCAAGGACATCGAGGTCTCGGGCCCCGGCTTCCTGAACATCACGGTCACCGACCAGGCGATCATCAACACCCTCGCGGCCCGCGCCGCCGACGACCGTCTCGGCGTACCGCTGGCGGAGAAGCCGGGCACGACGGTCGTCGACTACGCGCAGCCGAACGTGGCCAAGGAGATGCACGTCGGTCACCTCCGCTCCGCCGTGATCGGCGCCGCGATGGTCGAGATCCTCGAATTCACCGGCGAGAAGGTCGTACGCCGCCACCACATCGGCGACTGGGGCACCCAGTTCGGCATGCTCATCCAGTACCTGACCGAGCACCCGCACGAGCTGGACCACAAGCACGGCGGCCCGGAGGAGGGCGAGGCGGCGATGTCGTCCCTCAACCGCCTCTACAAGTCGTCACGCGTGCTCTTCGACTCCGACGAGGACTTCAAGGCGCGCTCCCGTGACCGTGTCGTGGCCCTCCAGGCCGGCGACCCGGAGACTCTCGCCCTCTGGCAGCGTTTCGTCGACGAGTCGAAGATCTACTTCTACTCGGTCTTCAACAAGCTCGACATGGAGATCCAGGACCCCGACGTCGTCGGCGAGTCCGGATACAACGCCATGCTCGAAGAGACCTGCCAGATCCTGGAGGACTCGGGCGTAGCCGTCCGCTCCGACGGCGCCCTGTGTGTCTTCTTCGACGACGTGAAGGGCCCGGACGGCAAGCCGTCCCCCCTCATCGTGAAGAAGTCGAACGGTGGCTACGGTTACGCCGCCACCGACCTCTCCGCGATCCGCGACCGCGTCCAGAACCTCGGCGCGAGCACGCTCGTGTACGTCGTGGACGCCCGCCAGTCGCTCCACTTCAAGATGGTCTTCGAGACCGCCCGCCGGGCCGGCTGGCTGAACGACGACGTCCACGCGGTCCAGCTCGCCTTCGGCACGGTCCTCGGCAAGGACGGCAAGCCGTTCAAGACCCGTGAGGGCGAGACGGTCCGCCTCGTGGACCTCCTGGACGAGGCGGTCGATCGCGCGACGACGGTCGTGCGCGAGAAGGCCGCCAAGGTCGGCCTGACCGAGCAGGAAATCGTCGAGAACGGCCGGTACGTCGGCATCGGCGCCGTGAAGTACGCCGACCTGTCCACCTCCGCGTCCCGCGACTACAAGTTCGACCTGGACCAGATGGTGTCGCTGAACGGCGACACGTCCGTGTACCTCCAGTACGCGTACGCCCGTATCCAGTCGATCCTCCGCAACGCGGGCGAGCGGAAGGCGGCGGCTCACCCGGAGCTCGAACTGGCCCCGGCGGAGCGCGCGCTGTGCCTGCACCTGGACCGGTTCGCGGAGACCCTGGCCGAGGTGGCCGCGGCGTACGAGCCGCACAAGCTGACGGCGTACCTCTACCAGCTCGCGTCGCTCTACACGACGTTCTACGACCAGTGCCCGGTCGTGAAGCCGGAGCCGCCGCTCGACATCGCGGAGAACCGCCTGTTCCTCTGCGACCTGACCGCCCGCACGCTCCACCAGGGCATGGCCCTGCTCGGCATCCGCACCCCTGAGCGCCTCTGATCACGCGACGCTCGCGATACGGCGATGCCCCCCACCGGGGTCCTGGTCCCGGTGGGGGGCATCGCCGTATCTGCGGTCTCAAGTCGTCAACGGGTACGACGCCCGGCCCGAGGCCTCATCTATCTCGTCGTGCGCCTTGCCCAGGAGTTGCGAAGCAAGGTCCATGAGCGCCCGCGCGCCCGCGACCTCCTCGCCGACCCGCAGCTGCTCGGCGTCGGTCGGGTGCCGTTTGGCGAACCCGTGAGCCCGAAGCTCCACGCCGTCACCGAGCCGCACCATCGCGGCAGCCCTGGTCCTGCCTTCGTGCTCGGTGAACTCCATCTCGATGTGCCATCCGACGAGTGTCTGCATGGCTGATCACCTCCAGCGGTTCCCTTCCAGGGTGCGCCGCCGGGCCACTGATCACCACTCGTCACTTACCAAAGGGTGAGTACCTGACTTAATAGTCGGTACTTGTCGACAACTCAGCGCTTGGCAAGGATCAAAGGGCACCGGAAAGTCCTCTTCGGCCAAGGAGCCTTGATGTCCCACCCGTCCCTTAATCCCGTGTCCGTCCTGGGCCTCGGCATGATGGGCACAGCCCTCGCCACCGCCCTCCTGAAGGCCGGCCATCCCCTCACCGTCTGGAACCGCTCCGCCTCCAAGACCGGCCCCCTGGTCGCCCAAGGCGCGCTCCCTGCCGAAACCCTCACAGACGCCGTGGCGGCGAGCCCACTGCTGATCGTCTGCTTCACCACCAACGACAACGTCACCGAAACCCTCGCCACCGTCGACTTCACCGGCAAGACCCTCGTCAACCTCACCAACGGCACCCCCGCCCAGGCCCGCACCCTCGCCACCTGGGCCGAGAAGCAGGGCGCCGCGTACATCGACGGCGGGATCATGGCGGTCCCCCAGATGATCGCGACCCCGGCCGCGTACATCCTCTACAGCGGCGACGAGCAGGCGTACGAGACCCACCGCCCCACCCTCTCGGCCCTCGGCGGCACCCAGTGGGTCGGCACCGACCCGGGCCGCGCGGCGCTCCACGACCTGGCGCTGCTGACCGGCATGTACGGAATGCTCATGGGAGTGGCACAGGCCTTCGCCCTGATCCGTACGGAGAACATCACGGCCACCGAGTTCGCCGACCCGCTGCACGAGTGGATCTCCGCGATGCTGAGCGGGGTAGTCCCCGGTATCGCCCATGCGGTGGACTCCGGCCAGCACGTCACGGACGTATCCAGCCTCGCCATCAATCAGGCGGCCTTCCCCAACTTCATGGACGCCTTCCGCGACCAGGGGATCAGCTCCGATCTCTTCGCGCCGATGCAGAAGCTGCTCGACCGCTCGGTGGAGGAGGGTTACGGCGCGGACGGCCTCTCGCGCCTGGTGGAGTTGCTCAAAAAGTAACTTCCACCAGCCCGAACTCGCACCAAACGATCTTCCCGAGCTCCCGCTCCCCGACCCCCCACTCGTCGGCAAGCGCCGCCACCAGCACCAGCCCCCGCCCGGACTCCCCGTCGGGCTCGCGGAGGCGGGGGAGGCCGTCGCCGCTGTCGTGGACCTCGATGCGCAGAGTCTGTCCGGACAGCAGCAGCCGCAACTGATAGCCGCGCCCCGGCGGCACCCCGTGCAGGAGCGCGTTGGTGGCCAGCTCGCTCACGCACAGCAATACGTCATCCGCACGGGTACCAACCCTCCATGCGACGGCCGCGTCGCGCGTGAACTCCCTGGCCCTGGCGACGGATCGTCGCTCACGCGGGTAGAACCGCTCGCGCAGGAACGGGAGTTGTTTCACTTCGTTCATGAGACGAGAGTCACGGTCCGTGACTAGCGTGGTGCAGTGCGCGCACCCGTACAAGAAATCCGTACGGGTCATCTGCGCGTGATGTGCGGGTAAGGGTGGGGAGTTGGACCGCATGCACCCCAGAAAGCGGCAGCGGAAGAACGCGTCGGCGATGAAGCTCGTGGGAGCGCTGGTGGCCCGTTTCCGTGCGGACGCGGGCCTTACGCAGCGGGAGCTGGCGGACCGGATCTGCGCGGGCGAGGAGACGGTCGCCTCGATCGAGCAGGGCAGACGGCCGCTGAAGCCGGATCTGGCAAGACTGCTGGACGGTTTACTGGACACGAAGCACGCGCTGGAGACGGCGGTGGCGCACATGCCGGAGATCGACCTGATCCCGGCGTGGGCGGAGCAGTACATGGACTTGGAACGGGAAGCGATCGCGCTGTCGTGGTTCGAGAACCAGGTGCTGCCGGGCCTGCTCCAGACCGAGCGTTACGCCCGTGCGGTCTTCCTCAGCAAGGTCCCCATCCTCGGCGAGGAGGAGACCAACGCCCAGGTGACGGCCCGTATCGAACGCCAGGAAATCCTGCACCGGAAGGTGCCTCCGACGGCCAGCTTCATCATCTCCGAGGCGATCGTGCGGGACCGCCTCGGAGGCGACGAGGTGTACGCCGAGACACTGCGGCACCTGCGAGTCTGCGCGGACCTGCCGGGCATCACCCTCCAGCTGATGCCGCTCGGCCGTCACACCCATGCAGCACTCGACGGCCCGTTCATCCTGCTGGAAACACCGGACCACCAGCATCTCGCCTACACCGAAACCCAGCGCGGCAGCCAGCTCATCACCGACCCCAATGAGGTCAGCATCCTGGCGCAGAAATATGCGATGCTGCGAACGCAGGCCCTCAACACCGAGGAAACGAAGGGCCTGTTGGACCGGCTGCTAGGAGAGCAATGAGCACCGCACTTGAGTGGTTCAAGTCCAGCTACAGCGGCAGCGAGGGCGGGGCCTGCCTGGAAGTCGCCTACGCCTGGCGCAAGTCCAGCTACAGCAGCGACGAAGGCGGGGCCTGCGTCGAAATCGCCGCCTGCCCCACCGCAGTCCACGTCCGGGACTCCAAGATCCCCGACGGCCCAACCCTCACCCTGACCCCCGCCACCTGGTCGCACTTCGCATCGTACGCAGCCGACGCACAGCTGCGCTGAGCCAACTGCGGACGCGACGGTATGCCGCCCAGTCCAGGACGCGCCCCGGAGCTGCGCTTGCCTGACTCTAAGCTCGGGTCCTGACAAGGACCACGCCACCGCGGCCGCTCGATGTCGAGGCGCTCTTCCCCGAACTGGCCCGGTACCGGGGCACCACCACCCGGCTGCACCCGCGGCCGGGGAAGCCGGACGTGTCGGCCAGTTCCGTGGGCGGCCCGATGCTGTGGCCGGCGGACGAGCCCTGGCCGGTGTGCCCCGAGGCCCACGGTCGTGGGCGCGGTAGGCGCCCCGAAGACATCCGCCGAGAGGTCCTTGACTCCGCGTGGGCCCGCGAACCGCTCTCGGGCCCGACGGAGGAGGCACGGCAGCTCGTGGACGAGCTGCGCCGCGAGCACCGGATCCCGGGCGTCTCGGAGACTGATCCGCTGCCGATGATCGGCCTTGCGCAGCTGTACCGGCGGGACATTCCCGACCTGCCGGCGGGCCCGGACGGCTGCGACTTGCTCCAGGTGTTCTGGTGCCCCTTCGACGCGCATGGCGCGAGCAGGTACGAGCTGCTGCTTCACCTGCGCTGGCGTAAGTCGGCAGAGGTCGGCGAAGTGCTGGATTCGCCACCGCAGCCGCAGGTCGTCGGCTCCAAGGGGTACGTGCCCGAGCCCTGCGTATTGCACCCGGAGCAGGTGGTCACGTACCCGTTCGCCGGTCTCCTGCCTGAGGACCTGTGTGCCCGGATCGACGCCTGGGAGGAGGCCCTCGAGGAGGAGTCCGAACAGGCGGAGGCCGAGGACCCGGACGAGCCAATCGGCTACCAGTACGACCTGTCCATCCCGCCCGGCTGGCGCGTCGGCGGCTTCGCCTCCTGGCACGCAACCGACCCGGCCCCTATGGACTGCCTGTCCTGCTCGACGCCGATGGAGCTGCTGCTGACCATCGACAGCTCCGAGTGGGACGGCGGCAGCGGCAGCTGGAAACCACTCCAGGAACGCGATCTCGACGGCCACTCGTCTGTCACCCCCACCGAGGTCATCGTGGGCCGCGCCGGTGAGCTCAACGTCTTTTGCTGCCCCGCCGAACCAGGGCACCCGCACCGCTGGAGCATCCAGTAGTCGGTCCGGCCCTCGGCTTGCCGCACCTGCCGGGCAGGCCGGGCGGCGGGGGCGTTGACGGCCCAGTAGCGTTGATTGCCTCTGCGATGGGGGCCGCCTCTACCAAGGTTGGCGGCGGAGGCCCGCCCCTCAAGGGCGCTCCTGCGTCGCGTCGCCTACGGCGATTCCGCTCCGCTCCACCCTTGACCGCCGAACCTCCGCCGCAATGCTTAAGGGGGGCGGCCCCCGGGGGGGGAGCCCACGGGAAAGGCCCGGCAAGCGGCCGATCACCGCTGCCGGGCGACGGGCCCGGTGAGTGGGGCGCATGAGGCCTCGGGGACGGCTCGGCCCCAGCCTCAGCGACTGCCGCAACGGCCATTGGCGCGCCATTCCAATTCCCACGCACACGCGCACCCACGTAGGCAGACAACCGGCCGTTCCGGGTCGACCTGCGAACACATGTCCGCTCGGGTCGGGCGCGACAGTTCAATGGGGAGACTCGGGCAAGTTCGGCGTCCGCCCCGCCCGGCAACCGGTCTAGCTTCCAACACGTTGCTGATGCAAGTGGGGGCGGCGCACCCAACACCGAAGCACCATCCTCGCGGCCCGTACGGCGCCGCCGTGGGCCCAAACGCTCCCGTGATGACCGGAAGCGACACGACCGCGACGACCGAACCCCACCAAGGCCACGAGTTCGGGCAGCCGCTTGACCCCAGACCCCGCCGGGAGGGACGAACGTCTCGGCCGTTCCCCTCGCGTACGTCGGATACGCCGTCCGGGTCGCCGCCACCCACGGCGTCCGCGTCCTCGATGTGATCCTCGGGGTCGTGCCGAGCACGACGTGTTCCACAGAACAATCCTGCGCCAACGCGGGATCACTGTCTCCGCCCACCAGGTGTGGCTGGTGGGCCTGTTGATACGACTCTTCCTCCTGTTCCTCGGCGTGACGATGGCGTTCAGCTTGTTCTGGCAGTGACTGGACCGGCGTTGTCCCAACCCGTGACGGGCACTAAGGTCGGCCGGGTGACTGCCGGGTCGGCCATGGGCCATGCACGAGTGGGGTTCCCGGCCTCGGCGTGAGCGCGAGGCGGGCAAGAGCCCCGCCCCTTCTCCGCGTCTTTGCAACCGGGCGTCCGCATGCGGACGCCTCATCCCAACGCATCCAAAGACCCGGAGACACATGCGATACGACCAGCACACCGAGCTGCCGACGACCACGGTCCAGCTCAACCACACCGCCATCTACGCCAGCGACCGGCACCTGTCGGCCGAGTTCATCGCCGCGATCCTCGGGCTCAAGGTCGGCGCTCCGTTCGGCCCATTCCTGCCGGTCGACCTCGGCAACGGCGTAACGCTCGACTACTACGCGAAGACCGACGAGCCGATCCAGTCACAGCACTACGCGTTCCTTGTCCCAGACGCGCAATTCGACGCCATGATCGCCCGCCTGGAGGCGGTCGGTGTCACCTACTACGCCGACCCGAGCCACACAGAACCCGGCCAGATCAACCGTCTCTTCGGCGGCCGCGGCGCGTACTTCGACGACCCCGACGGCCACAACATGGAGATCATGACCCGCCCCTACGCCCGCCCCTAGCAGCACCTACCGCCCGTGGTGACCGAATCCAGCACATGACCCGCAACGACGCCTGCAAGGATGGGCCAAAAGTAAGGCAAAAAGGGGCAACTGGTTTCGTCATGTGCTGGTTTCGGTCCACCAGCCCACCCGAGAACTACTGCGTGCCACGACCGCGAGACCGCACGGGCACATGAGGACCGTTCGATCACGCTCCCAGCCCCGCCCCCGCATGGGCGGGGCTCAGGCCGATGGCCAGTCCCCACCAACACTCGCCACACCACCGACCGGACTATCGGCAGGACCATGCACTCCTGGATGCCCCTCCACCCACCCACACCAGCAACGGGCTTGTAGCTCAAGCGGTCACCGGTCGGGGTGGACGCCGAGCCGGCCCGAGTCCCCCCATTCACTGACGCGCCCCACCCGCATACCCATAAGTCCGCAGGTCGACCCGAGAGGTCGGCCGTCCGACTGCGTGGGTGCTCGTGTGCGTGGGAATGGGGATGGCGCGCCAACGGCCGTCCCAGCACCCGCCGAGCCAGGGGCCGCGCCACCCACTCAACCTCATGCGCCCCACCCACCAGGCCGCAAGCCACCGAGCCGACCCGCGCCCATCTCCCAGCTCGCGTGCAGGGCGTTTTTCTTTGGGCCGTCCCCGTGGAAAGCGTTAGCGGTGGGCCGGGGCGGCGGGTCAAGGGTGGGCCGTAGGCACATCGCGCAGCGACGCGACCGTAGGGAGCGCCCTTGACGCGCCGGTCCGGCCCACCGACCCTGGAGCGCTCGGGAACGACCCGAAACCCCCAGAAGCAATCAGTGGTATTACCGACTACCCCTGCCGCCCGACCCAGCGCGCAACCTCGGTCGCCCAGTACGTAAGGATCATGTTGGCCCCGGCGCGCTTGATCCCCAGCAGGCTCTCCAGGATCGCCTTATCCCGGTCGATCCAGCCCCGCTCGGCCGCCGCCTCGATCATCGCGTACTCGCCACTGATCTGGTACGCCGCCACCGGCACATCCACTGCCTCGGCGACCTTCGCCAGCACATCCAAATACGGCCCGGCCGGCTTGACCATCACCATGTCGGCGCCTTCATCCAAATCCAGCGCCAGCTCCCGCATGGACTCCCGCAAGTTGGCCGGGTCCTGCTGGTACGTCTTCCGGTCGCCCCGCAGCGAAGACCCCACCGCCTCACGGAACGGACCATAAAAAGCAGAGGAGTACTTGGCCGTGTAAGCCAGAATCGACACATCCTCCTTGCCGATGGTGTCCAGCGCGTCCCGGATGACCCCGACCTGACCGTCCATCATCCCGCTGGGACCCACCACGTGCGCGCCCGCGTCCGCCTGGACCTGCGCCATCTCGGCGTACCGCTCCAGCGTCGCGTCGTTGTCGACACGCCCGTCCGCATCCAGGACGCCACAGTGCCCATGATCGGTGTACTCGTCCAGGCACAGGTCGGACATGATCACGAGGTCGTCCCCCACCTCACCCCGCACCTCACGCAGCGCGACCTGAAGAATCCCGTCCGGGTCGGTCCCAGCCGTCCCCGCCGCATCCTTCTTCTCGTCCTCAGGTACTCCGAACAGCATGATCCCCGCGACGCCCACCTCCACCGCCTCGACAGCTGCCTTCCGCAACGTGTCGAGCGTGTGCTGCTGAACGCCCGGCATGGCCGAAATGGCCACGGGCTCGCTGATGCCTTCCCGTACGAACGCCGGAAGGATCAGATCGGCCGGATGCAGCCGGTTCTCGGCGACCATGCGTCGCATCGCGGGGGTGGTACGCAGCCGACGGGGCCGAGCCCCGGGAAAGGATCCATACACAGTCATGCCAAACACGCTACGCCGCCGAAACGACCCCTTTTACCGTCACCCCGTCGGCACCATCCGCACCACGGAGCTCGACCACGCGGGAGGGCCGGGAGCCCGACCCCCGCCTGAGGCCGGAACCCCGACCCACACGGGAGGGCCGGAACCCCGACCCACACGGGAGGGCCAGGACCCCGACCCACGCATGAGGGCCGGGACCCCGGGCATCGCCCCAGATCCCGGCCCTCACACCACACGCCTCAGCGCCCCGCCGCCTAACAGGCCGCAGCGCCCCGCCGCCTAAGTCGTCCGCCGCCGCCGAGACCCCGGCCGCCGCTCGCTCGGCCGCGTCACATGCTCGCCCGCCGCGATCGCCGCCTCCCGGCGCTGCGTGCCGAAGGCCGCGAGGGCCTCCGCCAGCTTGTGCACCGACGGCTCCGGCGACAGAACGTCGACCCGCAGCCCATGCTCCTCCGCCGTCTTCGCGGTAGCAGGACCAATACACGCAATAACGGTCACGTTGTGCGGCTTACCAGCAATGCCGACCAAATTCCGCACCGTGCTGCTCGACGTAAAGAGAACGGCGTCAAACCCGCCGCCCTTGATCGCCTCCCGCGTATCCGCCGGCGGCGGCGACGCCCGCACAGTCCGGTACGCCGTTACGTCGTCGACCTCCCACCCGAGCTCGATCAGCCCCGCGACCAGCGTCTCCGTCGCGATATCGGCCCGCGGCAGAAAAACGCGATCAATCGGATCGAAAACCGGATCGTAAGGCGGCCAGTCCTCAAGCAACCCCGCCGCCGACTGCTCCCCACTCGGCACAAGATCCGGCTTCACACCGAACTCAATCAACGCCGCAGCCGTCTGCTCCCCCACCGCGGCGACCTTGATCCCCGCGAAAGCACGAGCATCAAGCCCGTACTCCTCAAACTTCTCCCGAACAGCCTTAACAGCATTCACCGACGTGAAAGCTATCCACTCGTACCGCCCCGTAACGAGCCCCTTGACCGCCCGCTCCATCTGCTGCGGGGTCCGAGGCGGCTCGACAGCGATAGTCGGCACCTCGTGCGGCACGGCCCCGTAAGACCGAAGCTGGTCGGAGAGCGACGCCGCCTGCTCCTTCGTACGCGGAACCAGCACCCGCCACCCGAACAGCGGCTTCGACTCGAACCACGACAACTGCTCGCGCTGAGCAGCGGCGCTGCGCTCGCCGACCACGGCTATGACGGGCTGGTGACCATCAGGCGAAGGCAGCACCTTCGCCTGCTTCAAGACCTGGGCGACCGTCCCCAGCGTCGCGTTCCACGTCCGCTGCCGCGTCGTCGTACCAGCCACAGTGACGCTCATCGGCGTATCGGGCTTACGCCCGGCCGAAACCAGCTCACCCGCAGCCGCAGCAACGGCATCCAGCGTCGTGGAAACAACAGCCGTACAGTCACTCGCCCCAACCTCGGACCAGCATCTGTCATCGGCCGCACGCGCATCGACGAAGCGCACATCCGCACCCCGCCCGTCCCGCAGCGGCACACCGGCGTAAGCCGGCACGCCGACCGCCGACGCGATACCGGGCACAACCTCGAAGGGAATGCCTTCAGCAGCGCAAGCGAGCATCTCCTCGCCCGCGTTGCCGTCGAGGCCCGGGTCGCCGGAGATCGCACGAACGACCCGCTTGCCGCCCCGCGCGGCCTCCATGACAAGATTGACCGCATCCCTGATCGCGGGGATACCGGCGGCAGTTGACGCATCGTCAACCACCGTCAGCTGAGGCGTGCTTACGCCCGCTCTGACATGACTGCGTACGACATCGAGCACATGTGGCTCGGCGATCAGCACGTCCGCGCTCGTAAGCGCCTCGACGGCACGCAGCGTCAGCAGACCAGGGTCACCGGGTCCGGCGCCGAGGAAAGTGACGTGCCCGGATGCCGGGAACGCCGAAGGTGCTGACGTAGAGGTGGTGGTGGGGCTCATTGTGCTCGCTCCCCCATAAGACCGGCCGCACCCTTCGCGAGCATCTCGTCCGCGAGTTCGCGTCCGAGAGTGATCGCGTCGTTGTGCGACGTGGGTACGGGACCGGTAGTGGACAGCTGCACCAGCTCAGAGCCGTCGGTCGTACCGACGACACCGCGCAGGCGCATTTCGTTGACAACCTGTCCGTCGGCCAGCAGGTCGGCCAGTGCACCCACAGGTGCGCTGCAACCGGCCTCCAGGGCGGCGAGCAGGGATCGCTCGGCGGTCACGGCGACCCGCGTGTACGGGTCGTCGAGCTCGGCGAGCGCGGCAGCGAGTTCGACGCGTGTGGCGGCGCACTCGATTGCCAGGGCCCCCTGGCCGGGGGCAGGCAGGACGACATCGACCGAAAGGAACTCGGTCACTTCGTCGATCCTGCCGATGCGGTTGAGGCCGGCGGCGGCCAGAACCACCGCATCCAGTTCCCCGCTCCGTACATATCCGACACGAGTGTCGATGTTGCCGCGAATCGGGACGGTCTCAATATCGAGACCATGGACCCGCGCGTACGCATTGAGCTGCGCCATGCGGCGCGGCGATCCAGTGCCCACCCGGGACCCGGCAGGCAGCTGCGCCAGCCTGAGCCCGTCCCGCGCGACAAGCACGTCACGCGGATCCTCACGCTCCGGCACGGCGGCCAGCGTCAGATCGTCCGGCTGGGCGGTCGGCAGGTCCTTGAGCGAATGAACCGCGAAGTCCACTTCACCGCTCAGCAGCGCATCGCGCAGCGCCGTCACGAAGACGCCCGTGCCGCCGATCTGCGCGAGGTGCTCTCGCGAGACGTCTCCGTACGTGGTGATCTCCACCAGCTCGACGGGGCGCCCCGTGATCTGACGCACCGCCTCGGCGACGTGTCCGGACTGGGCCATGGCGAGCTTGCTGCGCCTGGTCCCCAGCCTCAAGGGATCCGTCTTCAAGGCACCGTTCTTCAAGGCATCAGTAGTCATGCCCGCCCTCTATTCCCACCGTCAGGGGTGTCGTTCAGGTCGGCCCTGCTGACGGCGGCGACCGTCTGCGGGTCGAGGTCGAAGAGTTCGCGCAGCGCGTCCGCGTACCCGGCACCGCCGGGCTCGCTGGCGAGCTGCTTGACCCGCACGGTGGGCGCGTGCAGGAGCTTGTCGACGACGCGGCGCACGGCCTGTGTGATCTCCGCGCGCTGCTTTTCGTCCAGTCCGGGAAGCCGCCCCTCGAGCCGGGCGACCTCGTTGCTCACCACATCAGCCGCCATGCTGCGCAGGGCGACGACGGTGGGCGTGATCTGTGCGGCACGCTGGGCAGCGCCGAAGGCCGCGACCTCGTCGGAGACGATGGTCCGCACCTGGTCCACATCGGCGGCCATGGGCGCGTCGGCAGAGGCTTCGGCCAGCGACTCGATGTCCACCAGCCGTACGCCGTCGAGCCGGTGTACGCCGCCGTCGATGTCGCGGGGCATGGCGAGGTCGAGCAGCGCGAGCCGTACGGGCGCACCACCGCGCACACCGGCCTGCCCGCGCGTACGGGCCTGAGCGACGGCGGTGCCGTTGTCGGCCCACGCGCCGTGCTGCTCCATGGACTCGGCGTCGGCGCCCTGCCGAGCGGCGGGCACGACGGCAGCATCGCTCGGCACCGGACAGCCCGCAGGCTCACCAGCACCAACATCCCCACCGGCACCCGCACCCGCAAAGGCGCCAGCGTCCGCACCACCACCGGCACCAGCGCCACGCCCCGCCACAGACCCGGCCGTAGCGTGATCCACCGTCAGTCCGAGCGCGCTCGCGACATGCTCGGCCGTCAGCACAAGACCGGTCGCGCCGGTGCAGGACACCACAACATCGACTCGTGTCAGCTCACGCGCCACGTCGGCCATCGGCACAGCTCGCGCCACGCCGCCCGCCTCGCCCAGGATCTCCGCCAGTCGCTCCGCGCGCGCCTGCGTGCGGTTCGCGACGACGACCTCGGCCACTCCCGTGCGTACGAGCGTCGCCGCGGCCAGCGAGGACATCGAGCCCGCACCGATAACGAGCGCCCGCTTGCCCGCCGCCCACTCACCGACCGAGAGCCCACTACCCACCGCGAGCTGTTCGAGCCCGAAGGTGACGAGCGACTGCCCGGCCCGGTCGATACCGGTCTCGGAGTGCGCCCGCTTCCCGACGCGCAGCGCCTGCTGGAAGAGGTCGTTGAGGAGCCGGCCCGCAGTGTGGAGCTCCTGCCCCAGGGCGAGCGCGTCCTTGATCTGGCCGAGGATCTGGCCCTCGCCGACGACCATCGAATCGAGCCCGCAGGCCACCGACAGCAGATGGTGGACGGCCCGGTCCTCGTAGTGCACGTACAAATACGGAGTGAGCTCCTCGAGCCCCACCCCACTGTGCTGAGCGAGCAGCGTGGACAGCTCGGCGACACCGGCGTGGAACTTGTCCACGTCGGCGTACAGCTCAATGCGGTTGCACGTCGCCAGCACGGCGGCCTCGACCGCCGGCTCCGAGGCGAGCGTGTCCTGGAGGAGCTTGGCCTGCGTATCGGCGGCCAGCGACGCCCGCTCCAGCACGCTGACCGGAGCGCTGCGGTGACTCAGCCCGACAACCAGAAGACTCATGCCGGCATCACGGCGGGGACATCCCCGTCGGGTCCCTTCCGGCTCGCAGCAGCGCCCGCACCTGCGGCCGCACCCGCACCCGCGGCCCCGCGCAACGGCGGCGCCGTCACGGCGTCGCCCGTCGCGGCAGCCACGGCGGCGGCTTCTTCGCCGGCCTTGCGCTGCTCGTGGAAGGCGAGGATCTGGAGCTCGATGGAGAGATCGACCTTGCGTACGTCGACCCCGTCCGGCACCGACAGAACGGTCGGCGCGAAGTTGAGGATCGAGGTCACACCGGCGGCGATGAGCCGCTCACCGACCTGCTGCGCCGCACCCGCGGGCGTGGCGATGACGCCGATGTGGACGCCGTTCTCGCTGATGATCTTCTCAAGATCGTCGGTGTGCTGTACGGGCATCCCGGCGACAGGCTTGCCCGCCATGGCGGGGTCGGCGTCTATGAGCGCGGCAACGCGGAAGCCACGGGAAGCGAACCCGCCGTAGTTGGCGAGGGCGGCGCCGAGGTTACCGATGCCGACGATGACGACCGGCCAGTCCTGGGTGAGGCCCAGCTCGCGGGAGATCTGGTAGACGAGGTACTCGACGTCGTATCCGACCCCACGCGTCCCGTAGGACCCGAGGTAGGAGAAGTCCTTGCGCAGCTTCGCGGAGTTGACCCCGGCCGCGGCGGCGAGCTCCTCGGAGGAGACCGTGGGGACGGAGCGCTCGGAGAGCGCCGTCAGGGCACGCAGATACAGCGGAAGGCGGGCGACGGTGGCCTCGGGAATGCCTCGGCTACGGGTCGCCGGTCGGTGATTTCGGCCAGTTGCCACGGTGCTCCTGCGGGATGAGCGGGGCTGCAGGCGGCCGTATGTACCAGGACCGCCCCGTCGCAAGCAGGCTATGCCTTTGTGAACGCGTGCACAAAGATGGTGTCCGCTTTGTCCGCCCAAAGTGACCGGGGTCACGCATGCCGCCCGCCCGATCACGGAACCGCGGACCGCCCGAACTCGTTGAAAATCCGAAGGGGGCAAAACCGTACACACTCCTCACGACTACGCCCCCGAGATCGCTCAAACCGCCCATAATGCTAGCTGCCTTTCAGCCGGCCCCTCAGCCTCCGGCGCCTCGCCCTCTCCACCGCCGGCGCCTCGCCCCCTCAGGCCTCCAGCGCCTTGCGGAGCCGCCCGGGGTCCACACGCCAGAAGGTGTGCTGCTCGCCGTCGACCAGGACAACCGGAATCTGCTCCCAGTACGCCCGGTTCAACTCCTCGTCCTGGGTGATGTCCTTCTCCTCCCAGGGCACTCCGAGCGCTCCGCACACCTCTCTCACGACACCCCGCGCGTCGTCACAGAGATGACAGCCCGGCTTCCCGACCAGCGTGACCAATCGCTCCTCGGGCTTCCGCTTCGCCGACGTACGTCGCAACAAGGGACTCATAACGCCATTCTCGCCCCGCCCGGCCGCGCCACGTCCGTCCGCGTAACACCCGCGCCCCGGAGAGTTCACGCCGCCGCATCCCGGCAGGTCCGGAAGTACCGAACAGACTGGCTATGCTCACGACATGGCCGCACTGGGATGGCTCACCCCCCGCAGGCGCTCGGCGACAGCCCGGAGCGTGCTGGCGGGAGAGGCAGCAGCCGAGGCAGCACGCAAGACGTCGCAGGAGTACGAAGGGCTCGCCGCGACGCCGTCCGGCAAGCCCGAAGAACCCGAGCCCGCGTTCCCCGTAGTAGGAGACGACCGGGCCGCCGCCTTCTTCGACCTCGACAACACCGTCATGCAGGGCGCCGCGATCTTCCACTTCGGCCGCGGCCTCTACAAGCGGAAGTTCTTCCAGCGTCAGGAGCTGGCCCGCTTCGCCTGGCAGCAGGCCTGGTTCCGCCTCGCCGGCGTCGAGGACCCCGAGCACATGCAGGACGCCCGTGACAGCGCGCTGTCCATCGTCAAGGGCCACCGCGTCTCCGAGCTGATGTTCATCGGCGAGGAGATCTACGACGAATACATGGCCGAGCGCATCTGGCCCGGCACCCGCGCCCTCGCCCAGGCCCACCTCGACGCGGGCCAGAAGGTCTGGCTGGTCACCGCCGCCCCCGTCGAGACGGCCACGATCATCGCCCGCCGCCTGGGCCTGACCGGCGCCCTCGGCACGGTCGCGGAATCCGTCGACGGCGTTTATACGGGCAAGCTGGTCGGCGAACCCCTGCACGGCCCCGCGAAGGCGGAGGCGGTACGCGCCCTGGCCGCCGCCGAAGATCTCGACCTGACCCGCTGCGCGGCGTACAGCGACTCGCACAACGACATCCCGATGCTCTCGCTCGTCGGGCACCCGTACGCGATCAATCCCGACGCGAAGTTGCGCAGGTACGCCCGCGAGCGCGAGTGGCGGCTGCGCGACTACCGGACCGGCCGCAAGGCAGCCAAGGTCGGCATCCCGGCGGCCGCCGGCGTCGGCGCCATCGCCGGCGGCACCGCGGCCGCGATGGCCCTGCACCGCCGCCGCCGCTGATCCGCACCCCTCACCTCGCGCCCCGCACCCGACAGCCGCACGACCCGGCAGTCGGGCATCGGGCAATCCCGGGCTCCTACCCCGCCCCGCGCTCGCCCACCCCTCCTCCGCCGTCGGCCACTCCCGTCAAGCGCACTCGAGCACAACGCATCCAGCAATCACGCAGATTACGAAGTGATCCGATCAACAACTGATCACGATCTGCTACTCGAACCGCCGCCTAGACGTAACAGAAGCGACGGAATCGATGATTTGAGCAACTGGGTGTAGCGCTGCCTGTACGAAGCGTTATTCTCCTCAGACGCATACCGGACCCCACTCATCAGCACGACGAGTGACCGGTCTAGCACTGAACGTGTTGGAAGCTCTGCCTCTGGGAGTCCCGTGTACCCACACGTCGGGGTTGACGCCTCGGGCCTGGCTACGCTGCGCGCAACGGTCGTGGACCGCTTGCGCGGCTTCGTCCCCACCGCGTACGCCGTCCCCGCCCTTGCCACCCCTGCACTTGTCGGCCCCTGCTATGCCCTGGCCGACGGCGGTGCGGCGGTCGGCAGACGCAGCCGTGGCGCCGGCTCGGGCACTGGCACGTCCACCGCCCGTCGGCCCAGTGCCGACAGCGACAGCGCACGCATGATGGACCTTGTCGAACGCGCTCAGGCCGGCGAGGCCGATGCGTTCGGCCGTCTCTACGACCAGTACAGCGACACGGTCTACCGCTACATCTATTACCGCGTCGGCGGAAAGGCGACCGCGGAAGACCTGACGAGCGAGACGTTCCTGCGCGCCCTGCGCCGCATCTCCACCTTCACCTGGCAGGGGCGCGACTTCGGCGCCTGGCTGGTCACCATCGCCCGAAATCTGGTCGCCGACCACTTCAAATCGAGCCGGTTCCGACTCGAAGTGACCACCGGTGAAATGCTCGACGCCAACGAGGTCGAGCGCAGCCCGGAGGACTCCGTCCTCGAATCCCTCTCCAACGCGGCCCTCCTGGAAGCGGTCCGCAAGCTCAACCCGCAGCAGCAGGAGTGCGTGACCCTGCGCTTCCTGCAGGGACTCTCGGTCGCCGAGACGGCTCGCGTCATGGGCAAGAACGAGGGCGCGATCAAGACCCTCCAGTACCGGGCCGTACGTACACTGGCCCGACTCCTGCCCGACGACGCCCGCTGACACGCTGACACGCGCCGGCGCAAGCCCGCCGATCGGCCGACCGCACCTCACGGTCGGTAACGCCTCGCTGCCCCTCGACGACGTCGTGGTCCGATCATCCTTCGCGCGTAACCCAAGTGCCGCGACGCTCGTTGTGCGGGATGCAGGCTCCCTGCGGTCACGCCATGTCCGCAGCCACTCACTCGATCGTGTGGATGTGCTCATGGCGTGCAACCTTCCGGACCCCCAGGGGAGTCGATCGTCATGACGAGAGGAGGTGCCGCCAGTGATCGCGAACGTATCGGCGCACCGGCGGGCGAACGCCTTCGCCCAAGCGCTGGAGGCACAGACGCCCCAGGGCACGGCGGCAGATCAGTCCGAAGAAACGGCCGAAGGGCCAGAGCCCACACGGCTTTTGGCCCTGGCGAACGGTCTCGGCGAGCTGCCGTCACCGGAGTTGGACCCCGAGGTCAAAGTCGTCCAGCGGGCACAGCTCATCGCCGCCATGGAAGCGATGGTCGCCGAAGGCGGCGCGCCGACGGGCCCTACGGTGCCCGAGCAGCGAACCGGACGGGGCGCCCACCGGGCATCCCCGCTCCACAAGCTGCGCCCGCGCTCCCGCTGGTCGAAGGGCATCGCTGCAGGCGGGCTCACCGTCGGTGTGGCCGCCGGAGCCTTCAGCGGAGTCGCCGCTGCGAGTTCCGACGCCCTGCCGGGTGATTCGCTGTACGGGCTGAAGCGAGGCATGGAAGACGTCAAGCTCGGCTTGGCCGGCGACGACGCCGACCGTGGCGAGATCTATCTCAACCAGGCTTCGACCCGCCTCATGGAGGCTCGCCGCCTCTTGGAGCGCGGCCGAACCGCCGATCTGGACCACGAACAGCTGGGCGAGGTCAGGCGCACGCTGAGCGGAATGACGCACGACGCGGGCGAAGGCCACCGCCTTCTCAGCAGGGCCTACGAGCGTGACGGCTCGATCGGCTCCATCCAGGCCCTGTCGTCGTTCGCCAAGTCGCACCGCCAAGCGTGGAGCAGCCTGCGCGAGCGGCTGCCGGTGCAGCTGACCGACGTGGGCGACCAGGTGAGCTCGGTCTTCGACGCCATAGACGAAGAGGTAGCACCACTGCAGTCGCTCCTCCCACGTACCCCGAAGTCACCCGAGAGCCCGGACCGCCCCAGCGGCTCCACCCAGGACCGTACGGGCACACCTGACACCGACCGCCCCGCGCCTTCCACCACCACGTCCTCCGGTGGCCGAACGGGCGAGGAAAGCAAGCCCAAGCCGTCCTCTCCCAGAAGCAGTTCCCAGGACGAGGGCGGGCTCATCGGCGGCGCCCCGGGCGACCTCCTGAACCCCCCGTTGGCGGACACTCCTTCGTCGTCGCAGTCCGACAAGGACAAGGACGGCAGCAACCCGCCGATCCCGGACGTCACCGTCCCCCCGCTGCTCCCCGGAATCCTCCCGGGCCTGGGCATCGAGGAGGAGAACGCACCGTAACCCCACCCCGGCAACACGAGTGGGCCCGCTCTCCCCAGAGACCGGGCCCGCTTTTCTCTCCACTCAAGCCCGTCCCTCAAGCCCGTCCCTCAAGCCCCCACTCAAGCCCCCACTCAAGCCCGTCCGGCGATTGAGGACAAAGGGGGCCTGGGGGCTCGCCCCCAGTTTCGGGAAGGGGCGGGTAGGGGACAGCCCCGCGCAGCGGCCAACCCAGCCCGCCCAGAACGCCCAGAACGCTCAGAAGAAAACGGACCGCCGCTGCACCAGCAGCTTGTACAACGTGTGCTGAATCTGCTCCCGCACCTGATCCGTCAGATTGAACATCAGCATCGGATCCTCCGCCGCCTCCCCCGGATACCCCTCCGTAGGAATCGGCTCCCCGAACTGAATCGTCCACTTGGTAGGCAACGGCAAGGCCCCCAACGGCCCCAGCCAGGGAAACGTAGGCGTGATCGGGAAGTACGGAATCCCCAGCACCCGCGCCAACGTCCGCGCGTTCCCGATCATCGGGTAAATCTCCTCCGCCCCCACAATCGAGCACGGCACGATCGGCGCGCCCGCCCGCAACGCCGTGGAAACGAACCCGCCTCGCCCGAACCGCTGCAACTTGTACCGATCGCTGAACGGCTTACCGATCCCCTTGAAGCCCTCCGGCATCACACCGACGACCTCGCCCCGCCGCAGCAGCTCCTCCGCGTCCTCCGCACAGGCCAGCGTGTGCCCGGCCTTACGCGCCAGCTCGTTAACGACCGGCAGCATAAAAACCAAATCCGCCGCCAGCAGCCGCACATGCCGCCCAGCCGGATGGTTGTCGTGCACCGCGGCCTGAAGCATCAGCCCGTCCAGCGGCAGCGTCCCCGAGTGGTTGGCGACGATGAGTGCCCCGCCCTCCGACGGGATGTTCTCGATGCCCTTGACCTCCACCCGGAAGTACTTCTCGCACAAGGGCCTGATCAGAGACATCAGGACCTTGTCGGTGAGCTCCTCGTCGTACCCGAACTCGTCGACCTCGTAATCACCGGTGAGCCGCCGCCGCAAGAACGCGAGCCCACCAGCGATCCGCCGGTCCCAGCCACCCCCACCCCCGAGATCCGTCTTCGGCTCCTGCACCGCCACCGGGGCCTCCGCGGCCCCCGCATCGTCCGGCGCCGCATGCTGTTCCGGTACGGGCGCGAGTGGCCCCGCCTTGCGGCCCGGAGTCCGCTTCCCCTTGGCGGACTCCTTCGCGGCACCACCGACGCCCACGCCCATGCCCGCACCCACGTCCTTGGACTTGGGCCGGCCGGCGGCCCGCCTGGTCCTCGGATCATCGCCGAATGGAATGACCTTGGCATCGGCCATGTCAGATGCGCTCCTTGCTGACGTTGCTGGCATCGCTGGCTCTCCCGGCATCGCTGGCTCTCCCGGCGTCGCTGACGTTCCCGCCGTCGCTGACGACAAGAGCGGAGATCCGATCGACGGTACGAGCAATGGCCTCCGGCGGCAGCAGCCCCGCCCCCCGGCTGCGCGCAAAGTCCGAGAAGGCCTCCGCGGTCGTGTACTTCGGCTCAAACCCCAGGGTCTCCCGCATCTGCACCGTCCTGACGACCCGTCCGTGCGTCAGCAGCCGGATCTGCTCGGGCGAGAAGTCGGTCACCCCGACCGTCCGCAGCGCGGACCCTACCCAGGTGACGGCGGGCAGCAGCACCGGCACGGTCGGCCGCCCGAGCCGCCGCGAGCACTGCGAGAGCGTCAGCACGCCGTCGCCCGCGATGTTGAAGGTGCCGCTGTTCATCGTTCCGCGCCGAGGATCGTGCGAGGCGATGCGCAGAACATCAACAACGTCATCCTCATGCACGAACTGCAGCCGCGGGTCGTACCCGAAGACCGTCGGCAGCACAGGCAACGAGAAGTAATCAGCCAGCGGAGAATCCGCACAGGGCCCAAGAATGTTGGCGAACCGCAGCACACACACGGCCACGTCGGGCCGCCGGCGCGCGAAGCCCCTCACGTACCCTTCAACCTCGACCGCGTCCTTGGCGAAGCCTCCGCTCGGCAACGACTTCGGCGGCGTGGTCTCGGTGAAGACGGCAGGGTCGCGCGGCGCCGACCCATAAACGCTCGTACTCGACTTCACGACGAGCCGCTGCACGGTCGGCGACTTCTGGCAGGCACCGAGCAACTGCATCGTGCCGATGACGTTGGTCTCCTTCACCGACGTACGACTGCCGCCGGTGCCCAGCGGCGTACCGGTGACGTCCATGTGCACGACGGTGTCGACGCCGTGCTCGGCGAGCACGCGCGCGATGGCGGGCTGGCGGATGTCCGCCTGCACGAAGTCGGCACCGCCGAGGTGATGCTCAGGCGGAACCGCATCGACTCCGATCACCCGGTCCACATCGGGATCACGCTGGATCCGCCGTACGAAACGGCCGCCCAGCTGCCGGGCCACACCTGTGACGAGCACGACCTTGCCCAAGATCAGCGCCTTCCCTCGGTCTCCCCTAGCGCCACCGTAGCGGTTGGACGTTGCGCTGTGATGACCGCAAGGCGCCCGAAGTGACAGCAGACACACATGGGCTACGCGAGCCGCAAGAGACGCACCACAACGCACCGGCCGCAACGCACCGCAGCCCTCCCACCATGAAGGTGGAAGGGCTGCGGATACACGTACAGCGGCCGCTTACTTCTTGTTACGACGCTGAACGCGGGTGCGCTTGAGCAGCTTGCGGTGCTTCTTCTTGGCCATCCGCTTGCGCCGCTTCTTGATAACAGAGCCCACGACTACCCTCGCTCACTTCTCTTCACTCGGTGCGGGGCGTCTGGGCCCACACGACCTACGAGGGCCTAGCCTACCCGCCACCGAGAGAGGGACGTAATCCGAGGCCGCCGTCAGGCCGATTCCACCCCCACAAAGGACTCGCGGAGGTACTCGTGAACCGCTTGCTCCGGAACCCGGAAGGACCTGCCCACCCGGATCGCCGGCAGATGACCACTGTGCACCAATCGGTACACGGTCATCTTCGACACTCGCATCACCGAGGCGACTTCCGCCACGGTCAGAAACTTGACCTCGTTGAGAGGCCTCTCGCTGCCAGCAGCCATGACCCACCTGTACCTTCCGCACCCGACGCGCACCGGCTTCCCCTCCGGTGACTCTTCGTCGTTGTGCGCTCACTCCCAGACTAGGGGCGTGTGATGCGAGTGGGGAAGAGGAGCTGCCATCCGCCTCCTACCGTGACAGACACGCCCGATTGAGTACATAGCGAGTAAGCGGTCGGTAGTAATCAGACCGCACGGCATCATCAAGCGGAACGGCAACGGACACCCGCCCCTCAGCCTCCCCGACGAACAGCGCGGGATCATCGGTATCCGCCAGTCCAATAGCCTCGAACCCCAACTGACCTGCACCGCAGACCCACCCGTGGTCCCCCACGACAAGCCCGGGCAAGGGGCCGCCCCCGTCCCCCGCGGCGGCGAGCGCGACCCTAACCGGGAGGGGTGAGTGGCTGTGTGCGCCGGTACCACTGACAGGCCCACGCGCGCCGGGTTCGCGCACCAGCGCGACTCCTCGTACGTAGTCGAGGTTGTACGTGCGTACGCCGAACCGGGTCGTTATGTCGACACATCGCCCCTGCGCGGGTGTGAGGACAAGGCATCCCGCCGCCGACAAGGCGTCTGCGAGACCGGTGTAGAACCCGAGCAGCCGATGCGGATGCCCGGTCCCGAGCATCACCGGAACCCGCCGCGCGGCGGCTTCCCCCAGCCGCCCCGCGAACGCCTCCAACGCGGCCAAGGTCCGCTCGGGATCGATCACATCGGCCCCACTGACAAACCCCGGATCGTCAGAAACCCCACACCTTTCGGCCATCAGAGCCATCACATCGCGCTCGTCCCAGGCCCATTCGGGATCGAGCCCGAGCAGCACCCGGGGATCCCGCGCGGCGAACAGCCGGTAGCTGCGCAGACTCTGCTCCCGCGAGGTGGCCACGGTCCCGGCCAGCCGGGCCGCCAACAGATGCGCACGCAACGCGCCAGTACTCAACACCCTCCCGATGCTCCCCCACCCCCGAGCGCCTTTCCCCCAAAACCCCGAACACACCCCACACTTGGCGTAACCCACCAACGAACGAAGCCACCACGCCCCGGCTAGCCGCCCTGCGTCACCTTCGCCACGAAGGCGTCCAGGTTGCCGAGCGTACGGGCGATCCGCTCCTCCAGGCTCAGGCTCTCCTCGTACCGGCCACTGCGCAGCTTGGGCTGCCGCTTGCCCCGTACGTACAGGGAGCAGGCGAGGTCGGCGCAGATGTAGGTGCCGACGGTGTTGCCCTCGCGGCCCCGGGCGCCGGCCAGCGGCGCCACGAGAAGCGTGACGCCGGAGGAGGCGTGCCCGGTGAGGCACAGCTGGCAGAGGCTGGACTTCACCGCGCTGGTGCGGGTCGCACCGGGCACCCGCAGGGTGATCCCGAGCGGTCCGTCCGGCCGAGCCAGGACGAGGTGCGCCCGCAGCGGCGCGCCGGGGTCGACCCACCCGAGGAAATCGAGGTCTTCCCAGGGGATTTCCGCGAAGCCGAGGGGCAGTTTCAGGCGGGCCGCCTCGCCCTTGGTGCAGTTCACGAAGGACGAGCGGATCTGTTTCTCACTAAGCGCTTCCACGGACGTCGACCGTACGGACCACACCCCTGCGCCCGCATCCGATTATTTGCCCGATTCGTGGAGCCGGCCGCCCGGCGGCCTGGGGGCTTGCCCCCAGTTTCGGGAAGGGACGGCCAGGGGAAAGCCCCGCGCAGCGGCCAAGCACCCGCACCCGTCACCACCGCACACCACGCCCGCACCACGCCCGCACCACGCCCACCCAACCGCCCCGCCTACGCCAACAACCCCCGCAAAGGAAACACCGCTCGACGAGCCGCCAGCACCGCCTGGTCCAGCCGGTCCGCAGGGTCGTACCCCGCGTCCCACCCCTTCCACTCCGGCGCCATCCCATCCGTCATCCGCCCCGGCCCCAACTGCCGCGTACGCGCATACACTTCGTCCCGCCAAGACGCCGGAATCACCGACTCCGGATCAACCGGCCGATGCGCCGCGATCCCCACCAGATGCGTCCAGGACCGCGGTACGACATCCACCACCGCATATCCCCCGCCCCCCAGCGCAACCCACTTCCCGCCCTCCACGTACGCATGTGCGAGCTCATGACACGCCGCCTGCACCGCCCGCTGCGCATCCAGCGATACGGCCAAATGGGCCAGCGGATCCTCGAAATGCGTATCCGCCCCGTGCTGCGTAATCAGCACCTGGGGCCGGAAGTCCGCCAACAACTCCGGCACGACCGCATGGAACGCACGCAGCCACCCCGCGTCCCCCGTCCCCGCCGGCAGCGCCACATTCACGGCCGAGCCCTCGCCCGCCCCACTCGCGCCCGTCTCCTCCGGCCACCCGGTCCCCGGGAAGAGCGTCCGCGGATGCTCGTGAAGCGACACCGTCAGGACCCGCGGGTCCTCCCAGAAGGCCGCCTGCACCCCGTCCCCGTGGTGCACATCCACGTCCACATACGCGACCCGCTCCGCCCCCAGCTCCAGCAGCCGCGCGATCGCGAGCGCCGGGTCGTTGTAAACGCAGAACCCCGCCGCGCTCCCCGGCATCGCATGATGCAGCCCGCCCGCGAAGTTCACCGCATGCGCGGCCTCACCCCGCCAGACCGCCTCCGCGGCACCCACCGACTGCCCGGCGATCAGCGCGGAAGCCTCATGCATCCCCGCGAAAGCGGGATCATCAACAGTCCCGAGCCCGTACGCCTGATCCGCGCGCCGCGGATCCGCCGAAGCCGCCCGCACCGCCGCCACATAGTCCTCGCGGTGCACAAGCCGAAGCGTCGAGTCGCCCGCCGCCGGCGCGGCGACCACGTCCACCGCCCGGTCGAGCCCGTACGCCCGTACGAGCCCCATGGTCAGGTCGAGCCTGACCGGGTCCATCGGATGGCTTGCCCCGAAGTCGTATCCCGTTACCGCGTCATCCCACATCAACAGTGCGCGCCCGCTCATGCCCGCCACCGTATCGGTCCGTCCCGGAAGCGAACGAACGGGCGTACACCAGCGTCACCAGCACCAGCACCATCGGCACGAGCATCGCCCCGCGATAGCTCCACGCATCCCCGAGCGCCCCCACCAACGGCGCACCGACCAGGAACCCCACGTAATTGAACACATTCAGCCGAGCCACAGCCGCGTCGCTCGCCGCACCGGGGAACATCCGCCCCGCCGCCGCGAACGTCTGCGGCACGATCACGCACAGCCCGAACCCGAGCATCGTGAACCCGAGCATCCCGGCCCCCACCCCCGGCGCCCCCGCCACCACCGCGAACCCACCGGCAGCGAACAACGTCCCCGCCCTCACCACGGCCACCGCCCCGAGACGCCGCACCGCAAAGTCCCCGACGGCCCGCCCCACCAACGTCGTGACCATGTAGATGTTGTACGGAAGAGTCGCGGTCTGCTCCGAAGAACCCAGCACGTCCTCCAGGTACTTGGCGCTCCAGTTGGAGACCGTGGAGTCCCCGATGTACGCAAAAGTCATCACCAGGCACAACGGCAACAACAGCTTGAACCCACCTCCCGAAGCCGCCTTCTCCACCCCCACCACAGCCGCACCATCGACATACCACCGACTGCCGACAACCGCCGCAGGCAACAGCACAGCCACCACCGGCAGATAGGAAACAACCAGGGCCAGGTCCCAGTGCGCCCCCACCCACGCGAGCGAGGCCCCCACAATCCCCCCGAGGCTGTACGCCGCATGAAACCCGAGCATGATGCTGCGCCCGTACGCCCGCTGAAGGCTCACCCCCAGCATGTTCATGGACGCGTCCAGCGCCCCGACCGCCACCCCGAACACCCCCAGGGCAACGGCCACTTGCCACATCTCACGACCGGCCCCGACCGCAAGAAGCGCCAACAGCACAACCGGCTGCGACCACCGCAGCACGGCACTCGGCCGGACCCGCTTCACCAGCTGCTCGGTACCGACGCTGCCCACACCGGCCAGGATCGGAACGGCGGCCAGGAAGACCGGCAGCAGCCCGTCGGATATCCCGTACTGGTCCTGGCCGGTGTGGGCAGCCGCGTCACGAGCAGAGCGAATGCCACGCCCTGCGCGAAGAAGCTCAACCCCAAGGAGGCCCTGCCGTGCCGCAGGCGCGTGTCTGTCATGGCCGGACAGCGTAGGCGCGTCACTTACCCATGGGTAGGTCGATCACACAAGCAATCCCGGCAGCTCCCCCAACTCAGCGACGTACCCGGTCGCGCCCCGAAGCCTGTCAGCCGACGTCATGGCCGTGAACCCGTACACATCCATCCCGGCCGCCCGGGCCGCCTCCACCCCGAGCGCACTGTCCTCCACCACGACACACCGCTCCGCCGGTACCCCCATCCGTTCCGCGGCGTGCAGAAACAGGTCCGGCGCCGGCTTGCCCCGCCCGACGTCCTGCGCACTGAAGATCCAGCTGTCCTCGAACCACTCGTCGAGCCCGGTCACCATGTGCCCGACCCGGATCCGCTCATGACTCCCGGACGAAGCGAGGCAGTACGAAACTCCGTCCGCCACCAGCTTCCCCAGCAGCTCCTCCGCCCCGGCGACCGGCTTCAGCTCCTGCTCGAAGGCGGCAAAGATCCGTGCATGCAGTGTCTTGTCGAAGTCCGGGGGCAGCCGCTGCCCGGTCCGCTCCAGTACGAGGTCGTGGATCCGGTGCACAGCGGAACCCATGTAGTCACGGACCGAGTCCTCGTACGAGGTCAAGTGCCCCAACTCGCTCAGGTAACCGGCGAGGATGGTGTTGGAGATGGGCTCGCTGTCCACGAGGACACCGTCGTTGTCGAAGATGATGAGGTCGTAGCGCATGACTTGACCTTAAACGCAAAAAAGCCCCGGCCCCTGGACATAAGTCCAGGGGCCGGGGCATAAAATTTGTTCGGCGGCGTCCTACTCTCCCACAGGGTCCCCCCTGCAGTACCATCGGCGCTGAAAGGCTTAGCTTCCGGGTTCGGAATGTAACCGGGCGTTTCCCTAACGCTATGACCACCGAAACACTATGAAGTTAAACAAACCGGTGCCGACACAGTTCGTTACTTCAGAAC
>NZ_JAGGOK010000003.1 GCF_018614615.1 Streptomyces sp. ISL-100 | reverse complement strand
GCCGGTGACCGCGACGCCGATCGCCGAGCCGAGCTGGATGGACGCACTGTTGGTGGCCGAGCCGACGCCCAGGTCCGCCTCCGGAAGGGAGCCGACGATCGCGTCGCTGGTGGAGGTGATGACGAATCCGGCCCCCGCGCCCAGCAGCAACATCGCCGTCAGTACGCGGGCGTAGCCGTCGGTGGGGGTGGTCGTGCCCAGCACGGCTGCCGCTGCCAGCAGCAGGGCCAGGCCCGTCGCCGAGATCGCCCGTACGCCGATGCGCGGCGCCAGTACGCCCGCCAGCGGTCCGGCGATCAACAGCGCCAGGGCTGCCGGGCCGAGCCGGAGGCCGGTCTGGCCGGCGTCGTAACCGAGGACGAACTGGAGGTACTGGACGGTGATGAAGAGCGTGCCGATCAAGGTGAAGGAGCCGAGGAGTATCAGTACGTCGCCCGATGCGAGGGACCGGTTGCGGAATATGCGGAGGGGCAGCATCGGTGCCGTGCTCGACCGCTGACGGGCGATGAAGGCCGCCAGTAGCAGTGCGCCGGCCATGAACGCCGCCAGTGCTGAGGGGCTGGTCCAGCCTCGGGACGGGGCCTCGATCACCGCCCACAGGAGGGTGGCGACGGCCGCTGTCGAAAGGAGTGCTCCTGGTACGTCGGGTGGGGGTGGGGGTGGGGGAGAGGGAGTTCGGGACCAGGTACGCGGCGGCCACCAGGCCTGCTATGCCTATCGGGAGGTTGATCAGGAACACCGATCCCCACCAGAAGTGGCTCAGCAGCCAGCCGCCCGCCATGGGGCCGACGACCGTTCCGACTCCGACGGCGGCCGACCAGATGCCGATCGCCTTCGTACGCTCGGCGCCGCGCGGGAAGACGTTTCCTATGACCGCGAGCGTGGCCGGCATGATCAGCGCCTCGCCGACGCCCATCACGCCCCGCGCCACGATCAGCGTCGTAACGGATCCGGCGTACGCCGCTGCCACGGAGGCCGCGGTGAAGAGGGCCAGGCCGGTCATGAACACCCACTTGCGGCCCAGGCGGTCCGCGAGGCTTCCGCAGAACAGCACCAGGCTGCCCGCCATGAGCAGGTAGCTGTCGACGATCCACTGGAGCTGGCTGGTGGTCGCGCCCAGTTCGCTGACGAGGGTGGGCAGGGCGACGTTGAGGACGGTGGTGTCGAGGCCGACGACGAACAGGCTCACGCCCAGTACGGAGAGGGTGAGCCATCGGCTGGTGGGTGGGGCTGGTGCTCTGGTGGTCGACATGAACTGTACTGTACGGATCAGTTCATGTGAACTCAACCGTTCAGTTCAGTTGGGTGTTAGGGTTTGGGCATGAGCCTGGACAGCAAGCGATCCCCGAGCGGGCCCCGCGCCGCCCTCAAGCGGCAGGCAATCGTCCGCGCCGCGCGTGAGGCGTTCCTGCGTGAGGGCTTCGGGGTCGGCATGGACGCCATCGCCGCCGGGGCGGGCGTGTCCAAGGTGACCGTCTACAACCACTTCGGCAGCAAGGAAGCGCTGTTCACGGCGGTCATCACGGAGGCCCTCGACGAGCCGCTCGGCAGCGCGTCCGCCGCCGCCCTCGAAGGACTCGCCGAGGCCGAGGATCTTCGTGCCGCGCTCATCGACGCCGCCAGGGCCTGGGTGAACGCCGTCAGGACCAACCAGGACGTCATCGCCCTGCGCAACCTCGTCGCCGCCGAACTGCACCGCTTCCCGGAACTGGGCAAGGCGTGGAAGGGCCACGGGCCGGAAGGACACCATCCGGCCGTCGCGGGGGCCCTGCGCAGCCTGGCCGAGCAGGGGCGGCTCGTCATCGTCGATGTGGAGGTGGCGATCATCCAGCTGTACTCGCTGCTGGTTTTCCCGCACATCGTCTTCAGCGCGTACGGCACGGACATCGACGACGGCCTTACGGAGCGCCTGATCACGGGCGGCGTGGACATGTTCCTGAGCCACTACGGCCCGAAGGGGTCAGGAAGCACGGCTTCCTGACCCCTCTTCTGGTTGTGGGTTCTTAGTCCTCTTCGCCGCCGCTGCCGTACGGGCGGGTGATCGCTTCCAAGCCGTGGCCGGCCGGATCCGTGAAGTACACGCCGCGACCGCCGTCATTGCGGTTGATCTCGCCCGGTTGTTTGCCGTGCGGATCGGCGTAGTGCGTGATTCCGGCGTCCTGGATGCGCTGGAGGATGCCGTCGAACTCTTCCTCCGTGACGAGGAAGGCGTAGTGCTGGACGGTGATCGACTCCGCCGGGATGGTCGCGAAGTCCAGGGTGACACCGTTGCTCAGCTCGATGGCGATGAACGGGCCCCATTCGGCCGAGATCTCCAGGCCCATGACGTGGGCGAAGAATTCGGCGGAATCCCGGTTGTCCCGGGAGTGAACGATGGTGTGATTCAGTTGTACTGGCACTGTGGAATGCCTCCGTAAGGCAAACTCACGGGCTACCTCCATGCCTCACCCAGTCGGTGACCGACACGCGATGCCGTGCGGTGATCGTAACCCGAACTACCGTTCGTGTCACGCGATTTGTCCGTCGGCGGCCCCGACCCCTTCCGCTGTCCATATGGTTGGACGGAGAGTAAGAAGGGACCCTCAGAAACGATGCATGAGCGGGCAGACGCGCATCCGGGGCTCATGCCCGTACAGGGCATGCGAGCGGGTGACCATGCGTTTCTCAGTTACGAGGACGACGAGACCAACTGGGACGCGCTCATCACGTACACCCGCACCGGACTCGCACGCGGTGAGAAAGTGATCATCTTCGCAGCGCCGCAGCTCGACCCCGACGTCGTACGCACCCGACTGGACGGCACCAGCCGGCTGCTCGCCGAGGCCCGTGGGCGGGGGCAGCTGACCCACAGCAGCATGCGCGCACTGATCCGGCCCGACCGCGGCTTCACCCCCGAGCGGCAGTGGGAGCGCCTCCGCGAGGAGACCGCGCTCGCCGTCGCGCAGGGCTACCTGGGGCTGCGGACGTTCATCGATATGCACTGGGTGGCGGACCTCGACGCCGACGTCGAGACGATGATGTACCGCGAATCCCACGCCGAGCATTTGTTTGAGGGGCGGCCGTACAACGAGATCTGCTCCTACGACCGGCGCGCGTTCGACGGCGACGTACTCGACGCCATGTCGGACGCCCATCCCCGGTCACTTCTCGACACCCTCGGTGAGCTGCGAATTCTGCACTCCGAGGCGTCGGTCAGACTCGCGGGCGAGGCCGACCACGCCACCCGTGACCCTTTCCTGACCGCCCTGCGCGACGCACTGGGGCGGACCGCAGGGATCCGGCGGCTGCTGGTGGATCTGATGCCTCTGCACTTTCTCGGCGTACGGTGCGCCCTCGACCTCATCGACCACATCGCCGGGGCCGCCGGGCACGACGGCGTCGAGGTCCGGTGCGGCGCCGCGCAGGCAGCGTTGCTGCGCAGACTCGGCTCGGAGCAGGTCCGGCGCCTCACGCTGACGGAGGTGGTCCGGGAATGGTGACCGAAGGGGTGCACCTCAACAGCGGCGGCCCGCAGGAGCGGCTGCTGGAGTTCGATTTCACCCGGGAGGACGTGCCCAGGCTGCGCGTACTGGTCGACCAGTACGCCGCCTGGGCCGGGCTGGCGGAGCCCCGGCGAGGCGACTTCGTCCTCGCGGCGGACGCGGTGGCGACGAACGCCGTCGAACACGGCGGCGGGGGCGGCAGGCTGCTGCTGCACCGTTCGCCCGGGGTGCTCGAATGCACCATCAGCGACTCGGGGCCCGGCTTCGCACCGTCTGTGATCCCGGATCTGGCACCGGGTCTGGGCGGCAGCCACTGCGGGCGGGGGCTTTGGATTACGCGGCTCATTACTGATGGGCTGGTTATTACGGGTGGGGTGAGTGGTGTTGGCGGTGCGGGTGGCGGCAGTGTTGTGGCGTTCACGATGGGGCTGCCGGGCTGAGTCTTAGTTGCTACGCGGGGGCGGCGAGCTTGGCGGCGCCGAAGGAGACATCGAAGCGGTCGCACCAGATGCTGACGCTCGTGAGGCCCTTCAGGTCGAGGTCGGCGGGCAGCGCGTAGTTCTGGTTGCCCTTGTTGCCCTTGAGCTTGCCCAGGCTGACGTACTTGCCGTCGTCGAAGACGTGCCAGCCGTCCTTGCCTTCCTTCACCGGCGCATCGGTGAGCCAGACGCGCAGGTCCGGGCCGTTGCTGGTGTCGAGGTTCTCCAGGCGGAGAGTGCGGGAGCCGTCGGGGAGCCGGATGACCTTCACTGTGCCGCTGGTGTGGTGCTCGTGGCTGATCAGGGTCCCGGAGGCGAGGGTCCGCAGGGCGGGCGGGCTGGAGGGGGTGGGCGGGGTTGAGGAGTCGTCGGGCTTGGCATCCGGCGTGGCGGGCGGCTGGGTGGCGGGGGCCGCGGCGGGGAGTTCGTCCTGCACCGTGTCGTCCACCCACAGCTTCCACGGCTGGAACCAGTACAGACCCACGCCCGCCACCAGCATTCCGACGAGCAGCATTCCAATGACCACGGGCTTGCCGAGTATGTGCCTCATGCGTCCATTCAACGCCCGAAAGACCGCTCCGACCTCGGCATTTCCGTGACGAAAGTCTTACGTCGCTAGCCCGGTGGAGTGCACTTCGTCGTCGTACGGCTATGAACCGGCCCGACCGTGGGACGAGAGGCACATGCCCGTCATGTGCCACGTCCAGCGCGCGCCGCGCAGCGGCGCACTGACGGCGCTGCTGATGCTCGCCGCCGTGTTCGCCGTGGTGTTCGCCGTGGTGCTGGGCGAGGGCGGGTCCGTACCCGCCCGGCCACCGGTGGCGTTGGTCGCCGAATCAGCTCTCGGGGGCGGTGAATCCCAGCCGTCGGACGCCGTCGACAGTGAAGTGCGCGGGGCCGGTGAGAGCGCCCGGGTTGCCCGGCGGGCGCGCGTGAGGAGTGGCAGCAGGGGCCGGGCGGTGGGTGCGGAGGCGTCGTACCGGCGTACGGGGACTGGGAGGCGGTGCCCGCGCCCGGTCGGGCGGAGGTACGTGCCGGTCGATGTGCCGACGGCTTGCGCGGTGCAGCGGTGGGTGGTTCTGCGCTGCTGAGGGGGCCGGTGGCCGACTGTGCCGCCGTGGCCGGCGCCGACGCCGCTTCGGCGCCTGAGCTGATCGCCTGATCACCCTCGACCGTAAGGACGTTCATTCACCATGCACATCGACCCGTACGCCGCTCTGAACGCCATGGTGCGCGCCGAATTCGCCCGCTCGTCCGAGCCGCAGCACTCCGACGCGGCCGGTAAGGCAGACGCCCCGAACCACACCAGCACCAGTGACAACACCACCGGTGACAACGGCGGCGGCGACGAAGCGGACCCGACGGTCACTCGACGCCGCTGATAGCTTCTGTTGGGTTGCAGAAGTCACGTGCGGGCAGACGAGCCCGCGCAGGCCGACCGACACACAAACGGAGTTGAGTTCTCATGGCCCTGTGGGACCGCATCAAGGAATCCGCCCAGACGATGCAAACCCAGCTGGAGGCGAAGAAGAACGACCTCAAGAGCGGCTCCTTCCGTGACGCGAGCATGGCCATGTGCGCCCTGGTCGCCGCCGCCGACGGGACCATCGACCCGGCCGAGCGCCAGCGGGTGGCCCAACTCATCGCCACCAACGAGGTGCTGAAGAACTTCGCCGCCGACGACCTCCAGCGCCGTTTCGACGACTACCTGAACAAGCTCACGACCGACTTCGCCTTCGGCAAGGTCAGCGTGCTCCAGGAGGTCGCCAAGGCCAAGAAGAAGCCGGCCGAGGCGCGCGCCGTCATCCAGATCGGCATCGTCATCGGCGGCGCCGACGGCGACTTCGACAAGACCGAGCAGGCCGTCGTACGGGAGGCGTGCTTCACGCTCGACCTCCCGCCGCACGAGTTCGACCTGTAGCGGCACGCGAGGCGGCGGCGCTCCCCACAGGGGGAGGCCGCCGCCTTCGTCATGCGCGTGAGCCGCATGCCAACAGGAGCCCCGCGCAGGTGCGGAGTAGGGTAATGCCAAGGCAAAGTCGCCGGCTGCTCTGTGTGCATTCTCTATGCGCATTCCCTGTGTGTTTTCGGCCGCCATGCCCGGAAACCCGCACGTGCCGCGGCCGGGCAGCAGACCGGGACCGGGAGGCAGACCATGGGCACGCGCCGCACCACGTTGCCGGGAGTCGGTACGCAGTACGACTTCACCACCGAGAGCGGCCAGCACATCTCGGTTGTCGTACACAAGGACGGTCGGCGCTTCATCGGCTTCTACGACCGTGACGACCCCGACGCGTGTCTGCTCTCCGTACCCCTGTCGCCCGACGAGGCCACGGCCCTCGCCCACCTGATCGACGCGGCGCCCATCGACGCCGTACGCACGGATGGGATCGACCTCGTCACCGAACACATCCAGGTGAGCAGCAAGTCGCCGTACGCCGGACGGCCGCTCGGTGACACCCGGGCGCGCACCCGTACCGGCGCGTCGATCGTCGCCGTGCTCCAGCGAACGGCGGCGACACCGTCACCCGGGCCGGATTTCCGGCTCTCCATCGGGGACACGCTGGTGGTCGTCGGCACTCGCGAGGGTGTTGACGCGCTCGTCGAGATCATGTCGGGGGGCTGAGCCGTGCACAACACCACCGCGCTGCTGATAGAACTCGGCTCGCTCATCCTGGCCCTCGGCCTCATAGGACGAGTGGCGGGGAGGGTCGGCCTCTCCCCCATCCCCCTCTACTTGCTGGCAGGGCTCGCCTTCGGACACGGCGGTCTGCTGCCGCTCAACGCGAGCGAGGACTTCGTGGCCGTCGGCGCCGAGATCGGCGTCATCCTGCTGCTGCTTCTGCTGGGGTTGGAGTACAGCGCCTCTGAGCTGGTGACCAGCCTCAAAACCCAATACCCGTCGGGGGCGGTCGACTTCGTCCTCAACGCGACACCGGGGGCTGTCGCGGCGATCGTCCTCGGGTGGGGGCCGGTGGCGGCGGTCGCGCTGGCCGGTGTCACGTGGATCTCGTCGTCGGGGGTCATCGCCAAGGTGCTCACCGACCTGGGCCGCCTCGGTAACCGCGAGACGCCGGTCGTGCTCGGCATCCTCGTGATGGAAGACCTGTCGATGGCGGTCTATCTGCCGCTGCTGACCGCGCTGCTCGCGGGCGTCGGCCTGGCGGGCGGCAGTGTGGCGCTGGTGATCGCGCTGGGTACGGTCGGGCTGGTCCTCTACGTCGCGCTGCGGCACGGGCGCCTGATCAGCCGGGCGGTCTCGTCGGACAACCCGGAGATGCTGCTGCTGGTCGTGCTGGGGCTGACGGTGCTGGTGGCGGGTGTCGCGCAGCAGCTTCAGGTCTCGGCGGCGGTGGGAGCGTTCCTGGTAGGCATCGCGCTCTCGGGTGACGTGGCGGAGGGCGCACGGAGGCTCCTCACTCCGCTCCGGGACCTCTTCGCAGCCGTCTTCTTCGTCTTCTTCGGCCTGTCGACCGACCCGGCGGACATCCCTCCGGTGCTGTTGCCCGCGCTGCTGCTGGCGATCGTGACGGCGGTGACGAAGATCGCCACCGGCTGGTACGCCGCCAGGCGGGCCGGCATCGGTTCGCGCGGCCGGCTGCGGGCGGGTGGGGCGCTGGTGGCGCGGGGCGAGTTCTCGATCGTGATCGCGGGCCTGGCGGTGGCGACGGAGCCCCGGATCGGCCCGATCGCCACGGCGTACGTCCTGATCCTGGTCATCCTGGGGCCCCTGGCGGCACGGTGGACGGAGCCACTGGTTTCGCGGCTGCGGCGGGGGAAGGGGGCCGGCGGGACGCCCGTGACGCGGGCGTCCGGCCTACCGTCCCCTGACGAGACGCTGGATTCGGCGACGGGGGTGAGGGGCTAGGGAGCGGTGGTGCCGTTCGCGCAGCAGCTCGCGGCGCTGCGGGTCGGCTGAACCGTTTACGTGACGGCCAGGTCCGCCCACACCACCTTGCCGACGCTACGTTCCGTCACACCCCACGCGTCCGCCAGCGCCGCCACCACGAGCAGTCCGCGCCCGCCCTCGCCGTCCCCCGCGGGGCGGGCGCGCGGCCATCGCTCACCTCGCGTGTCCGCCACTTCGATACGGACCCGGCCTCCCCGGAGCCGCAGCAGCCGCACCTCGAAGTCCCGCCCGGCGACGTGCCCGTGCGTCACCGCGTTCGCGGCCAGCTCGGCGACGACGAGGGCGACGGCGTCGGAAGGCCCGGTGCCGAACGGCACGCCCCAGGCGTCGAGCTGCTGCACGGCGAGGACACGCGCGAGCCGGGCCCCGCGACGGGTGGAACGGAAGCGCTGGACGAACTCGGCGGTGACGGAAGCGATTTCGGCGTTCATGTGACAGAGCGTGGCGGCCCGGCCGTACCCTCACCAGGAGTAACCGTTGGACGCTGGGTAACTGTACGGGTACGCACGGCACGATGTACGGCACGTCGGCCGTGACCGAGAGAGCGGTACGGCATGACGGAATCCGTGAACCAGGAATCACGCCCCGAGCTGCCCTCGGAGGCGGACGGCACCGCACACCTGTTCCGCGCGCTCGGCAAACAGGTCCGGGTCCTGCGGGAGAACCTCGCCATGAGCCAGAAGGACCTGGCGGCGGCGACCCACTGCGGGCTCGATCTCATCTCCGCGATGGAGCGGGGCGTACGGACGCCGCAACCGGAGTTCCTGGACCGCGCGGATGACGCGCTGAAGGCGGGCGGAGTGCTGCGGGCGGCGATTCCGGACGTTCGGGAGGCGCAGAAAAAGGCGCGCACTCGACACCCTGATTGGTACCGGAACTACGCGAAACTGGAGGCGGAGGCGGTTCAACTCCTCCACTACGGCAACCAGGTCGTGCACGGCCTGCTTCAGACGGAGGAGTATGCGAGGGCAATCTTCACCCAGCGGCGGCCGCTGCTGAGCGAAGAGATCGTGGAGAAGCGGGTGGCGGACCGGCTGTCCAGGCAGCAGGTGTTCGAGCAATGGCCTTCGCCCACCTTCAGCTTCGTCTTCGAGGAGGCGGTGCTCAGCCGACCCATCGGTGGGCGGGCGGTGCACGAAGGGCAGTTGCGGCAACTGTTGCGGTTCGGTCGCCTGCGGGCCGTGGAACTCCAGGTGATGCCCACGGACTGCGAGGAACACCCGAACATGGACGGCTCGCTCAACCTGTTGACCACCAAGGGCGAGCAGCAGGTCGGATACACAGAAGCCCAGGGCCACCCGCACCTGTTCACCGACGCCCGGGAGGTCCGCGAACTCGCGGATCGCTATGCGATGATCCGGGCGGAGGCTCTTACGTCCCGGGAGTCGCTGGCCCTGATCGAGAAGATGCTGGGAGACCGATGAACACCGACGAGCTCACCTGGTTCAAGTCCAGCTACAGCGGCGGCGAAGGCGGCGACTGCCTCGAAGTCGCGTACAACTGGCGCAAGTCGAGCTACAGCGACGGTGAGGGGGGCCAGTGCGTAGAGGTCGCCGCGCACCCCTCCGCCATCCACGTCCGCGACTCCAAGGTCACCGAGGGGCCGCAGTTGGCGGTCGCGCCCGACTCCTGGGCCGCGTTCGTCTCGTACGCCCGCGCCTGACGCACGCAGCGCACCGCGCAGTGCCCTCACCCTCGGTGGGGGCATTTCGCTGTGCATATGCGGGAGTTCGGCGTGTTGCTGTACGGTGACCGCATCATCACGCTTCGTGTCCGTCCGGACACGGGGCGGTCCCCGGGGGTGCTACCAACACCATCCGAGGACCTTCACCATCGAGGACTAACACAGGAGTCCCGAGGATGCTTCGGCATGCTATCGCGCCCCTTCGGCGCTACACCAAGGCTTCGCACGACGTCGTGCAGCACCCGCGTCTGAACAGCGACGCGAAGGTCCTGCTTCTGTACGTACAGGGGCTCCCCGAGGCCGCGACTGAGAGGCCGCTGAGCGCGCACGCGGAGCGGCTCGGGATCAAGGGCCGGGCGTACCAGAAGGTCAAGCAACTCCTCATCGCCTGCGGGTTCTTGCACGAGTGGCGGCACCAGAACGAGCGCGGCCGGTGGGTGACGGACCAGCTGCTCGCCAACGTCCACCTCACCACCGAGGAGGCGGCGGCCGTCCGGGACGGCGGCGTACCGAGTACGCACATGCGGACGGTCGGTGAACCGGTGCCTTCGGTGGTCGGCGACTCCCCTTCGGGGGATAACAACGAGGAAGAGAACACTCCCAACCCACCTCCCGAACCGCCGGACGATCCGGAACGGGCCGCCGCCGAGGACGTGTTGCTGTCTCTGCGGCAGTCGCGCCGCGAACTGCACCTGGGGGTGAGCGAGGCCCGTACGCTCTCCGCCATCGCGGCCGACTGGCTGCGCAGGGGCATCAGCCCGGCGGACCTGCGGTACGCGCTGACCAGCGCGCTGCCGCCGAACGGCGTCCGTTCCGCCGTCGGGTTCCTACGGCACCGGCTGACGGTGAAGATGCCGCAGGAGCGGTCTCTCGTACGCCGGACGCCCGAGGGACCCCCACGGACGGACCGCCTGCCGAAGCCCCTCATCGCCTGCGAGGGACCGGGCTCCGAACACGTCTTCCGCCCCGTGGGCGACGAGACGCAGTGCGGCCACTGCCGCCAGGAAGCGGCCTGGAAGGCCCACCACGCGAAGTACCCGCCCCTTGCCGCGGCCCCGGCAATGGGCACGAGCTGAGGTCCGCCGTGCAGGCCGATGTGGAAGGATTTGAGCAACGGGATCGGCGGAGAGGAGACGGTCGTGATCGACAGGTTCACGGATGGGCTCCTCACGCCTACGGAGACGTCCTCGTATCTGCAGATTCCGCAGTCCACGCTGCAGAGCTGGCTGAGGGGCAGAGCGGCCGGCGCGCCACTGGTTCATCGGGTCGATCCAGTGGGCCCGGGACAGCCTTCGGTGCCGTTCGTCGCCGTGGCCGAGGCGTACGTGCTGCGGTCGTTGCGGGAACTCGGACTGCGGATGAGTGAGATCCACGAAGCGGCCGAGGCAGTACGAGCCGCCTTCGACACCCCGTACGGCCTTGTCTCGAAGCGCATCGCGACTGACGGGGTGGACATTTTTGTCGAGCACGGGCTTGATGACCTGCGGCGGGCCCGGGACGGGCAGGCCCCCATCCACGAGGTCGTCGCGGAGTACCTGCGTTATCTGTCCTGGGAGGCGGGAGATGAATTTCCCTTCAGCCTTCAGCTGAGGCAGTACCCGGCGTCTGTCCCTGTCGTCATCGACCCCCGGTTCGGACACGGGCTTCCCGTGGTCGAAGCCAACCGGGTGCCGGTGAAGGCGCTGACGGACCTGTGGGAGGCCGGGGAATCGGTCGAGGACATCGCGTACGAGTACGAGATGGAGCCGGAGCAGGTGGACGCGCTGTGCCGGGCCGTGGTGCGTCTTGCCGCCTGAGTTCTTCCTCGACCGGAATCTGGGCCGACGTGTCGCCGAAGAACTGGGGGCGCTCGGGTGGCGCGTGCACCGGATCGGGCAGGTGTTCCCCGCAGACGCACAGGACGTCCCTGATGAGGAGTGGATCGTCCACGGGCTCGAACAGGGGTGGGTGCCCTTGTCTAAGGACGGCCGGATCAAGACGCGGGACCGGGAAATTCAGCCGGTTCGGGACCGGGCGGCGGTGCTCTTCTACCTCGACAACCAGCAACTTCGGACCGTGGAGATGGTCGAACGCCTCCATGCTCATCGTGATGCCATCCACCTGGCGGTCGGCCGAGGCGGCCCGGCTGCCTACGCGGTGCGATGCGACCGCATTGATCGCACCTGGCCGTGATCGCTGCCGCAGGGGCGGAGGCGGTCCGTACGATGCCGTGATGGCTCACGATGAGATCGCGTACGTGCGGTTCCAAGGCACGGTTCCCCGGGCGCGGGGCAACTTTCCCGGGGTCTTCGGGCTCGTCAACAGCCTCGCGCGGGAGGGGAGGCTGACCGCCGCGCAGGAGCGGTTCCGGCGTACGCACAACGACTGGTACGACGCGGCGTACACCGATCCGAGCACCGTCGATCCGACGGTTTATGACGAGCGCGTCAATCCCGGCGCGACGGCCTGGTTCAAGCCGACCGCCGTGGAGCTGATCGCGCGCGTCGACGGCTACCTGGAGATCCTGGCCGCCCACGGCGTCGAGTGGCAGCTCGTGCGGTCGGACGATCCGGGGCGCGTCGTCTATGAGGACGCGCACCAGATCGTCGTCGTCCCGCACGACTGAGGGGAGCGGAGTGGCCGCTGATTACGGAACGGCCGGGCCGCCGGCGCGCACCGCTCAGATGCCGAACTCCGTGGGCGGCACACCGAGAGCGGCGCACGCCTCCCGAATGGCGTACTGCTCGGACGGCTCGAAGTGCCCGTCGGCGCCGGCGACGACGATGCCGGTCTGGATGACCGCGCGGGCCTCCGCGGGCTTCTTGGCGGCCTTGGCAATCACCTGCAGCGCCTCGGCCTTACCCAGGTCGAAGTTGGCCAGCAGCCGGTCCACATGCTGGTTGAAGCGCTGGCGGAGCTGGTCCGCCGGGAAGTTCTGCAGGACCTCGTTGGAGACGATCAGCTCCTCCACGCGCTGTCGCTCCGCCGGCTCCACCTGCCCGTCGGCCGCCGCCACCAGTGCGCACATCGCCATGCTGGCGTCCCGGTAGGAGCCGCTCTTGAGTTCGGTCTTGACCGACGCGAGCTGGGTCTTGAACAGCCCGATGAGCTGGGCCTTGGACCCGCCGGAGGCCGAGCCCGAGCCCGATCCGTGGACCCCGCTCCGCCCGTGCCCTCCGCCCGTGCCCCGCGTGTTCTGGGACTGCTGGAAGCTCTTGGCCTGGTCCTTGATCCGGTCCCACATCACCACTGGTGCCACCTCGGCTTGTACGGCTGTCGATTGCCCTTCGCGATCTGTCAGGTGAACGTCCCCGGGAGCGACCGGGTTCCCGAATAGCAAAGGAAGAGTAAAGAAGGCCGTCACTTGCGGTTGTAGAGCCGCATCGTCACCGTGCCGAACACCGCCAGCAGCACCGCCGACCAGCCCAGCGTCCAGCCGATGTCGGCGGCCGGCCAGTTGCCCGCCATCAGTTCCCGCACCGCCGTCGCCACATGGGTCACCGGGCTGTTGTTCACGAACGCCTGCAGCCAGCCCGGCATCGTCTTCGGGTCGACGAAGACATTGCTCAGGAACGTCAGCGGGAAGATCACCATCATGCTGACGCCCATCACCGACTTCTCGGTGCGCAGGAGCAGGCCGAACATCGTCCAGATCCACGAGAACGCGAACGAGAAGACCATCAGCAGCGCCACACCTGCCAGCACGCCGAGCACGCCGCCGTGCGGGCGGTAGCCGATGAGCATGCCGACCGCCAGCATCACGGCGGACGCGATCAGATAGCGGATCACGTCACCCAGCAGATAGCCGACCATCGGCGCCGGGCGCCAGATCGGCAGCGTACGGAAGCGGTCGAAGACGCCTTTGGTGATGTCAGTGTTGACGGCGACGCCCGTGTACATGGTGATCATCACGATGCTCATGGTGAGAATGCCGGGCAGCAGGAACTGGATGTACTCCGCGACCGATCCGGCCAGCGCCCCGCCGAAGAGGTACGCGTACATCAGCACCATCATGATCGGGAAGGCAGTTACGTCGAAGAGCTGCTCCGGCACATGCTTGATCTTGAGCATCGCGCGCCAGCCGAAGGTCAAAGACGCGGAGAGAGCGCTGGGGCGCGGCGGCCGGTCCTTGCTCACGAGGAGCGCGGCGAGCTCCTCGGCCTTCGGAGCTTCGAGGGCGAGTTCGTCGGGGCCCTGGCCCTTGTCCTTGGTCGCGACGGTGCTCATGCCGACACTCCTGTCGTCGAGTCGTTCTTCGTCTCGCTGTCCGGGTCGCTCTCCTTGTTACGGTCGGTCAGCGCCAGGAAGACCTCGTCCAGGCTCGGCTGGCCCAGCGCGAAGTTGTCGACCGTGATCCCCGAGGACGCGAGCTCCGAGAGCGCCCGCGCCGCCTGTTCCGCCGCGCCCAGGTCGCTCGCGTGCCCGTTGACCGTCGCCGTCAGGGCGACGGGATCCGCGTCAAGCTGTACGGCGACGTTCAGCGCCCGGCGCAGGACCCGCTCGGCCTCGGGGCGCTGCGCGGGATCCCGCAGCCGCAGATGTACGGAGCCCGAGCCGACCGACGCCTTGAGCTCGCCCTTCGTGCCCTCGGCGATGACCTTGCCGTGGTCGATCACGGCGATGCGGGACGCCAGGTGGTCCGCTTCGTCCAGATACTGCGTGGTCAGCAGCACCGTCGTACCCTGCGCCACGACCGCCCGGACGATGTCCCAGACCTGATTGCGGCTGCGCGGATCGAGACCGGTCGTCGGCTCGTCGAGGAAGAGCAGGTCGGGCGTGTTGAGGATGCTCGCGGCGATGTCGATGCGGCGTCGCATGCCGCCGGAGTAGTTCTTGACCTGGCGGTCGGCCGCCTCCGCGAGCCCGAAGGCCTCCAGCAGCTGGGCCGATCTGACGCGCGCGGCGGGCTTGGAGTGGCCGAGGAGGCGGCCGAGGAGCACGAGGTTCTCCGTGCCGGTCAGGTCCTCGTCCACCGACGCGTACTGGCCGGTGAGGCTGACCCTTCCCCGTACCGCGTCGGCTTCCCGCACCACGTCCTTGCCGAAGACGTGCGCCTCGCCGCCGTCGGGGCGCAGCAGGGTCGCGAGCATCTTCACGGCGGTGGTCTTGCCCGCGCCGTTGGGCCCGAGTACGCCGTACACGGTGCCGGCGGGCACGGCCAGGTCGATGCCGTCGACAGCCCGGTTCTCACCGAAGACTTTGACCAGGCCGGCCGTCTCAATGGCGAGTTCCGGGCCGGGATTTCCACTCATGTCTCTGCCCCTCCGAGCGGTCGTCGGGTGGTCTGGATCATCTCTACCCAGTGTTGACTGGCCCCGCGCCCGGAAGTAATCGTTCTTTGGTCCTACAACTCGCCCACGGCTCACCTACAGCTCACCGCTCATGCGTGTAGAAGACGTAGAACGCGGCGACCGTCATCCCGGCGCCGAGCGCCCCTCCGACGACCACGGAGCTGAGGATGCTGTTTTCGGACAGGCTGTGGAGGAAGCCGAGCGCGACGCCGAAGAGCGCGCCGTACGCGGCAGCGCGGACCAGGGGGATCATCGCGTACTGGGTGCGTCCGAGGAGGAAGCACAGGCCTGCCAGGATGACGGCGCAGATCACGCCGAAGCCCACGTTCCAGCCGGTCACGGGACCGGCGTCGCGGGCGATGAAGGATGCGTAGATTCCGTACGCCACACCGAGTACGGCCGGCACGATTCCCCGTTGGCGTCGTCGCTCTGCCGATCGGCTGGGACGTGTCGACCTGGTTGATCTTGTCGGTACTGTCGGTCCGGTTGGCTCGATCGGTCCGGTTGGTCCTGTCGGCCCGGTCGGCCCGGTCGGCCCCTGTGAGCGGCCGGGGATCGCCGAATGTGCAGCCATCGCAGAACTCCTTCCGCAGCGCACACCCCCGCCCTTCCCCCATCAGGTCACACCCGCGCGCCTTGATCGGCAAGTGGATCTAGCCTCCGGCCGGCCGCCGGGCCAGCTCGGCCAGTGTTTCCAGGGCGTACGAAAGAACCTCCGGCGCCGGCGACGCCAGCCCGATCCGCACCGCGTCCGGTGCGGTGTGCGGCGGTACGGCGAAGGCCGATCCCGGAGTGATCGCGACGCCCCGGGCCGCAGCCGCCGCCACGAAGGTGTCCGTACGCCAGGGTGCGGGCAGCTTCCACCAGCAGTAGTACGCGCGCGGGTCCGTGACGATACGGAAGCCGCCGAGCCGGCGCCGCACGAGGCGGTGGCGGGCGGCGGTGTCCGCGCGCTTGGCGGCGGTGACGGTTGCCACCGTGCCATCGGCGATCCAGCGGGTGGCGGCCTCCAGGTTGAAGCGGGCGGCGGTCCAGGCGCCGGAGCGCAGGGCGTCGGCCAGCACGGCGGTGTGGGTGGTGGGCGCAGCCAGGAAGCCGGTGGTGAGGCCGGGGGCAAGGCGTTTGGAGAGGCTGTCGACGAGGACCGTGCGGGCGGGTGCGTGGGCGGCCAGGGGAGCGGGGGCTTCGGGGGCGAGGAAGGCCCAGGTGGTGTCCTCGACCACGCCGATATTCAGCTCTGCGCAGGCTGCCGCCAGTTGCGACCTGCGCTCCTCGCTCATCGTCACCGATGTCGGGTTGTGCAGGGTCGGCTGTACGTACACCGCGCCGAGCGGCGCACTCCGGTGTACGGCGTACAACGCGTCCGGGCACAGGCCGGACGCGTCGACCGGGCCGTCAGCGTTCCCCGTGATCGGGACGAGACTCACCCCGAGCCGTTCCGCAACCGCCTTGACCAGCGGATACGTCAGCGCCTCGACGCCGAGCCGGCCCCCTGGGCGTACGAATGAGGCGATGGCCGCGGCGATGGCCTGGCGGCCGTTGCCCGCGAAGAGCAACTGCCCGGCGTCCGGCCGCCAACCGCCCCTGGCCAGCAGCGACGCCGCCGCCTCCCGGGCCGCCGGGGTGCCGTCGGCCGCTGCCGGGCGGGTGGCCGCTTCGAGTACGTCGGGGCGCAGGAGGCCGGCGAGTGACTGCGCCATGAGCTCCGACTGGCCTTCGGTCACGGGGTAGTTGAGCTCCAGGTTGACGGCGGGGCTGCCCGCTGCCGCAGCCCCCTCCTCCGTGAGCGCGTGTCCGGGCGAGGGCGGCGCGGCCCGTACGAACGTCCCGCGCCCGACCTCGCCCACCGCGAGGCCCCGGCGCACCAGTTCTCCGTACACCCGGATCGCGGTGGAGTTCGCGATCCGGCGGCTGCGGGCGAAGGCGCGCTGCGTGGGCAGCCGGTCGCCGGGGCGCAGCCGGCCGGCGGCGATCTCGGCGGCCACTTGATCGGCCACCCGCCGGAAGTCCTCCGCCATGCCGCTCCACCATCCATTCGAACCGGCCCAGAACATTGCACCGAGAGCAAAGATCCTATTGCACCGAGTAGTTGGCCGCGCCTAGCCTCCTCAGCATGGCAACGTCACAGCTCGCAGCAGACGTCAACGGCATCAGCATCGGCTACACCGACGAAGGCAGCGGTCCGCCTCTCGTCCTCATCCACGGCCACCCCTTCGACCGCACGATGTGGGCCCCGCAGATCGAAGCCTTCGCCCCCACTCACCGCGTGATCGCCCCCGACCTGCGCGGTTACGGCGAGAGCGAGGTCGTCCCGGGCATCACGCCGCTCTCCGCCTTCGCCGCGGACATCGCGGCGCTCCTCGACCACCTCAGCGTCGAGCGCGCTGTACTCGGCGGGCTCTCGATGGGCGGCCAGATCGTGATGGAGTGCTACCGCCTCTTCCCCGAGCGCATCACCGGCCTCGTCCTCGCCGACACCTTCCCCGCCGCCGAGACAGCCGAGGGAAAGCGGGGGCGCAACGCCCTCGCCGACCGCCTCCTCAGTGAGGGCATGAAGGGGTACGCCGACGAGGTCCGCGACAAGATGGTCGCCCCGTACAACACCGAGGCATCGGCCCGTGTCCACCGCATGATGACCGCCGCCTCCCCCGAGGGCGCGGCAGCCGCCCTGCGCGGGCGAGCGGAACGGCCCGACTACCGCGACCTGCTGACCCGGGTCAGCGTCCCCACCCTGGTCGTGGTGGGCCGCGACGACACGTACACGCCCGTCGCGGACGCCGAGGCGATGCACGCCGCGATCCCCGGCTCGACTCTCGCGGTCATCGAGTCGTCGGCCCATCTCCCGAACCTGGAACGCCCCGACGTCTTCAACGCCGCACTGCGCGCCCACCTCGCCCGCTAGGCATGGAGGACACAGGCCCGTCTCTGGGGGAGGATGCGGAGCACGTCGAAGTCGGGCGTCGAACGCCGAGCGAGAGAGGCTGGTTGGTGCCTTGGGTAGTGCCCGGGAGTGGAGGCGGCTCCTCGTGTGGGCGGACGGCCTCGGCCTCGCCCTGCTCAGCATCGTCGTCGCCTGCCGCGCTCTCGACACCGACGGCGTTACGCCCGTCCCCCAACTCCTCTCCTTCCTGCCCTGGCTGCTCGTACCGGCCGCCCTGGGGCTCCTCGCCGCGCTTCTCGCCCGCTGGCGCGGCGGCATGGTGTGGGCGGCGGTCGTGCTGGCCGTGACCGTGTGGTTCGTCCAGCCGTACGAGCCCGGTGGCGACGACGCCGAACCCGCGGGCCGCCCCGTCGCCTCCGTCCGCGTCCTGACCTCGAACCTCGAATTCGGCGACGCGACAGCGGCCCTGATCGCCACCATCGGACGCGAGAAGCCCGGCCTCGTCTTCATTCAGGAGTGCGACGACGACTGCGCGCGCCCTCGACGCAGAGGTCCCGGACGCGGCGTACCCGTACCGCGAAGTCGCAGCGGCGGGTGGCCCGGACGGTTCGGCGATCCTCAGCAAGTACCCGCTGCGGCCCGCGCCCGGGATCGACGGCGTTCTGGCCATGCCGGGCGCGGTGGCGCTGGTGCACGACCGTCCCGTACGCATCCAGCTCGTCCATCCGATGCCGCCCATCCCCGGCAGCGTGCCCCGGTGGCGTGCCGAGTTGGGCGCGATCCGCGACTACGCCGCCGGGGGAAAGGACCGGCCGACGCTGATCGCCGGCGACTTCAAGGCCTCCCGGGACCACGCCGCCTTCCGGCGGATCCTCGCCGCGGGCGGGCTGCGGGACAGTGCGGCGCTGGGCGGGGCGTTCCTTACGCCGTCCTGGCCGGCGGACTGGGCGCGGGTCGGCACGCAGATCGATCATGTGCTGGTGAGCGACGACTTCTCCGTACGGTCGGTCCGCTTCCTCAGGCTCAAGCACACCGACCACAGGGCGCTGCTCGTCGAGTTGAAGCTGCACAGCGGCTAGAGGTGTGCTGGGGTGGGATTCATGGAACCCAGCGAGGACAGGGAAGCCATGGACGACAGGGAAGACCGAGAAGACCGAGAAGACGCCAACCAGAAGATTCTCGACAACATCAACAGCCTGGTCGCCGAGGAGCGCGAGCTGCGCGAACGCTCCACCCGCCAACTGGGCCTCGACGACACCGAGCGCGCCCGCCTGAAGGCCGTGGTGGTTCAGCTGGACCAGTGCTGGGACCTGCTCCGCCAGCGCCGCGCGAAGTCGGAGTTCGGCGAGGACCCGGGCGAAGCGCGGGTGCGGCCGGCGGCCGAGGTCGAGAACTACAAGAGCTGAAAAGTTATCCACAGCCTGTGGACGGTTCTGTAGGTGACTTGCATAAGGAGTTCGGTTTCGGTCTGTTTGGTGCATGGCTGAGCAGAGAGCAGGGGGCAGGCTGACGCCGCCCGAGTGGCTGACGCAGGGACTGCGGCCGCAGTCCGCGCCCGTGCCGTGGGCCGCCGTCGTCCGGGCCGGGATCGCGATGGCCGCTCCGCTCGCCGTCGGATTCGCCGTCGACGAGCCGACGTACGGGGCTCTCGTGTCGATGGGCGCCTTGTCCGGCGTCATCGGCGACACCGCCGACGCCTACCGGATGCGCCTGCTCAACATCGCCGTGCCGCAGTTCTTCGGCGCCGTCGGCGTCACCCTCGGCACGCTCGTGTACGGGCATGGATGGCTCGCCGTAGGGGTCCTGACCTGCGTCGCGCTCGTGTCCGGGATGATCTCGTCGATCGGCGCGGTCGCCTCCGTGTCCGGCCTGCTGCTCCTGCTCCAGGCCGTCGTCGGAGCCGGACTGCCGATGCCGGACCCCTGGTGGACGGCGCCCGTGCTGCTCGCCCTGGGCGGCCTGTTCGTCCTCGTACTGACGCTGATCGCGTGGCCGCTGCGCGGCGGGGTGCCGGAGCGGGACGCGGTCGCCCAGACGTACCGGGCGGCGGCCATCACACCGGTCATCCTGCTGCTGTCCGACTTGCTCAACCGGGAGGGTTTCGGCCTGGTCCTGCCCCGCCTGTACGACAGCCTCATCGGCTGCGCGATCGCGCTGCTGGCCGGGTACCTGCTGTGGCCGGAGAGCTGGAGGACGCGGGTGGGGGCGCGGCTCGCGGACACGGTGGCGGGATGCGGCGGGGTACGTGGAGTGCGCGTTCGGTCCGCCGGACCCGCAGGGCGAGCGGCAGCGGCAGCGGCTTCGCCGCCGCCTCTACCGGGACCTGTCGGTCGTACGCTCCGAATTCCAGCGCGCGCTGACCGAGCCGCCGCCGATGGGGACGCGGGCGGCGGCGTGGTGGCCGCTGGTCGTCGCGACCGAGCGGATCGTGGACGCGACGACGGCGGCCCGGGTCCGGATCAACCACGGGGCGGAGCCGCCGGCCGAGGCGGAAGTGGCGGAGGTCGCGCGGGAGCTGCGCGAACTGGCGGAGGGGCTGCGGGCGAGCGACACGCTGGTGGAGGTACGGACGGACCTCCCCCGCGACGACGAATCAGTCCTGGCCCCGCTCCGCCAGGAGGTGGCGGCGGCCAGGTCGGTGGCTTCGCCGGTGACGCCGGCGGGGTGACGTGGCAAGCCCCAGACCCCGGACGGGCTGAAAATGCTGCCGCACCCCTTCAGCCCCTCCGGCGTTTGAGGAGCGGGGTCTGGGGCGGAGCCCCAGTTCGGGAAGGGGCGGGTCGGGGAAAGCGCCGCAGGCACCCGCGTCCCGCACCCGCACCACCACCGCCCGCCTAAAACAGCGGCAGCTGCCCGGGAGACGGCGGCACCTCGTAGCCGTCGAGAGTCCGCTGCGCCGCCGCAACGGGCGGCGCCCCGCGCTTCGAGCCGGCGCACAGGGTCAGCTCGCCGGCGGAAGCAACCCGCGTGCGCGGGTCGTGGCGTACGAACCTGCCCGCTACAACGGCGACCTCACGCCCACAGAACGGGCACGGACGACGCGGCGAAGCCGACGACCCCGACCCCGCCCTCATGACGGCTTCGGCCCCTGAAGCCGCTCCATCTCACGCCGGTCCCGCTTCGTCGGACGCCCCGCCCCCCGCTCCCGCACCGCGACCGGCGCGACGAACTCCCGCGGCGGGGGCGGCGGGCTGTTGTCGACGTAGCACTCGGCCGCCACCGGAGGACCCACCCGCTTGCGGATGATCCGCGAGACGACCACGATCCGCTCCCGCCCGGCATGGAACAGCCGCACCTCGTCGCCCTGCTTCAGCGCGTGCGCCGGCTTGACCCGCTCGCCGCCGACGCGGACATGGCCCGCCTTGCAGGCCGCCGCGGCCTGGGCGCGGGTCTTGGTGAGCCGTACGGACCAGATCCAGACGTCGATCCGTACCGTCCCGCCCGCCCCGCTGGTCACCTCGTCCGAAGCCATGCCTCCGAGGGTACGGCCGCCGCCGGCTCCGTGCTCCCGTACCCCGCCGACCGCACTACTATGCGCACGATCTCCCGTCCGGAGGGGACACCTCCGCACCGGGACCACATCTCTGACTTGTCGCCACATGTCGTGCCACACAAGGGGAATAGAGGATTCCAATTGTGTCCGGCACACCTCCGGAAGCAGTTGAGAACAGTTGAGAACCGCATGAACCGCAGCCCCGGCCGAGGGCTCCAGCCCAACGCCCTCGGCACCTTCGAAACGATCGTGATGGCCGTCGCGGGCAGCGCCCCCGCCTATTCCCTCGCCGCCACCACAGCCGTGCTCGTCGGCGCCGTCGGGCTCGCCAGTCCGGCCGCGCTGCTCTACTGCGCGATACCGATGCTCGGCATCGTCCTGGCCTTCGGCCGCCTCGGCCGCATCGACGTGAACGCGGGAGCCACCTACTCCTGGGTAGGCCGCACCCTGCACCCGTTCCTCGGCTTCATCAGCGGCTGGGCGCTCGTCGTCGCCGCCACGATCTTCATGGTCGCCGGATCGCTTCCCGCAGGTCAGATGACCCTTTCCCTCTTCGACCCGGACCTCGCGTCCAACACCGCGCTCGCCACCACTGCCGGCGCCGGCTGGTTCCTGCTGATGCTCGCCGTCGTACTCGGCGGCGCCCGTCTGTCCGCCCGCGCCCAGCTCCTCGTCTCCGGCGTCGAGCTCGCGATCCTCGTCGTCTTCGCGGTCGGCGCCCTCTTCCACCGGGGTTCGGCTGCCGCCTTCGAGTGGTCCTGGCTCGGCTTCGGTCACTTCGACGGCTTCACCGGCTTCGCCGCAGGCACCCTGATCGCCGCCTTCTACTACTGGGGCTGGGACGTCACCAGCAACCTCAGTGAGGAGACCCGCAACAGCCGCCGCACCGCCGGACTCGCCTCGCTCGTCGGGGTGGGCGTCGTCTTCCTTCTCTTCGTCGTCTTCACCATCGCCGTCAACATCATTCTGACGACTGAGCAGATCTCGGCACACGACACGAACGTGCTCGCGGTCCTCGGCGACGCGATCTGGCCGGGCATCGGCGGCAAGCTCATGGTCCTGGCCGTGGTGCTCTCCACCATCGCCACCCTCGAAACCACGCTGATCCAGGTCACGCGCTCGCTCTTCGCGATGGGGCGCGACCGTACGATGCCGGCCGCGCTCGGCCTCGTACACCGCCGCTGGAACACCCCGTGGGTAGCGGTCGCCGTCGTCGGTACGGTCGCGCTCGTCCTCTTCGTCGCCTCGAACGCGCTCGGCTCGACCGAGGAGATCATGTCCGACTCGCTCGCCGCGATCGGGCTCCAGACCACCCTCTACTACGGCCTGGCGGGCCTCGCGGCCGTCGTCGCCTACCGCAAGACCCTGCTCGCCTCCCCGAAGGACTTCCTCCTCGGCGGGGCCTGGCCGCTGCTCGGCGCGCTGTTCATGTTCGCCGTCTTCGCGGCGTCGCTCACCGAGCTCAGCGCGGCGGCGATCGCGATCGGCCTCGGCGGCCTGGCCGTCGGCGTGGTCCCGATGCTCTGGTACTGGCGGCAGGGCAGCGCGTACTACAGCCCCGCGCAGCTCGACGCCACCCACGCCATCGAGATCGAGGCGGCGCACGTCAACTCCGGCTCGGAGCGCAGGGAACACGCCGACGCCGGATTCCCCACCGACTTCTGAGCAGGAGGTACGAGCCCCGATGGCCGCAATCCGCCGCCGCTTCTCTTCCGACTCCAGCTCCGGTCCCCGTTCCGGACCCGCCGCCCCGGACTTCGACCCGGACTTCGGGGACCGGCCGCTGACTGCTGCCCGCCAGGACATCGTGATCGGCCGCTGGCAGGGCGTACGCGATCTGCTGCGCGCGACCGGCGACAACTGGCCCCTGCGCACGCACCGGCTGCGCCTGCTCTCGCACGCGGCCGCGAGCAGCTCGGTCGTCGAAGCGTGGCGGGCGGCCGAACCGGACAGCCCGGACGCGGCGGTGCTGCGGGCCGCGACCGAGGTCGTACGGGTCTTCAACCAGGCCATCGAGGCGGGGCGCGGCACCGAGGTCGACCGTACGCGCATCGACGTCGCCGTCATGACCTGCCTGAGCGCGGCCGACGCACGGCCCGCCGACCCGATGCCGTGGGTGTCGCTGCTGACAGTGGCGCGGCTGTACGGCGACGGGGTCGGCCGGGCGGAGCTGCGCGAGTGGTGGGAGGAGCTGCGGCGCCGCGACCCGTACAACATCGAGGGGCATGTGCAGCTACTGCGCTACCACTCGGCACGCTGGCACGGCACGCACGGCCGCATGTACGACTTCGCCCGCGACGCGGCGGGCGCGGCGCCCGAGGGGTCGCCGCTGCCGGTGCTGGTGCAGATCGCGCGGGTGGAGGAGTACCGGTACGTGGCGGCTGCGGCGAAGGGCCGGCCGGTGCGCGGCTTCGACCAGCACTGGCACCACGAGCTGGCGGTGACGGAGGTACGCCGGACGCGGGAGCGGTGGCTGGGCGGCCGGACGCCGGGTCCGGTGGCGCCGGAGGAGGTCGGCGAGCTCAACTTCCTTGCGCATGCGGCCTGTTACGCGGGTCTCCCCGAGGTTGCCCGGGAGGCTTTTGCCCTGCTGGGCGGGCGGGCGGCGCGGGTGCCGTGGTCGTATACGGGGGATGCGTATGAGCAGTACGTGAGGTGGCGGGGGCAGGCGGGGTAGGGGCGTGCCGCTGCGCCGCCCGCCCCCGCCCGCCCGGCTACACGCCGATGGCGCGCCCGTCCTTGCGGTAGACCGCAACCACCGACGGGCGGACAAGCTTGCCGGGGCCGTCCGGCCACACCGACGCCGGTTTCTCGACGCTCGCGCCGTCGATCTCGCCCGGGTGCTGGACGGCGACGAGCACGCGGCGGTCCTGGATGATCGGGCCGCAGGTCTCCGCGCCCTTCGGGACCGTCAGGAACTGCTTCAGCTCGCCGCGCCGCTCACCGCGCGTCGCCACGCCGAACAGGCCGTCGTGGGAGCCGAGCTGGTTGCCGTCCGTGGAGAGCCACAGGTTGCCGTGCGGGTCGAAGGCGATGTTGTCCGGGCAGGAGATGGGGCTGACCTTGTCCTTCGGGAAGCCCGCGAAGTACGTCGCCGAGTCGTTCGGGTCGCCCGCGACCAGGAAGAGCCGCCAGGCGAAGCCGTCCGACGCCGGGTCGTCCCAGTGCTCCGCGAGCTCCAGCACCTGGCCGTGTTTGTTGAGGTTGCGCGGGTTCGCCTCGTCCGCGCCCGCCTTGCCGGTCTTGCCCCGGTCGGTGTTGTTCGTCAGCGCGACGTACACACGCCCGGTGCGCGGGCTCGGCTCGACGTCCTCGGGCCGGTCCATCTTCGTGGCGCCCACCTTGTCACCGGCCAGGCGCGTGAAGACGTACACCTCCTCGGCTGTCATGCCGGGGACGTGCGAGGTGGTGCCGGTGGCGAGCGGGATCCAGACGCCGCTGCCGTCGAACTCGCCGTCGTTCGGGAGCTTGCCCGTGCCGTCGATCTCGGCGGCCGGGCTGTCGCCGGTCAGCTTGGCGACGTACAGCGTGCCTTCGTCGAGGAGGGTGAGGTTGTGCTCGCGGGCGGCCCGCGAGGTGCCCTTCTTCATCCGCTTCGACGAGACGAACTTGTAGAAGTAGTCGAAGCGCTCGTCGTCGCCCATGTAGACGACGGGCCGGCCGTCGGCCGTCAGGCGGGGCTGCGCGGCCTCGTGCTTGAAGCGGCCGAGCGCGGTGTGCTTGCGGGGCGTCGAGTCGGGGTCGTACGGGTCGAGCTCGACGACCCAGCCCTGACGGTGGGACTCGTTCGGCTCCTGCTTCGCGTCGAAGCGCTTGTCGAAGAGCTCCCACTTGCGCTCGGTGGCGCCGGTGGTGATGCCGTACCGCTTGTCGGTGGCGCTGGAGCCGTTGGCGAAGTACTGGTTGAAGTTCTCCTCGCCGTGGAGGGTCGTGCCCCAAGGGGTGGTGCCGCCGGCGCAGTTGTTGAGCGTACCGAGGACCAACGCGCCGGTCGGGTCGGCGGACGTCTTCAGGAGGTCGCTGCCGGCGGCGGGGCCGGTGAGCTGGAAGACGGAGGTCGTGTGGAGGCGGCGGTTCAGGTGGTGGCGGGTGACCGGCGTGAGCTTGCCTGACTTGCGCTCCTCCTGGACGACGACGATGGACAGGCCGTGCGCGGCCCAGGCGGTCTCGACCTGCTCGCGGGTGGGGTTGGCCGGGTCGTAACCCTTGAACATCAGGATTTCGTCCGTGTACTCGTGGTTGGCGACGAGTACCTGGCGGCCGTGCTCACCGGGCAGCGGGAGCAGGGAGAGGAAGTCGTTGTTGTAGCCGAACTGGCCGGCCTGCGCCTTGGCGGACTGCTTGTCCGCGTCGAAGGCGGGAGCGCCTCGAAGGATGGGCTCGCCCCAGCGGATGACGACGTTCTGGGCGTAACCGTCGGGGACGGTCACGGCGTCGGTGGTGTTGGGCGCGACGGCCGCGAAGCGGAGTCCGCGGGCGCCGTCCGCCGCCTTGCCTGCCTGAGGCTTGCGCGTGCTCTCGGCGGCCACGGCCTGCGGGGCGCCGGGGCCGGCTAGGGCCGAGGTTCCGGCGGCGGCGGCGACGGTCACCACGGCGGCGGCGCGCATCATCGATCGTCTCGACAGAGCACCGGCTATGACATCACCGGCATACTCGTTGTCGCTGGTGTTCGGGACGTCCTGGAAGCAGGCGTCTCCGCAGCGGTAGCGACAGGTCAGCGCAGAGCGCCCACCCGAGTGCGGCGAGTTGAGCAGCGGCAGCAGATTGCGCACGGACCCCTCCATATGGGCTGTGGCTGTACGGGCTGTGGTTCGGCGCGCCCTGCGCCGACAACATGTCGGAATGTCTCCGGCCGTGACGTTAGGTGCGTACGCCCGCGTTACGGCGGCCATGGGGTGAACGTGAGGTGAATGCGCGACGGCCGGGCGGAAGTTGACTTGACGGCTAGGCTCTGGCCTCATGCGCGACGACGTCCCGGAAGAACCGCACGCCCCGACGGACGACTTGACGCCGGACCTCACGCCGGCCACGGCCTCGGACCTCACCGTGGACCTGCGAGGTATTCCGCTCGGCTCACTCGACGACTTCTGGGACGCGGTGGCCGGGCCGTGCGGGCTGCCGGAGTGGTTCGGCCGGAATCTGGACGCGTGGTGGGACGCCATCGAGTCGCGTGGCATCTCGGAAGTGATCGACGCGCATGGCACTTTGGTGGTACGGGCCGACGCGGCCGGACTGTTCGCGCCGGGGCGGCCGGAGGGGGCGCGTTTGGCATCGGTATTCGCCGACGCGAGCCGCGCGCGCCTGGAAGTGGAACGGCACGGCTGACCCTCCCGAAGATCAGCGGGAAGGGCCGCTAACCTTACGTGTCCGCCCTGGCCAGGGATCATCCGCCGGGTGCGGGCGTGCATCGCACCCAACTCATGCGAAAGGCCTCGCCCATGGGCATTCGGAGCTTGCTGCGCAAGGTGTTCGGACGCGATCGAGCGGAGAGCAACGAGCAGCCGCCGGCACGGGAGACCTCGGCGGCAGCTTCTGTTCCGTCCCAGGCCGAACGTAAGCCGGAGCCGGCCACCGCGCCGGAACCGGAATCCGCGTCCGCCGAGGCCAGGGAGTCGGTGGCCTCTGTACCGGCCCCGGCCCAGGCCCCGGCCAACGAGGACGACACGGCGGCGACGGAGAAGCCGGCCAGGAAGTCGACGCCGGGTATCGCATCGGACCTGGTCGCGGCGGCTTTCGACAAGCCGTCCCCGTCCCCGTCCGCTTCCTCGTCGCGTACGAAGACCCCCTCCCCCGGACCGAACGTCCCGGCCCAGTCCACCCCGGCCAACCCGGCCACCCCGAAGCCCTCGGCCCCGGTCCCGTCCCAGCCCACCGCGGAGTCCACCCAGCCCAAGCCGGCGGCTGCCCCGGCCCCGGCCCCCGCCGCGACCGAGCCTCAGGCCAAGGCCGACCCGGTCACGGAGCCCGCAGCCACGGCTGACGCGACCCGGGAGACCGAATCCGCCACGGAGGCCACGCCGGCCGCCAAGGCCGACCCGGTCGCCGAGACCGAGCCGGCCGCCAAGCCTGAGCCCGAGCTCACCGCCGCCACCGTCACCGCGCCGGAGGCGGCCACCGAGCCGGAGGCCCAGCCGACGGCCGAGGTCGCGGCCGAAGCCGAGCCCGAGGCCACGCAGGCCCCGGTCACGGCCACCACCACCGAGGCCACCCCGGCCGCCAAGGCCGGCCCGGCCGCCAAGCCTGAGCCCGAGCTCACCGCCGCCACCGTCACCGCGCCGGAGACGGCCACCGAGCCGGAGGCCCAGCCGACGGCCGAGGTCGCGGCCGAAGCCGAGCCCGAGGCCACCCACGCCCCGGTCACGGCCGACGCCACCACCACCGAGGCCATCCCCGCCGCCAAGGCCGACCCGGTCGCCGAGCCGAAGGCCGAGGTCGCGGCCGACGCCGAGCCCGAGGCCACCCGCGCCCCGGTCACCGGCACCGGCACCGGCACCAGCACCGGCACCGGCACCAGCACCAGCACCAGCACCGCCAGCGAGGCGGACGCCCCCGTACCCGCCACGGCCGCCGCGGGCGAGGAGACGCCGGAAGCCGACACCGAGCCCGAGCCCGAGCCGGTAGCGGTGGAAGCCCAGCCGCAGGCTGACACCCCGCCCCAGCCGGTAGCGGTGGAAGCTCAGCCCGAGCCCGTCTCCGCAGGTGGGAACGGGGGGGCCGCGCTCCCCCTCGCGCATGTCGAGTCGCATGCGCCCGGGCTCGTCTCGCACTACCAGGCCGCCGGCGCCGCACTCGGCGCCGAGCAGCTGACCGGGGTGCGGGCGGACGTCTACCTGGTTCTTGACCGGTCGGGGTCCATGCGCGGGTTCTACAAGGACGGCAGTGCCCAGCACCTCGCCGACCAGACGCTCGCCCTCGCCGCCCACCTCGACGAGAACGCCGGCGTACACGTCGTGTTCTTCTCGACCGACATCGACGGCACCGTCGACGTCGGGCTCGACGCCTACGAGGGACTCGTGGACAAGGCGCACGCCGCCATCGGGCACATGGGGCGTACGAGCTACCACCGCGCCGTCGAAGAAGTCGTCGCGCACCACGAGAAGTCCGGCAGCGACCGCCCCGCTCTGGTCGTATTCCAGACGGACGGCCCGCCGGACGCCAAGGGCCCGGCCAAGCAGGCCCTGGCCGACGCCGCCGACAAGCCGCTGTTCTGGCAGTTCGTCGCGTTCGGTGAGCACGACGCCAAGGGCTTCGACTTCCTCCGGAAGCTCGACGTTCCCAACGCCGCGTTCTTCCACGCGGGCCCCGCCCCGCGCGAGGTCGCGGACGACGCGCTGTACGCAGAGCTGGTCACCGGACTCAAGGGCCTGAAGGCCTGACCTGGCAGCTTCACCACGACGGCGGTGCCCGGCCCCCAGCGGCCGGGCACCGCCGTCGTCGTTTCACCGGGAGCCGCCCGCCCAGGCCCGGCCGAGATTTATGCGTGTGAGTGGATCACCTGTGGGCCGTTAGGATTTCGACCATGGCGGCCACTGGATCCGAGAAGCAGGGGACGAGCGAAGGCGTGAAGGCCTTTTACGTATCGACCCCCATTTACTACGTCAACGACGCTCCTCACCTGGGCCACGCCTACACGACCGTTGCAGGTGACGTGCTCACGCGCTGGCACCGTCAGCGCGGCGAGAAGGTGTGGTACCTCACCGGCACGGACGAGCACGGTCAGAAGATCATGCGCACTGCCGAGGCGAACGGGGTCTCGCCCCAGGAGTGGTGCGACAAGCTCGTGGAAGAGGCGTGGAAGCCTCTCTGGGAGCACCTGAACATCGGACACGACGACTTCATCCGTACGACGGAGAAGCGGCACACGGACCGTGTGCAGGAGTTCGTGCAGGACCTGTACGACAAGGGCGAGATCTACAAGGGCGGGTACGAAGGCCCGTACTGCGTGGGCTGTGAGGAGTACAAGCTCCCCGGTGATCTCATCGAGACCGAGGACGGCACCAAGCTGTGCCCCGTCCACAAGAAGCCGGTGGAGATCCTCAAGGAGGAGAACTACTTCTTCAAGCTGAGCGAGTACGGCCCGAAGCTGCTGGAGTTCTACGAGGCGAACCCGGGCTTCATCCAGCCGGAGTCGGCCCGTAACGAGGTCTTGAACTTCACGCGACAGGGCCTCCAGGACCTGTCCATCTCGCGCTCGACGTTCGACTGGGGCATCCCGGTCCCGTGGGACGACAAGCACGTCATCTACGTGTGGGTGGACGCGCTGCTCAACTACGCGACGGCCGTCGGCTACGGCTCGGACCAGGCGAAGTTCGACACGACGTTCCCGGCCAATGTCCACCTGGTCGGCAAGGACATCCTGCGCTTCCACGCGATCATCTGGCCCGCGATGCTGATGGCGCAGGGCCTGCCGGTACCGGGACGCGTGGCGGCGAACGGCTGGCTGATGGTCGGCGGCGAGAAGATGTCGAAGTCGAACCTGACCGGCATCAAGCCGCAGGACCTGACGTCCCACTTCGGCGTGGACGCCTACCGCTGGTACTTCCTGCGGGCGATCGCCTTCGGCCAGGACGGCTCGTTCTCGTGGGAGGACTTCAGCGCCCGCTACACCAGCGAGCTCGCGAACGACTTCGGCAACCTCGCGTCGCGCGTGGCCGCGATGGTCGGCAAGTACTTCGGCGGAACGCTGCCGGAGGCGACGGCGGCCGGTGACGCGGAGAGCGCGGTCCAGGCGGGCCTGGCGAAGGCGGTCGCGGAGGCCGACCGGAAGATCGGCGAGGAGCTGGACTTCCAGGGCGGCATCCTGGCGGTGTTCGACTTCGTGAAGCAGGTCAACGGCTACATCACGGAGCAGGAACCGTGGAAGGTCGCGAAGGACGAGTCGCCGGAGGGCCAGGCCCGTCTCGCGACGATCCTCTACACGGCCGCCGAGTCGCTGCGCGCGATGGCCGTCCTGCTCAACCCGGTCATGCCGGAGACCTCGCAGAAGCTGTGGGACTCCCTGGGTGCGGAAGCGCCGCTGGGCGCCCTGGCCGGCCAGCCGCTCCAGGACGCGGGGCGATGGGGCCAGCTCCCGGCGGGCGCGACGGTGACGAAGGGCGCGGTGCTGTTCCCGCGCCTGGAGGACCCGAAGAAGGCGTAAGCGGAAACATAAGCGGAACCCGAGCTACCACTCGACGGGGCCGGTCTGGGACACTCTCCCGGACCGGCCCCGCCGCATTGTCCGCGCACCCCAGCGGGCAGGGTGCTCCGATGCTGATCCATTGCCGCTGACATATGCCACATCTGCGGTGATGGTCGTCACGGCGCATTGCGACGAAGGCCGTGCACGACATACGGTCAGCCGCCGACCCTCCGCGCCGCCGCTCACCCCCACGCGCGCGCGAAGACCGGCACCCCCAGACGGCTTCCCCGGCCGATCGCCCTCCCCGCCAGGAGTTCAGTCGCTGTGCCCTTCGCCGGACCCATCCCCCACCGCGTAAAGCAGCTCTCCGCGCTGCTCGCGATGTTCGCCGCGTTCACCGCTCAGCTCGTCGGCGCTCTGCTGGCCCATGTGCCGCTGTTCGTCGCCGCTGCGGCCGCGGGCCTCGCCCTCGATCTGTACCTGCGGCACAGGCAGCCCGTACTGCTCTCGATGCTGAGCAGAGTCCGCTTCGACGTCACCGTCCGGCAGCTGCTGCGCGACATGCTGATCCTTCTCGGCCTGCTGCACATAGACGAGATCCAGCCACTGCACGAGCAGGCCCCGCTGACCGTCGCGCTGCTCTTCCTCTACGCGCTGCACTTCCTCTGCCAGGGAATCGCGGTGATGGTCCGGCGCAGCCGCACGCTGCCCGTCGTCACCCGCAACATCGACGCCTCGGCGCTGCGGCTCTGCGCCGCTCCCCCGCGCATCCTGGCCCGCCGCCCCGGCCACCGGCTGCTGACCTTCTCGGTACCCGCCACCACGGGAATGCTCGTCACCGCCGTGACCGGGGATGTGTCTGCCGGCGCCGCCGGCCTCGGCGTCTCCCTCGCGCTGATGGCGGCCGGCACCGTCCACCTCGCCACATGGCTGCTGCCGGGGAAGCGCCCCGCGAACAAGGAGCAGACCCTGGAGTGGCTGGACGCCTGGCTGGCGGACTACCAGCCGACCGTGGCGATGTACTTCTCCGGCGGCACATCGTCGGCGTACCAGGCGAACATGTGGCTCTCCACGCTCTCCGCGCTGGACGGCAAGCCGCTGATCGTGCTGCGCGAGCGCTTCATGGTGCAGAAGATTCAAGCCACGGACGTGCCCATCATCTGCATCCCCCGGGTCGCGCACATGTTCGCCCTGGAGGGATCGACGCTGAAGATGATGCTGCACCCCGCGAACTCCGGTAAGACCTCGCAGGTCCTGCGCATCCCCTCCATCAAGCACGCCTTCACCAACCACGGCGAGAGCGACAAGCTGTCCAGCTGCAACCCGTACGCCAAGGCGTACGACGAGGTGTGGGTGGCGGGGCCGGCGGCCAGGGAGCGGTACCGGCAGGCCGCGATAGGCGTCGACGACAAGGACGTCGTGGAGGTGGGCCGCCCGCAGCTGGCCCCGCTCCGGCCCTGGACGGGAGCAGCGCCCGAAGGCACGTACACGACTGTGCTGTACGCCCCCACCTGGGAGGGCTGGGACGGCAACCCCGGCAACACGTCAGTCGTCCTGGCCGGCGAGAACCTCGTCCGCGCGCTCCTGGACGACGAGGGCGTACGGCTTCTCTACAAGCCGCATCCCATGACCGGCTCCGTCGACCCGGAGGCCGGTGCGGCGGACAGGCGCATCCGCGCGATGATCCGCGAGGCCGCCGCCGGGCGGTCCGGCCCGCGCCCCGACCTGGAGACCGTCGCCGAGCTCGCCCGCCGCAAGGCCGAGCTCGACCGGCTCACCAGCAGCGACTTCCGGACCGGCGCGGACGAGCTGGAACGGATGATGCTCCAGGGCACGCCCGAGGACGACCGCGCGGCGCTCGTCGCGGCGGCCACAGAGGCCTGGGAGGAGGCCTACTGGGCCTCGTTCCCCGCGTGGGAGCACCAGATCGTCGTCACGCCGCGGCTGGGCATCTACAGCTGCTTCAACCAGTCCGACCTGCTGATCAGTGATGTGTCGAGCGTCGTCTCGGACTACCTGCACAGCGAGAAGCCGTACGCCGTGGCCAACACCAGCGGCATGACGGAGGAGGACTTCCGGGCGAGCTTCCCGACCGTGCGCGCCGCCGCCGTTCTCACGCCGGACGCGTCCGGCGTCCCGGAGCTCCTGGAGTCCGTACGCCATCCGGAGAAGGACCTCTGGAAGGAGGCCCGCGCGGAACTGAAGGCTCACCTCCTGGGCCCCTCCGACCCGCCCTCCCTGGTCCGTTTCAACGCGGCCGCCGTCGCCCTGTGCGCGGAGGCCGACGAACGCCGCGCGCTCATGACCGCCCACCTCGTGCCGGGCATTCCGAGCCAGCGCGGTCCCGGATCCCGCGAGACGGGCAGCTTCGAGGATCGGGAGTCCGGGCCGAACGGCTCCCAGGAGCCGGTCACCGCCTAGGACGGCGGGATTCGGTGGTGGGGGGCGGTCGGCGGCAAGGCCGTGATCACCTTCTCAGAGAGGCCTTGTCGCCCATCACCACCACCGGATTCTTCGCCGGGTCCAGCGTGCGCAGCAGGTGCTTCATCACCGGCCGGCTGAACGAGAGGCACCCCTGCGTCGGCCCTTCGTGGTCCACGTGCAGCCAGATCCCGCCGCCCCGGGACGCGCCCAGCGGGCGCGTCCAGTCCAGGGGCGTGGCGCCGGGCCTGCGGTTGTAGTTGACGGCGATGACGTAGTCGAACGACCCCGCCAGCGGTTCGCCCAGGCTGCCCGTGCCGGTCGCGGTGAAGGCGGGGCCCGCGTCGTACGTCAGCTTCGTGCCCGGGTCGGGCAGGAGGCCGCCCGCGTCGGTGAGGGTGAAGAGGCCGATGGGAGAGCGCAGGTCCCCTTGGACGTGCTTGTCCGTCCAGCCGCGCACGGCGTTGTCGGCCGGCCACCGGTGGCCCGGCAGCCAGGCGGCGCCGGGGCGTTCGCGTTCGTAGAGGACCGCCGTACCCCGGTTCTTGTCGCGGCCCTCGCCGGTGACGACGAGCGCCTGCCGGGTGTCGTCCGGGACCAGGCCGAGGGTCTTGGGGCCCAGGCCCGGGAGGAGGCTGAGGAGGGGGCGGGTCAGCCTGCGTGGTTCCGGTGCGGCCTTGCCTGCCTTGCCTCCCGCCTTGCCGCCCCCCTTGCCGCCGGACGCCTCGTGCGCGGGAGCGCCGGGAACGGCGAAGGCCCGCGAGGCGTGGTGGGAAGTGGTCCCGCAGCCCGTCGCCAGGAGTGCGGCGGCCGTCAGCAGCGCGGTCAACGGAGCCCTGGGTCGGTTCCGGCGCTTCATTTTGTCCCCTTCGTCTTCTTACCGCCGAACGTAAGGGAACCCGGTACCCCGCGAACCTCCTCGACACGTCGACCGGCAAGAAGGCCCCGGAACCGTTCGGTTCCGGGGCCTTCTTGCCGGTCACTCGCTGCTGTTTACTCGCCGGACTTGGTGACCGGGGGCTTCCGCAGCTGGATGTTGAGCTCCCGCAGGCGGGCCTCGTCCAGCGTCGTCGGCGCGCCCATCATCAGGTCCTGCGCGTTGCCGTTGAGCGGGAAGGCGATCGTCTCGCGGATGTTCGGCTCGTCGGCCAGCAGCATCACGATGCGGTCGATGCCCGGGGCGATGCCGCCGTGCGGGGGGGCGCCGAACTCGAAGGCGCGGAGCATGCCGGCGAACTCGCGCTCGACGGTCTCCTTGTCGTAACCCGCGATCTCGAACGCCTTGAACATGATCTCGGGCTCGTGGTTCCGGATCGCGCCGGAGGACAGCTCGACGCCGTTGCAGACGATGTCGTACTGCCAGCCCAGGATGTCCAGCGGGTCCTGGGTCTCCAGGGCCTCAAGACCGCCCTGCGGCATCGAGAAGGGGTTGTGCGAGAAGTCGATCTTCCCGGTGAGCTCGTCCTTCTCGTACATCGGGAAGTCGACGATCCAGCAGAACCGGAAGACGCCCTCCTCGAAGTGGCCGGCGCGCTTCGCGGCCTCGACCCGGACCGCCGACATGATCTTGGAGACCTCGTCGAACTCGCCCGCGCCGAAGAAGACCGCGTGGCCGGGGGCCAGCGACAGGCGCTCGGTGAGGACCTTGATGTTCTCCTCGGTCAGGAACTTGGCGATCGGGCCGGTGAGGGAACCGTCCTCGGCGACGCGCACCCAAGCCAGGCCCTTCGCGCCGTGCTCGACTGCGTAGTCGCCGAGGCCGTCGAAGAACTTCCGGGACTGGCCCGCCGTGTCCGGCACCGGCAGCGCGCGGACGTGCTTTCCGGCGAAGGCCTTGAACTCCGAGCCCGCGAAGACGTCCGAGATGTCGACGAGTTCCAGCTGGGCGCGCAGGTCGGGCTTGTCGTTGCCGTACTTCAGCATCGCCTCACGGAACGGGATCCGCGGGAAGGGCGACGTGACGTGACGGCCGTTGCCGAACTCCTCGAAGAGCTCGGTCATCAGCTTCTCGATCGGCTGGAAGACGTCCTCCTGCTCGACGAAGCTCATCTCCACGTCGAGCTGGTAGAACTCGCCCGGCGAGCGGTCCGCGCGGGCGTCCTCGTCGCGGAAGCACGGCGCGATCTGGAAATAGCGGTCGAAGCCCGAGATCATCAGCAGCTGCTTGAACTGCTGCGGAGCCTGGGGGAGCGCGTAGAACTTGCCGGGGTTGAGGCGGGACGGGACGACGAAGTCGCGGGCGCCCTCCGGGGAGGTCGCCGTCAGGATCGGCGTCGCCATCTCGTTGAAGCCGAGCGCCGTCATCTTGTGACGGATGGCCGAGATGACCGCCGTACGCAGCATGATGTTGCGGTGCATGCGCTCGCGGCGCAGGTCGAGGAAGCGGTACTCGAGGCGTCGCTCCTCGCCCACCCCGTCGTCCGTGTTGATCTGGAACGGCAGCTGCTGCGACGCGCCCAGCAGCTCGACCTCCGCGACCTCGACCTCGATCTCGCCGGTCGGCAGCTCCGGGTTGATGTTGTCGGCGCCGCGCGAGACGACCCGGCCGTCGACGCGGACGACCGACTCCTTGTTGAGCTTGTCGAGCGCGTCGTACGCGGGAGTGCCGGGGCGGGCGACGAGCTGCGTGATGCCGTAGTGATCACGCAGATCGATGAAGAGGATGCCGCCCAGGTCTCGACGATTGTGCAGCCAGCCGCTCAGCCGGACGTCGGTGTCGACGTCAGAGGCGCGGAGCTCGCCGCAGGTGTGGGACCTGTACCGATGCATCGTCGTTCATCCAGCCTTCGGGATTCGGGGTTGTCGGAGCACTCAAGGTTACCGCCCGGCGCATCCCCTTTAATTTGCCGTTTCTCTTTGCCGTACGGGAGAGGTCAGGAGAGGTCGCAGGGGCACTCGGCCAGCCGGTCGGGCCGCGACCTGTAAAGATGAAGCAATGCGTACCGAGGACATCCTGGCCGCCATCGCAACCGGCATGTGGCGCTGGGACAACGCGTCCGGGGTCGTCACGCTCGACGCGGAGGCCGCCCGGCTCCTAGGGCTGCCCGCCGAGCCCGTGGCGCTGCCCGAGGCCGCCGTACGCTCGCGTTTTCATCCGGTCGACTGGAACGAGATCAACGGCGTCGTGAACCTCGCGGTCGCCGAAGGCACCCTCGCCGAGGCCCGGCTGCGGATCATGGATACGGAAGGACGGCTGCTCAGGACCGTACGCAGCCGCTCCAAGCCGGTCATCGAAGGCAACGACTACCAGCTCTTCGGCACCCTCCAGGAGGTCGCCGAGCCCCGGCCGGGCGACGCCGCGCACACCCCCGTCACCGGCGACTGGCGCCGCTCCCGCGAGGCGTTCCTGCTGGACGCGGGACGAGCGCTCGCGGAGGCGCGGTCCACGGCGGAGGTGCTGGGGGTCGCCGCGTCGCTGTCCATGCCGGGGTTCTCGCCGGACAGTCTCGCCGTCTTCGGTTCGTCGGGCGGGCGGATCAAGGTCCTGGGCCACCACGGGTACGGCCCCGGTGACGACCTCCCGTTCACCGACATGCTGCTGGACACGGACCATCCCGCCCCGGAGGTCGTACGGACCGGGCGGGCCATCTATCTGACGTCCCCCGAGGAGTACAGCCGCCGCTACCCCGCCGGCCGCCCCCTCGCCCGCAACGCCGAGCGCCGCTCCTGGGCCTTCGTGCCGCTGACAGTGGCCGGCCGCACCATGGGCGCCTGGATGGCGGGCTTCGCGCACCCCGTGGCGTTCACCCCCGACGAGCGCTCCGTGCTGGCGACGGTCGCCAGGATGCTCGCGCAGGCGCTGGAGCGGGCCTCGGTGGCCGAGAACGAACGCGAGCTGTCGCTGGGCCTCCAGCGGTCGATGATGCCGACGCTGGGGCCGGAGATCCCCGGCATGACGGTGGCCGCGCGCTACGTGCCGACCGGCGGCGGACTCCAGGTCGGCGGCGACTGGTACGACATGATCCCGCTGCCCAGCGGACGAATAGCCCTGGTCATCGGGGACGTACAGGGGCATGACGTACGGGCGGCCGGCCTGATGGGCCAGCTGCGGATCGCCCTGCGCGCGTACGCCTCCGAGGGCCACCGGCCGGACGCGGTCCTCTCCCGCGCCTCCCGCTTCCTGCACGGGCTGCATGATTTTCCAGGGGCGGACACCTACGACCCCGGCGACTACTCCAGCCCGCGCTTCGCGACCTGCCTCTACATCGAGGCGGACCCCGCCACCGGGCTCCTCGACATCGCCCGCGCGGGCCACCCCGAACCGGCGGTGCGCCTCAGCGACGGGACGGTGCTCGTCCGGCCGACGGCGGGCGGCCTGCCGCTGGGCATCGTGCCGGACACGGACTATCCGACGACGCGGCTCGTCCTCGAACCGGGCGAGACGATCATGATCTGTACGGACGGCCTCATCGAGACCGGCGGCCACGACCTGGACACCGGCTGGGCCAGGCTCCGCAGGATCATGGAAGAGCACACCGGCGACAGCCTGGAGAAGCTCGCCGACGCCCTCGTATCGGGCGTGCACGGCCCCTCCTCGCACCACACCACGGGCCCGCTCGTGGACCGCCGCGAGGACGACATCGCCGTGCTGCTGCTGTGCCGCGAGGGCGCCGGGTGCGACTGCGGCCCCGGCTCGACGGTGACGATGGCCCCGGCGCGGCGTACGGCGATGTCCGTGGCCCAGGCCGAACCGGAACGTATCGCCACCGCCCGGCAGCAGCTGCGGGACCTGCTGCACGACTGGGCGAACGGGGAACAACTCGACGCGGCCGTGCTGATGGTCTCGGAGATGGTCACCAACGTCCTGGTGCACACGGACGGCGACGCGATGCTGGTCGCCGAGGCGACGGGTGACCCGGGCGTACGGCGGCTGAGGGTCGAGGTGACGGACTCCAGCGACGAACTGCCGCACAAGCGGCGCCCGGGGGAGATGGCGTCCAGCGGGCGCGGGCTGATCCTGATGGAGATGCTCGCGGACGCGTGGGGTGTGGACCCGAGGGGCGAGGGCAAGTCGATCTGGTTCGAGCTGTACGAGGACGGGGAGTCCCGGAGCCTTTAGATCCTGCGACGGTGGGGTAGCCCTCCCGCCCCTCAGGGGCCCCCTGCTCGTAATGCCTGCCGCAGCTCTCCGATCACCCCGAACACGGCCGCCGTCAGCGGCACGGCGAGCAGCATCCCGAGGATGCCCGCGACGGACGCCCCGGCGGTGATCGCGAGCATCACCACGGCCGGGTGCATCTGCACGGTCCGGCTCTGGATCACGGGCTGGAGGACGTGCCCCTCAATCACCTGTACGGCGAGTACGACCCCGAAAGCCCACAGCGCGATCGCGAACCCCCGGTCGGCGAGGGCGACGAGCACCGCGACCGCGCCGGAGATGAAGGCGCCGAGGTACGGGATGTACGCGCCGACGAACACCAGCGCGCCCAGGCCGACCGCGCCGGGCACTTGCAGGACCAGCAGCCCGACGGTAATGAGGATGGCGTCGATCAGCGCGATGAACGTCGTACCGCGCATGAAGCCCTCGACGGCCTCGAAAGCGCGGCGGCCCATCGCTTCGACGGTGTCGCCGGTCGAGCCGGGTGCGAGCGACTTCAGGGTGTCGGCGGCCTTGTCCGAGTCCCGGAGGAAGAAGAAGATCAGCAGCAGGGCCAGGACGGCCATCGCGATCACCTCGCCGACGACGCTGAGCCCGGTGATCAGCCCGGTGGCAGCGGTCCCGCCGAACTTGCCGAGGAGCTCCCTGGCGTTCTTGGCCATGTCGTCCAAGGAGGTACCGGCCGCGCCGAGGTGCTTGGCCAGGTCCTTGGCGGCCTGCCGCAGCGAGTCGAGGATCTGGTCGCCGGTCTCGACGAGCGCGCTGACGACGATGTACGCGGCGCCGCCGACGACGGCGACGACCGCGACGCAGGTCAGCCCGGCGGCGAGCGACCGGTTCAGCTTCATCTTGATGAGCCGCCGGTGCAGGGGCCCGAGCAGCGCGGTCCCGAGGATGGCGAGCAGGACGGGCGTCACGGCGGTCGCGAAGGTGACGCACAGCCAGATCCCCACCGCGGCGACCCCGGTGACCAGCAGGGCGACGACACACCAGGCGGCGACCCGGCGTGCGAGCTCGGGAAGGAGCGGCTGCGTCGTCTGCACCGACCCAGCGGATCACGGACGGCGCGGGGCGGCCCGTCGGAGAGGACCGCCCGGGTGACTGGTCGTCAACCGGGTGGTCCGGAGCGGTCTTTACTCACCCATGCCGTGGACGGCCGGGATGGTGCCGAGACGGCCGCGCTGGAAGTCCTCGAAGGCGATCTTCAGCTCTTCCTGCGTGTTCATCACGAACGGCCCGTAGTGCGCCATCGGCTCCCGGATCGGCTGCCCGCCGAGGAGGACGACCTCCAGGTCCGGGGTGTTGGAGTCCTGGTGCTCGTCCGCGCGTACGGTCAGCGAGCCGCCGTCGCCGAAGACCGCGGTCTGGCCCTTGTGGACGGGACGGCGATCCGTACCGACGGCGCCGCGCCCGGCCAGGACGTACGCGAGAGCGTTGAAGTCCGAACGCCAGGGCAGCGTGATCTGCGCACCCGGCCGCAGGGTCGCGTGGATCATCGTGATCGGGGTGTGGGTGATGCCGGGGCCGTCGTGCCCGTCCAGCTCGCCCGCGATGACGCGGAGCAGCGCGCCGCCGTCGGGCGACGTCAGCAGCTGCACCTGGCCGCCGCGGATGTCCTGGTAGCGGGGGGCCATCATCTTGTCGGAGGCGGGCAGGTTGACCCACAGCTGGAGGCCGTGGAACAGGCCACCGGAGACCACCAGCTCCTCCGGCGGCGCCTCGATGTGGAGGATGCCGGAGCCGGCGGTCATCCACTGGGTGTCGCCGTTCTGGATGTTGCCGCCGCCACCGTTGCTGTCCTGGTGGACGAAGGTGCCGTCGATCAGGTACGTGACCGTCTCGAAGCCGCGGTGGGGGTGCCAGGGCGTGCCTTTCGGCTCCCCGGCTCCGTAGTCCACTTCACCCATCTGGTCCATCATGATGAACGGGTCGAGGTACTTGTAGTTGATGCCGGCGAAGGCGCGGCGTACCGGAAAGCCCTCGCCTTCGAAACCGCCCGGAGCGGTGGTGACGGCCAGCACGGGACGCGCTACGGCGTCGGTCGGTGCGGCGACCTTCGGCAGGGTCAGCGGGTTCTCAACGGTTACTGCGGGCATGGCGGGCCTCCTTGTACGTCCACTTTAGTTGAACGTAGAACTTCCTGCCAGTGCAAGGAGAAGCGCCCGGGAGGAATTCCCCCCGGGCGCGAGTGGCGCGGCCGATGTGCGGCGACCAAATGGCCCCCCGGTCCGGGGGGCGGCGTCTTCGCCTGCCTCTACTTCTCTACTTCTTGATCTCGTTGATGCAGAGCACGAACTGCTTGCCCGAGCTGCGCCGACCGCCGGTCTGCTCCTGGTAGCCGATGTCCGACTTGCCCTCGCACCTGGAGGTCTCCAGCGTGTCGGGGATCACCTCGACCACCTTGAACTTGGCGTCGGCTCCTCCGCACTCCACCACCTGAAGGTCAGGGGTCACCGTGGAGCCGTTGTTCTTGAGGCAGTCGCCGGCCTCCGCCTTGTCGGCGTCGTCCTTGCTCGCGATGTAGCCGACCACGCACATGATGGCGACGATCACGCCGGCGATGATCTTCAGGATCGTCTTTGCGCCCAGGCCACCACCCCTGGACGGCCCGGTGGGCGCCGGCGGCGGCGCGGCCCACTGCTGCTGGGGCGCGTACGGCTGCTGCTGTTGCTGCGGGTACCCGTATCCCTGCTGGGGCGGGTATCCCTGCGGCGGCTGCTGCTGCGGGTATCCCTGCGGCGACTGCTGCTGCCCGTGCGGGTAGGGCTGCCCATACGGGCCGGGGCCTTGCTGCGGCGGATAGGTCATGCGGGAGTCCCCCGTGAGTGTTACGTCCTATTGACGTGAGCACGCTATGACATGCCGCCGACATCCCCCCAACGGGGCCCTGCGTACGGGAATTGCGGTCTCGCTCAGCCGTACATCCGGCGCATCGCGAAGTCGACCATCTGCTCCACGGCCTTCGCGTCGAAGACCATGCGGTGCTCGCCCTCCATGTCGAGTACGAAGCCGTACCCGGTCGGCAGCAGGTCGATGACCTCCGCACCGGTGATCACGAAGTACTTCGACTCCTTGCCGGCGTACTTCCGCAGCTCCTTGAGCGAGGTGAACATCGGGATCACCGGCTGCTGGGTGTTGTGCAGCGCGAGGAAGCCCGGGTTGTCACCGCGCGGGCAGTAGACCTTCGACGTGGCGAAGATCTGCTGGAAGTCCTCGACGGACAGCGTCCCGGTGGTGAAGGCGCGCACCCCGTCGGCGAGCGAGGGCGGCGACGGCTCCGGGTAGAGCGGCTGCTCGCCGTAGCCGCCCTGGGGCGGGGGCTGCGGCGGCGCGTACTGCTGCTGTCCACCCTGGTTCTGGTCGTAGCCGTACATGCGCGTAAGAGTACTGAGTAAGGAGCCCCCGCGCTCAGCCGTCCAGCCGACCGGCCTTGAGCGCGGCGACGAAGGGGACCCATGCGGTGGCGGGGAGGACGAGGGCGGGGCCGTGGGGGATCTTGGAGTCGCGGACGGGTACGACGCCGGGGATGTTGTCAGCGACTTCGAGGCAGAGCCCTCCGGAGCCGTTGCTGTAGCTGCTCTTACGCCAGCGGGCGGCGCCCGGGAACGCTTCGGCGACCTCGACGCACTCGCCGCCGTCGCCGTTGCTGTAGCTGCTCTTGCGCCAGACGGCGGCGCTCAAGTCAAAGTCGCTGCTTGCCATTTCGGTACTCCTCGGCCGCATCTTCGATCAAGGCGAGGGACGCCTCCGGCGGCAGTGCGGCGGCCCTGAGCCGATCGTATGCCTTGCGGTACTGCTTCACGAGGGCCGGATCGTCGACGGTCTGGCCGTGATACGGCCCCTCCGTGTACATGAGCGGCGGTTCGTCGTCGAACTCCATGAACATGAGCGACAGCTCCATGAAGGGCTGGGTCGGCGCGTTCCACTGCACGATCTGTGGAACGATGCGGCCGCGTCCCGCCAAGGCCGCGATCTGGTCGAGCTGTTCGGCCATCTCCGCAGGCGGCAGCAGTGAGTTCCGCAGCAGTGACTCGTGCAGGATGACCCAGTACTCGGGCTTCTTCGGGTCGTCGAAGAGACCGGCCCGCCGCAGCCGGGCGCAGATCCTCGCGTCGACCTCCTCCGGGAGGTCCAGCGGGTGCGTGGCGCGGATGACCGCGCGTGCGTACGCCCCAGTCTGGAGCAGCCCCGGAATGAGCGCGTTGCTCCACCGCTCGATAGTCCGCGCCCGCGACTCCGCCTCCGCGATCGGCGCGAAGTACTCCGCGTGCGCGCCACGCCTCGCCTTCCGGACGTCCTCGCAGCGGCGCTCAAAGAACCCGTCCGTCACCAGCGCGCGGTCTACGTGCCGCGCCAGATCCAGCGGCATCCGCCGCGTACCGCGCTCGATCTCGCTCAGATAACTCGCCGCGTAGAAGCTGCCCTCGACGGTCTGCTGAAGCGTGCGGCCCGCCTCCTCCCGCCTCCAGCGCAACTCCTTGCCGTAAAAGGCAGGAACGCTCTCCGAGCCGTCGATGTCCTTGCGTGCCGCCACGGTTGACCGCCTTCCACACCGCGCCCTGTGGCGCCGAAACCCTTCCACGGTACGCCGCGACACGTCAGCGTGTGACTACTTCGTCACAGCACGCAACGGAAGGGTGCCCCCCATGAACCTGGACCTCGAAGCGCAGACCACCATCGAAGAACTCCGCGCCGCGCTCACCGAGCACGGCATCACGCTGCCGTCCCTCGGCCGGGACTTCGGCACGCCGCCGCTCGTGATCCTCGGCAACTGCAACCTCGCCACCGCCCGCGCGCTGACCGCCGTCCTCCGCAAGGCGGCGGACCGGTGACGCCGTTCACCGCCGGCCTCCTCGCCACCCCGAAGGCGGTGCCGATGCTCCGCCACGCCGTGCGCGAGCACCTCGGCGGGCAAGCGTGCCCCGACCTGCAGCTCTGCGTCAGTGAGCTGCTCAGCAACGTGATCACGCACCTCGGCGAGGGCACCCCCGTCACCGTCCACATCACCCGAACCGCCGACAACGCCCGCACCCGCGTCGAGGTCACCGACCCCGATCCGCGCGTGTGGCCCGTACTGCGCCAGGCCATCTGTGACGACGAGTCCGGTCGCGGCCTCGCGCTGCTCGCCGCCGTATCGCTGCGCTGGGGCGTGAACCAGGGGCCCGGCAGCAAGACGGTCTGGTGCGAGCTGTAGGGCTGCGCAACGCAGGGCAACGCCGGGGATGCCGCGAAACCACTGATTGCGTCTGGGGGGGGACCCGCGTCCCCTACCCTCCGCACCTCGACCACCACCCACCGTCACCCGCGCTAGAGACGCTTCACAAAAGGATGGATTGGGGTTGCCCTTATTACCGACGGGTAGCATCATCGTAGTTACTTGCTGGTATGTGTACGAGAGGGCCGTCGCCATGGGGCACTACAAGTCGAATCTCCGCGACATCGAGTTCAACCTCTTCGAGGTACTCGGCCGCGACAAGCTGTACGGCACCGGCCCGTTCGCGGAGATGGACGTCGAGACCGCCAAGAGCATCCTTGACGAGATCGCCCGCCTCGCGGAGAACGACCTCGCCGCCTCCTTCGAGGACGCCGACCGCAACCCCCCGGTCTTCGACCCGGCCACCAACACCGCTCCCGTACCGGCGTCCTTCAAGAAGAGCTACCAGGCCTTCATGGACAGCGAGTACTGGCGTCTCGGCCTCCCCGAGGAGATCGGCGGCACCACCTCGCCCCGCTCGCTGATCTGGGCGTACGCGGAGCTGCTGCTCGGCGCGAACCCGGCGGTCTGGATGTACTCCTCGGGTCCGGCGTTCGCCGGCGTGCTCTTCGAGGAGGGCAACGAGGCCCAGAAGAAGATCGCGAAGATCGCCGTCGACAAGCAGTGGGGCTCGACGATGGTCCTGACCGAGCCGGACGCCGGTTCGGACGTCGGCGCGGGCCGCACGAAGGCGATCCAGCAGGCTGACGGCTCCTGGCACATCGAGGGCGTGAAGCGCTTCATCACGTCCGGTGAGCACGACATGTCGGCCAACATCCTTCACTACGTGCTGGCGCGCCCCGAGGGCGCGGGACCGGGCACCAAGGGCCTGTCCCTCTTCCTCGTCCCGAAGTACGAGTTCGACTGGGAGACCGGCGAGCTGGGCGCGCGCAACGGCGCCTACGCCACGAACGTCGAGCACAAGATGGGCCTCAAGGCGTCCAACACGTGCGAGATGACCTTCGGCGACCAGCACCCCGCCAAGGGCTGGCTGATCGGCGACAAGCACGACGGCATCCGCCAAATGTTCATGATCATCGAGTTCGCCCGGATGATGGTCGGCACGAAGGCGATCGCGACGCTCTCGACCGGTTACCTCAACGCTCTTGAGTACGCCAAGGAGCGCGTCCAGGGCCCGGACCTCGCCAACTTCATGGACAAGACCGCGCCCAAGGTCACCATCACGCACCACCCCGACGTCCGCCGCGCGCTCATGACGCAGAAGGCGTACGCCGAGGGCATGCGCGCCCTGGTCCTGCACACCGCGTCCGTCCAGGACGAGATCGCGGCCAAGGAGGCCGCGGGCGAGGACGCCTCCGCGCTCGTCGCCATGAACGACCTGCTGCTGCCGATCGTGAAGGGCTACGGCTCCGAGAAGTCGTACGAGCAGCTGGCGCAGTCGCTCCAGACGTTCGGCGGCTCCGGGTACCTCCAGGAGTACCCGATCGAGCAGTACATCCGCGACGCGAAGATCGACACCCTGTACGAGGGCACGACCGCGATCCAGGGGCAGGACTTCTTCTTCCGGAAGATCGTCCGCAACCAGGGCGCGGCGCTGAACTCGCTGGCGGAGGACATCAAGAAGTTCATCGCGGTCGGCACCGGCGGCGACGAGTTCGCCGCGGCCCGCGACCAGCTCGCCAAGGCGGCCGTGGACCTGGAGGCCATCGTCGGCGCCATGCTGACGGACCTCGCGGGCACCGAGAAGGACGTCAAGTCCATCTACAAGGTGGGCCTGAACACCACCCGCCTGCTGATGGCCTCCGGTGACGTCGTCGTCGGCTACCTGCTGCTCAAGGGCGCGGCCGTCGCGGCCGAGAAGCTGCCGACCGCGTCCCCGAAGGACGTGCCCTTCTACACGGGCAAGATCGCGGCGGCGAAGTTCTTCGCCGCGAACGTCCTGCCGGGCGTCGGTGTCGAGCGCGCCCTGGCCGAGTCCGTGGACCAGTCCCTGATGGAGCTGGACGAGGCGGCCTTCTAGTCCACTGCGAAACCCTCTGGCGACGGGCCGGGCACTTTGTGCCCGGCCCGTTGTCAGTGGCCCGTGCGACTCTTGTCGACATGAGTTCCATGGAACCCCGCAGGGGTGGCTATTCCGTCCCGGCCGGCCGGCCGTACGCGCTCAGTGAGCTGCGCGGAAAGCTCGGCTCTGTGGGCGACCAGATCGGCGACCTGTACGACGGCTCCCATCCGCTTGAGTACGAACCCATCGCCGACACCCTGTACGTCGCCTTCAAGACGGCCGCCGACCTCGCCCCCGTCAAGAGCTACACCGGCTGCGAGCTGCACCCCAACGGCGCCATCGACCCCGAGGCCCCCGGCGGCTGGGGCCGCTGCCTGCTCTGCAACGACCGCCGCCGCCGCGGCGAGCGCAGCGTCCCCGCCCCGGCCGAGCAGCGCCGCCTCGGCTACCCCGTGCCGGATCCGCCGTACACGCTGGACGCGCTCAAGGGGTACGTCCAGAGGGTCAACGACCGCGCCTTCGCCGTCACCGTCTCTTCCCCCGGCGAGGAGTTCGTGGAGCTCGCGGACACCCTGCACCGCGCCTTCATCGTGGCCCGCGAGCTCTCCCGGCCGCGCAACGCGTCGGGCTGCTCCGAGCACCCCGGCTCGCCCATCGACCCGACCGCGCCGCCCGGCGAGGGCTGCCTGTTCTGCGTGGGACGCCGCCGTCAGCAGCAGCGTCCGCCCGGCGCCCCGCAGATGCTGCCGCAGGTGCGCCGCGGCGAGCGCCGGACGATACAGCGGCGCTTCGAGCGACCTCCGGGCCTCTGACGAACCGGCTCCGAGACAGGCTGCACGGCCCGTAGTTAACCCTGGTTATGGTGAACCCCATGAGCGCACCCGCCCGCTTCGACCGCGGCCACACCGACGACCTGATGTCCTTCCTGGCGGCCAGCCCGACGCCGTACCACGCGGTGGCCAACGCCGCCGAGCGGCTGGACAAGGCCGGGTTCCGGCAGGTCGCGGAGACCGAGGCCTGGGACGGGACAACGGGCGGCAAGTACGTGCTGCGCGGCGGGGCGATCATCGCCTGGTACGTACCGGAGGGCGCGGAGGCGAGCACGCCGTTCCGGATCATCGGCGGCCACACCGACTCCCCCCACCTGCACGTGAAGCCGCTGCCCGACATGGGCTCGGAGGGCTGGCGGCAGATCGCCATCGAGATCTACGGCGGGACGCTCCTCAACACCTGGCTCGACCGCGACCTGGGCATCGCGGGCCGCCTCACACTGCGCGACGGCTCGCACCGCCTCGTCAACATCGACCGGGCACTGCTGCGCGTGCCGCAGCTGGCCGTGCACCTGGACCGGTCGGCGAACACCGAAGGCCTCAAGCTCGACAAGCAGCGGCACATGCAGCCGATCTGGGGCCTCGGCGACGTACACGAGGGCGACCTGATCCGCTTCCTGGAGGAAGAGGAAGGCCTCACCGAGGGCGAGGTCGCGGGCTGGGACCTGATGGCTCACAGCATCGACGAACCGGCCTACCTCGGCCGCGACCGCGAGCTGGTCGCCGGTCCCCGCATGGACAACCTGATCTCCGTACACGCGGGAGTCGCCGCGCTGACGGCCGTCAGCACTGCGGACGGCCCTCTCCCGTACATCCCCGTCCTCGCCGGCTTCGACCACGAGGAGAACGGTTCACAGTCCGACACCGGCGCCGACGGCCCTCTCCTCGGCAACGTACTGGAGCGCTCGGTCTTCGCGCGCGGCGGCAGTTACGACGACAAGGCGCGCGCCTTCGCCGGCACGATCTGCCTCTCGTCCGACACCGGCCACGCGGTGCACCCCAACTACTCCGAGCGTCACGACCCGACGCACCACCCGCGCGCCAACGGCGGACCGATCCTCAAGGTCAACGTCAATATGCGGTACGCGACGGACGGCAGCGGCCAGGCGGTGTTCGCGGCGGCGTGCGAGAAGGCGGGTGTGCCGTGGCAGGTCTTCGTGTCGAACAACTCGATGCCGTGCGGCACGACGATCGGCCCGATCACCTCCGCCCGGCACGGCATCCAGACCGTCGACATCGGCGTAGCGATCCTCTCCATGCACAGTGCGCGTGAGCTGTGCGGAGCGGACGACCCGTACCTCCTCGCGAACGCGATGACGGCATTCCTGGAAGGCTGAACCCCACTCGCAGGCTTGTCTGTTGAAGGGCCGGGTACGCGAAGTGCGTACACCGGCCCGGACCAGCCGGGCCGACAGGGAGGCGGAAGTCATGGGACTGGGAGGATTCATACTCCTCATCGCGGGCGGGGCGATACTCGCCTTCGCCACCGACTGGGAGATGGAAAGCGTCAACCTCGACCTCGTCGGGGTCATCATGATGCTCGTCGGCATCATCGGGGTGGCGGTCTACGCCAGCGTCGCCAGGCGCCGCCGCATGGTCGTGCCCCCGGCCACCACCGTGGTCACCGACGACGACCGGCACCACCACACCCCCTGAGCCGACCGGCTCACCTCGCCCCTTCCCGCTGTGACCTTTTGCGGCTCGGCCGCGCGGTGGGGGCAAGCCCCCGGACGCCCTACGGGCGTGTCCTCAAACGCCGGGCGGGCTTGATTTCGCGGGGTCGCACATTGCAAGTGCCGCCCGGCCCGAAGGGGACCCGCCGGACGGGCTGGACTTCGCCCGCCCGGCGCCGGTCTCGCACGCACGGTGCCAGGAGGGGACGTGCCGGGGCGCTCCCCGCAGGGCGCCGAACGCAACAAGCCCGAATACAAAAACGAGTACCCGAACGTTCGACGCCCGAGGAGACGCCACGGCGCGGCGCCGACCCCCGGAGCCCCCAAAAGACGGCCACCGCACCGGCGCCACCCGACGGACGAAGTCCGGCGCAGCGGCACGAAGCCCGGGAGGCCCCTGGGGCCGAGCGGCGCGAGTGCGGCGTCCCAAACAGCCGCCCCGGCGCGGCGCCGACCCCGCAGCCCCCGCAAAAGACAGCCACCGCGACCCCGACGGACGGAGTCCGGCGCAGCCACACGAAGCCCGGGAGGCCCCTGGGGCCGAGCGGCGCGAGTGCGGCATCCCGAAACAGCCGCCCCGGCGCGGCACCGACCCCGCAGCCCCCGAAAAAGACAGCCACCACGACCCCGACGGACAGAGTCCGGGAGGCCCCCGGTCCCGAGCAGGCGCCCGGCTCAGGAATCCATCCCCGCCAACACCAGCGGCAGCCGCGGCGCTCCCCCCGCGGTCACGCGGACCGGCACACCCCAGTCCTGCTGGTGGACATGGCACGCCGGGTACTCGTTCTCCGGGTCGTCGTCGCACGAAGCGGCCGTCGCCGACACGTGCAGCACACCCTCCACAACCTCCGGGTTCAGCTCCAGCTCGCGGCTGAGATCCGTTCCCGAACCCTCGCCCTCAGCCAGCAGCTCCGGCGGCGTGGAGGACACCAGCAGCCGCGTCGAAGGCCCGTACCGCGTGTCCAGCTTCTGCCCGCTCGGCGCCTGGAAGACGATGTCCAACCGGAGCTTCCCGGGCGCCACTTCGGTCGCCGCCCGCTGCGTGCGGTGCGCGACGGCCTCCACCCGTACCGCCTCGTCGGGCAGCCGCAGCCGCGTGAGCCGGTGGCGGGCGGACTCGACGACGACGATGTCGTCACCGACGAGCACCGCGTCGCTCGGCTCCCTCAAGTCGGTGGCCACAGTGGTCACTTCACCACTGGCCGGGTCGTAGCGCCGCAGCGCCTGGTTGTACGTGTCGCTGATCGCGACCGACCCGTCGGGCAGCGCGGTCACCCCGAGCGGATGCTGGAGCAGCGCCTGCCCCGCCGCGCCGTCCCGGTGCCCGAAGTCGAAGAGCCCGGTCCCGACGGCGGTGTGAACCACCAGCTCACTGTCGACGTACCGCAGCGCACTCGTCTCCGAGTCCGCGACCCACAGCCGGTCGCCGTCCGGCGCGACCGCCAGGCCCGAGGGCTGCGCGAACCACGCCTCGGGGGCGGGTCCGTCCACCAGCCCCTCGTTCGTCGTCCCGGCCGCGACCTGCACGGTCCCCGCCTCGGGGTCGTACGTCCACAGTTGGTGTACGCCGGCCATGGCGATCCACACCTTGCCCTGCCACCACGCCACGTCCCACGGCGAGGACAGATCGACCTCACGGGCGGGCCCGGAGGTGGGCGAGCCCTGCCACCACTGCTTTCCGGTACCGGCGACGGTCTCGACGGCGCCGGTCGCCGGGTCGTACGTACGCAGCCGATGGTTGACCGTGTCGGCTACGACGACCCGCCCGTCCGGCAGCAGCGCGAGCCCCTGCGGCTCCTTGAACTCGCCGTCCCCGCCGATGCGCCGTACAACCGTCTCGGCATCCGCCTCCAGCTCGACGAGCTGATGCCGGGTGGTGTCCGAGACCAGGAAATTCCCGGTGCCGGACAGCAGCAGCGCCTTGCCGGGGAAGCGCAGGTCGGTCGCGACGGGCTCGGGCGCGACGTACGGTCCGTCCCCGCGCCGCAGCGTCCCCTTGGCTCCGTGAGCGGCTTCCAGCTCCTCGACGAGCTTTTCGATGGCGTGCGCGTGCCCCTCGCCGGCGTGCTGCGCGACGACGTAACCTTCGGGGTCGATGACGACGAGCGTCGGCCAGGCCCGTACGGCGTACTGCTTCCACGTCGCGAGCTCGGGGTCGTCGAGGACGGGGTGGTGCACGCCGTACCGCTCGACCGCGTCGACGACGGCCTGGTGCTCGGCCTCGTGCACGAACTTCGGCGAGTGGACGCCGATGATCACCACCGTGTCGCGGTGCTTCTCCTCCAGCTCCCGCAGCTCGTCCAGAACATGCAGGCAGTTAACGCAACAAAAGGTCCAAAAATCGACCAGAACGATCTTCCCTCGCAGGGCGGAAAGGGTGAGATCCTCTCCGCCGGTGTTCAGCCAGCCCCCTTTGCCGATGAGCTCGGGGGCACGGACACGGGCGCGGCGGGGCGAGGGCGAGGGCGAGGAAGCGTTCATGCAGACCAGGGTGCCATCCCCGTCGTACGCACTGACGAGTGACGGTGGGCCGCGGCGAAGACGCGGCAGGCCCCGTAGTGGGACCGTGGACGTGACGGCAGGAAGGAGCACGCCAGATGGCCAGCGCGCCCGAGTACACCGAAGGCATCGACCCGGGCGCGCCTTGAAGTACGCCGTTCAGAGGATCCGGGGCAACCGTGCTGACGAATTGGGCTGCATCGAAGGATCGGGGGACCTGGACCTGCCCAGGTCGCCCAATTGGTACGTACCGGACATCGCCGTAGTCCCCGAGGCTCTCGCGAAGGGCGGGGGCGCGCTCCTGCCGGACCAGACGCTCCTCGTCGTCGAGGTGACCTCGGAGTCCAACGCCGAGACCGACCGTGTCGTCAAGCGGAAGCGGTACGCCGAATATGGCGCGCCCCTCTACCTCCTCGTCGACCGGGTCGAGCAGAGCGTCACCCTGTTCTCGGAGCCCGGCCGCCTGGGATACACCCGCGTCGAAGGCCCCCGCCCCTTCGGCACACCCCTGCACCTCCCGGCCCCGTTCGACCTCGACCTCGACCTCGACACCAGCGACCTCTGAGCCGGGGCACTACCGCAGGCGGCTACCGCAGCCGACGGTCCTTCAGGGCCGGGAACTGCTCGCGCGTAGACGCCACCTTCGCCGGATCGAGGTCCACCACCAGCACCTCCTCCGCCGCACCCGCCTCCGCCAGCACCTCACCCCACGGGTCCACGACGATGCTGTGCCCCGCCTGCTCCACCCCCGCGTGCGTGCCGGCGGTGCCGCAGGCCAGGACGTACGCCTGGTTCTCGACCGCGCGGGCGCGGGCCAGCAGCGTCCAGTGCTCGCGGCGCCTGGCGGGCCAGCCGGCCGGGACGACGAAGGCCTGCGCGCCCGCGTCCACGAGGCCGCGGAAGAGTTCGGGGAAGCGCAGGTCGTAACAGGTGCCGAGGCCGAAGGTGAGCCCCATGGCCGACACCGTCACCACCTCCTCGCCCGCGCCCATCATCACGGCCTCGCCCTTGTCGAAGCCGAAGCGGTGGATCTTCCGGTACGTACGGACGAGTTCGCCGCCGGGGGAGAAGACCAGCGAGGTGTTGTAGAGGGGGCCGTCGGGGTCGCGCTCGACGATCGACCCGGCGTGCAGCCACACCCCGGCGTCGGCCGCCGCCTTCGACATCACGTCGTACGTCGGGCCCTCCAGCGGCTCCGCCTCCTCGACGAAGGACTCGTACGCGAAGGCCCCGGTCGGCCACAGCTCGGGCAGGACCACGAGATCCGCGCCGCACTGTTCACGCTGCTCGCGCACGAGTGAAGCGACGCGCTGCCGACGGGAATTAACTGATTCGTCCGGGTCTACTGCGATCTGGATGAGGGAGGCGCGCACACTACCACCGTCCTGGCATTCGAGCCGTCAACACGGGCCTACGATCGTCACACCAAAGCACTGCCAGGGTGCCACGGGGCAGCGTAACTTAGCGTGCGAGCCTCCCACGCAGTCCGGCACGTACGTCCAGCCCAACCCGCCAGTCCAGCCAGCCCGCGCCACCGCCACTGAACCGCACGAGGGGTCCCGTGACCGTCCATCCCAGCCTCCAGACATACGCCGAAGCCTGGACCCACTCCATCGAAGCGATATCCGAGCTGGTGACACCGCTCGTCGAAGGGGAGTGGAACCGGCGCACGCCATGCCCCGGCTGGTCGGTGCGCGACATCGTCTCGCACATCATCGGCATGGAGTGCGAGATGCTCGGCGACCCCCGGCCGATCCACTCACTGCCGCGCGATCTGTACCACGTGACCTCGGAGTTCGCTCGGTACATGGAGATGCAGGTCGACGTACGGCGCCACCACACCGCGCCGGAGATGACCTCGGAGCTCGAGTACACGATCATCCGCCGCCAGCGTCAGCTCCGCAACGAGACCCGCGCCCCCGACACCATGGTCCGCGCCCCGCTCGGCGCCGAGCAGACCCTTGAACTCGCTCTGCGGATGCGGGCGTTCGACACCTGGGTGCACGAGCAGGACTTGCGTACGACCTTCGGCCGGCCCGGCAACCTCGACTCGCCCGGCGCGCTCGTCGCCCGCGACATCCTCGTCCACGGCCTGCCGAAGGTCGTCGCGAAGCACGCGGGCGCGCCCGCCAACTCCGCGGTCGTCTTCGACGTACACGGCCCGGTCGAATTCATGCGCACGGTCCGCGTGGACGCCGACGGCCGCGGCACGGTGGACGGCACGCCGTCGCTCGGCCCGCTCGCGACGATCGCCCTGGACTGGGAGACGTACGTACGCCTGGCCTGCGGCCGGGTTCGCTACGACGCGGTCGCCGACCGCGTCAAGGTCGAGGGCGACCAGGCGCTGGCGGACGCGATCCTGCGCAACTTCGCGGTCACGCCGTAACGCAAGAACATCGTCTTACGCCGGGACGTGCACCGCCTCGACGCGGCTGGCGACCAGGTGGTCCCGCTCCCGGCGGGCGGTCCGCTTGCGCAGGCGCAGGATCTGTACGACGCCGAACGCCTCCAGCACGAAGACCGACGCGAACGCGACCCGGTAGTTGTCGCCGGTCGCGTCGAGCAGCACGCCCACCGCGAGCAAGGTCGTCATGGAGGCGACGAAGCCGCCCATGTTGACGATGCCGGAGGCGGTGCCCTGACGCTCCGGCGGGTTGGCCGGCCGCGCGAAGTCGAAGCCGATCATCGACGCCGGCCCGCACCCGCCGAGCACCGCGCACAAGGTCACCAGCAGCCACACCGGGGCATGGTCACCCGGGTACGCGATGGTCGCCGCCCACAGCAGGGCGGTGGCTCCGACGGTGCCGAGGGCGAGCGGCGCGCGGGCGGCGCCGTGGCGTGCGATGAGCTGCCCGTACACCAGCCCCAACGCCATGTTCGACAGCACGACGAGCGTCAGCAGCTCGCCCGCCGTGCCGCGCGAGAGGCCCTGCGCCTCGACCAGGAACGGCATCCCCCACAGCAGCAGGAACACCATCGCCGGGAACTGCGTCGTGAAGTGCACCCACATCCCGAGCCGCGTCCCGGGCTCGCGCCACGCGGCGGCGATCTGCTTGCGGACGTACGCCGCACCCGCGTGCTGGGCCGGCGCCGGCTCGTACCCCTCGGGGTGGTCCTTCAGGAACAGCAGCAGCAGTACGAGCACGAGCACCCCGGCGAGCGAGCTGCCCGCGAAGGTGGCGGTCCAGCCCATGCCGTGCAGCATGCGCGCGATGACGAGGGTCGAGACGAGGTTGCCCGCCATCCCGCACAGCCCGGCGAGCTGTGCGATCAGCGGCCCGCGACGGACGGGGAACCAGCGCGCGCCGAGCCGCAGCACAGCGATGAACGTCATCGCGTCGCCGCATCCCAGCAGGGCGCGGGCTGCGAGGGCCATGCCGTACGAGGGGGAGAGGGCGAAACCGAGCTGTCCGAGGGTGAAGAGGACAACCCCGAGTGTCAGGACTCTCTTCGTCCCGAGCCGGTCGACCAAGAGCCCCACGGGTATCTGCATACCCGCGTACACCAGCAATTGCAGTATCGAGAACGTCGACAGCGCGGACGCGTTGACGTCGAACCGGTCGGCGGCGTCGAGCCCGGCCACGCCCAGGCTCGTACGGAAGATGACGGCGACGAAGTAGACGCCGACGCCGATGCCCCAGACGGCGGCGGCGCGCCGGCCGCCGGGCGGATCGCCGGGCAGGGAGGCAACCGGAGCGATGGGGCTCCTCACCGCTCCTCACCCCGGACCAGCACCTTCACCCGGCTGACGTGGCGGCGTACGCACTGGGCGGCGGCTTCGACGTCCCCCGCCCTGATGGCTTCGAGCATTTCGGCGTGCTCGGTGATGTTCTTGGCGATGCGGTCGGGGTGCGCCTCCATGATGGTGACGCCCATGCGCAGCTGACGGTCGCGCAGCTGGTCGTACAGCCGGGAGAGGATCTGATTCCCGGCGTTACGGACGATCTCGGCGTGGAAGCACCGGTCGCTGACGGCGACTTCGGCGAGGTCGCCTTCGAGGGCGCGCTGCTTCTGCTCCTCCAGCAGCTCTTCGAGCCGCGCGACGAGAGCGGCGGACGCGGGCACTGCGCGACGGACCGCGAACTCCTCCACCAGCAGCCGGGTTTCGACGACGTCGGAGATCTCCTGGGCGGAGACGGCGAGGACGAGGGCGCCCTTCTTCGGATACAGCTTGATGAGCCCCTCGACCTCCAGCCGCAGCAGTGCCTCCCGTACGGGCGTCCTGGACACGCCGACGGCGTCGGCGAGGTCGCCCTCGGTGAGGAGGGTGCCGCCTTCGTAGTGGCGGTCGAGTACGCCCTTCTTGATGTGGGCGTAGACGCGCTCGGCGGCGGCGGGCTGCTTGGGGAGCGGGGGCGCGGTGGGCATGCGCACAGCATAGATACAACAGAGGTGCAACAGATAGCCGCGTCCGCATCCCGGAACGGGCGCCGGCCAGCACGAGGGCAAGGCGGCCGTGTCCAGGAAGTTCGCGCACCGACGCATCACACCCCAACCGCCACAACCCGCCAACGGGTCGGGACGGTGACGTCGCGCACAGGACGGAAATCACACCCAGGGGCGTACATCCTTTCGGCGTGCCCGCGAGTCTCTTGTCGGGACCCTCGATCCGAGGTGGTCCACTTTCAACGCATTCGCGAACTTCGGAGCGTTCTTTGATCACCAGCCTCCCGGCCGTCCGCAGAGCCGCCGCGGTCCTCGTCACCACGGGCGCACTGCTGACTGTCTCGCCCCTGGCCGCGCCCGCGCAGGCGGCCACCGCGCCCTCCGTCACGGCCAAGGGCGCGTTCATGCTGAACAACGCGACCGGTGCCACGGTTTACAGCAAGGGCGCGGACACCAAGCGCCAGATGGCCAGCACGACGAAGATCATGACGGCTGCCGTGGTGCTCAGCACGACCAACCTCGACCTCAACCGCAAGGTGACCGTCAAGCAGGCCTACCGCGACTACGTCACCGCGCAGGGCGCGAGCACCGCCGACCTGAAGACCGGCGACAAGGTGACCGTCCGTCAGCTGCTGTACGGGACGATGCTGCCCTCCGGCTGCGACGCGGCGTACGCCCTGGCCGACGCCTTCGGCACCGGCACCACCGTCGCGGCGCGCAAGACGAACTTCATCTCGAAGATGAACGCGAAGGCGAGCTCGCTCGGCCTGACGAACACCAAGTTCGACTCTTTCGACGGCATCACGACGACCGGCAACAACTACACGACCCCGCGCGACCTCGCGAAGCTCGCCCGCTACGCCATGAAGAACACCAACTTCCGCGCCGTCGTCAAGGCGCCGTCGTACAAGAGCACCGCGACGACGAGCACCGGCGGCACGCGCACGTACACCTGGTACAACACGAACAAGCTGCTGGGCTCCTACAGCGGCGCCATCGGCGTCAAGACCGGCACCGGCTCGACTGCCGGTCCGTGCCTGGTCTTCGCCGCCACCCGCGGTACGAAGACCCTCATCGGCGTCGTCCTGAACAGCACCACTGTCACGGAGCGCTACAACGACGCCGGCAAGATGCTGAACTACGGCTTCGGCACCAGCACCACGTCGTCGCCCATGAAGCTGCGCACCCTGCCCTCGGGCGCACAGCAGGACTAATCACGTACAGCACGCACAGCACGCACAGCACGTAAGAGTGCCCCGCCGGGATTCCCGGCGGGGCACTCTTACGCATGCGCCTGGCTGGAGCGATGCGCTGGGGGTAACGAATTCTGCGTCAACTGGGGGAAGAGGAAGGCCGTGAACCGGGCCTCGCCCATGGCGAGGCCCGGTTCTGCCCATGCCTAAGCCCACGTAATCAGGCGCTTCGGCTGTTCCAGGATCGCCGCCACGTCCGCCAGGACGCGGGAGCCCAGTTCGCCGTCGACCAAGCGGTGGTCGAAGGAGAGCGCCAGGGTGGTGACCTGGCGCGGCTTCACCTTGCCCTTGTGGACCCACGGCTGGAGCTTGATCGCACCGACCGCGAGGATCGCGGACTCGCCCGGGTTGAGGATCGGCGTACCGGTGTCGACGCCGAAGACGCCGACGTTGGTGATGGTCACCGTGCCGCCCTGCATCGCCGCCGGCGACGTCTTGCCCTCACGGGCCGTCGCCACCAGCTCGCCCAGCGCCGCCGCCAGTTCCGGCAGTGTCTTCGCTCCCGCGTCCTTGATGTTCGGGACGATCAGGCCACGCGGCGTGGCCGCCGCGATGCCCAGGTTCACGTACTCCTTGTGCACGATCTCCTGGTTCTCCTCGTCCCAGGACGCGTTGACGGCCGGGTTGCGCTTGATCGCGACCAGGAGCGCCTTGGCGATCAGGAGGAGCGGGTTGACGCGCAGGCCCGCCATGTCCTTGTCGGACTTCAGCTCTTCGACGAGCTTCATCGTGCGCGTGATGTCGAAGGTGATGAATTCCGTGACGTGCGGCGCGGTGAACGCACTGTTCACCATCGCCGACGCGATCGCCTTCCGTACGCCCTTGATGGGCGTACGGGTCTCCCGAGCCGCAGCCTCGGAGGCCGATACCGCTGCCGGTGTCTGAACCGGAGCCCCAGCCGCCTCCGGCTCGGACGGCACCGCGACCGGCTCCGGGCGCAGCGCGCTCGCGGCCGCCGCGTGGACGTCCTCGCGGGTGATGACCCCGTCGGGGCCGGTCGGCGTGACCGTGGCCAGGTCGATGCCCAGGTCCTTGGCGAGCTTACGGACCGGAGGCTTGGCCAGCGGGCGGGATTCGGGCACCACGGTGGCCGCGCCGCCGCCGTGGCCGTTGAGCTCCGCCTGGACCGCGGCCGCGGCCGCAACCCCGGCCTCCGGGGCCGCCACGCCCTTGCGGGCGCGGCGCTTCGTCGAGGCTTCGGACACGCCGTACCCGACCAGCACCGGCTGGCGGGCCGCAGGCTTGGCTTCCTCCTCCGGCGCGGGCTCCGGAACACGTTCCGGCTCCGCCACAGGCGCCTGCGCCACATCAGGTGTCCCCGGCGCCACATCCACCGTAATGATCACCTGGCCGACATCGACCGTCACGCCCTCGCCGAAGCGAAGCTCGTGCACCACACCGTCGAACGGGATGGGCAGCTCGACAGCGGCCTTCGCCGTCTCGACCTCGCACACCACCTGGCCGTCGGTGACGGTGTCGCCCGGCTGGACGTACCACTTGAGGATCTCGGCCTCGGTCAGTCCCTCGCCCACGTCGGGCATCTTGAACTCACGGAACCGCTGGGAAGTCTCAGTCATCGTCACGGCTCTCCTCAGTACGCAAGCGAGCGGTCGACGGCGTCGAGTACCCGGTCAAGCCCTGGCAGGTACTCCTCCTCCAGGCGCGCCGGCGGGTACGGCGCATGGAAGCCGCCCACCCTCAGCACCGGCGCCTCCAGGTGGTAGAAGCACCGCTCCGTCATGCGAGCGGCGATCTCCGCGCCCGAGCCGTAGAAGACCGGGGCCTCGTGGACCACGACCAGTCGGCCGGTCTTCTCCACCGACGTCTGGATCGTGTCGAAGTCGATCGGGGACATCGACCGCAGGTCGACGACCTCGATCGACTTTCCTTCCTCGGCCGCCGCCGCTGCCGCCTCGACGCAGACCTTCACCATCGGGCCGTAAGCCGCCAGCGTCAGATCCGTCCCCTCCCCCACAACCCGCGCCTTGTGGAGCGGGCCGGGGATGGCCTCGACGTCGACCTCGCTCTTGTCCCAGTAGCGCCGCTTCGGCTCGAAGAAGATCACCGGGTCGTCGCTCTGGATGGCCTGCTGCATCATCCAGTACGCGTCCGACGAGTTCGACGGCGAAACGATCTTCAGCCCCGCCACGTGCGCGAACAGCGCTTCGGGGGACTCGCTGTGGTGCTCCACCGCGCCGATGCCGCCGCCGTACGGGATGCGGATGACGACTGGCATCTTGATCTTGCCGAGCGAGCGAGCGTGCATCTTCGCGAGCTGCGTGACGATCTGGTCGTACGCCGGGAAGACGAAGCCGTCGAACTGGATCTCCACCACCGGGCGGTAGCCCCGCAGAGCCAGCCCGATCGCCGTACCCACGATGCCTGACTCGGCCAGCGGGGTGTCGATGACCCGCTCCTCGCCGAAGTCCTTCTGGAGTCCGTCCGTGACCCGGAAGACTCCGCCGAGCTTTCCGACGTCCTCGCCCATGATCAGGACCTTGGGGTCGGTTTCGAGGGCCTTGCGCAGCGACTCGTTGATCGCCTTCGCGAGAGGGAGTTTCTGTACAGACTTCACGGTCATGGCTTACTTACCCTCCTCGGCGAAGGACGCCTGGTACGCCGCGAACTGCGCGCGCTCCTCGTCGACGAGGGCGTGTCCGTCCGCGTAGACGTTCTCGAAGATCGCCATCTGGTCCGGGTCGGGCATCGCCCGCACCGCCTCGCGGACCCGCTTGCCCAGCGACTCCGACTCCGTCTCCAGCTCCGCGAAGAAGGCCGCGTCCGCGAAGCCTTCCCTCTCCAGGTACGTACGCAGGCGCAGGATCGGGTCCTTCGCCTCCCACGCCTCGCGCTCCTCGTCGGCCCGGTACTTCGTCGGGTCGTCGGAGGTGGTGTGCGCGCCCATCCGGTACGTGAAGGCCTCGACCAGCGTCGGCCCCTCACCCCGGCGCGCGCGCTCCAGCGCGTCGCGCGTCACGGCCAGGCAGGCCAGTACGTCATTGCCGTCGACCCGGACGCCCGGGAAGCCGAAGCCCTGCGCGCGCTGGTAGAGCGGGACGCGGGTCTGGCGCTCGGTGGGCTCGGAGATGGCCCACTGGTTGTTCTGGCAGAAGAAGACGACCGGGGCGTTGTAGACCGCGGAGAAGGTGAACGATTCAGCGACATCGCCCTGGCTGGAGGCGCCGTCACCGAAGTACGCGATGACTGCCGAATCCGCGCCGTCCTTGGCCACACCCATCGCGTAACCGGTCGCGTGCAGCGTCTGCGAGCCGATCACGATCGTGTACAGATGGAAATTGTTGGTGTTGGGGTCCCAGCCACCGTGGTTCACGCCACGGAACATTCCCAGCAAATTGGTCGGGTCGACGCCACGGCACCAGGCGACACCGTGCTCGCGGTACGTCGGAAAGACGTAGTCGTCGTCACGGAGAGCGCGTGCGGAGCCGATCTGCGCCGCCTCCTGGCCGAGCAGCGAGGCCCACAGGCCCAGCTCGCCCTGACGCTGGAGCGAGGTGGCTTCGGCGTCGAAGCGTCGGGTCAGGACCATGTCCCGGTACAGGCCGAGCAGTTCGTCCGGGGTGAGATCGATCGAGTAGTCCGGGTGCTCGACACGCTCGCCCTCGGGGGTGAGCAGCTGTACGAGCTCCGGCTCGGCCGGGTCGGACTGCTGGGCTTTCTTGGCGCTGACGCGCTTGGTGCTGCTGCGTCGCGGCTTACGCGCGGCAGTGCTCTCCACGGTCACGTGCGTGCTCCTCCGTCTGTCCGGCCCCCGGGGTCTGCCGGTGACCAGTGCGGCTCACCTGCTTGCGTCCTCGTGCACGGGGTGGGTGCGACTCGGCCGGGAACAGGTGTGACAGGTGCCCCGGCGAAACGCCCTGCCAAAGGAACGTTACCCAGTGCTTCGCATAACTGCGAAACCCCATTTGACCTGCGATTTTGCTTGGAAATCCAAGTAAATCGAAGAATTCGGGAACAACCACTGGTCACAGCCTTGCGGGCCGCCGGAACAACGGCACGTTATCCCGGCGACCCACGGCACGGGAAGACTTTCCGTGTGAGGATGACGGCGTGCCCGAAGACCGAAAAATCACCGTATTTCTCGTTGACGACCACGAAGTGGTCCGTCGCGGCGTCCACGAGCTGCTCTCCGTAGAGGACGACATCGAGGTCGTCGGTGAGGCCGGTACAGCCGCAGAATCCCTGGTCAGAATCCCTGCGACCCGTCCCGACGTCGCTGTTCTCGACGTACGGCTGCCCGACGGAAGCGGTGTGGAGGTGTGCCGCGAAGTCCGTTCCCAGAATGAGGACATCAAATGCCTGATGCTGACCTCATTTGCCGACGACGAGGCACTTTTCGACGCGATCATGGCCGGTGCGTCCGGTTACGTTCTCAAGGCGATCCGCGGCAATGAGCTGCTGACGGCCGTACGGGACGTGGCGGCCGGCAAGTCGCTGCTCGACCCGGTGGCGACCGCCCGCGTCCTGGAGCGGCTGCGCTCGGACAACAACAACAGCAGCAACAGCACCACCAGCAGGAACGACAGCCGGCTCTCGAACCTCACCGAGCAGGAACACAAGATCCTCGACCTGATCGGCGAAGGCCTGACCAACCGCGTCATCGGTGAACGGCTGCATCTCGCGGAGAAGACCATCAAGAATTACGTCTCCAGCCTGCTCTCCAAGCTGGGCATGGAGCGCCGCTCGCAGGCCGCCGCGTACGTGGCGCGCAAGCAGGCGGAGGAGAGGCGCTAGCCACGCGCCATTCGGGACTTCCGTCCCTTTTACGGGCACCCCCGGTGGCCGAAGGTAAGAAGCATGCCCACTGAGGACCAGGATCCGCGCGCCATCGAGCTCCGCGCCATCGAGCCCCGCGCCATCGACCTGCGCGCCATCGAGCTCCTCCGCCGCGTCCCCTACGGCCGAGTCGCCACGAGCATGCGGGCACTGCCCTTCCTCGCCGTCGCCCGCCACATCGTCGTACACGGGCGAGTCCTGCTGCGCATGCACGCGGGTTTCAACCACCATCAGGCCTGCCACGGCAGCGTGATCGCCTACGGCGCGGACAACTTCGGCTCCCGCCACGGCACCATGTGGTCCGTCCAGTGCACCGGCACCGCCGAGATTTTCGACCCGGACAACGCCGAACTGGAGCTCTTCGGCCGCGGCCCTCATTACGTCGACGGCCAGCCCTTCGACCCCGTCTACATGCGCATCGAGCCGCAGTTCGTCACCGCGCACACCCTGAACAGCGCCCCTGAGCGACGGTTCGAGCACGCTCTGTGAATCGGTGATCTAACATCTGGCGGGTGCCACGCTCATCTGCACTCGCCGCCCCTCCACCGCCCGTCGGCGACCTGCTGCGCCGCTACCGCGACCCGGGCGACCCGCTCTCCTGCGAGCCCGTGGCCCAAGGCCTGCTCAACCACGGCTACCGCCTCGTCACGACCCGCGGCGACTACTTCCTCAAGCACCACCTCGACGGCGACCGCGACACGATCAGGCGCCAGCACCGCGCCACCCGCCACCTCCAGGCCTTCGGCGTCCCCGTCGCCCCGCCCGTCGAGGACACCCAGGGCGGCACCGTCACCGTGATCGCCGGCCGCTGCTACGCGCTGCACCCGTGGATCGAGGGCCGGCACCGGAACGGCGCCCAGCTGACGACGGTGGAGTCGCGGCGGCTCGGGTCACTCCTGGGGCTCGTGCACACCTGCCTCGACCGGGTGATGCCCGACGGGGTGATGGAGGAGGCCTCCCGGCGTACTCACGACGACCATGCGCACGACCGTCCCCACGACTGCGCCGACCCCGCCGACACCTTCGCCCTCATCGACGAGCTGCTGACGCTGGCGCGCGGGCGGAGGCCCCGGGACACCTTCGACGTACTGGCGGAACACCGCCTCCTGGAGCGGCGGACGCTCCTTGAGCGGCACGCCCACCGGCGGCCCCCACCGGTCGCCGCGACCGCCACCGGGTGGGTGCACGGCGACTTCCATCCGCTGAATCTGCTCTACCGGGGCGCCGAGCCCGCCGCGATCGTCGACTGGGACCGGCTCGCGGTGCAGCCGCGCGCGGAGGAGGCGGTACGGGCCGCCGCGATCTTCTTCGTACGGCCGGACGGGGAGCTGGAGCTGGCAAAGGTACGGGCGTACGCGGCGGCGTACCGGCGGGCGGCCGGGGCCGGGACGGAGGAGCTGGCCGCGGCGGTGCACCGGGTGTGGTGGGAGCGGCTCAACGACTTCTGGATACTGCGCTGGCGCTACCAGCGGCACGACCGAAGGGCCGACCCGCAGTTTCCTGCGGCGTCGGCCCTGGCGGTGTGGTGGACGAAGGAGTACGAGGCGGTGTGCGAGGCGTTCTCGGGGTGAGCGGCCTCGCCTCGCCGGGTCAGCCTCCGGTGGTACCCGCGTCGGTCGTGCCACCCTCGGTCGTGCCGGCGTCCGTCGTACCGCCGGCGTCCGTGCCCTCGGTCGTACCGCCGGCGTCCGTGCCCTCGGTCGTACCGCCGTCGTCGGTGCCGCCCTCGGTGGTACCGCCGTCGTCCGTACCGGGGTCTCCGTTGTCTCCGCCCTCGGTCGTCCCGCCGTCCGTCGTCGTGCCCGGAGCGGTGTCCGTCGGGCTCGACGGGGTGTTGCTGGGCGTGTTCGACGGCGTGTTGCTCGGGGGCGTCGACGGAATGTACGTCGGGGTATAGCCCGGCTGCTGGCCGCCGGTCGAGGACGTGCCCGGGTCCGTCTCGGGGGAGGTCTCCTCGTCGTGCGAGGGCTCCTTCGAGGGCTCCTTCTCCGACTGGCTCGGGCTGGTCTCGGAGATCTTCGGCGGGTCCTTCTTCTCCTTGGTGCCGTCGCTGCCCGCGCGTTCCATCGCGAAGGCGACACCCGCCGCGATCGCGATGATCGCGAGTACAGCGAAGATCCACATCTTGCCGCGGCCGCTCCTGCCGCCTTGGTGCCCGCCGTCGTACGCACCGTCGTGCGGGTTCATCGGCGGCAGTATCGCGCCGCCCGCCTTCATCTGCGACGTGTCGCCGTGGTTCGGGTGGCCCATCGCGGTCGTCGCGTAGGTGCCGCCGGCCGGGGTGTGGCCGCCCTCGTGCATTTCGACGGGGCCGGTGTTCCACATCCCGGTGTGGCTGCCCTGCTCCTGGAGCATGGACAGGCCGTACTGGACGAGACCGCGCATCTCCTCGGCGCTCTGGAACCGGTCGTCCGGGTCCTTCGCGAGGGAACGCATGACGAGCCCGTCGAGCTCGGGCGGCGCCACGTCCGACATCTCGGACGGCGGTACGGGGATGTCCTGCACGTGCTGGTAGACCACCGACAGAGGGGTCTCGCCGGTGAAGGGCGGCCGCAGCGCGAGCAGTTCGTACAGCAGACAGCCCGTCGCGTACAGGTCACTGCGGTGGTCGACGGCCTTGCCCAGCGCCTGCTCCGGGGAGAGGTACTGGGGCGTACCCATGACCATGCCGGTCTGCGTCATCGTCGACTGCACGCCGTGCAGGGCACGGGCGATGCCGAAGTCCATCACCTTGACGGCGCCGCCGTGCGTGATGATCACGTTCGCGGGCTTGATGTCGCGGTGCACGATGCCGTGCTGGTGGCTGTACGCGAGCGCTTCGAGTACGCCGGAGACGATGATCAGGGCCTGCTCGGGCCCTGGCGCCTCGGCGTTCTGCAGCAGCTCGCGGATCGTGCGGCCCTCGACGAGCTCCATCACGATGTAGGGGACGACGCTCGGGCCGACCTGGTCCTCGCCGGAGTCGTACACGGCGACCACCGCGTGGTGGTTCAGGCCGGCGACCGACTGTGCTTCACGGGTGAACCGGGCCTTGGATGTCGGGTCCTCCGCAAGGTCGGAGCGCAGCAGCTTCACTGCGACGGTACGGCCGAGCCGTACGTCCTCGGCGGCGAATACTTCCGCCATGCCGCCGCGGCCGAGGCGGTGCGTCAGCCGGTATCGGCCATCGCCGACCAATCCGTCCTTACCCCATGCTTCCGGGGCATCCGACACTCCGCCGCCGCTTCCCTCGGGTTCGGGTGCCATCAGTCCTCGCCGTCGTTTCTGTCCGCGTCGCGTCCGCGGTGATCCTCATGGGCCTCAAGGTATGGGCTCAAGGTGCTCCGCCACGTCACGCTACAGCCTCCGCGCGACGCTCCGGTTCGAGATGGACCGGCCATCAAACCCGTTGCCGATGTACCCGTGCAAATTCCGGACCCGTCGCGGACGGCAGGCGGACCACAGGCGGACCATAAGCGGACCCCTGACAGACACGTGCCACCAGCCCTCCCGTGCACGTGCGGTGCGCGTGGGACGGCCGCGCTGTAACGCTTCCGCGACGCTTCTTGCGCGTACGGTCACGGAACGGGCACCGCGCTTGACGTGTCCGTGCCCTGGGGCAGACTTGGCCCGTAAATCTTGCGCTGAGGGGGAAGCACAGTCATGAGCCAGGACGGCCGACAGGGCCGCTACGCGGGCGGCTCGGTCGCGGGCGGGCGGTACCAGCTGCGCGACCTGCTCGGAGAAGGCGGAATGGCGTCGGTGTACCTCGCGTACGACTCCGCGCTCGACCGCCAGGTTGCCATTAAGACACTGCACACGGAACTGGGCCGGGAACAATCCTTCCGCGAACGGTTCCGGCGCGAGGCACAGGCGGTCGCCAAGCTTTCCCACACCAACATCGTCTCGGTCTTCGACACCGGCGAGGACGAGCTGGACGGCGCGCTGATGCCGTACATCGTCATGGAGTACGTCGAGGGGCAGCCGCTCGGCTCCGTACTCCAGGCCGACATCGAGCAGTACGGCGCCATGCCGGCCGACAAGGCGCTGAAGATCACGGCGGATGTGCTGGCCGCGCTGGAGACCAGTCACGAGATGGGCCTGGTCCACCGCGACATCAAGCCCGGCAACGTGATGATGAACAAGCGCAATGTGGTCAAGGTCATGGACTTCGGCATCGCGCGCGCCATGCAGTCGGGCGTCACGTCGATGACGCAGACCGGCATGGTCGTCGGTACGCCGCAGTACCTGTCGCCCGAGCAGGCGCTGGGGCGCGGGGTCGACGCGCGCTCCGACCTGTACTCGGTCGGCATCATGCTGTTCCAGCTGGTGACGGGGCGGCTGCCGTTCGACGCGGACTCGCCGCTCGCGATCGCGTACGCGCACGTCCAGGAGGAGCCGGTGGCTCCTTCGTCGATCAACCGGTCGATTCCGCCGGCGGTCGACGCCCTGGTCGCACGGGCGCTGAAGAAGAACCCGAACGAGCGTTTCCCGAGCGCCGCCGCGATGCGCGACGAGTGCGCGCGGGTTTCGGGGTCGGGCCAGACCGGCGCCGCGCCGGTGATCGTCGCCGGTGGCCCGTCGCAGAGCGGGTCCGGGGTCGGGTCTGCGGTCTTCCCGCCGGTCGGCGGGCAGACCGGATACCCGCAGAGCGGCAACGTACAGACGCCTTACCAGCCGCCGACGCCGGGGCCGGGGCCGTACGCGCCGCACACGCCTGCCCCTGGCCCCGCACAGCCGGCTTACGGATACCCGACGCCGGCGCCGATGCACACGCCCGCCCCTTCGCCGTACGCCCAGCACAACGGCATGCAGCAGCAGGGCGGGCAGACTCCGCCGCCGTACACGATGTCGCCTCAGACGGCGCCGAATTCGGGCGGCGGGAGTGGCGGCGGTGGCGGCAGCGACCGGAACATGCCGGTGATCGTGGGGGCGATCGCGGTCGTGCTGCTGGCGATCGGCGGCCTGATCACCGCGATTTCGCTCAAGGACGACTCGGGGGGCGAGGACCCGCCCACCGACGACCCCACCCAGAGCGACGTGGCGGCCAAGCCCGGCTACAAGGGCCCGGACCGCTCCCGCACCATGAAGACCACCGAATGCTCGCCCGGCAGGGAATCGGCGACCGACCCGGAAAAGGTCGAGGTGCCGAGCTTCCTCTACAAGGACCTCCGCTCGGTGAAGCTCTGCCTCAATGCCGGCGGGTGGAAGATCAAGGAGACCAGGGTCGACAACCCGCTCTGGGGCGAGGATCTTGTGGTCAACCAGTTCCCCAAGACCGGCTCCGACATTGACCCCGAGGACGCCACGATCGAGCTTGAGATCTCCACCGGCAACCCGGCGTCGGATTAGGCCGAACAGACGCGGGGTCCGGTTCGGACCTGTGAAGGGGCCCGGTGCGCGCTGCGCGCGCCGGGCCCCTTTCGTGTGACCTGGCGTGCCGGAAATGTTGCGGCATGTGACGCTGAGTCTGTTGTCTCAGTGGTCCGGCTCACACCGTGGTCCGGCTCACACGGTGGTCCGGCGCGTTTCGGTCAGGAGGCGGAGTCCCATGGCTGTCCGGTTCAGGGCGGTGGGGGTCACTGCAGTGCTGGTGCTGGCGGTCTCGGGGGCGGCCTCGGGGGCGAACGCCGAGGAGCACGCGTCGGAGCCGACGCCCGCATCCACGCCCACGTCCATGTCGGCATCCACATCCGAATCCGGCTCCATCTCGACGACTTCCCCGCTCGACGGTGAGGACCGCGAGCTGGTGCCGGGCGTAGGGGCGCCGGACTGGCCCGAACGGCCCTCCGCCTCCGCCGCCTCGCCCGCCAAGAGCCTCGCGGGGCGGCAGGCCGGGGAGGGGCGTACGCGGCCGGGCCGGGCGCCGGACAAGGGCGCGGCCGAGGGGCGCGAGGAGGAGGGCGGACAGGCGTCCCCGAGCGGCAGGGGGAGTCCGTCCGGCAGCCCCGGTGTCACGCCCAGCCCCTCCGCGTCCGGCTCCGCTGCCGCGTCGGCGAGCTCGTCGGCCACCCCCCTCAAGTCGTACGCTCCCGAGCCCTCGGACGTACACGAGGAGGCGTTGGAGGAACCCGGCCACGAGCCCGCCGCCTCCCCCTCGATTGCCGCCCCGCCGGGAGCCGCGCACGAGGGCTCCGGGCAGGTCGTGGCGCAGTCCGACCCGCTGGGTGTCCATGTGCTGCCCCTGGGGGCAGGGCTCACGCTGGTCGGGCTGGGGCTGGGGTTCCTGGGGCTGCGGCTGCGGCGCAGCTGACCGGCCCTCCGGGAGCCGTCCCCCTCAAGACCTACTGACGACGTCCTCCTCAAGAGGGTTGGCCTGGAGCGGCATACTCGGTATACATACTCGGTATGTCGATCCGTCACGGGCTGCTTGCCCTCCTTGAGCACGGGCCCCGTTACGGCTCTCAGCTGCGTACCGAATTCGAGTCGCGCACCGGCGCGACCTGGCCTCTCAACGTCGGCCAGGTCTATACGACCCTGGGCCGCCTCGAACGCGACGGCATGGTCACCCAGGACGGCGAGGACGGGGCCGGCCACGCGCTCTACGTGATCACGGACGCGGGGCGGGGCGAGCTCCGGAGCTGGTTCGGGCGGCCCGTCGACCGTGCCAGCCCACCCCGTGACGAGCTGGCCATCAAGCTCGCCATGGCCGTCGGCGCCCCCGGCGTCGACATCAGGGCCGTCATCCAGGCTCAGCGTCACGCCACGCTCAGGGCCATGCAGGACTACACGCGCCTCAAGGCCCAGGCGCTCGCGGCCGTCGAGCACGTCGAGCACGTCGACAGCGCAGGCGGCGAGCAGGCGCGCGACGACGTGGCCTGGTTGCTCGTACTGGAACAGCTGATCTTCCAGACCGAGGCCGAGGCGCGCTGGCTCGACCACTCCGAGTCCCGGCTCGCCCGGCTCTCCGCGACGGCCGCGCGCAGGGCCGAGAACACTCCTGCGGCCGCTTCGCCCGCCCCGGCCGCCGCAACCGCTCGTACCGCTTCGACGTCTGGCAACGCACGGCGCTAGAGCCGCGCGGCCGCATCAGTAACCCGCACATCCGTATCGCGTCCCAGGGGGGACCTCCTTCATGCCTGAAGCCATGCCCGAATCCGTGCCCCAGAAGTCACATCAGCCTCAACAGACCCGTGTGGCACAGGAGTCACAGAAGTCACAGCAGTCAGAGCAGCCCGTGCTGCAGCTTGAGCAGCTGACCCGCGTCCACGGCAGCGGCGCCACCGAGGTGCACGCGCTGCGCGGCGTCAACCTCTCCGTCTTCCCCGGTGAACTCGTCGCCGTCATGGGCCCGTCCGGCTCCGGCAAGTCCACCCTGCTCACCATCGCGGGCGGGCTCGACCTCCCCACATCCGGCCGGGTCGTCGTCGAAGGTACGGACATCACGACCGCCGGCCGCAAAGAGCTCGCCACGCTGCGCCGCCGCAGCATCGGCTACGTCTTCCAGGACTACAACCTCATACCGGCCCTGACCGCCGCCGAGAACGTCGCCCTGCCCCGCGAACTGGACGGCGTATCCGCCCGCAAGGCCCGCGTCTCCGCAGTCGCCGCGCTGGAGGAGATGGGCCTCGGCCAGCTCGCCGACCGCTTCCCCGACGAGATGTCCGGCGGCCAGCAGCAGCGCGTGGCCATCGCCCGCGCGCTGGTGGGCGACCGCCGTCTGGTCCTCGCCGACGAGCCGACCGGCGCCCTGGACTCCGAGACGGGCGAATCCGTACTCGCGCTGCTGCGCGCCCGCTGCGACGCGGGCGCCGCCGGCATCCTCGTCACCCACGAGCCGCGCTTCGCGGCCTGGGCCGACCGGGTCGTCTTCCTGCGTGACGGCTCCGTCGTCGACGAGACGCTGCGCAGCCAGGCCGACTCCCTGCTCTCGGGGCAGGCGGCCGCACAGTGAACCGCTGGTACCACTCATGGGTGGCCGCGGTGCGCATAGCCCGCCGCGACGCCTGGCGCTTCAAGGGCCGCAGCTCTCTCGTACTCGCCATGATCGCCCTGCCGATCCTGGGCGTGAGCGCCGCCGATCTGACCGTGCGCAGCGCCGAGCTCTCCGCCGGCCAGAAGATGGAACGCGAACTGGGCGCCGCCGACGCCCGGATGTCCGATCCGGGCATGGGCGGCGTGCCGATCCACCAGTCCCCCGACGGCCTCAACAACACACCGGTGAAGGAATACAAGGACGGAGAGTGGCCCTCGGGCCACGGTGACATCCGGGCCGCCATCCCCGAGGGCGCCAAGACGCTCAAGGACTCGAACGGCAGCGGCAAGCTGCGGACCGCGCACGGCCTGCTCAACACCGTGATCCACGAGCTGGACACGACCGACCCCATGGCCAGGGGCATCATGACCCTCGACCAGGGACGGTTCCCCGACAAGGCCGGCGAGGTCGCGGCGAGCACGCACTTCCTGGAGACCGGCGGCCTGAAGGTGGGCTCGATCGTCACCGCCCGCGGGCTCGCCACCGAGTACCGGATCGTCGGCTCGTACGAGCTCCCCGACGCCCTGAAGTCCGACGAGGTCCTGGCACCGCCCGGCACGTTCCTGGCGCCGCTCGACAAGGCGCTGAAGGCCGACGGCCTGCCCGGCACGGAGACCAGCAGTACCTACCTGGGGTCCGTCGGCGGCGACGGTTTCACGTGGAACATGGTCAAGGAGGTCAACACCCGAGGCGTCATGGCGATTTCGCGGGCCGTCGCCCTCGCCCCGCCCGCCGACTCCGAGGTTCCGCTGTTCCAGCACGAGGGCTGGTCGAACTACGAGCAGAGCGCGGCGTCCGAAGCCGCGGCGCTCGCCGTCGTCGGCACCGTCGTCGGTCTCGCCATCCTGGAGATCTGTCTGCTGGCCGGACCCGCGTTCGCGGTCGGCGCCCGGCGCTCCGCCCGCCAGCTCGGCCTGGTCGGCGCCAACGGCGGCGACCGCCGCCACATCCGTGCCATCGTGCTCTCCGGCGGTCTGGTCATCGGCTTCGCCGCGGCCGTCCTCGGCACCGCGCTCGGCCTGCTGCTCACCTTCGCGCTGCGGCCGGTGCTGGAGGACTACATCGGCAAGCGGTTCGGCAGCTTCGACGTCCGCCCGCTGGAACTGCTCGGTATCGGCCTGGTCGCCGTCCTCACCGGCCTGCTCGCCGCTGTCGTCCCGGCCATCACCGCGTCCCGGCAGACCGTACTGGCCTCGCTCACCGGCCGCCGCGGGGTACGCCGCTCCAGCCGCGTCCTGCCCGTCATCGGCCTGATCGCGGCCGGCCTGGGCATCACGATCACCCTGTACGGGGCCGCCGCCACCGACAGCGTCGTCATCGTCGCGGGCGGCAGCGCCCTCGCCGAGCTGGGCATCGTCGCGCTCACCCCCGCCCTGGTCGGCCTCTTCGGCAAGACCGGCCGGTGGCTGCCGCTGTCGCCGCGCCTCGCCCTGCGCGACGCCGTACGCAACCGGGGCCGTACGGCTCCCGCCGTGGCCGCCGTGCTGGCCGCCGTCGCGGGCACGGTCGCCGTGGCGACGTACGCCGCCAGTGACGACGTACAGCAGCGCGCCGCTTACCAGGCACAACTGCCGCACGGCGCGGTGACCGTGCTGAACTCCGAGGGCGGCGGACGCGATGTGCCGGCCCTGCGCGCGGCCGTACAGAAGCACTTCCCCGTCGACGTACGCGCCGATGTCAGCCGGATCGCCGTCGGCAACGCCAACTGCGCGCCGTACAGCGAAGTGAAGGGCTGCGGGCGGTACGAGATCTTCACGCCCAAGGACAACCGGTGCGCCCTGTGGTTCGAGGACGTCCCGGGCTCGAAGCAGTTCACGGCGGACGAGCGCCGCAAGCTGGCGGAGGACTGGCGCTGCAAGGAACCCCGTTCCTACTCCGAGTACGACGTCCTCGTCGCCGACGAGAAGCTGCTGTCGGTCCTCGCGATCGACAACCCGGGCGTCGTCAACGCGCTCAAGAGCGGTAAGGCCATCTCCTTCGACAGCCGCAACGTCGAAAAGGGCCAGGTCGGCATCAAGCTGATCACCGACACCGACAAGGCCGAGCTGATGCAGGCCAAGGGCAAGGACGCCCCCGGCGAGATCAAGTCCTTCCCCGTCCACCAGGCCCCCAAGTCGGCCACGGCCTACGGAGTGCAGATCATCCTGCCCGAGCAGGCCGCGAAGGCCGCCGGGCTCATCACCGCCCCCGTCGGCGCGTACTTCTCGACCGACAAGCTGCCCGACAGCACGCAGCAGCAGAAGCTCGACGCGGCACTCGACGCGCTGGGAGTCGACGGCGGCCTGTACGTCGAAAAGGGCTACACCAGCGACAACAGCATCGTCCTGCTGGCCCTGACCGTATTCGCCGGACTCGTCACCATCGGCGCGGCAGGCATCGCCACGGGCCTCGCCCAGACTGACGCCGAACCCGACCTGAAGACCCTCGCAGCGGTCGGCGCACCCCCGCGGGTACGCAGGACGCTGAGCGGATTCCAGTGCGGGGTGGTCGCCGCGATGGGCGTGGTGCTCGGCTCGGCGGCGGGCGTACTGCCCGCGATCGGGCTGCGGCTGACCGAGGAACGCCAGGAAATGAAGTGGTACCAGGAGGCGCTGGATTCCGGCATGGGCGGCCTGAGCGACCCGCCGTACATCCCGATCGTCATCCCCTGGGAGACCCTCGCGGCACTGCTCGTCGCCGTACCCGTGGGCGCGGCCCTCCTGGCCGCACTGGTCACCAGGTCCCGTACCGCGGTGGCGCGGCGCGCGGCGGGCTGAGACACGGCGGTTGTTTCCCGTGCCCCCGTACAGGGTGGATCACCTCTGTGCGGGGGCACACCGTGTTGTGACGCAGGTGTACGAGAGAATGGCTGCATGGAGATGCCGAGGAGTGAACGGTCGCAGGAGAGCCCCCATGTCCTGGTCGTAGGACAGGACGGAATGGCTCTCGGCGGCGCGGACGACGAGTCGCGCGAGGTGCCAGTGACGGAGATGGTCGAACAGCCCGCAAAGGTCATGCGCATCGGCAGCATGATCAAGCAACTCCTGGAGGAAGTACGGGCGGCTCCTCTTGACGAGGCGAGCCGGGTACGGCTGAAGGACATTCACGCCAGCTCGGTGAAGGAGCTCGAAGACGGCCTCGCGCCCGAGCTCGTCGAGGAGTTGGAGCGGCTCTCCCTGCCGTTCACGGACGAGGCGATCCCCTCCGAGGCGGAACTGCGCATCGCGCAGGCCCAGTTGGTCGGGTGGCTCGAAGGCCTCTTCCACGGCATCCAGACGGCGCTTTTCGCCCAGCAGATGGCGGCGCGGGCGCAGTTGGAGCAGATGCGGCGGGCGCTTCCGCCGGGCGCGGGCCACGAGGACGACGGCCAGGACGACGGCCACGGCCCGGTGCGCTCGGGCCCGTACCTCTAGCCGCCGGCCCTTTTACGAGCCTGACGAGTTCTACGAATTTACGAGCTTTACGAGCTTTACGAGCTTTACGAGCTTTACGAGCGCCGAGAGGCCCGCACCGCCACGACGGCGGTACGGGCCTCTCGCACGTGTCTGCTCAGGCAGTCGTCGTCAGCAGGATCTTGCCGACATGATCGCCCGCGTCCAGGGCCCGGTGGGCCTCCGCCGCCTGCGCCATCGGCACAACCCGGTCCACGACCGGGCGTACGCGGCCGGTGCTGATCAGCGGCCACACATGCTCCCGTACGGCCGCGACGATCGCCGCCTTCTCGCCGAGCGGGCGCGCCCGCAGCGTCGTCGCCGTGATCGCGGCGCGCTTGCGCATCAGCGCACTCAGGTTGAGCTCGCCCTTCACACCGCCCTGCATGCCGATGATCGCGAGGCGGCCGTTGACGGCGAGCGCCTTCACATTCCGGTCCAGGTACTTCGCGCCGATGATGTCGAGGATGACGTCGGCGCCGGTCCCGTCGGTGGCCTTGCGGAGCTCCTGTACGAAGTCCTGCTCGTTGTAGTCGATGAGGATGTCGGCGCCCAGCTCCGCGCAGCGCGCCAGCTTCTGCGGACTGCCCGCGGTGACCGCGACGCGTGCCCCGACCGCCTTGGCGAGCTGGATCGCCATCGTGCCGATGCCGCTCGCGCCGCCGTGCAGCAGCAGCGTCTCGCCCGGCCGCAGGTGGGCGATCATGAAGACGTTCGACCAGACCGTCGAGGTCGACTCGGGCAGGGAAGCCGCCGTGACCAGGTCCACGCCGCCGGGCACGGGCAGCAGCTGCCCCGCCGGTACGACGACCTTCTCGGCGTACCCGCCGCCGGTCAGCAGCGCGCACACCTCGTCGCCGACCGACCAGCCCGAGACACCGGGCCCCAGGGCGGCGATCCGGCCTGAGCATTCGAGACCGGGATACGCCGACGACCCGGCCGGCGGGTCGTAGAAGCCCTGGCGTTGCAGCAGGTCGGCGCGGTTGACGGCGCTCGCGGCGACCTCGACGAGGACCTCGCCCTCGCCGGGTACGGGATCGGGGACCTCCGCCCATACGAGCGCCTCGGGGCCACCGGGTTCAGGGATCGTGATCGCATACATGGCCGCGAGGCTACTCCGCACCGGTACGAACCACTCCGGCTACCCGGTTACCTTCAGCCTCACCTCGCGGCCACTCCTGCTTCACGGCCACCCCGCCTTCGCGGCTACTCCGGCGACGTCAGCCGCATGTCCCCCGCACTCGTGACACCGGGCGAGGCACGCACGATGGTGATCACCCGGTCCGTCAGCTGGAGCGGACTGGCCAGCGGATCGTCGTAACCGAGCAGCCGGTGCCCGCGCAGGACGCTGACCACCAGGTCCTCGGTCTCCCGCACGTTCCGTCCCACCTCGGCCTTTATTACCGGCCGCTCGATGAGATCGAGGCCGCTGCCCTGCTGGATCAGGTCCTCCATCACCGTGCCCGCGCTGGGGCTGAGTACGGACAGACCCAGCAGGCGGCCGGCCGCGCTCGCGCTGGTGATGACGGCGTCGGCGCCCGACTGACGCAGCAGTGGCGCGTTCTCTTCCTCGCGGACCGCGGCAACGATCTTCGCCCCCCGGTTGAGCTGGCGCGCGGTGAGGGTGACCAGGACCGCCGTGTCGTCACGCTGGGTCGAGATGACGATCTGGCGGGCCCTCTGGACCTCGGCGCGCAGCAGTACGTCGCTGCGGGTCGCGTCGCCCAGGACGCCCGTGAACCCGTCGGCGTTCGCCGCTTCGATGACCTTCGCGCTCGGGTCGACGACCACGATCTGCTCTTTCCTGAGCCCCGTGGCCGCCAGAGTCTGGACCGCGGAACGGCCCTTGGTGCCGAACCCGACGATGACGGTGTGGTCGCGCAACTGGGTCCTCCAGCGGTTCAGCCGCCACTCCTCCCGCGTCCTCTCGGTGAGGACTTCGAGAGTGGTGCCGACCAGGATGATCAGAAAGAGCACGCGCAGCGGCGTCACGAGCAGCACATTGGTGAGCCTGGCGCTGTCGCTGTGCGGCACGATGTCGCCGTAACCCGTCGTGGAGAGGGTCACGGTGGAGTAGTAGACGGCGTCGAGGAAGTCGAGGCTCTCGTCGGCGTTGTCGTGGTAGCCGGCGCGGTCGACGTAGACGATGAACACCGTCAGTGCCAGGACCGACATCGCCATCAGCAGCCGCTTGCCGACCTGCCGCAGCGGGCGGTCGACGATACGGCGCGGCAGCCTGATCCGAGCGGTAACGAGGTGCTCGTCGGCGTGCCTGGCCATCGCATCTTGGCCGGGAAGTTTCACGTGAAACGTCCTTCTGTGGTCCAGGGCAGATCGAGGATTTCGAGTTCCTGGCCGGCTCGTGCGCCCCCGGGCGGGACGACGGCCAGGCCGTCGGCGGCGGCGATTCCGCGGAGCATTGCCGGACCGTTGTAGTGCAGCGGCACGGCCTGCTCCGCACGGTGGACGACGGGGACGAGCCGGGTGTCGTGCGGATGACCGTTCACCTCGTCCCGTACGGGCGAGAGGTACGGCGCGAGCGGTGGCCGCTGGGCCCGGGCGCGCAGCAGCGGCTCGGCGAGGGTGAGCAGCCCGGACACTGCGGCCAGCGGATTACCGGGCAGGCCGACGAGGTACCGGCCCTCAGCGCCCCCGCTGAGACGCGCCAGCAGCATCGGGTGCCCCGGCCGGACCGCGACACCGTCCACCAGCAGCTCGGCGCCCGCCTTGCGCAGGATGGGGTGGACGTGGTCGACGGGACCGGCCGCCGTACCGCCCGTGGTGATGACGAGGTCGGCCTCGGAGTCGGTGACGGCCCCGTGGAGCGCGTCGGCGTCATCACCGAGATGCCGGGTGCCGATCACGTCGGCGCCGAGGGCGCGCAGCCACGGGTCGAGGAGGGGGCCTAGGGCGTCGCGCACCATCCCGTCGTGCGGCAGCCCCTCGCTCAGCAACTCGTCACCCAGTACGAACACTTCGACGCGCGGCCGGGGCACGACGGACAGCCCGTCATAACCGGCGGCAGCGGCCAGCCCGAGGACGGCGGGGGTCACCAGGGCGCCGACGGGCAGCAACCGGTCGCCGGTACGGCACTCCTGGCCGCGCGGCCGGATGTCCTGCCCCTGGACGACCTCACGGCGCGCGTACAGCCGCCCCTTGGACTCGTCCAGCCGGGCGTGTTCGCTGCGGATCACGGCGGTGGCGTCGGGCGGGATACGGGCGCCGGTGGCGATGCGTACGGCGGCACCGTCGGCGAGCGCTGCGGGCGCTGCATGCCCGGCAAGGACCTGGCCGCCCTCTTCGACGCTCCACCACGGCCCCGGACCAGCGACGGCCCAGCCGTCCATGGCCGACGTATCGAAGGAGGGCAGGTCGGTGAGGGCGTCCAGAGGCTCGGCGAGGACCTGCCCGAGGGCCTGCCCCAGCGACACCCGCCGCGCACGGGACGCGCCGGCCCCGCCCGCCCGGGCGGCCACGGCGCGGGCCTCGCTCCACGGCGTGGCGCGGTGGCGCGCCGGGGACGCGGGCAGGGCGGCGGGACCGGTCTCCTGTCCCGCCTGCTCCGACTGCGGCTCCGTTTCGGACTCCGACCCCGCACCCGGATCCGGTGATGTCTGCGCCCGCGCCGCCCGGCTGACGAGAGCGAGCGCCTCGTCCACATCGCGGTCCTCCTGGCTCACCCCGCGCCGTCTTCCGTGCCGTGTCCCGCGGCCTCACCCTTGGGCTCTTCCTCTTCCGCCCAACGGGCGGCCAGAGCCGCTGCTTTGCGAGCCGCTTCGGCAACGGCCTGCGGCCCGTCCCCGCCGGCCTTCGCCGCCGCGTAACCGACCAGGAAGGTGGTGAGCGGGGCGGCGGGCCTGGCGACACCGTGGGCGGCGTCGCGGGCGAGGTCGAGCAGGACGTTGATGTCGACATCCAGCTCGATGCCGAGTTCGTCCTTGACTGCGGTCATCCATTCATCCAGCACGTGTCCATGCTCCCTGATCCTGGACCGGGCTGCGGCAATGTCTTCCCAGGTGTCGCAGTCGAAGGAGTCGAGCGGCCCGGCGGCGACGCGCGACAGCGCGAGTTCGTGCGTCAGCAGCCGGAGCGGCAATCCGGAGAGGCTGCCGTGCTCGGCGGCGAGGAGGGCCAGTTCGCGGCGCAGTGGTTCGGCGCGGTAGGCGGCGACGAGCGGCTGGTCGCGCCCGCCCGCGTCCACGAGCAGCGCCGCCTCGCGTCCGCCGCTGTCCAGGGCATCGAGGAGCCTCTGAACCGTCCCGTTGTGGATGAAGGGCAGATCGGCGGAGAGTACGAGCAAGGTATGTGCGGAAGTACGCCGCACCCCGGCGTCGAGCGCGGCCAGCGGCCCGCCCCTGGCCGGTTCCTCACGCGCCCACTCGACGGCGCGTACGGTGGCCCGCCGCCCGCCGACGACGACGGTGGTTCCGGCCCCGCGGCAGACGCCCAGCACCCGGTCGAGCAGTGTCCGCCCGCCCACGCGCACGCCGGGCTTGTCCACCCCACCGAGCCGCTTGGCGGCCCCTCCGGCCAACACGATGGCGTCGTACGCGGTCGCGGTCATGCCATGAGTATGCGGGGCGGCTTTCTTCTTTCATCGCCGGAGGGGCTCCGTAGGAGCCCCTCCGGCGATTGAGGACACGCCGAAGGGCGTCGGGGCCTGGGGAAAGCCCCGCGCAGCGGCCCTAAAGAGTCCGCAGCAGCACCGTCGGCCGCTCCACGCAGTCCGCCACGTACCGCAGGAACCCGCCCGCAGTCCCCCCGTCACACACCCGGTGGTCGAACGTCAGCGACAACTGCACAACCTTGCGCACCGCCAGCTCACCCTCATGCACCCAAGGCTTCGGCACGATCCGGCCGACCCCGAGCATCGCCGCCTCCGGGTGGTTGATGATCGGCGTGGACCCGTCGACCCCAAACACCCCGTAGTTGTTCAGCGTGAACGTGCCACCGGTCAGCTCCGCCGGCGTCAGCGACCCCTTCCTGGCCGACTCCGTCAACCGGGCGAACTCCGCGCTCAGTTCATCCACGTTGCGGGCATGCGCGTCCCGTACGACGGGAACGACCAGCCCCCGCTCCGTCTGCGCCGCGAACCCGAGGTTCACACCGGGCAGCCGCACGATCTCGCGGGAGGCCATGTCCACGGTCGAGTTGAGTTCCGGGAAGCGGGCCAGCGCGGCCGTACAGATCCGGGCGAGGAGCGCGATGACAGAGACCGGTGGCCCGCCCGCCTGATTCATCGACGTACGAGCCGCCATGAGCTCGGTCGCGTCCGCGTCCACCCAGCAGGTGGCGTCCGGAATCTCGTTGCGGCTGCGCGACAGCTTGTCCGCGACGGCGCCGCGCATCCCGCGCAACGGGACGCGTTCGCCCACAGCGGCGGAAGCGGCCGCAGGCACCGGCGCCGGCACCGCCGCCGCCCCACGAATCGCACCCTCCACGTCGGACCGCAGGATCAGACCGTCGGGCCCAGAGCCCTTCAGCACCCGCAGATCCAGACCGTTCTCGCGCGCCAGCCGCCGCACCAGCGGCGAAATCACCGGCCCGGGCCCGTCACTCTCGACCGCCACCGAAGCAGCTGCCTCAGCCACCGCCACAGACCCGGCAGCACCGGCAACCCCGGCAGCCGCGTCCGGACGGATACGCCTGCGCCGCGCCACCGCGGCCCCCGTGCCGTACCCCACCAGCACATTCCCTGAGGACTCCGCGTCAGCAGGAGCAGCCTGAGGCGCTGCCGCCGCCCCGACCGCGACCGTCAGCAGCGGTGACCCGACCGGCAGTTCGGTCCCCTCCTCGCCGAAGCGGGCGGTCACCACGCCCCCGTACGGGCACGGCACCTCCACCATCGCCTTGGCCGTCTCGACCTCGACGACCGGCTGGTCGACAGCGACCACGTCGCCGACCTCCACCAGCCAGCGCACGATCTCCGCCTCGGTCAGCCCCTCACCGAGGTCCGGCAGCTTGAACTCCAGAACCTGAGGCATCAGATGCCCGCCTCCCACTGGAGCCGCGCGACCGCGTCGAGGACCCGGTCCACTCCCGGCAGATGGTGCCGCTCCAGCATCGGCGGCGGATACGGAATGTCGAACCCGGCGACCCGCAGCACCGGCGCCTCCAGATGATGGAAGCACCGCTCCGTCACCCGGGCGGCGATCTCCCCGCCGGGACCGCCGAAGCCGGTGGACTCGTGGACGACGACCGCCCGGCCGGTACGCCGTACCGAAGCCGCCACCGTCTCGTCGTCGAACGGCACGAGCGAGCGCAGGTCCACAACCTCCAGGTCCCAGCCCTCCGCCTCGGCCGCCTCCGCCGCCTCCATACACACCGGCAGGGACGGCCCGTACGTGATCAGCGTCGCGCTGCGCCCGGAGCGGCGTACGACCGCGCGCCCGATCGGCTCGACGGCGGTGGGCGCCTCCGGCGACCAGGCCGCCTTCGACCAGTAGAGCCGCTTGGGCTCCAGGAAGACCACCGGATCGTCCGACGCGATCGCCGCCCGCATCAGGCCGTACGCGTCCTCGACCGTCGCCGGCGTCACGACATGGAGCCCCGGAGTCGCCATGTAGTACGCCTCGGACGAGTCGCTGTGGTGCTCGACCCCGCCGATCCCGCCGCCGTACGGCACGCGGATCACCATCGGCATCGGCATCGCGCCGCGCGTGCGGTTACGCATCCGCGCCACATGGCTGATGAGCTGCTCGAACGCCGGATACGCGAACGCGTCGAACTGCATCTCGACGACGGGCCGCAGCCCGTACATCGCCATGCCCACGGCCGTTCCCAGGATCCCCGCCTCGGCGAGCGGCGTGTCCGTGACCCGGTCCTCGCCGAACTCCTTCACGAGCCCGTCGGTGACCCGGAAAACCCCGCCGAGCGCGCCGACGTCCTCGCCCATCACATGGACACTCGGGTCCTCGGCCATCGCGTCGCGCAGCGCACGCCCGAGGGCCTGCGCCATCGTCGCGGGCTTGGCGGGCTTCGCGTTGACGGCGGTCGCCGCTGCCGCCGTCATCGCTCGTCCTCCGCATCGAGCTCGGCCCGCAACAGGGCTTCCTGCTCCCGCAGTTGCGCGGTCTTCTCCGCGTAAACGTGCGCGAAGAGATCCATGGGGTCGAGCACCGCGTCCGCGTTCATCCGCTCCCGCAGTTCCGCGGCCATCCTCTCGGCGGCCTCACGTGCGTCGCTTATCGCGTCCTCGTCAAGCATTCCGCGCTCCGTGAGCTCCCGCTCGAGCAACTGGACAGGGTCATGGGCGCGCCACGCCTCGACCTCCGCCTCGCCCCGGTAACGGGTCGCATCGTCGGCGTTCGTGTGGGCCTCGATGCGGTACGTGACGGCCTCGACCAGTGTCGGACCGCCACCCCGCCGGGCCCGCTCCACCGCTTCGGCCAGCACCTCGTGCACGGCGGCAGCGTCGTTGCCGTCGACGAGCCGGCCCGGCATTCCGTACCCGACGGCCTTGTGGGCCAGGGACGGGGCCGCGGTCTGCTTGGCGAGCGGCACGGAGATCGCGAAGCCGTTGTTCTGCACGAGGAAGACGACCGGTGCCTGCCAGACGGCGGCGAAGTTCAGCGCCTCGTGGAAGTCGCCCTCGCTGGTGCCGCCGTCGCCGACCATGGCGAGCGCGACCACGTCGTCGCCCTTGAGGCGCGCGGCGTGCGCCAGGCCCACCGCGTGCGGCAGCTGGGTCGCGAGCGGGGTGCACAGCGGCGCAATGCGGTGCTCACGCGGGTCGTAACCGGTGTGCCAGTCGCCCCGCAGCAGCGTCAGCGCCTGTACGGGGTCCAGCCCGCGCGCCACGGCGGCCAGCGTGTCCCGGTAGCTCGGGAAGAGCCAGTCCCGGTCCTCCAGGACGAGCGCGGCCGCGACCTCGCAGGCCTCCTGCCCGGTGCTGGAGGGGTAGACGGCGAGGCGGCCCTGCTTGGTGAGGGCGGTCGCCTGCGCGTTGTACCTGCGGCCGCGTACCAGCTCCGCGTACAGCCGCCGCATCAGCCCGGCGTCGAGCCGGTCCGCGGCGTCGGTGCCGAGCACGCGGTACGGCTCGCTGTCGGGCAGCAGCGGTGCGGGGTCCGTGCGGGGCCTCCAGGCCGGGGGAGGGGTGGGCCTGTAGGCGGCAGCACCGGGCAGGTCCTGGACCGGCTGGGCGGGCTGGACCGTCATCGTGCTTTTCTTCATCGCGTGCACCTCCTCGTGGGAGCGGTGAGAGGGCACAGCAATGTGGTGTGCCTCACCTACCGATTGTTCGGTCGTGGACGCAATTTGGCTACAGGCGCCTCCAGCCTGTGGACAAACGGTTCTCCACAGCCTGGGATAGAGGCAGGTCGTCCATGAGAGGGAGGCGGGGGGACATGGCAGCTGAACAAATGGCCGACGCGGGAGCAGGCCCTCCCGCACGCCCGCTGGACGCCATCGACCGTGACATCCTCCGAATGCTCCAGAGGGACGGCCGCGCGTCGATACGGTCCGTGGCCGAGCGCGTGCACGTCTCGCGCGCCAACGCCTACGCACGCATCAACCGCCTCATCGACGACGGCGTCATCCGCGGCTTCAGCGCACGCGTGGACCACGAACGCGCGGGGCAGGGAGCATCGGCGTACATCACGCTCAAGATCGTGCAGAACTCCTGGCGCACGGTCCGCGAACGGCTTCAGGAACTGCCGGGCGCCGCGCACATCGCGCTGGTCAGCGGCGATTTCGACGTACTGCTGCTCGTGCACACGGCGGACAACAGGGCGCTGCGCGAGCTCGTACTGACGAAGATCCAGTCGATACCGGAAGTGCTCAGCACGCGCACCCTGCTGGTCTTCGAGGAGACGGATCTCGACTCGTCGGCCTCCCCACAGCCGCCCCAGCCGCTGCAGTCACCCCCGTCACCCCCGGAGCTGTGAGCAACCTCAGTGGGTGGTCCGCAGCCCGTCGAACGCCAGCCGCACCACGGTCTCGGCGAGCTGCTCCCCGTCCACGCCGCCATGGCCCTCGGCCGCCTGGGGCCGGTACCACTCCACCAGCGAGTTGATCATTCCGAAGAGCAGTCGCGTCGCCATACGTATGTCCACGTCGGTGCGCAGATCACCGTCGGCGGCCGCCGCCTTCATCAGATCGGCCACCCGCTGGTCGAACTCGCGGCGCCGCTCCAGCGCCCAGCGCTCGGCCTTCGTATTGCCGCGTACGCGAAGGAGCAGCGTGACGTACGGCAGCTCGGCCATCAGCACCTCCACGGTGCGCCGGGTGACGTACTCCACCCGCTCGATCGCCCGCCCGCGCACCGCGCCCGGCTCGTCGAGGATCCCGAAGAGCCCGTCGAGGGCCCGGCTGACGGCGCGGCGCAGCAGCTCCTCCTTGCCCGCCACGTGGTGGTAGATCGAGGACTTCGAGATGCCGGCGGCCTTGGACAGGTGCTCCATGGACGTGCCGTCGTAGCCACGCTCGTTGAAGACCCGGACAGCCACCGTCAGAAGGGTCTCGGGGGTGTACGTGTCGCGCTTGGCTGTGGTCATGAGGCGCCCTCTTCCTTGGCGGCGAACGCCTGCCGGTAAAGCGCCAAGGACGGGGCGTAGCGCCCCGTCGGGCAGCACTCGTGCAGGTTCTCCAGCAGGTCGTACGCCCAGTCCTGGCCGAGCGCGCTGCTCCATTCGACCGGCCCGAGGGGGTAGTTCACGCCCAGGCGCATCGCTGTGTCGATGTCCTGCGGCGAGGCGACGCCCCGCGCGACGGCGTCGGCGGCCAGGTCGATGAGCATGGCGACCGTACGGGCGACGATCATGCCGGGGACGTCGCCGATGACACTGACGTCCTTGCCGAGCTTCTGGAAGAGCCCGGTGGCTTCGGCGAGCGCCCGCGCGGACGTGTCCTCGGAGGCGGAGAGCGCGATACGGGTCGCGCCCCGGTAGTCGAGGGCAAGGTCGAAATAGACGACGTCCGCGTACTCCACGGAGGTCCGGCCGTCGGCCGGTACGAGCTGGCCTTCGCCCGGCAGCTCGATGTACGGGCCGCCCGCCTCCGCCCGCTCCACGGCGATGCCCGCCTCCTCCATCATCGCGACGAGCACGTCGGCGTGGCCGAGGTCCCCCACGACGGTGACGGCTTCGGGGGCGTCCTCGGGACCGGCGGTGCGGGGAGCGGGCTTCGCCGCACCGTCGCCTCCGTACGGAAACCATCCGTGGCCCGACTTGCGGCCGAGCCGGCCCGACTCGACGAGGCGGCGCTGGGCGAGCGAGGGAACGAACTTGGGGCTCTGGAAGAACGACTCCCAGACGGACCGGCTGACCGCTTCGTTGACGTCCTGTCCGATCAGGTCGGTCAGCTCGAAGGGGCCCATCCTGAAGCCGCCCGACTCGCGCAGTACGGCGTCGATGGTGGCCGGGTCCGCGCCCCGCTCCTCGTACACCGCGAAAGCCTCGGCATAGAAGGGGCGGGCGATGCGGTTCACGATGAAACCGGGGGTGTCCGCGCAGCGCACCGGGGTCTTGCCCCAGGCGGCCGCAGTCGCCCACGCGCGCGTGGCGCACGCTTCGTCGGTCGCGAAGCCGCTGACGACCTCGACCAGGGGCAGCAGGGGCGCGGGATTGAAGAAATGCAGCCCCACAAAGCGGCCGGGGTTCTTCAGGGGACCCGCGATGGCCGTGACGGAGAGGGAGGACGTGTTGGTGGCAAGCAGGCAGTCCTCGGAAACGATCGCTTCGAGGGCGGTGAACAGCTCCTGCTTGACCGAAAGCTTCTCGACAATCGCCTCGACGACGAGTGAGGCGTCGGCGAGCTCGGAGAGATCGCTTGCCGCGTGCAGCCGGGCGCGGGCACTGTCCGCTTCCGTCCGTTCGAGCCGGCCCTTCTCGACGAGCCGGTCCAGGCGCGCGCCGACGGCCTCCGCGGCCTCCTGGGCGCGCCCCGGGACGGCGTCGTAAAGACGCACCGGGTGGCCGGCGAGAAGAGCGACCTGGGCGATGCCCTGACCCATGGTGCCGGTGCCTACGACGGCGACGCTGCGGGCTCGATCGATAGCTGTCATGACCCGATCCTCCCGTATGAGTTATCCACAGGTTTTACCGGGCCCTCTTGTCCCGACCGATCGTTCGGTTACTGTATCCGTGTCCGCCTGTCCCTGCCCAGCTCGACGAGGAGTTGGTCCGCCGTGGCCGCCGAACTCACCACTTCCCAGCTGTCCCAGAAGCACCGGGCCACGCTCGCCCAGGCGCTCGAGGTGATCCGCACGCGGGCGTACTGGTCCCCGCACCCCGAGCACCCCAAGGCGTACGGCGAGAACGGCAGCCTGAGCGCCGCCGAAGGCCTCGCGGCCTTCCAGGCCCTGCACGGCACCCGCTTCGAACTCGACCAGCCCGGCACCGACGGCTGGACGGGCGCCGAGGTGTCGCCGTACGGCCCGGAGCTGGGCGTCGAGTACCCGCACGCCGACCTCGACGTACTCCTGCCGGCGATGCGAGCGGGCATGGGCGCCTGGCGGGACGCCGGACCGGAGACCCGCGCCCTGGTCTGCCTCGAAATCCTGTCGCGCATCAGCGCCCGTACGCACGAATTCGCGCATGCGGTCATGCACACCAGCGGCCAGGCCTTCATGATGGCGTTCCAGGCCGGCGGCCCGCACGCCCAGGACCGCGGCCTGGAGGCCGTGGCCTACGCGTACGGCGAGCAGGTCCGTACCCCCGAGGCGGCCGACTGGTCCAAGCCGCAGGGCAAGCGCGACCCGCTCAACCTGAGCAAGTCCTTCACCGCCGTCCCGCGCGGCATCGCGCTGCTCATCGGCTGCAACACCTTCCCGACGTGGAACGGCTACCCGGGCCTCTTCGCCTCCCTGGCCACCGGCAACCCGGTCCTGGTCAAGCCGCACCCCCGCGCGGTCCTGCCGCTGGCCCTGACGGTCAAGGTCGCCCGCGAGGTCCTCACCGAGGCCGGCTTCGACCCGAACCTGGTGGCACTGGCGGCCGAGCGCCCCGGCGAGGGCATCGCCAAGACGCTCGCGACCCGCCCGGAGATCCGGATCATCGACTACACGGGGTCCACCTCGTTCGGTGACTGGCTGGAGACCAACGCCCGCCAGGCGCAGGTCTACACCGAGAAGGCCGGCGTCAACACGGTGGTGATCGACTCCACCGACGACTACAAGGGAATGCTGTCCAACCTGGCGTTCTCGCTGTCCCTCTACAGCGGCCAGATGTGCACCACTCCGCAGAACCTCCTGATCCCCAGGGACGGGATCATGACGGACGCCGGTGCCAAGTCCTACGACGAGGTCGTCTCCGACCTCGCGGCCTCGGTCGCCGGACTGCTCGGCGACGACGCCCGCGCGAACGCGCTGCTGGGCGCACTGGTCAACCCCGACGTCAAGGCCCGCCTCGAAGCGGCCGCGGGACTGGGCGAAGTGGCGCTCCCCTCACGGGAGATCACCAACCCGGACTTCCCGGATGCGGTGGTCCGTACGCCGGTCATGGTCAAGCTCGACGGCGCCAAGCCGGACGCGGAAGCGGCGTACATGTCCGAGTGCTTCGGCCCGGTCTCCTTCGCCGTCGCCGTCGACTCCACGGAGGACGGCCTGGAACTGCTGCGCCGCACGATCCGCGAGAAGGGCGCGATGACGGTCGGCGCGTACACGACCTCGCAGATCACAGAGGCCGCCATCGAGGACGTCTGCCTGGAGGAGTCCGCGCAGCTTTCGCTGAACCTGACGGGCGGGGTGTACGTCAACCAGACCGCGGCGTTCTCCGACTTCCACGGCTCGGGCGGCAACCCGGCGGCCAACTCCGCCCTGTGCGACGCGGCGTTCGTCGCCAACCGCTTCCGGGTGGTGGAGGTCCGCAGGCAGGCATAGTCGGTCAGCTGATCGCCCGCCCCACCTTCAGGCAGGGGTGGTGGCGGGCGGTCCTCCCCAGTGGAACAGCGTCATGGCGACGCTGGTGGCGAGGTTGTAGCTGGACACCTGCGGCCTCATGGGGAGGGACACCAGCTTGGTCGCCCTGCTCCGCAGCTCGGGTGAGATCCCGTGCCGCTCGGAGCCGAACGCTACGAGCGCGTCGTCGGGGACCTTGACGGACCTGATGTCCTCGCCCTCCGGGTCCAGTACGTACAGCGGGCCGGGCGGCAATTCGTCGAGGCCCCTGTGCTCGACGGCTGTGGCGTAGTGCAGCCCCGCTCCGGCACGCACCACGTTTGGGTGCCAGGGGTCCATGTCGCCGGTCGTGACCACGCCCGTGGCACCGAATCCGGCAGCCAGGCGCACCACCGCTCCGACGTTGCCGAGATTACGAGGGTTGTCGAGCACGACGATCGGGGACATCCGAGGCAGCCGGGACAGCGTCTCCGCGTTCGCCCGGGCATCGCGCCGGACGGCCAGTGCGGCTATCCCCGTGGTGTGAACCCTGGGGACCAGCTCACGCAAGGCGTGTGCCGGAATTTCGACGACGGACTGGGCGATCACGTCCGACACGTCATCGGCCAGCTCTCGCGCAAGCGCCACCGCGGCCTGCCGGTCGCTGGTAACCGTCATTCGCACGTCCGCACCGAAGCGCAGCCCGTGCTTCAGGGCATGGAACCCGTCGAGCAGAACGGTGTTCGGGGCTGCCTCACGCCACTGCCGCATCACAGCGTCGGCCACGTCCTCGGCGCTGTCCCCGGCCACGTCCTCAGTCATGACTTCAGCCTACGGGGGCGTCCGACCAGGCCCGATACGTCGAGCCGCGCCCCCCACCGGCCGATACGCCGCAGGAAGCCGGTCGGCAGGAAGACCGCGTCGGCGGCGATCATCGCGAGCGAGAAGAAGGGCAGCCCGAGCAGCACAGCGATCGCCGCGTGCTCAGTGATCATGACGGCGAGCAGGACGTTCTTGACCTGCCGGTTGAAGAGCGTGAAGGGGAACGCGACCTGAACAGCCACCGTCCCGTACGTCAGCAGCATCACGATCACGCCGCTGGAGGCAAGCAGCCCGGAAAGCACGGGCCAGGGCGAGAAGTAGTCCAGGTGCAGCGGGTAGTAGAGCGCGGTGCCGTCCTGCCAGCGCGAGCCCTGGATCTTGTACCAGCCGGCAGTCGCGTAGACGAGACAGACCTCAGCCATGATCACGAAGAGGCCGGCGTTGTGCGCGAGGTTGGCGATGACGTCCAGCAGGATGCGCGGCTGCCCGGGCGCGTACCGGCCGGCCGCCCACCACAGACCGTGCACGACCAGCAAGCCCCAGAAGATCAGCAGCCAGCCGCCGCTGAGCTCGCCCGAGAACGTAAGCGCGACAAGACAGGCACCGAGCGCACCCCACAGGGCCGGCCCCACCTGGTCGCCGCGAGAGGGGTCGCGCCGCGCGTCCAGCGACCACACCTGCCCGCACCGCGTGAACACCAGGTAGATCGCCATCAGGTGGATGACGTTGTCGCCGCCGTCGCCCATGAAGATGCTGCGGTTCTGCAGCGACAGCACGCCGATCATGAAGAGGACGGACATGGTCCGGGTCCGCCAGCCCAGCATCAGCAGCGCCGCCGACACGACCGCGAGCCCGTAGACGATCTCGAACCAGAGCGAGCTCTCCGACCACATCAGCGCGGTGAAGGCGTGATTGTTCGCTATCAGCTGCTGGGCCATGTCCCAGTTCCACGGCCCGTCCGGCCCGTACAGCTCACGGCGGTGCGGGTACTCCCAGAGGAGGAAGAGCAGCCAGGTCAGCGAGAACCCGATCCGGACGACGGCGCTCTGGTACGGCCCGAGGGCGGTGGAGGTGACGCGCTGAGCGGCGCGCGCGAGCTTACGGGCCGGAGCGCGGCCGGGGGCGCGGAGCGGGACACGGCCCGGTGTACCCGCGGGGGCGCGGTCAGGAGTACGGACGGACGACGAGCTCACCGGGCCGCCTCCGATGCGCGCCGGGCGCCTTCCGGAAGATCCGCCTCGGTCACCGGCCACCACGGAAGCACTCGATGGGCCGGCCGGCCGTTCGTCTTCTCGTTGCTCCACGCCGGCGCCTTCACCCACATCGTCTCGGACCTGACCTGTATCCGCTCGACCTTGCCGCCCAGGTCCTGGTCGGCGAGGCGCAGCATGACGGTGCGGCGGACGTAGCGCTCTGAGAGGGCGCCGCGCATACCGTTCGGCTTGTTCGCGTTGTCGTGCGAGGCGGTGTAGAAGTCCCAGGCGCGCCGCAGCGCGTTCTGGACGGTGTGGCTCGGCAGCAGATTGCCGCGGATCGCTTCGCCGTCCTGGGCGGAGAGGTCGATCCAGTCGCTGGTCTTCCACTGCCCGTCGGCCGTACGGACCTGCGCCCGCACCTGTACGGAAATGTTCTGCTGGAGCGGATTGGGAGCGAAGAGCTTCCAGTTCTGCTCGAATTCGGGGTAGATCCAGTCGTCTATGGCCTCACCGTTCTGCTTGGTGAGGGTGTTGGACGGTGCGACGTGAAGGAAAACCATCCCGAGGTGCACACACGCGATGACGCCGACGACGGCGAGCGCGAGGGCTGCCACGGCCTGGTACGGGAGAGAGAGCGCCGCGATACCGCCGCTCGGTATGCCAGGGCCTGGAGGGTCTTCGGGGGCGCCGGTGGCGTCCGAGGACCTTACGGAATCCCCAGACTCCGCGGCGTCCGGGGCTTCCGGCACCTCGGGGGCGCCCGGGGCGTCCGTGGCGCCCGGGACGCAACCCGCCGCCCGCCCGGCGGTCACGCCCCTGTCGTCGTACGAATCCATCCCGCCCCGATCACCGTCGGTCAACCTCAGTTATCCACAGGGTTGACACCCTACGGGCCGCCGACTCACCATTGAAGTCATCGAACCGAACGATCGGTCGGTCGGTTGGCCGCTCGGCAAGAAGCGGCAGGGACGGCAGGGGGCTCGGATGGCTACAGCAGCTGCGCACCGTACGACGGCTGATGCGCAGACCGGACAGGCGGAGCAGGCGGCCGCGTACGAAGCGGCGTTCAACACCGCGGTCGCGGCGGACGAGCGCATCGAGCCGCGGGACTGGATGCCCGACGCCTACCGGGCCTCGCTGGTCCGCCAGATGGCGCAGCACGCCCACTCGGAAATCATCGGCATGCAGCCGGAGGCGAACTGGATCACCCGCGCGCCCTCCCTGCGCCGCAAGGCGATCCTGATGGCCAAGGTGCAGGACGAGGCGGGGCACGGGCTCTACCTCTACAGCGCCGCCGAGACCCTGGGCACCGGCCGCGAAGAGCTGCTCGACAAGCTCCACTCCGGCCGCCAGAAGTACTCCTCGATCTTCAACTACCCCACCCTGACCTGGGCCGACGTCGGCGCCATCGGCTGGCTCGTGGACGGCGCAGCGATCACCAACCAGGTGCCGCTGTGCCGCTGCTCCTACGGCCCGTACGCCCGCGCGATGGTCCGGATCTGCAAGGAGGAGTCCTTCCACCAGCGGCAGGGGTACGAGCTGCTGCTGCACCTCAGCAAGGGGACGCCGGAGCAGCACGCGATGGCGCAGGACGCGGTGGACCGCTGGTGGTGGCCGTCGCTGATGATGTTCGGCCCGCCGGACGACGAGTCCGCCCATTCGGCGCAGTCCATGGCGTGGAAGATCAAGCGGCACTCCAACGACGAGCTGCGCCAGCGTTTCGTCGACATCGCCGTTCCGCAGGCCGAGGCCCTCGGGCTCACGCTGCCCGATCCGGACCTGCGGTGGAACGAGGAGCGCGGCCAGTACGACTTCGGGCCGATCGACTGGGACGAGTTCTGGGACGTACTGAAGGGCAACGGTCCCTGCAACGAGCAGCGGATCACGCAGCGGCGCACGGCGCACGAAGAGGGCGCCTGGGTCCGGGAAGCGGCAAGTGCGTACGCCGCGAAGCATGGGAAGGCAGCAGCATGACGAACTCCGACTGGCCGTTGTGGGAGGTGTTCGTGCGCTCGCGCCGCGGACTGTCCCACACTCACGCCGGCAGCCTGCACGCGCCGGACGCGGAGATGGCCCTGCGCAATGCCCGCGACCTCTACACCCGCAGGTCCGAGGGCGTCTCGCTGTGGGTGGTGCCGTCGTCGGCGATCACCGCGTCCTCGCCCGACGAGAAGGACCCGTTCTTCGAGCCGGCCGCCGACAAGCCGTACCGGCACCCGACGTTCTACGAGATCCCGGAAGGCGTGCGGCATCTGTGAACCAAGTACCTGTGACCGCGGCCCTCGCCCTGGGCGACGACGCGCTGGTGCTTTCGCACCGGCTGGGGGAGTGGGCGGGACATGCGCCCGTGCTCGAAGAGGAAGTGGCCCTCGCGAACATCGCGCTGGACCTGCTGGGGCAGGCGCGGATCCTGCTCTCGCTCGTCGGTGACGAGGACGAGCTGGCGTACCTCCGCGAAGAGCGTGCCTTCCGCAATCTCCAGCTGGTCGAGCAGCCGAACGGCGACTTCGCGCAGACCATCGCCCGCCAGCTCTGCTTCTCCACCTACCAGCGGCTGCTGTACGGGCAACTGGCAGCCGGGGACGGAGAGTTCGCGCCGCTGGCGGCCAAGGCGGTCAAGGAGGTGGCCTACCACCAGGACCACGCCGAACACTGGACGCTGCGCCTGGGCGACGGCACGGAGGAGAGCCACGGGCGGATGCAGCGGGGCTGCGACGCACTGTGGCGGTTCACCGGTGAAATGTTCCAGCCCGTCGAGGGCGTCGACGTCGACTGGCAGAAGCTGGAAGCCGGCTGGCGGGAGTCGGTCGGCGCCGTGCTGGAGCGAGCGACACTGACCGTGCCCGAGGGGCCGCAGTGCGGAGCCTGGGCTGCGGGCGCCGGCCGCCAGGGGCTGCACACCGAACCGTTCGGGCGGATGATCGCCGAGATGCAGCACCTGCACCGCAGCCACCCGGGGGCGACATGGTGACCGAGACGCTCCTGGAGGCCGAGCTGCGCAAGGTCGCCGGCTCGGTCCCCGACCCGGAACTGCCGGTGCTCACCCTGGAGGAGCTCGGCGTCCTGCGCGCCGTCCACGTCCACGGGCCCGGCAAGGTCGAGGTCGAGCTGACACCGACGTACACCGGCTGCCCGGCGATCGAGGCGATGTCCTCGGACATCGAGCGTGTGCTGCACGACCACGGCATACCGGAGGTCTCGGTCCGCACGGTCCTGTCCCCCGCGTGGTCGACGGACGACATCAGCGCGGAGGGCCGCCGCAAGCTCGCCGAGTTCGGCATAGCGCCGCCGCGCCCGCAGCCCGCCGACGGCGGGCCCGTGCCGCTCACGCTGTCGGTGCGCTGCCCGCACTGCGGCTCCACGGACACGGAGCTGCTCAGCCGGTTCTCCTCCACCGCGTGCAAGGCGCTGCGCCGCTGCGTTTCCTGCCGCGAACCGTTCGACCACTTCAAGGAGTTGTAGATGTTCCATCCGCTCCGGGTCCGCGAGGTCGAGCGGCTCACCGACGACTCCGTGGCCGTCACCCTCGACGTGCCGCCCGAGCTTCAAGAGACCTTTCGCCACACACCCGGCCAGCACATCGCGCTGCGCCGCGTCGTGGCAGGCGAGGAGATCCGCCGTACGTACTCGATCTGCGCCCCGGCCACCGAAGCGCCACTGGAGCCGGTGCTGCGGGTCGGCATCCGGCTGGTCGACGGCGGCGATTTCTCGACGTACGCCCTCAAGGAACTGAACGTCGGCGACACGGTCGAGGCCATGGCTCCAACCGGCCGCTTCATCCTGGAGCCGCGCCCGGGTCGATTCGCGGCGATCGTGGGCGGCAGCGGCATCACGCCGGTGCTCTCGATGGCGGCGACGGTGCTGGCGCGCGAGCCCGACTCCAGTTTCTGCCTGGTCCGCAGCGACCGCACGGCGGCTTCGACGATGTTCCTGGAGGAGGTCGCCGACCTGAAGGACCGCTATCCGGACCGTTTTCAGCTGGTCACCGCACTCTCCCGGGAAGAGCAGCAGGCGGGGCTGCCGTCGGGCCGCCTCGACGAGGAGCGGCTGACCGAGCTGCTGCCGGCGCTGCTGCCGGTGGCGGAAGTGGACGGCTGGTTCCTGTGCGGGCCCTTCGGTCTCGTCCAGGGCGCCGAGCGGGCGCTGCGCGCTCTCGGGGTGGGCAGAAACCGCATCCACGAGGAGATCTTCCACGTCGACGACGGGACGGGAACGGTCACCAGCGGTGCGGCAACGGCGCCCACGAGCAGCACCCTCACCGCCACGCTCGACGGCCGGTCGGGCAAGTGGCCGGTACAGGACGGCGAATCGCTGCTGGAGACGGTGCTGCGCAGCCGTGCGGACGCGCCGTACGCCTGCAAGGGCGGCGTCTGCGGGACGTGCCGGGCCTTCCTGGTCTCCGGTGAGGTGCGGATGGACCGCAACTACGCGCTGGAGCCGGAAGAGACGGAAGCCGGCTACGTCCTGGCCTGCCAGTCGCACCCGGCGACGCCGGAAGTGGAGTTGAACTTCGACCGCTGACGCCAAGCCCGTTCCCGCACCTTCCCTTCATCTAGAACCTGTTCTATCTTGACGACCCGTCAGGTGAATGCGGTACCGGGGCACGGGAGGGCAAGGGACGTGGACTTCACCTTCACCGAGGAGCAGCAGGCGGCCGTCGAGGCCGCGAAGGCGGTCTTCTCGGGCGTCACGCCCGACCAGGTCCCGAGCCCGGCACTCACCCCGGGCGCGGTGGCCGAGGACTTCGACCGGCCGCTGTGGGCCGGGCTCGCCGATTCCGATCTGCTGAGCCTGGTCCTGGCCGCCGAATACGGTGGTGCGAGCCTCGACCCCATCGCGCTCTGCCTCGTGCTGCGCGAGTCCGCGAAGGTGCTCGCCCGCGTACCGCTGCTGGAGACCAGTGCGGTCGCGATGACCGTACAGGCCTACGGCAGCACCGAGTTGGCCGCCGAGGTCCTTCCCCGCGTCGGCCGCGGCGAACTGGTGCTGACGGCCGGTGCCAACGGCCGCACCGGCCACGACCCGGCCGAGCTCGCCGTCACCGCACAGCGGGACGGCGAGCACTGGCTGCTCGACGGGGTCCAGACGGGCGTGCCCTGGGCGCAGAGCGCGGACCGTATCGCCGTGCCCGCGCACACCGGCGCGGGCCGCGCCGTGCTCGCCCTGGTCCCCCGTGACCACCCGGGCGTCACGCTCGCCGAGCAGGTCTCCACCAGCGGCGAACGCTTCGCCGAGGTCCGCCTCGGTTCCGTACGGATCACCGCGCCACAGGTGATCGACGCCGAGGGCGCCTGGGAGTGGCTGCGCGATCTCCTCACCACCGGAACCTGCGCGCTCGCGCTGGGGCTCGGCGAGCGCGTACTGGCCATGACGAGCGAATACACCGGCAAACGCGAGCAGTTCGGCTTCCCCGTCGCCACCTTCCAGGCCGTGGCCGTCCAGGCAGCCGACCGCTACATCGACCTACGCGCCATGGAAGTCACCCTCTGGCAGGCCGCCTGGCGGCTGTCCACGGGATCGCACGGCGCCCTGCCCGTGACGGGCGATGTGGCGGTGGCCAAGATCTGGGCGTCCGACGGTGTACGCCGCGTCGTGCAGACCGCGCAGCATCTGCACGGCGGTTTCGGCGCGGACACCGACTATCCCCTGCACCGCTACCACGCGTGGGCCAAGCAGATCGAGCTCTCACTCGGCCCGGCCGCCGCGCACGAAGAGGCACTGGGCGACCTCCTGGCCGCCCACACCCTCAGCTGAGATCAGAGAACGAAGGCCGGGCTTCCGCCGTCGGTGACCATCGGGCGTCCGGCGCCGTCCCAGGCGAGCATCCCGCCGTCGACGTTCACCGCGTCCACACCCTGCTGCACCAGGTACTGCGTGACCTGCGCGGACCGGCCACCGACCCGGCACATCACGTGCACCCGCCGACCGTCCTCCACCGCTTCGGTGAGCTCACCGAAGCGGCTCACGAAGTCGCTCATCGGAATGTGCAGCGCGCCCTCGACGTGACCGGCTGCCCACTCGTTGTCCTCCCGTACGTCCATCACGAGGCCGTCGGCCGGCACCGCCGCGGCATCGACCGAGGGAAGCGGGGCGAAATTCATGGGTCATGCCTTCTTTCGTACGTACACAGTGTCCGGCAACCTACTGCACCAGTTTCGCCAGATCCGCCTCGCGCTCGGAGACCCGCGCGAGCAGTTGCTCGGCGATCTCCTCCAGCAGCCGGTCCGGGTCCTCGGGTGCCATCCGCAGCATCGACCCGATGGCGCTGTCCTCCAGCTCCTGGGCGATCACCGACAGCAGTTCCTTGCGCCGCGAGAGCCACTCCAGCCGGGCGTACAGCTCGTCACGCTCGGGCTGCTGCTCCTCGGGCACCGGCCCCGCGGCCCACTCCTGCGCGAGCGCGCGCAGCTGGTCCACATCACCGCGCCCGTACGCGGCATTGACCCGCGTAATAAACTCGTCCCTGCGGCCCCGCTCCGCATCGTCCTGCGCCAGGTCCGGGTGCGCCTTACGGGCCAGCTCCCGGTAGAGCTTGCGCGCCTCCTCGGTCGGCCTGACCCGCTTCGGCGGCTGCACGGTCTGCTCGGTGAGCATCGCCGACGCCTCGGGCGAAAGGCCGTCCGAGTCCATCCAGTCGTGAAACAGCTCCTCGACGCCGGGCATCGGCATGACGACGGCCCGCGCCTCGTCCGCCTTGCGGATGTCTTCCGGATCGCCGGTACGGGCGGCCGTGGCCTCCGCGATCTGGGCGTCCAGTTCGTCCAGGCGCGCGTACATCGGTCCGAGCTTCTGGTGATGGAGCCGGGAGAAGTTCTCCACCTCGACCCGGAAGGTCTCCACCGCGATCTCGAACTCGATCAGTGCCTGCTCGGCGGCGCGCACGGCCCGCTCCAGCCTGGCCTCGGGCCGCTCCGGAGCCTCGGCGGTCTGCGGCTCGCCAGCCTCACGTCCGGCCTCGCGCCCGGCGTCATGCCCGGCCGCGTGCGGGTCCTGCGCGTCATCGTTCCGGGTCGTCGGCTCCCCGTGAGCTTCCTGAGTCACCCGCCCAGCGTACGGGCGGCGGGGCCACCCGTGCTCATACCCCTGCCTCGGCGGCTATTCGCCCGTCCTTGACCGCCGCCACCAGATCGGCGTGATCCGCTTCCGTACGGTCCGCGTACGCCACCGCGAAACGCGCCACCGCCTCGTCGAACTCCTCGTTCTTCCCGCAGTACCCGGCGACCAGCCGGGGGTCGACGCTGTGCGCGTGGGCCCGTGCCAGCAGCGCCCCGGTCATCCGCCCGTAGTCGTCCAGCTGGCCGGGTTCGAGCGCCGCCGGATCCACGCTGCCCTTGCGGTTCCTGAACTGCCGTACCTGGAACGGCCGCCCTTCCACCTCGGCCCAGCCCAGCAGGTTGTCGCTGACCACCTGCATCCGCTTCTGCCCGAGCACCACCCGTCGCCCCTCGTGCCCGGCCACCGGCGCCTCGAAGCCGGCGAGAGGCAGGTAGGGCGCCAGCGCCGAGGCGCGCGCCTCCTTCACCTGGAGCACCAGCGGCTCGCCCCGGTGGTCGAGCAGCAGCACCACATACGACCGCGTCCCGACGCTGCCGGTGCCGACCACCCGGAACGCCACATCGTGGATCGCGTACCGCGCGAGCAGCGGCAGCCGGTCCTCGGGAAGCGTCTTGAGATACCCGCCCAGCGCCGAAGCGACCGCGGCCGCCTCCACGTCCGTCACCCGCCGCAGCACCGGCAGTGCGTCCACGAAGCGCCGTGTCCCGCCGGGCCCCTCGGCCGTCGCCCTGGCGGCGAAGCGGGCGCTGGTGTTGTTACGGGCCTTCTCCGCGACCCGCTCCAGCGTGCCGAGCAGGTCCCGCGCGTCCGTGTGCGAGACGAGCTCCTCGTCGGCGATCGCGTTCCACGCGTCCAGCACCGGCATCCTGGCCAGCAGCCGCATCGTCCGCCGGTACGCCCCGACCGCGTCGAAAGCCGCCTGCCGGCAGATGTCCTCGTCGGCCCCCGTCTGGCGCCCCGCCAGCACCAGTGACGCCGCGAGCCGCTTGACGTCCCACTCCCACGGGCCGACGACGGTCTCGTCGAAGTCGTTCAGGTCGATGACCAGTCGGCCGCGCGCATCGCCGTACAGGCCGAAGTTCGCCGCATGCGCGTCACCGCATATCTGTGCGCCCAGCCCCGTGACGGGCGTACCCACCAGGTCGTGCGCCATCAGTCCGGCCGCGCCCCGCAGGAAGGCGAAGGGGGAGGCGGCCATACGCCCGACCCGTATCGGGGTCAGCTCCGGCACCCGGCCGCGGCTGGACTCCTCGACCGCCCGCACCGCGTCGGGCCGCCGCACCGAGAGCACGAGCGAATCGTGCGAGGCCCTGGGCACCCGCGACCGCAACGCCTTGCCCTCGTCCTTGGGAGACGCGCTGGGCGATCCCTGCGCCGTACAGCGCGCGAAACCGGGCACCTCCGGAATACGCCCCCGGGACAGCACCGTCTCGTCCTCGGCCATGGTGCGCCGCCTTCCCCGCCCTCGCACAGCACCGGCTGCCGGCCGCAGCCGCCAACATCAACTGCTCACGACCGTACCGCCGCCCTCCGACACCCGTCTCACCCTGTGGACAACCAACCGAGGAGGACCGATGACCTACCGCATTGTGACGACCATCGCCGTCCCCACGGGCCCGTCCGTCCCGATCGTGCGTACGTCGGAATCCCGCCCAGAGTCCACCCGCGCCAACCGCGCCAGCCGCTCCAGCCCCGCCGCATCCGGCTGCAGCCGCCCCCGCTCGAAGACGACCAGGCTCACCAGCGTCCCCTCAGGCACTCGGAGCCGCATCTCCCGGTACTGCGCGTACGTCACCGCGTCGCACCCGGAGTACCAGCCGAACTCCGGCTCGTACCCCGTCACCACCAGACACGGCCGCCCCTGCGCCGCCGCCCCGATCTCCCGCGCGACCGGCACCGTCGACGAGGCCAGCCGCGTCGGCCCCGGCATGGCCCCGGCCACGACCTGCGCACGCACCAGCAGGAAGACAACGACCAGCACAAGCCCCGTCGCCCCGATGTCATTGAGGTACTCCGGCACCCGGCGCAAGAACCCCAGCCCGCTCAGCAGCACCAGCACGACCACCACCGCACGCCGCCGCGAAGTCCAGGCGGCCGCCACGAGGTACGTCACCGTCAGCGTCCCCAGCACCAGCACGAGCCCCACCGCACGCAGCGCCCCCACACCGCCGCCCACACTCCCACCAGCACCGCCACCCGCACCACCATCGCCGTACAGCCACAGAGCGAGCGCCCCCAGCGCCGGAAGCCCCACCGGCCGGTAGACGCCCCAGCCGGCGTCCGGCGTCCCGTCCGCCCAGGAGCGCGCCTTGTTCGCGTACACCGCTTCCTCATGACCGAGGTACGGCTCGAAATCCTGCAGCCCCGCCCACACCCCGGCGGCCAGCGCCAACACCCCCACGGCGTACGCCCAGGAAGGCACCCGCCGCAACGCTTCCACAGCCCGCCGCCAGGGCCGGGGTATTCGCTCCCCCCACAGCGGCCGCGATATCAGCCACGCGGGCGCCGCGACGAGCAGATACGGCCACGGCTGCCACCCCGGCAGCCATCCCCCGAACCCCGCCACCAGCAGCACCTGCTGCGCACCGGCGAGCACCGTGAACACCACGGCCACGACACCGGCGGCCTTCCTGCGGCTCACCCCGAGATCCCCCACCCCGAACAGAACCCAAAACAGAAACGGACCCCATCGCGTAAACGATGAGGCCCGGATCATGGGTCAAACTAAGTGCGCGAGGGGGGATTTGAACCCCCACGTCCCTAAGGACACTGGCACCTGAAGCCAGCGCGTCTGCCGTTCCGCCACTCGCGCATGAGTGGTGCCGTTCGAATCTCTCACTGGTTTGTGCGAGCGCCTGACGACATGCAGAAGATTAGCACGGTGGCCAGGGTGGATTCACACCCGTTGTTCGGGGGGACCCGAGGAAGGGAACCAGGTGGGGAACGACGCGGCATCGAGGTGGCAACGGGGCGGGGAGCGACGTGGGCAATGACGTGGGCAGGACGAAGGGAACGAGCAAGAGAACGATCAAGGGAACGCCGCCGCCCGTGACCCACTCCTCCAGAGTGCCCACCGAGTGCGGGACACTGTCAGCAGGCCACCTCTACGATCCCTGTGAGAGGTGACACTCATCCACTGTGCAGACAAGGGGAACCAGCCGATTTCCCGACGCGTGGATACGATCAGTAAGCAGTACCAGGACGACAACGACGGAGGAGGTGCCCCATGGGAGTCCTGAAGCGTTTCGAGCAGCGACTCGAAGGTCTGGTCAACGGCACCTTCGCCAAGGTCTTCAAGTCCGAGGTCCAGCCCGTCGAGATCGCCGGCGCCCTCCAACGCGAGTGCGACAACAACGCCACGATCTGGAACCGCGAGCGGACCGTCGTCCCCAACGACTTCATCGTCGAGCTCTCCACCCCGGACTACGAGCGCCTCAGCCCGTACTCCGGCCAGCTCGGCGACGAGCTCTCCGGCCTGGTCCGCGACTACGCCAAGCAGCAGCGCTACACCTTCATGGGCCCCATCAAGGTCCACCTGGAGAAGGCCGAAGACCTCGACACCGGTCTCTACCGCGTACGCAGCCGCACCCTCGCTTCGAGTACGTCGCAGGCCGCCCCGCCACAGAGCCCGGCCCCCGGCCGGCACACCCCCGCACCCGCCGCACCCCGCGGCGGCGGCTACGGCTACCCGCCGTCGGCCGCCCCCGGAGCGCCCCCCATGCCCGCGGTCCCGCCACCCGGCGCGAGGCCCGCAGGACCGGCAGCCGCGTCCGCAGACCGCAGACCGGCCGCCGCGGGCGCCGGCCCCATGCCCGGCGCACAGACGCGGCGCTGGATCGAGATCAATGGCACACGCCATCAGATGTCCCGCCCGACGCTGGTGCTGGGCCGCAGCACCGAAGCAGACGTGCGGATCGACGACCCCGGCGTATCGCGCCGGCACTGTGAGATCCGGACCGGAACGCCCCCGACGATCCAGGATCTCGGGTCTACCAACGGGATCGTGGTAGACGGACAGCACACCACCCGCGCTACGCTCCGCGACGGCTCGCGGATCGTCGTGGGCAGCACGACCATCGTTTATCGGCAAGCCGAAGGGTGAAGCGGGGGCAATGTCAGAGCTGACCCTGACGGTCATGCGGCTAGGTTTCCTGGCCGTTCTGTGGCTGTTTGTGATTGTGGCCGTCCAGGTCATCCGCAGCGATCTGTTCGGTACGCGGGTAACGCAGCGCGGCTCACGCCGCACCGCGTCCGCCGACGCCAGACCGCAGCAGGCCGGACGCCAGCAACAGGCTGCGGCACCGCCGCAGCAGCGCCAGCGCCGCGGCGCCCCCACAAAGCTGGTGGTGTCCGAAGGCACACTCACCGGCACGACGGTGGCCCTCCAGGGGCAGACCGTCACGCTGGGGCGGGCGCACGATTCGACGATCGTGCTGGACGACGACTACGCGTCCAGCCGTCATGCCAGGATCTACCCGGACCGTGACGGCCAGTGGATCGTCGAGGATCTCGGGTCCACCAACGGCACGTATCTCGACCGGACCCGACTCACCACCCCGACCCCCATTCCGCTGGGCGCGCCGATCCGCATCGGCAAGACCGTCATCGAGCTGCGGAAGTAGTGCCACGTCATGATTGAGCGCGAGCGGAGCGAGCGAGCCGCGGCGGTCCCGACAGCGGATCCCCGATGGCTCCCGACCGGAGGGTGGGCACCGTGCGGATGTACCCGGAGCCGACGGGCGAGGTGCGCATGAGTCTGTCACTGCGCTTCGCCGCCGGATCGCACAAAGGCATGATCCGGGAAGGCAACGAGGACTCCGGTTACGCCGGCCCACGCCTTCTCGCCATCGCCGACGGCATGGGGGGACAGGCCGCGGGCGAAGTGGCGAGCTCCGAGGTCATTTCGACCCTGGTCACGCTCGACGACGACGTACCCGGCTCGGACATCCTCACCTCGCTCGGCACTGCCGTGCAGCGTGCCAACGACCAGCTGCGCATGATGGTCGAGGAAGACCCCCAGCTGGAGGGCATGGGCACCACGCTCACCGCCCTCCTGTGGACCGGTCAACGCCTCGGTCTCGTGCACGTCGGCGACTCACGGGCGTACCTGCTCCGTGACGGCGTACTCACGCAGATCACGCAGGACCACACCTGGGTGCAGCGCCTCGTCGACGAGGGCCGCATCACCGAGGAAGAAGCCACCACCCACCCGCAGCGCTCCCTGCTGATGCGCGCGCTGGGCAGCGGCGACCACGTCGAACCCGACCTCTCCATCCGTGAGGTCCGGGCCGGCGACCGCTACCTGATCTGCTCCGACGGCCTGTCCGGCGTCGTCTCCCACCAGACGATGGAAGAGACGCTCGCCAGCTACCACGGCCCGCAGGAGACCGTGCAGGAGCTCATCCAGCTCGCCCTGCGCGGCGGCGGACCCGACAACATCACCTGCATCGTCGCGGACGTCCTCGACGTCGACGGCAACGACACCCTGGCCGGGCAGCTCAACGACACCCCGGTCGTCGTCGGCGCGGTCGCCGAGAACCAGCTCCAGGCCAACGACGGCGGCGCGATGCAGACCCCCGCGGGCCGCGCGGCCGGCCTCGGCCGGCCCGTTCCCCCGCAGTCTGCACCGGGAGGGGCTTTCGGTCCTCCCGGCAGCGGTGACAACGGCGGTTACGGAGCGGCCCCCGACGGCGCCTTCGGTGCGTACAGCGACGAGGACTTCGTCAAGCCGCGCGCCGGCCGCAGGTGGCTCAAAAGATCGCTCTACCTGGTGCTCGCCCTCGCCGTCGTGGGCGGCGGTCTGTACGGCGGCTACCGCTGGACCCAGACCCAGTACTACGTCGGCGCCAACGACGAGCACGTCGCGCTCTACCGGGGCATCAGCCAGGACCTCGCCTGGGTCTCCCTCTCGGAAATCGAGAAGGACCACCCCGAGATCGAACTCAAGTACCTCCCGCCCTACCAGCGCAAGCAGGTCGAGGCGACCATCACCGAGGGCAGCCTCGCCGACGCACGCGAGAAGGTCGCCGAACTCGGCACCCAAGCCTCCGCGTGCAAGAAGGACGAGGAGCGCCGCAAGGCAGAGCGCGAAAACCGCGAGAAAGCAGCGAGTACGGGCGAGGGCGAGGCGGGCGGCACGACCGGCTCCGGCGCCACGACCCAGACCGCCAAGACCCAGAAACTGCCGACGGCTACAGCTTCACCCACTCCTGGCCCCAGCCTCTCCGAGGAAGAGCAGAAGCTCGTCTCGCAGTGCGGTAAGCCGTAAAGCCGTAGGGGGCCTTACCACCATGAGCGTTGTCACCAACACGACCACCATCGGCGCGATCGAAGCGCCGAGCCGGCGCAACACCGAGCTCGCCATGCTCGCGTTCGCCGTCATCATCCCGGTCTTCGCGTACGCCAACGTCGGCCTCGCCAAGGACGGCAGCCTGCCCGCGGGCATGCTCGGCTACGGCATCGGGCTCAGCCTCCTCGCGGGCGTCGCGCACCTGATGGTGCGCAAATTCGCGCCGTACGCCGACCCGCTGATGCTGCCACTGGCCACCCTCCTCAACGGGCTCGGGCTGGTCCTGATCTGGCGGCTCGACCTGGAGCCGTCCATCACCACGCCGGCGCTGGGCGGCGCGATGGCGCCCAAGCAGATGATGTGGTCGGCGGTCGGCGTCGCGCTGTTCCTGTGCGTCCTGCTGTTCCTCAAGGACCACCGCGTACTCCAGCGCTACACGTACATCTCGATGGTCGTGGCCCTCGTGCTGCTGATCCTGCCGATGTTCTTCCCCGGCGTGAACGGCGCGAAGATCTGGATCACCATCCCCGGCCTCGGATCACTCCAGCCAGGCGAATTCGCGAAAATCATCATCGCGATCTTCTTCGCCGGCTACCTCATGGTGAAACGCGACGCACTCGCCCTCGCCAGCCGCCGCTTCATGGGCATGTACCTGCCCCGCGGCCGCGACCTCGGACCGATCCTCGCCATCTGGGCCCTCAGCCTGATGATCCTGATCTTCGAAACCGACCTGGGCACCTCGCTGCTCTTCTTCGGCCTCTTCGTGATCATGCTGTACGTCGCCACCGAACGCACCAGCTGGGTCGTCTTCGGCCTCACCCTCAGCGCCGCCGGCGCCGTCGGCGTCGCCTCCTTCGCCAGCCACGTACAGACCCGCGTCGACAACTGGCTCAACCCCCTCGCGACGGTCTGCAACGCCGCCGGCGAGTGCGGCCTCGTCACCGAGACCGCCCAGTCCGTATACGCCTTCGGCTCCGGCGGCCTCTTCGGCTCCGGACTCGGCCAGGGCTACTCCAAGCTCATCGGCGGCATCGCCCCCAAGAGCGACTACATCCTCGCCACCGTCGGCGAGGAAATGGGCCTCACCGGCCTCATGGCGATCATCCTGCTGTACGGCCTGCTCATCGAGCGCGGCGTACGCACCGCCCTCGCCGCCCGCGACCCCTTCGGCAAGCTCCTCGCCATCGGCCTCTCCGGCGCCTTCGCCCTCCAGGTCTTCGTCGTCGCCGGCGGCGTCACCGGCGTCATCCCGCTGACCGGCATGACCATGCCGTTCCTCGCACAGGGCGGTTCCTCCGTCATCGCGAACTGGGCGCTCATCGCCATCCTGCTGCGCATCAGTGACACCGCACGCAGGCCCGCACCCGCCCCCGCACCTACCTCCGACGCCGAGATGACCCAGGTGGTCCGCCCGTGAACAAGCCCCTGCGCCGGGTCGCGATCTTCTGCGGCCTGCTCGTCCTCGCCCTGCTCGTACGCGTCAACTGGATCCAGTACGTCAAGGCCGACGAGCTCACCAAGGACACCAAGAACCGCCGCGTCCTGATCGACCGCTACGCCCACAAGCGCGGCGACATCGTCGTGGACGGCAAGGCGATCACCGGGTCCGTCGAGGCCAAGAACGGCGACCTCAAGTACAAGCGGACCTACAAGGACGGCGCCATGTGGGCCCCCGTCACCGGCTTCGCCTCCCAGGTCTACGGCGCCACCCAGCTCGAGAGCATCGAGGACGACGTCCTCACCGGCACCGACGACCGGCTGTTCTTCGACCGGACGCTCTCCATGTTCACCGGCGACAAGAGGCAGGGCGGCAACGTCCTCACCACCCTCAACGGTGACGCCCAGCGCGCCGCGTACAACGGCCTCAAGGGCAAGAAGGGCGCCGTCGCCGCTCTCGACCCGCGCACCGGCAAGATCCTCGCGCTGGCCAGCGCGCCGTCGTACGACCCGTCGACCATCGCCGGCATGGGCGACGGCAAGGCGTGGGAGAAGATCGACAAGAAGCTCAACCCCGACGACCCCTCGCTCAACCGCGCGCTGCGCCAGACCTACCCGCCGGGCTCCACGTTCAAGGCGGTCACGGCCGCAGCGGCCCTGGAACACGGCCTGTACGACAACATCGACGAGAAGACCAAGTCGCCGCTGCCGTGGAGGCTGCCGCTGTCCACCAAGAACCTGGTGAACGACGGCAACCACCCCTGCGAGAACGCCACTCTGCGCGTCGCCCTCCAGTGGTCCTGCAACACCGTCTTCGGCAAGATCGGCGCCGACCTCGGCAACGAAAAGATGCTGGAGACCGCGGAGAAGTTCGGCTTCAACGAGGAACAGTTCGTCCCGGTGCGCGCCAACGCGAGCGTGTTCTCCAAGGACATGGACAAGGCCGGGACCGCACTGTCCTCCATCGGCCAGTTCAACACCGCCGCCACCCCCCTGCAGATGGCCATGGTGACCGCCGCCATCGCCAATGACGGCCGGCTGATGAAGCCGTACATGATCGACCGGCTCACCGACCCCAACCTGGACCTCCTGGAGAAGACGAGCCCCGAGGAGATGAGCCAGCCGCTCTCTCCCGAGAACGCTCAGAAGCTCCAGGAAATGATGGAGACGGTCGTCAAGGAGGGCACCGGCACCAGGGCCCAGATCCAGGGCGCCACCGTCGGCGGCAAGACCGGCACCGCTCAGCACGGCGTCGACAACAGTGAGAAGCCGTACGCCTGGTTCATCTCGTACGCCAAGACCGACAAGGGCTCACCCGTCGCGGTCGCCGTCGTCGTCGAGGACGACAACGCGAACCGTGAGGACATCTCCGGCGGCGGCCTCGCGGCTCCCATCGCGAAGGACGTGATGCAGGCTGTGCTCGACAGGGAGAAGTGACGCCGGTCACCCGAAGGCCGCGTACGCCCACGTCGCGATACCGGTCGGGTATCAGCTGACAGTCACGGGAGGATCGGATACGGCCCGCCCGGTACCGTATGCGCGGACAGCACACCGCCGGACCACACACAGGTGCGGTCGGGACAGACGGAGAGGGCTGGATTAGCTATGGAAGAGCCGCGTCGCCTCGGCGGCCGGTACGAGCTGGGCTCGGTGCTCGGCCGTGGTGGCATGGCCGAGGTCTACATCGCGCACGACACCCGGCTCGGCCGCACCGTCGCCGTGAAGACGCTGCGGGTGGATCTCGCCCGCGACCCGTCCTTCCAGGCCCGGTTCCGCCGCGAGGCCCAGTCCGCGGCCTCGCTGAACCACCCGGCGATCGTCGCGGTCTACGACACCGGCGAGGACTACGTCGACAACGTCTCCATCCCGTACATCGTGATGGAGTACGTCGACGGGTCGACCCTGCGTGAGCTTCTGCACTCGGGCCGCAAGCTGCTGCCCGAGCGCACCCTGGAAATGACCGTAGGCATCCTCCAGGCGCTCGAGTACTCGCACCGCGCCCAGATCGTCCACCGCGACATCAAGCCGGCGAACGTCATGCTGACGCGCACCGGCCAGGTCAAGGTCATGGACTTCGGCATCGCCCGCGCCATGGGCGACTCCGGCATGACCATGACGCAGACCGCCGCGGTCATCGGCACCGCCCAGTACCTCTCCCCGGAGCAGGCCAAGGGCGAGCAGGTCGACGCCCGCTCCGACCTCTACTCCACCGGCTGCCTGCTCTACGAGCTGCTGACCGTACGGCCGCCCTTCATCGGGGACTCCCCGGTCGCGGTCGCCTACCAGCACGTACGGGAAGAACCGCAGCCCCCGTCGAACTTCGACCCCGAGATCACGCCCGAAATGGACGCCATTGTCCTGAAGGCGCTGACCAAGGACCCCGACTACCGCTACCAGTCCGCCGACGAGATGCGCGCCGACATCGAGGCCTGCCTCGACGGCCAGCCCGTCGCGGCCACCTCCGCGCTCGGCGCGGTCGGCTACGGCGGCTACGGCGGCCACGGCGACGACCAGCCCACCACGGCAATGCGCCCGGCCGACGCGGGCGGCGCCCCGACGTCGATGCTCCCGCCGGTCAACCCGGACAACGGCGGCTACGGCTACGACGACCGCCCGGACCGCCGCAGGCAGCAGAAGAAGAGCAACACCTCGACGATCTTGCTCGTCCTCGCGGGCATCCTCGTCCTCGTCGGCGCGATCCTGATCGGCAAGTCACTCTTCGGCGGCGAAAGCGACAAGGGCACCCGCACAGTGCCGCTCCTGGTCGGCGAGACACTCGCCAAGGCGAAGGGTCTCGGCACAAACGCCGACCTCACGGTCCAGGTCGGAGAGCGCAAGGAGTGCGAGGGGCAGCCGAAGGGCAAGATCTGCAGCCAGTCCCCGGACAGCGGCCAGGAGGTCAAGGTGGGCGACACCATCACCGTCGTGGTCTCCACGGGCGCTCCGAAGATCGAAGTCCCCGACGTCATGGACCAGACAAGGGACCGGGCCACCAAGAACCTCGAAGACAAGGGCTTCGACGTCGACACCAAGCAGGTCGAGTCGGAGAAGGAACCCGGCACGGTCGTCGACCAGGACCCGGAGGGCGGCACAAAGGCGGAGAAGGGCGAGACGGTCACCATCTCCATCGCCAAATCCACCAAGGCCGATGTCCCGCCGGTCGTCGGCCAGACCTTCGAAGCGGCCCAGAAGCAGCTCACGGACCTCGGCTTCCAGGTCACCCGCGTCGACGAGGAATCGGCCCAGCCCCCGAACACGGTCATCAAGCAGGACCCCGTGGGCAACAGCCAGACCGACAAGGGCGGCACCATCACCCTGACCGTCGCGAAGGCCGCCGCCCAGGAACAGGTCGCGGTGCCGCCCGTGACCGGCCAGAAGGTCAAGGACGCCCGCAAGGCGATCGAGGACGCCGGCCTGACCGTCGGCACGATCACCGAGCCGCAGGACGACGAGGCCATCGTCGTCCTCGCCCAGCCCGCTGTCGGCCAGCAGGCCCCCAAGGGCACCGCGGTCAACCTGACCACCGTGGCCGGCGGCGGCGGTGACGGCGGAGGCGACAACGGGGGCAACAACGGCGGCAACGACGCCGGCGGCCTCTTCGGCGGCGGCTTCGGCCGCAACGGCGGGGACGGCGACTAGCCCCCGGGTGCAGCACGCGGAAGGGCCGTGGACTTCGAAAGAAGTCCACGGCCCTTCTTGCTTGCCCCGGGCGCGCAGCGCAGCACCGTACATAGCTGCGAAAACCGTGTGTGTCTTCATATATACAGACTCGTTGAGCAGGTCACCACTGAGTTGCTGCAAGCAACTCAGTCAGGACAGCGAGAAAAGGGGCAGGAACATGCTCAACGAAACCGTTCTTCTGGAGTCGAAGGCACTGCGCGCAACCGTGGCCAGCCGGACCGAAGCTCTCGACAAAGTCAAAGCACTCTCCCTACTGCCGGACGGCATGCACGTCACCACAGCGATGGTCGCTGCCTACTTCGCGGTAACGGTGAAAACACTCGAGTCTGTGGTGGAGGACCACCGAGAGGAACTGGGCGACAGCGGCTACCACGTTCTGACCGGCTCACGACTGACCCTCTTTAAGGGGGCCTGTGGGATCCAGTCACGATCCAAAGCTCTCGCGCCGTTCCCCCGCCGGGCTGTTCTCAATGTCGCCATGCTCCTCCGCGACAGCGAAACCGCACGTCAGGTGCGTACGTACCTCCTCGACGCCGAATACATCGCCCGCACGCAGCCTGTGGATAACTTTGTCCCCACAGCCCCCGAGCCCCTCGACGACCGCATCGACCGACGCATCACCCACATCCTCGGCAAGTCCGTCGTCCCCATGTTCAACGCCCTCATCGAATGCTCGGGCGAGCAGCGCAAAGAGCTCATCTCCCTCCGCGACGACGTGCAGCGCATCGAGCGGAAGCTCGTCCAGCACGACGTACGGCTGGTAAGGCTGGAGCGGGTCCAGGGGCAGCGCGGCCTCGCCGGGGTGATGGCCTCCATCGACGGCATGAACTGGCGGGAGTTCGAGGAGCACGTGGCCCAGCTGCTCCGCCGCGACGGCTGCACCGACGTCGAGATCCACGGCGGAAGCGGCGACCGCGGGGCGGACATCAGCGGTCGTACGGCCGACGGGCGCCGGTTCGTCGTGCAGTGCAAGCACTGGGCTCCGTACCGCTCCGTGTGGAGCGGAGAGATGCAGAAGTTCGTCGGCACCAAGACCCTGCACCAGGCGGACGTGGCCGTGTACGCCGCGACCTGCCCGTTCTCACCCGAGTCCCTCGCCATCGCCGCCCAGGCCGGCGTCACCGCCGTACACAGGGGGCTGCTGGAGACCTGGAGCGCGGGCGCGACCCTGGAAGTTCTGCGCTAGCAGCCAGAGCAGTCAGCAAAAAGGGCCCGAAGTCGCAAATCGTAGTTGCGGCTTCGGGCCCAGCTCATGTGTCACGCTAGCGCAGCTCCGCCGGGGGCGTGCGGTCTCTGTCGACCTTTTCCGTACGCTCCAGCTCGCCCCACACGATGTACCGGTACTTCGACGTGTAGACCGGCGTGCACGTCGTCAGCGTGATGTAGCGGCCGGGCTTCTTCTTGCCCGACTCCTTCGGGACCGGCTTCAGTACGTCCACGTTGTACTTCGAGGTCTCGGGGAGCTTCGCGTACACCTTGTAGACGTACCAGGTGTCCTTCGTCTCGAAGACGACCGCGTCCCCGTCCTTCAGCTTGTCGATGTTGTGGAACTTCGCACCGTGCCCGTCCCGGTGCGCCGCCAGTGAGAAGTTGCCCTCCTTGGCCGACGGCAGCGCCGACTTGACCGGGTCCGTGTAGTAACCGGCGACACCGCGGTTGAGGCCCTTGGCGTCGGTGCCCTTCCTGACCAGGACCTCGCCGTTCTTCATCGCGGGTACGTGCAGGAAGCCGATGCCGTCCTTCGTGTCGAGGGCACCGGGGCCACCCGCCCACCGGTCACGCACCTCGTTGCCCTGCTTGTCCGCGTCGCGGTCGGCCAGCACGTTCGTCCACCACAGCGAGTAGACGACGAAGAGGCCGAGGATCAGGCCCGCCGTGATCAGCAGCTCTCCGAAGACGCTGACCGCGCCCGCGATACGTCCGCGCCTGCGCCGCCCCACCGCCGGTGCCGACGCGGGCACGGGCGTGCCGCTCTGCTCGTCCTGCTCGGTCGTCCTGGCTGCCACCGCACCCGTCCCCGTCCTGAGTCTCTGTACATCGCGTCCGGCCGGCTCGGTCTCAGCCGACGAGCGCGTCGGGTTGCCCCTTACTGCGCGGCCGTTCGTCGACCATCTTGCCCCACACGATCATTCGGTACGTACTCGTGAACTCCGGCGTGCAGGTCGTCAGCGTGATGTACCTGCCGGGCCTGGTGAACCCGGAGCCCGGCGGCACCGGCGCGATCACGCCCACGTTCGACGGCGGGGTCTGCGGCAGGATGCTCGCCATCTCGTAGGTGTAGTACGTGTCCTGCGTTTCGACGACGATCGGGTCGCCCGGTTTGAGCTGGTTGATGTACCGGAACGGTTCGCCGTGGGTGTTGCGGTGCCCCGCGACCGCGAAGTTGCCCTGCTTGTCCGACGGCATCGCCGTCTTGAGCTTGCCCTCCGCGTAGTGGCCCACCATGCCGTTGTCGAGGACCCGCGCCTTGTTGATGCCCTCGGCGATCGGGACGACGACGTCCAGCTTGGGGATGTGCATGATGGCGAACCCCTGCCCGGGCTCGAACGCCCCGGGCTTGCGCCCCTTGTCCCAGCCGTCCTGGATCTTCTCCGTCTCGTTGCCCGCGAACCAACCGGAACGGACATTGGTCCACCACAGCTGGTACGTGACGAACAGCAGCATCAGCACGCCGAGCGTGATGAACATTTCCCCGAAGAAACGGCTGGCGACGACGGCCGGGCTGTCCTTGGCGGCGCGGGCGGCGCGCCTGGCCTCAAGGCGGGTGCGCGGCGCCTCGGCGGCGCTTCTCTCGGGCTCAGTGACCTTGCCGCGGGTTCCCTGCCCCTTGGCCTTGGCGGCTCTGCGGCGCTCCGCGCGGCCACCGGTGACCGGAACGGGCCGCGTGACCGGTCCCGGCTCGGCATCGGCATCGGCCATGCGCCGCGTGTCGTCCGTCCGCAGGGCCACGGTCTCGTCGTCGAACACCGGCTCGGGGGCCGCTACGGGCCGCTGGCCGCCGTACAAGCCCTCGGGGTGCCCTGGGGAGTCGCACTGACCCTGAGGCTGCTGGAGGGGCTGCTGGGGCTCTTGGACGGCCTGTACGGGCTCTTGTACGGGCTCGGAGTACGGGGCGTACTGCTGGTGGAGGTACTGCGGCTGCCCGTACGCCGGATCCGGCTGCCGCGCGGCCTGCGGCACAGTCCCCGACCGGAACCACGGCGAAGTGGCTCCCGAGTCAGGGCCGGGGCCGGGGCCCGGGGCAGTGCCAGTGCCAGGACCAGGGACCGGGTCCGCGGCCGATGCCGGCCGCTCCTGCCCCGGCAGCGGATCGTTCAGCGGATCCGCGAGCTGCTCCACCGCCGCCTCGAACGCGCCTGCCGCCCCGTACGCACCCTGCCCGTACGGGGCTTCCCGGCCGGCGTCGTGTTCGGGGCGGAGCGCCGTCACGCGGCGGCCTTGCCCACCACCGGCGCGAGCCCGGCCGATCGCTCCACCGCTCCCGGATCGCCGCACCGCGCCAGCCAGTTGGCCAGCATCAGATGCCCGTGTTCGGTCAGCACCGACTCGGGGTGGAACTGCACACCCTCGACCGGCAGATCCCGGTGACGCAGCCCCATGATGATCCCGTCGGCCGTCCGCGCCGTGACCTCCAGCTCGGCGGGCAACGCCTCCGGCTCGGCGGCCAGCGAGTGGTAGCGCGTCGCCGTGAAGGGCGACGGCAGCCCGGCGAAAACGCCGACGCCCGTGTGCGTCACGGGGGACGTCTTGCCGTGCAGCAACTCGGGGGCCCGGCCCACCACACCGCCGTACGCCACCGCCATCGACTGCATACCCAGGCAGACACCGAAGACCGGCACACCCGTCGCGGCGCAGTGCCGCACCATGTCGACGCACACGCCCGCCTGTTCGGGGGCGCCCGGGCCCGGCGAGAGCAGTACGCCGTCGAAGCCGTCCTGCGCGTGGCTCAGCTCCACCTCGTCGTTGCGCAGCACCTCGCACTCGGCCCCGAGCTGGTAGAGGTACTGGACCAGGTTGAAGACGAAGCTGTCGTAGTTGTCGACGACCAGGATCCGCGCGCTCACTGGCCCTCCTCCCCGGCGACCGTCACATCGTTGAACGGAAGCAGCGGCTCCGCCCACGGGAAGACGTACTGGAACAGTGCGTAGACGACCGCCAGGATCAGTACGAGCGAGATCATCGCCCGCACCCATACGTTGCCCGGCAGATGCCGCCAGATCCAGCCGTACATGCTGTCCCTTCCGTTCGGTCGAAACCCAGAGTAAAGGGCGACGGCGAGCGCTCGTGGGTCAGCCGCTCAAAGCGCGCGGCTTGCCGTCCTCCACGGGCTGCGTCGCGTCGAGGTGCGCCCACACGATCAGCCGGTGGCTGCTGCCCCACTCCGGCTCGCACGTGGTGAGCGTCAGATAGCGCCCGGGACCGTCGAAACCAGCCTTCCGGGGAACGTCGTCGATCACACCGACGTCGCTCGGTACCGTCCGGTGCGGCCTGCTGTCGATGCGGTACGTGAACCAGGTCGCCCCGTCCGTCAGCACCACCGCGTCACCGGGCCGCAGCTTCGGAAAATCCCTGAAGGGATCACCGTACGTACGGCGGTGACCGGCGACGGAGAAGTTTCCCGTCTCGCCGAGCCGCGCGGTCCCCTCGTAGTGCCCGAGGCCCTTCCGCAGGGTCTTTGTCCGCGTGCCCTCAAGGACCGGCCAGTCCCAGTCCTTGCCGAGGCGCGGCACGTACATCACGGCGAAGGGGCGGCCCGGCTCGTACGCCTCGTGGGCGGGCGGGGCAGGCTCGGCGGCCGGAGTCGAGGTGGGGCCCGGAAGCGGGCTCTGCGCCCACGTGTCCTGGAGCGTTTCGATCTGCCCGTCGCTCGCGCCGGCGGCCTTGATCCCGGTCCAGAACATCACGTACACGACGAAGAGCACGATCAAAGTGCCGACGGTGATGCACAGTTCGCTGAAGGTCCGCACGATCAGTCGCACCGGCATCGGTACGCCTCCCCCAGGGGCTACTTCACAGGCTTCGCGTAGTGGAGATCCACTGTGCCCGAGTAGCCGGGAAGAGTCATCGCCTCGTGTTCGTCGACTTTCCATCCGAGGCCGTACGCCTTCACGTACAGCTGGTAGTTCTGGAGCGCCGTGGAGGCCGTCAGCGCGCGCTGCAGCTCCTCCTGATCACCGATCGCCGTCACTTTGTACGGCGGCGAGTAGACGCGGCCCTGGAGGATCAGGGTGTTGCCGACGCAGCGCACCGCGCTGGTGGAGATCAGGCGCTGGTCCATGACCCTGATGCCCTTGGCGCCGCCCTGCCAGAGGGCGTTGACGACCGCCTGGAGGTCCTGCTGGTGGATGACCAGGTCGTTGGGCTGCGGCTCGGGGTAGCCGGGGTTGGCCGTGGCGTTCGGCGGGGCGTCGTCGAGGGTGACGGTGAGACCGGGGCCGGCGAGCTTCTTGGTGCCGGCGGCCGCCTCCAGCGCCTTCAGCTTCGCGTCCTCGGCCTGCGTACTGCTGTCGCCGCGCCGCGCGAGCGCGTCGACGTCTTCGCGTACGGACGCCGTCGACTCGTCCAGTTCCTTGTTCTTGTGGCTGCGCTGATCAATAAGGTCGGAGAGCTTCAACAGCGAGGCATCCGTACGGATATTGGTGCCCTTGGCAGTATTGAAGCTGGTGACGAAGATGAGCCCGGCCAGCGCGAAAACTCCCGCCGTCAGCAATCTGACCGGCCGCAGGGCGGGGCGCCGGGCAGGTTCCGTGGGAGAGTCGGCAGAATTGCTCAACGTACCCTTATCTCCTTCGACGCCTCGGAAGCACTACGCTAACGGACGCCCGGGGGAGGGCAGTGTTCCCCTTCGCTCCCGCACCGGGCACCAGCCACAGTTCCCTGCGCGGTAACGCAGCGCATCGACAGGAGAGTCCCTCGTGCCGAAGTCACGTATCCGCAAGAAGTCAGACTTCACGCCGCCGCCGGCGCCTTCGAAGCAGGCGACGAGCATCAAGCTGACGAACCGCAGCTGGGTGGCTCCGGTGATGTTGGCGCTCTTCCTCATCGGGCTCGCCTGGATCGTCGTCTTCTACGTGACCGAGGGCGATCTGCCGATCCAGAGCTTCGACAACTGGAACATCGTCGTCGGCTTCGGCTTCATCGCAGCGGGCTTCGGCGTCTCCACCCAGTGGAAGTAGGCAGAGCAGGGGCCAAGTAGGCCCTGTCCCGCCTGGGCGGCGCAAGCCTTGACCAGAGGTTATCCACAGCGTTGTCCACACGGTGGGGAAAGGTCAGACGATCTGTGGATAACTCACAGGGTGTTGACGCCGGTGTGACTGCCTGAGCCTTCCGAGACGTACGGCGTGCCCCTTGTCCTACTTGGGAAAAACCCAGACCAGGGAGAAGGGGCACAGCCGTTCCCATCTCTCCCGTCTGAATGCACAAGGTTCGCCGCCCGCTGTGGACAACTGGAAACGCGCAACCGACGACACGGGCGCTCAGGTGAGCATTGCGGTTCTCGCCACGACAAGGCCGGCGGTTACGAGCAGCACCAGCCCGCAGGTGCCGTACTGCACCAGCGTCCGGTGCTCGCGCGGGGCGTGCACCATGGCGGCCGCGACGACGGTGCCGGCGACGAGACCGCCGACGTGCGCCTGCCAGGCGATGATGCCGGTGAAGGTGAACGTAATGATCAGGTTCAGCGCGAGGACGATCAGGACGGGCTTCATGTCGTAGTTCATGCGGCGCACCAGGACGGCGGTCGCGCCGAGAAGCCCGAAGACGGCGCCGGAGGCGCCGAGCGAGGCCTGTGAGGGATCGGCGATGAGGTACGTGAGCGCGCTGCCGGCCAGGCCGGAGATCAGGTAGAGCGCGAGGAAGCGGGCCCGGCCGAGCGCCGCCTCCAGTGGGCCTCCGAGCCACCACAGGCTCAGCATGTTGAACGTGATGTGCCAGACCTCCTGGTGCAGGAACATCGAGGTGAAGAGCCGGTAGTACTCTCCGATCGCGACGCCTTCGACGGGCACGTACGGGTTGGGCCGCCACGCGCCGACCAGCGCGAGATCAAGGACGAGCCCTTCGCGGGCCTGCACGGCGATGAACAGCGCCACGTTGATGACCAGCAGGATCTTGGTGACCAGCCGGGGGTCGGCGGCGATCGTGCCCCCCGCGAGCGTGCGCGGCTGGTTCGGGGCCGGGGCGCGGCCCGTACCGGAGCCTTCGCGGACACATTCGGGGCACTGGAAGCCCACCGACGCGCTGATCATGCACTCGGGGCAGATCGGGCGCTCGCAGCGCGTGCAGCGGATGGCCGTCTCACGGCCCGGGTGCCGGTAGCAGTGATCCATCGGTCCTTCCCCAGTGTCCCTAGGTGTGCCTCTTGGCGGTACAGCTGTGCTGCTCAGTGCAACGCCCCGCCTATCCAGTACGGATGGACGGGGCGGTTTGGTTCCCGGCGGACGGCCGGGGCCTCTTCAGCGGCTCTCGACGACGACCGACTCGATGACCACGTCGGTGACCGGACGGGCGGTGCGCGGATTGGTCTGCGTACCCGCGATGGCGTCCACGACCTTCTGGCTCGCGGGGTCGGTGACCTCGCCGAAGATGGTGTGCTTGCCCGTCAGCCACATCGTCGGCGACACGGTGATGAAGAACTGCGAGCCGTTCGTGGCCGGGCCGGCGTTCGCCATCGCCAGCAGGTAGGGCCGGTCGAAGGCGAGGTCGGGGTGGAACTCGTCCTTGAACTCGTAGCCGGGGCCGCCGGTGCCGTTCCCCAGCGGGTCGCCGCCCTGGATCATGAAGTCGCGGATCACACGGTGGAAGACAGTGCCGTCGTACAGCCGGTCCGTGGTCTTGTGCCCCGTTTCCGGGTTCGTCCACTCCCGAGCACCCTGTGCCAGTTCGACGAAGTTCTTGACCGTCTTCGGCGCGTGGTTCGGCAGAAGCCGGATCTGAATGTCGCCCCGGCTGGTCTTCAGGGTGGCGTAAAGCTGCTCGGCCACGTGCTGCCTTCCTTGAGTGTTCACTGACGTGTCCCGATCCTCGCACGGAGGGTTTGGGACGAGTAGCCGCCGAACCGGCACGCGGGGCGGCGAACCGTGGCACTGTCGTGCGCAGAGTTTGCCCCGAGTCGCCGCCCATGACCCGGATGCCCGCTCGCACGTGCCGTGATGGCCTTCGGCGGGCATGATTTCGAAATGGGTGGACAGGCGATAAACCGAACCGCCACCAAGGAGGAGGATCCAGTGACCCGCATCGACAGCGTGCGCGCCGCATCCGAATCGGCGAAGGAAAGCGTGCTGCACGCCGCGGAAGTGGTGGCGCCCTACGCCGGTACGGCCAAGGAACAGGCCACGCAATATGCGCACGACGCCCGCGTACGGCTCGCGCCGAAGGTGTCGCAGGCCAAGCGCCAGGCTCGTGTCCAGTACGGGGCGCATGTGGCGCCGCGCATAGAGCAAGCCCGTTCGCACGTACCGCCGAAGGTGGACGTGGCCGCACACCGGGCTGCTGTACGCACCCGGCACGCGGCCCGGCAGGCGGCCGACTACACCGTTCCGCGCGTAGAGCACGCGATGGCGGCCGCTCAGCCCGTGCGCGAGGCGGCAGCCGCGCGCAGTGCGGCCGCCGTGGCCGCCCTGCGCGGACAGATCACGGCGAAGGACATCCGCAAGCTCGCCAGGAAGCACGAGCGGCGGGCCAAGGCCGGCCGGCTGGCCAAGGGCGTCGCGCTCGTCGGCGTGCTGGCGGGCGGCGCCTTCGCGGCGTGGAAGTGGTGGGACAAGCAGGCCAACCCGGACTGGCTGGTCGAGCCCCCTGCCGCCACCGAGGTCTCCGACCGTGCGCCGCTGACCTCGGTCGACGGCAGCGGTCAGGCGGTGCTCGACCCGGACGTCCAGGCGAAGCAGGCCGAGGCCGAAGCCGAGGCGGCGGAGCGCGACCGGAAGAACGACTGACAGTCCGACGACGATTGCTGACAGGTACCCACGGGTGCCTGGAGACCTCCGGGTCTCCAGGCACCCGTTTTCTTGTCGCCGCCTGTTCTCTTTCGTAGCGGCCCGGAGCGACGAAAGTGGGCCGTACCCGCCGCAGGGATCTGCTTAGAGTGCGGCCGTGGACATGCCATCGAAGATCAGGGCCGGACGGCAGTGGCTGGCGGGCCCCGATCCCTGGTCCGGGCGCCGGATCGCGGGCGAGGCCGTACTCGCCGCGGTCCTGGCGCTGCTGGCGGCCGGGGCCCAGCAGCTGATGGGCAGCACCGGACTGGTGCAGTTCGCCACCGCGCTCGCCGTCGCCGTGCTGTCGCTGCTGCGCCGCCGGCTGCCCGCGAGTGTGCTGGTGATCTCGGGCGGCGCGGCGGGCGTGCTGGCCGGCTTCGGGCCGCTGCTGATGGTGTCGGGGTGGTCGGCGGGGCGCCGGATCCCCGGGGCCGGGCGGGCGCTGGCGGCGTTCACCACGTCGTACGCCCTGTCCGTCAGCATCGGGGTCGCCGCCGAGTGGCCGCGGTACTCCCCGCTGGCACTGATCCTGTTCAGCACCCTCTACTTCCTGGCGACCACCGTCGTACCGGGACTTGCCAGCCGCTACTGGACCCAGCGCCGCACCCTGCTGCACGCCCTGCAGACCCACAACGCCCAACTGCTGCGCGAGCGCGCCATGGTGGCAGGCCAGGCGCGGCTGCGCGAACGGCAGCGGATCGCCCAGGACATGCACGACAGCCTGGGCCACCAGCTGGCGCTGATCTCCGTTCACACGGGCGCCCTGGAGGTCGACCCGGCGCTGACCGACCGTCAGCGCGAGGGCGTTGGCGTACTGCGGAACGCTTCGGTGGCCGCGATGCACGAACTGCGCGAGGTCGTCGGCATCCTGCGGGACGGGGTGGAGCGGGACGACGCGGCCACCGCCACCGTTGCTCCGCCCGGTGAGGATCCACACCCGGCGGCGCGCGGCGCCGCGGGCATCGAGGGCCTGGTGGAGGCGGCGCGGGCGGCCGGCAACGCGGTGGAGCTGCGGTGTACGGGCGGGCGGCGGCCACTGGCCGCGGCCGCCGATCACGCGGCGTACAGGATCGTGCAGGAGGCGCTGACCAACGCGTACAAGCACGCGCCGGGCGCCGCGATCACCGTCGAGCTGCGGTACGAACCGGACTCGCTGATCGTCGAGATCGCGAACGGCCCCGCCCCGGCGGACCCCGGTGACGTCGTCAGCGGCGGGCAGGGCCTGACCGGCCTGCGCGAGCGGGCCCGGCTGGTGGGCGGCATGGTCCACGCCGGGCGTACGGACGGCGGTGGGTTCCGGGTCGCGGGCGTCCTGCCGTACGGCGCCGACGGCCTCCCGCCGGCCACCGGCGCAGCGCCTTCCGCAGCGCCTTTGGTCGATGTGGAGGACGACTTCCGGCAGCAGTCTCCCTGGGTCCCGGTCGGCGACGGTGGTCCGGTCGTGGACTGGACCGTTGTGCAGAGGGAGCTGGCGATGAGCGGTGGGCGCGGGGGCAGGGCAAGCGGGGTCGTACTGGGCTGCGGGATCGCGGTGGTGGCAGCGGTGCTGCTGGTGATCGTGGGCGGCTTCGGGCTGTTTTTCCTCGTGGGATCGATGGACAAAGGCATGATCGAGCCGAGCGTGTACGAGGCGGTGAAGGTCGGCACAGCGGAGAGCGAGGTCCGCGACCGCCTGCCGGACGGTGATTCCTTCATGACGTCCGGCCTTGAGGACAGCGGGCCCGCGCAGCCGGAGGGGTCCGACTGCCTGGTCCTCGCCTCCTCGGAGTACGGCGACAGCCTGACGCAGGAGCCGGTGTTCCGCTTCTGCTTCAGGGACGGCAAGCTCATCGAGAAGAAGTCGTACGACGTCGAGCAGTAGATGCGCGGCAACTGTGGGGGGACAAGCATGACGGTTGCGCACGTCAGGGTCGTGATCGCCGATGACGAGCCCCTCATCCGGGCGGGCATCCGGATGATCCTCACCTCGGACCGGGCCATCGAGGTCGTGGCGGAGGCGGCGAACGGCCGCGAGGCCGTCGAGCTGGCGCGCGTCCACGCGCCGGACGTGGTGCTGCTCGACCTTCAGATGCCGGTGATGGACGGGCTCACCGCCCTCGCGGAACTGGGCAGGGCGGTGCCCGGGGCGCGCGTGATCGTACTGACGACGTTCGGCGAACGGGAGAGCGTCCTGCGCGCCCTGGAGAGCGGCGGCGCGGGCTTCCTGCTGAAGGACTCCGCACCGGCCGAGCTGATCCGTGCGGTACGGGCCGCCGCGGCCGGGGACGCCTACCTGTCGCCGGGGGCGACCCGGCACGTCGTGGAACAGCTCGCCTCGGGGCGGGCGCCGGCCCGCGCCGAGCGGGCGCGGCAGCTGGTCACGGCGCTGAGCGCGCGGGAGCGGGACGTCCTCGCGCTGCTCGGCGAGGGCCTGTCGAACGCGGACGCGGGCAAGCGGCTCCACATGAGCGAGGCCACGGTCAAGACGTACGTGAGCCGGATCCTCGCGAAGCTGGGCTGCGAGAACCGCGTACAGGCGGCGCTGCTCGCCCGCGACGCCGCGCTGTGAACCAAAAAATGTCCCTCTGACCTGCGGAAACAGGTCAGAGGGACATGTGCGTTGTGGAGCCTAGGAGATTCGAACCCAAAATCGTTATCGCTCTGACCTGCGGAAACGCCGGAGAACCGGGACATTAGGCCCTGTTTCCATCCTCCTGCATCCTGCTCTATCTGCCTCGATCCGGCTCCCGTGTTGACGCGTCAACACGGGACCGACACACGTTGCTGAAGGAAATCTCCGACCTCGATCAAACCCCTTCCCGCCTTGCCAGACTGCCGATACGCGTTCCGACCCACACCCCTTGCGCCAGCAAAGCGGTGACGGTGGCCCACGAGCGGCCTCGTTGGCGTCAGCACCGGTCCCTGCCCACCTCTGTGGTCAGTTGCCCGGCACCAGTTCTCTCGTCGGACTCGGTACGCCGAGATCCGTCAAGGGCTTCGTATTGGTTACCACATCAACGCGATGCGATCTCGCGTACGAGGCCAAGGCCAACGAAAGCTTCGGCTCGCTGCTCGTGCTCTGAGCGACTACCGCCAGGTAGCGCAGCAGCCTCGGCGTCACTCTCATCCGGCCTTGAAGGAGTCGGAGGTTGGCGATGCCGCACTCCGCCTCCAGGCGGATCGTCTCGTCTCGGTCGGGTTTCTCGACCAGCCCCACCATCCTCTGCACCGGCCCCTCGCCAGTACAGACGATCACTCCGTGGCTGCTTGCCGCGCTGGCGTCGAACGGTGCCGCCAGAACCGCCGGAATGGCCGACGGAGTCGCTGTGACGAGGGCGGACAGCGCTGTATGGGTCGGGTCGACGTTGTCAGCAAAGACCACGTAGAACTCCCCCGTGCGCATGTGTTCGGAACCGTTCAACACGGACGTGACATCGGCGTATCGGCCGTGTTGGGCGATGAAGTCGACTTGCAGATGGTCGGCGGCTCGGGGCTGCACCGGAAGCTGGTTCGTGAGGCTCTGATAGCGGGCCAAAGCCCCTGGAGCAAGGACCTGGCGGGTCCAGTCGATCAGCGGCGTGTAGTACGGGTGGTGGACTACTACGGCGCGATCGCTCCCGATGGCGGCGGCCTCGTCCACGATGTGCGCGAGGCCCGGCCGGCCGCAGACAGGCCGGAGCTCCTTGGGCAGGTACGGTGACCAACTGCCTACGCGGGTGCCCAATCCACCAGCGGCGATCACCACAGGTGGCACGACGGAGGTTGACGGCCGATTCATCGGTGTCCCCTTCGGGCCGGTCCGCCGAGCGATAGCGTCGGCAGATGCATACACGTGTGACGGGCATCGCCATTGAGGACGACAAGATCTTGGTGCTCAACCAGGACACCGACGGCCCCAGGACTTGGTCCCTGCCCGGCGGCAAGGTCGAGGACGGCGAGGCTCTGGAAGAGGCGCTGATCAGAGAGATGCGGGAGGAAACCGGCGCCGAGGTTGAAGTGGGCCGGTTGCTGTATCTGTGCGACAACACGAGTGCTCACGTCGTTCACATCACCTTCGAGGCCCGCATCGTGGGCGGGGAGATCGGAGCAGTCAAGGAGGGTGCGGACACGCGGCCGATCCGAGGCGTCGAGTTCGTGGCGCTGGACGACCTGCCCGACCGAGGCTTCAGTGACGTGTTCGTGAAGCTCTGCCGGGACGGGTTCCCGGGCGCGGGTTCGTACATGGGGCCGAAGTCCGCGATCGGCCTATAGGCCCAGCGAACTGATCAGCAGCCGGTCGAGTCCGCCTGGCGTGGTCCGGGCGGACTCGTTGACGGCGTCGACCCACTGATTGAGCAGGTGCGCCAGCTCCCAAGCTCCGAGCCGGGCGGCATCGGTGGTTTGGGGGTCGCGCACCAAGCGAACCCCAACGCCTCGTGAGGAGCCCAGCAGGTAGCGCGAGCGGACGGCTGACACCGCATCTTCGGTGCTCGGAGTGTTCCAGGCCGCGCCGAACAAGTACCGCTGCAAGGGCTGGGCTTCAGGCAGCGCAGGGCCATCGCCACACCAGATCTGAACGTTGCCGATCAGGTGGTGAATCTCCCGGTCGCCAAGGCCGGGTTCCATCACAGGACAGCTGTCGCCCACGGCATAGCCGCTGTTGTACGCCCGCGCGCCCTTCGTGGCGTCCAAGGCTTCGGCCCGGCTGGGCAACCGCGCTCCGAACCATGCTGCCGCGACGGCCGCCCCGATCCAGGTGACCCAGTACGCAGGATGGGACTCGTATCCGCGGCTGACCCGCCAGCGCCGATCGACCGGGTCGTAGTGGAGGCGTCCACCACGTTCGTGGGGCATCGGGCAGACCAGGAGATTGGTGCCGAGCCGGGAGTTCACCGCACCGCCCGCGTGCAGCATGGTCAGCAGCTCGGCCATTTCCGCGTTGGTGACCAGCAGATTGCGCCACTGGGCTCGCCCTACCGGCCTGTAAGCCGGCTTGGCCGTCCGCTGGGGAGCAAGTTGGGTGCGGACGCGGTGGCTGGGCCGGAGCACGGGTTCGTGCACCTCGTACTGATCGTCACCAGCTAGCCACTGGGTGACGATCTCGGTCACTTCGGGGTCGAGCTGTTGGCGGGCCTGGGCGACGGTCTTCTCTACCGCAGTGCTGACGAGGTCCACCACACCGGGGACCAACTCGGCGACTAAGGTCTCCTTGCGTCCGATGGTGGCGAAGGTGGTGTCCGTCGCAGCTGTGGCGTCAGCAGCGTTAGGCGACTCACCGGCCGGTTCCGGCATTTCGATACCGAGGAACTGGGTGAGACCCGCTTCTGTGCGTACAGGATCGCTGACGTGCTGTTCGTACGGGATGACCAGGCGAGGGCGGCGGGACGGCTCGGCTCCGTCGAAGAGGGCGCGGGCGAGCAGCAGGGAGTTCACGACGATCAGCCGCCCCAAAGCGGTGGCCGGATCGGGGTCGTCCTGCGGAAGGAGCGGGGCGAAGACCGTACGCCACCTCGGGGCGCGGGCCGTCGCGGCAACCTGGGCGTAGCGGTCGCCGTAGCGCCATCGGTCCCAGAGCCGACCTCGGGCGAATGAGGAAGCGATTCCGATGGGTGCCCGGGTGAGGATGACGGCCGGCGAATCAGGCAGCATCCCCAAGACGGTGTCCGTGGCGAAGAAGAGGTTCGTCTCCTTGACCAAGTGCCGTGGTTCCCCGTGCAGGTCGCTGAGCGCGCCGAGGAGATGGTGCCAGCCCAAGCCAGTGAGTCCGGTTCCCTGAAGGCTTGGCGGTACGCGGTTTCCAGGCGACAGCGGGTGTTCGCGGCCGAGCTGTTGGCGAAAAGGCTCGTTGTGCTGCGGCATCGCCCCGCGCAACGAGTCGGACAGCCAGTTCGATCCGACCCTCTCGAAGATGCCGAGGGCCAGCGCTGGCGGCGAAGCTGGCCCTCCGTCCTGCTCCTTCAGGTGGGCGGCCAGGCGCGCGACGATGCTGTGGATAGTGCCGTCGGGCAGAGCCGCGCTCAACGCGGGGTGTGGCTTCGCGGGCGGTAAGGGTGCCGCGCCGGGTTCCGTCTGTTCGTGACTTGTTGTCATGACCCGCAAACGTAGAGCCACTTCGGGCGGCCACCCCTGAGGAAAACTCAGGGCTGAGTAACGCTCAGGGTCTGCATATGCCTATGTCGTGGGTCGCTTAACGCTACGCAGCGGCTTGGCCTGTCTGAGGTCGGGCGCCCAAGGTCTGACCCAGTGCCCGTTCGACCGAGATCAGGATGACCACCCGCTCGGGGTCCGGGGCCGGCGTACGGCCGTATCGCTTTCCGTAACGGGCAACCGCGTCTTCGACCACAGTCTCGTCGGTGCACACCTCCGCGACCCCTTCGAGCGTGGCCCACCGGCCGCCGTCGACCTGGCACACGGCTACGCGGGCTTCGCCCCCGCTCGCGAGAATGTTGGCCACTTTACGACTCGATTTGCGGGTGATAACTCGGGCCACGCCAGCGGTGGCATCCACCGTCACACCGACCGGCACAACATGCGGTCGCCCATTGGGCCGCAGCGTGGTCAATGTGCACAGGTGGTACTCGTTCCAGAACTCCAGGTAGCTGTCCGACTGGGCGGATATCGCGTTCGACATGGCTGAAAGCGTAAACGCCGCAGTTGCCCGAACTGCCCCAGAGTGACCGCCACCACACCCCTTCCGATCAGCCATTTTGTCCACTTCGCGGGCGTTTGCGAGAGTGCTGGCCCTACCTAAAGTCTCAGGTTGATAACGGAGTCACCCATCGACTCGCGAAAATTGATCCGTTCACGCCAGACCGTAAAGCCGCAGTTCAAAGCCCCGTACGCGTTTCAACAAGGTTGATTTAGGACGCTTTGACTGGCCGAAGTTACCTGCCGCCTACACGAATCGATCATGCTTTTTAGGCCATGTCTTGTCTGAAGCGTCACGTACTGTCCAAAGAGGTTCCCGGGAGCTCCACGGGGCAGCCCCGCTCGGGTGTCAGGGTGCGTTCGCGGACGTGACATCCGAGCAGATGGCGAGCCCTGGATGTCTAACATCCCTCCCCCTGCGAGGGGGTTTAGTGGGGCGCGGGTGCAGCCGACTGCGGTCGTTTCCGGCGCCGGGAACCGGACGTCATCGTCATGGGCGCGGTGTCGCCCGGCTCGGGGAGCCATCACAGCCGGTTGGAGGGATTACTCAGTGTGGTCGGATAAGAGTGGTCGAGACGCGGCGGAGCCCAAGGTTCCCGCTCAAGGAGGAGCCCGCCGACGCCTTGGGCGCTGGCGTACAGCCGCGGCCCGAACGGTGGAGAAGGATCTGCACCGGCTGATTCGGCGTGAGCTGCAAGATCTCGGGGTCACTCCCCCGCTCGACGTTCACGACCTCTGCGAGAAGCTGAGCCGACGGCGCGGGCGCCCTCTGTTTCTGCGCGCAGCTCCGCTGCCCAAGCCCGGCCCCTCGGGCATGTGGGCGGAGTACGACACCTACGACGTGATCTTGTACCAGCAGGAGACGACCGACCTGCACCAGGACGGGATCATCCTGCACGAGGTCGGGCACATCCTCGTGGCGGAGAACGAGAAGGCAGCCGAGGACTCCGCCCGCGGGGTGGAGACAGACACGCCCGATACCGCCCCTGATGAAGACGCGGCGGCCGTCGACGTGGAGGGGTGGGCCACCCTGCTGCCGGTCTTCGGGACCGAGGCGGTCAAGCGTGTCGCCCAGCGTTGCTCGTACGACGACGGCGAGGAGTGCTCCGTCGAACTCGTGGCGACGATCATCCTGGAGTGGGCGGCCCTGCTCGCAAACTCCACTCCTCCGGCTGATGATCCCGCCCTGCGCCGGGTCGAGGCGGCTCTTGGCGACCGGCGAGGATGGCTGTAACTCGTGGAACTCCTGCTCCTGGGGCTCCTGGCCGCACTGGTCTGGAAGCTCTACCAGTGGAAGCGAAGCCCGCATGACGCATCTCTTCGCTCGGTCACCCTCTGCCTGCTCTGCGCTGCGCTCTCGTACCCCGTAGCGATGCCCGGCGGCGCGTCCGGAGTCGACACCGTCGCCGGCCACGGGACGGCGAAGCTGATCCAGAACGTCCTGTTGCTCCTGACGGTCTACTTCCTCATGTGCTTCTACCTCTACTCCGCCGCTGACGAAGAAGCGGGGCGTCGGCGGGCACGCAGGGAAGCCGTGCTCGTCGGGGTCGTCGCAGTCGCGATCACCGTGGCTGCGCTGTCGGTGCCGCACGAGGTCTTCGCCGGCAGCTTCAGCACAGCCGACATGACGATTCCCCAGATCGCCTTCTTCTACGGCGGCGCTGGCCTCTACCTCATGTATGCCCTCGGCATGGCGTTTCGGTGGACTCGCCGATACGCCCGCATGTCCCGACGCCCACACTCCACCGGGCTCTGGATGACCGCCGTCGGTCTGGGAGCGATGGCCGTAGCGTGCGCGATTCGAGCCGTCATCGTCGCCGTTCGCTCAGCAGACGTGGACGTGCCACATCTCCTTATGGCGGCCGTGGCCTTCCTCTTGGTCGCATCAATCCTGCTGTTCGCCGCGGGTGTCACCTACTCCGGAGCCCGAGCGCGAATCTCCTCCCTACGACTCTGGCTTCAACACCGGCGTGATCACCGTCGCCTCTCGCCTCTGTGGGAGTTGTTGGCGGAGGCGTATCCGGACAACGTGCTGAGGCCGGCATCCTCTGCTGCACTGGACCGATGGCGGGCCCGTGGCGTGCACCGGCGCTACCACCGCCGCATCGTGGAGTGCCGCGACGGCCTGGTGGACATCAGCCCGTACCTGCTGGACGAGGGTGACGACAGCACAGTCCTCAACATCGACTCCGCCGAGCTCGCCGCCCGGCTCCGCCGGGCCTCCGCTCGGATCGAGAAGGGGGTCCCCGCGCCCCGCCGCGCCGTCCCGCTTGCGATGGCGCTGGGGAGCGACCGCGAGTCGGATGTGAAACAACTGATTGCGGTATCCGACGAACTGCGCGCAGCCGCATGACCTCGCAAGATCAAGGAGTCACGATGCTGATTACCGGTGGACGAGTGCTCGTCGACTCGGGGACCTACCTGGAAGACGGTGCCGTTCTCATCGAGGGCGACTCGATCTCTGCCGTCGGGCCGCGCAAGGAGATCGAAGAGCGGGCCGGGGCCGACGTGCCTCGATTCGAGTTCGGCGGAACCGTGCTGCCGGGGCTCATCGACGCTCACGTTCACCTGGCCTTCGATGGCGGGCCTGACCCGGTGTCCACCCTCCAGGGCTCGACGGATGAAGCCCTGTTCGAGGACATGCGGCGGCGCAGCGAACAGCTCCTGCGCAGTGGCGTTACCACCGTCCGCGATCTCGGCGACCGCGGCGGACTGGCGCTTCGTCTGGCTGCGGAAATCAGCGATCGGCGTACACCAGGACCGAGGATCGTCTCCGCAGGCACCCCGGCCACCACCGTGGGCGGGCACTGCCACTTCCTCGGCGGCGAAGTCTCCGGCGAGACCGAGATCCGCGAGCTCGTACGGCGCAACCTCGCGGCCGGGGCAGGCGTCATCAAGGCGATGGTCACCGGCGGCGGTCTCACGAAGGACGGCCCCAGGAGCCACCAGTCGCAGTTCACGGCGGAGGAACTGGCCGCCCTTGTGGAGGAAGCCCACAAAGCGGGCGTGCCTGTCGCGGCCCACGCGCACGGTGCCGACGGCATCGCCTCAGCCGTAGAGGCCGGCGTCGACACCATCGAGCACTGCACTTGGATGTCGAGCGATGGCCTGGACTTCCGGCCCGACGTGGTTCAGCAGATCATCGCGAAGGACATCACCGTCTGCCCGGCCGTAAGCCCGCACTGGCAGATGCTCCCGCGCTTCTTCGGCGAGGAGCGCGCCAACGCGATGTTCGACCTGGTGCGGCAGATGGCCGACGCCGGAGTCCGCCTGATCGCGGGGACAGATGCAGGCGTGCAGCGTGCTGGCTTCGACGGGCTTGCTCAGGCCCTGTCGTTCTACTCGCACCTGGGTCTGTCGAACGCCTCGATCATCGACATGGCGACGTCGCAAGCGGCTGCTGCCCTGGGCCTGGGCGGGATCACGGGGAAGGTCGCTCCCGGCTACCGAGCGGATCTCCTCCTGGTGGACGGTGACCCGCTCGCGGATCTCTCCGCACTGAGCGGAGTCCAAACCGTGTTCGCCTCCGGTCTGCGCCACGAACCGAACAGCACGGGACAGTAAGAGCCTCACCCTGGTGCCCCGTTTCCTGACCCTCGCGGGTCCGGGGAACAGGGCACCAGTGCCGCTTCAGGAACAGTTGGTGATTCGATGCATACTAGGGCGGCTTGTACCGTAGACGGCATGTCTGTGGATATTCGTACTGTATTGCGTAAGCAGGGGGATGAGCTGCGGCGCTTTCGCCGGAACCTGTTCTCTACGGAGCCGGCTGATAGCGGCCTGGCCTCTGTCCTGCCCGAAGACGTGCTGGAGCAGTTGCGGGCGGAGGGAAGGACGGTGCCGCACCGCTTCGGACCGGTGCGCTCGGTGACCGACCGGCATGCTGTCCTCACTATCGTCGGGGACATCATCGACCAGGCCGTACTCCTGGACCGTCCTGGCCGGGAAGGGGCTGTGCTGACACTGTCGGTCGCCGCGCGGCACAAGCAGCTCGGCACTCGCCAGGCAGTTGACCCGGGGGAGGCGCGGGCCTGGGTGGAGGCGATCGTGGGCCCCAAGTGGCTGCCGCACTTCTACTCTGCTGGGGCCCTGAGCGGCTCCACTGCGGGCGAGACCTCGCCATCGAGGCCGTTGACGACGCAGTACTTCTACCTGTTCCTCGGCGCGGACGGTGTCCCGCACGCCGAGCCAGAACATCAGCTCGGCGTGCAGTTGACCCCGCTCACCCAAACGCCCTGACGATCACCAGAGTCCAGGGCGAACGTCGCCTGATGCGGCACTAGTTGTTGGTGCTTGGACCAGCCTTCTTGTCCAGCTCGCTGGCGAGGTCGTTCAGGATCGAGAGGACATCGGCCGGCAGGCCCTCGGCGTTCATTCCGCGGGCTCGAACTCGGCCCACCTTGCCCTGCTTGGCCGCCGACATGAGGCGGAGCCCTTCGTAGACCTGGCGGGCGACGGACTCGTTCGGCTCGAAGTACAGCTTCGAGACGTCGAAGAACTTGGCCAGACCTTCGAGGACCACGGGCACCGGTGCGTCGTCTCCGCCCGTCCGCAGGGCCTCGATGTCCTCGGCTGAGGTGACCTGGGAGCCCGCGTAGGCGTTCACCGAGTCCGCGATCTCCTGATCACCCGGAGCGGTTCGGCCCGGGTAGGAGCGTTCCAGCAAGAGAGTGATCTTCTCCGCCAGCGTCTCCGGCACCTTCTCGGCCTCGGCAGTCTCCTCGTCAGCCTCTCCGAAAGACCGGTCCTGGGCGCGCTTCAGCTCGTCCTCGGTCACCCCGTATGCAGCCGCCAGGAGAGGGACGTACCGGTCCTTGAGACGGCGGACACCCCCTTCGGCTCCAGCCACCGGCCCGTCGCTCTTGGTACCGATGACCGTCCGCGTCTCGTACCGGTAGAGGCCGGCGTCGCATCGCAGGTCAATCAGATCGGGCAAGCCGTCGCGCGGGAACAGGTCGTCCAGATCCCGGTTCAGCACCCTGGCCAGAGCAGGCAACTTCTCCTGATCGGGTGTCGTCGCTCCCGACTCCCACCCCGCCACGGTCGAATCCGCAGCACCAAGAGCGGACGCCACGTCGGCCTGCGACACGTCCGCGGCTCGACGTACCGCGCGCACACGTTCTCTGTCGAAACGGCGAGCTGGCATCGGACCTCGTTTTTGTGGTGAACCGAGGAAACCTCGGGCTGTTGACTTTTTATGCGAACCAAGATAGCTTCATCTTAGCGAAAAACGAGGGGGTTCGCACCCCTCTCAGCCTTCGCCCACCTGCGGTTCCCATCGTGGTCCGACTTGGTGGAGAGGGGATACCGCGCATCAACCGGGCGCGGTCCTTCCCCTCAAAACGCCATCGGCGCCCGAGAGTTCGCACCTCTCGGACGCCAGACAGCTCGTGATCCGCGGCCCCCGACAAGGGCGCTGGTCACTCGCACGGCCACTCCGTGTCCTTTCGCACGGCACGACGGAGCGGCGTACCACATAAAGGAGTGTCGCATGTCCCCTACTACGGACTGCAACCCGAAGGTGGAGATCCCTTCGGGCCCGGCCGAACGGCTGGCAGCGCAACTGTCGTCCATGCTGCCGGAAGCCGCTGTCGTACAGGTGCGCCTTCAGGGGCCTCGGACCCTGTGGCCTCATCTCGGGCTGACCGCCGTGAACGCCCGTGGACGGACACTTCGTGTCCCTCGGGCGAAGGCGCTCACCATCGCCCGGTGGATCATCCGCTCGTTCCCCCAGGCCGGATGGGCGGCCTCCGGCGGGCATGCCTTCGACCTGCGGACCGCTGAACTGCGCGGGCTGGAAGCGTGACGGCGGCCGTGGCACCGGTGCATGCGGGCCCGGCCGTGGACGTGCAGGGACTCGCGGCCGTCGTCGGCCTCCTGGCCCAGGCCGGCGGCTTGGACGCCCTGTTGGGCAGTCAGGCTACGGACTCCCGCGACAAGCGTCTGCACATCGGGTACAGCGAAGCCGCTGAGCGGCTGAACATTCCGGAAAAGTGGCTCCGCGAGCACATATCGACGCTCCCACACCGGAAGTTCGGGAAGTTCGTTCAGTTCGCGGAGGACGACCTCCACGCGATTTCCGATATGCACTTCGTCAGCCCTGCTGCAAAGACCCAGAGGGATGACGAGTCGGCACTGATGGTGCTTCAGCCTTCTAAGCGCTCTCGTAAGCGTTCCTAATCTCCTTTCGCGCCCGATTGCAACAATCCGCGGCGCTGCGAACATCGCGAGATACAAATGAGCACTGACATATCCAGCCTCATCGAGGCTGCGCACCAGGGAAACTGGCTGCCCCTCATAGAGGAGTCGAAGAAGGCTCCGGGTAAGCACTGGGCCGAATTTGCCCGGTGCGCGAACCAGGACATCAACATGTTCGTCCCTCTCGCAGACGGTCCCCGGGAAGACCCTGACTCGGTGAAAGCCAAGTTGGGAATCTTCCTCAACCGTCCTCGCAACCTCTGCGCGTCATGCCCGTTGGCCGTCGCTGCCCGGTGCCTGGTGGAATCCCTCAAGGATGACGACGAGTACGGAATCCGGGGCGGTCTCCTGGCTTCTGAGCGTTCAGAGCTGCGGCGTGCGTGGAAAGACCGGGACAGCAAGAAAGCCGTAGAAGGCGCGCTTAGAGGGTGCACCGCGGCCTTGACCAAGCCCGCCCGGGATGCCGTGATTGCGCGCTTCGCCACTGATCCCTCACTGGACGCTGCCATCGTCGCTCGCGGGCTTGGCGTGACGCACGAGTATCTGCTGAAACTCGCCCGTCGCTACCGAAAGTCTCAGGCCGGGCAGGGCACGCCCCCTCTCCGCGTCGTCGCCGCCTGACTCCGCTCCCGAAGAAACGATTCTTCCGCACGGCGGACCCTGCGTTCACGGGAGTTCTCCCCATGCTTCAGAACAGCCCCTCCGGATTTCAGCGCACGGCTACCAGTGCCGAGATCCGAGAAATTGCACCTACGGCCGTACTCGTACGGGTGTATCCCGTACGCCGGTCTGTTACCCACCTCTTCGAATCGGATTTTTACCGCATGCTCATCGACCGCAGGACCGAAGAGGAAGTGGCGCGCATGGTCAGGCGCGGTTTCGGCAGGATCGCCGACTGGCGTCGCGCCCACGATTTCTATCTCCCTACCGAAACGCTCTATCTCACCCCGGAGCCGCATCAGAACGGCTACGTCCCGGAGGATGACCAGTCTTTTGGACTTTCCCTCAGCCGTCGCATAGCCATAGGCAGCGGTGAGCGCTGATGAGTGACATAGCGACCGAACTGATTTGGTCACGGTCAAAGTCGTGCAGGGGCTCGCGCCTCGTCATGCTGGCGCTGGCCCGTAAGGCGGACGACGACGGCAAGGCGACGCTGACTCTGGATGAGATATCCACGCTTACCCGTCTTACGCCGCGCTCGATAACGAAATGCCTCGGAGAGCTGGCGAAGCTCGGGGAACTCAGCCACGAGCGTGGAGGGGGTGCTTCCAACCCCAACACCTACTCCATATTGCTGTGCAGCGGGACCGCTGAGGAAAGCGCCAGTTCCGGGAAGGAACTTCCTACTCTCCGCCCTGACGAGTCAGAAGTGGGAGAGAAGGTCCAGGAAGTTCCTTCCCAGAACGCGGCCGTGGAAGTCGGAAGTGGGAACTTTCAGCACGTAGATTCGGAAGTTTCTTCCTCGCGCGTACGTGGTGGTAATACTCCCTACGGGAGTATTACCACCACCACAGAGCAAGCTAGCTTGCTGGGGTCGCGCCGAGAGAACAGCGCTGTCCAGCAGGACTCGGTAAAGGTTCCGGACGGAGCCAAGGGCCTGGTAACAGCCATAACAAGCGCTGGAATGCTCGTTGGCTGGCGACTGACCGAATCGGAATGGGATCGGGTAACAGCTCTCGCAGCACGTTGGGGAAATGAACGGCTGGTCGAGATGGTGGCGCGGCGATGGAACGCCGACCGCCCGCCACAGTCCGCCCGCTATCTGCTGCGCATCTGGGCGGATCTGCCCTCGCACGCTCCCGCCGCAGCCTCCCAGGGGAATGTCGTGCCGTTGCGTCGGCAGTCCGGAGGCTGGGTTCCCTTTCAGAACACCGCTGCCCCCAGCGCTTACCAGAACGGATTTTGATCATGGCCGAGCCGGAACGCGCGGGCAGCGCCAGGTCGATGCGCGCAATGGAACGAATACTCGCTGCGAAAGGACTTCAGGCCGTGCCGGACGCCGACCCCGCCGACGAGGCACCGGAAGAGAACCCCGGAGACCGCGAGTGGCACTGCCGGGCTCGCGCCGACTACGCCCTGAGCCGCTGGCAGAGGGCAACCCCTCCCCGGTTCCGTGACGCGGAAGCCACGCTGCCGGAGGTCATCGGCTGGGCCGACCGGGCACTCAAGGACAACGCCGGGGCTGGCGCTCTGCTCCTCACCGGCCTCACGGGGACGGGTAAGACGCACCAGGCATACGGGGCCTTGCGGAGGATCGCGGCCGGCGGGCCGGACCGGTTCGAGCTGATCGCCGTGAACTCGGCGGACATGTACGGCAACCTGCGCCCTTCACAGGTCATGGGCGCCGCAGAACACGAGCTTCAACGGCTCAGCCGGGTTCAGTACCTGTTCCTTGATGATCTCGGTACGGCGAAGGGCTCGGAATGGACCGAAGAGGTCACGTACCGGCTGATCAACTACAGGTACAACCACTGCTTGCCGACGATCATCACGTCCAACCTGCCCGCCCGCGATGAGAACGGGCCGGACCTGACCGACTTCGTCGGGGCCCGCGTGGCGAGCCGTCTGGCCGAGATGGTCACGACCCTCGTGCCGATGATCGGCGCCGACCGGCGCCGTGGCGGGAGGGCGGCATGATGCCCGTCCGCCTCCGCGGAGCGCCCCGCGACGCCGCAGCACTGTCCACAGCCTGTGCATACGTCGGACCGCGCAGCCGGTACGCGAACCCGTTCACGGCCGGGGCTCGGTCCCCGCTCGGTCCCCCGATGGACGCTGCGGAGTCGGTGGACCTCTTCGCAGCCACGCTCCGGGGCCCGGTCGGACGCCACTACGCCGCTCGCTTCGCCCGAGCGCTGCGCGGGCTCAACCTGATGTGCACATGCCCTCTTGACGCTCCGTGCCACGCGGACGTTCTTCTCCGCCTCGCCAATGAGCCCGGCGACGGCACCGCACCCCGCACTACCGATCTTCTGGAAGGCCCCTGATGAGTCACCCGATCATGTTCGCTGCGGCCAAGCACCTCACCACCGCAGAGGAGCGGCGCAAGACCGCTCGGGAGGCCGCGTTCCGCACCTGGGGTCCGCGGTCGATCACCGCAGCGTCCAAGTTCGCGCGCACCCTCCTGGGGGACGCGGCAGTCACGCTCGATTGGGAGGTGCTGGGACTCCTCAGCTTTGAGGAACACCTGCAAGCCTTCGCATCGCTTGACACGACTGGGGGTCAGCACCTGGAGCTGTACTACACCGATCAGGGCGGCACGGAACGAATCTCGCTGCGGGTGTCGTGCGTGAGCTGCCCGAGTCAGCACGTGCACGAGGTCACCTCGTTGGAACAGCTCGGACAGCTCCTCTCGCAGACCCCGGCCTGGCAGGACATCAGCCCGCGCGACGGGGGCAACCACTGATGTCACACACGCACATAGACACGGCGGCAGGAACCGCACGGCAGGAGGGCTACAGCCTGCGCGGAATGACGGCCTGGGACCGCAGTGCAATCATCCTGCTCGGCGCGGCCGGCTTCGCCTTCTCGTACGACGCACTGCGTCAGATCGCCCTCGCGATCCACGCCAGGGAGACCTTGTCCTACCTGTTCCCGGTGTTCATCGACGGGTTCATTGCCTACGGCGTGCGGGCGATCGTGCTCCTTCGGCACCAGCGGTTCGGCGCGCGGCTCTACGCCTGGTTCTTGTTCCTCGCGGCGACCGGGGCGAGCCTCGGCGCGAACGCTCTGCACGCCATCACGCTGAACGATTCTCCGCAGGCCGGACGGTCCGCGCTGCACCTCACGGACAGCGTCGTGGGTGTGCTGTCGATGCTCGCGCCCCTCGCGCTGGCGGGATCGGTCCACCTCTACATCCTGATGGCGCGGACGGCTGAGCGGGCGGTCCCGGACGGGGCTGACTCTGGTCCCGGACCGGTCCGCGAGACGTCGCCGATGCTCGAACGCGTCGCAGTCCAGCAGCGTCCTCGTCCGCTGGAAGCACCGGCGCCGATGCCTCCACTGCCGTTGACAAACGCTCCGTCCGCGCCGCAGGCCGCCGCCGCAGCAACCGTTGACCTGCGGAAAGCCGAGCCCCAGCCCGACGAAGAAGAACGTACGGAGGACACCGCGGCCCACCCGTCCGCCGAAGCGGACGGAGAAGAGGCGGAGGGCAAGAGCGCGGACGGACCGGACGGCGGACCTGCGGACCACACGCCAACCACAGCACTTCCGGAGGACACGGAACCCTCCGCGCCCACGGCGGTCCGCACCTGGACGGACGGAGAAAAACCGTCCGTCCCGGACGACGCGGAATGCCCACAAGACCGGGAGGCGGACGACGACTGGTTGGCGGAGCTGCTGCCGATCGCGCGAGCGGCTACCGAGCGAGCCGGACGGACCAGTCGCGAGGTTGTAGGGGACGCCGTCCGCAAGCATCAGGCGATCAGCAACGACCGGCTTGGTGTGCTGCTGGCCCGGCTGAAGGAAGAGGACGACGAGGGGGCAAGGACACCCGTCGCTGCCTCCAGCGCCCTCTGGTGATGTCATCTCATGACGGGCCCGGGGCCTGTGTGGCTCGCGCCGTACAGGCCCTGGCCGGTCAGCTTGATCAGGAAGGAATGACGATGTGGTCTCGCCGACGCGACCGGGCTGAGGACGCCGCCCGCGCCGATGCCGTACAGGCAGCGCCCGCCCTCGCGGTTCACCTCCAGGGCGGGGGCAGTCTTGTGCCGGTCCAGGCGGACGGTCTTGCCCTTGCGGCCGGTGAGGTCGCCTTCGCGGACGTGGCGTGCTCCGCCGCCCGCTTCTACGGGACAGGGGTCGACTACCCGACCTCGGCGAGCGGGTATTTCGAGGACCACCCGACCTTCGGCCGGCGGTGGGTGAGCAACGGTCGTCTCGACGCCCGTCGGCGGCAGGAAGCGGAGGACGCCGCCCGTCCGCAGTGGCGCGATCACACCGCCGCCCGAGTGGTGCTCACGTCGGCCGGGGTACGGCTCCTGCCGGTGGGGGCTCGTGAGTGGATGCCGTTCGACCACGTCCTCCTGACCGGAGTCGCCGCTGAACCGCCCGCCGTCGTGCTCTCGTACAGCACGTGCGCGCCCCTGCTCCTCACCGGCCCGGCCGCACCGTGGCTCGGCGTGGCCATCGAGCACCTGCACCACGCGTCCTCATAGGGCCGCAAACCCTCTCCGCCGCGAAAGCCGGAACTTAATTCCAGGAATTAAGTTCCGGCTTTTTCCGTGATTCGAGTTGTCCGCGGACCCCTGCAATGATTCAGGCACGGCCAACGCCACAAGGCATTCCCCGGCCGTAGAGATCCATTGGCGATCTCCCCCGAATCACGCAAGGGACTGATGACCTTGATATGAGTTACGCACCCCGCAGCTCAACCCTCTCGCAGATGCAAAACGCGATCGAACTCTTTCACATATGAGACAGGCAGATAGAGCTACACGCTCCGGCCTGCTTCTCAATTTCTCCGGCATTCGCCGGTAAAGCCCGCAGGAGGAATCCCCCTCCCTCCTGCGAAGGAGCGGCGTGGCCCCAGCCCCCGCAGGGCCGCGCCGCTCGCACTTCCGAAATCTCTTGCACCAAGGTTGTGGTCCCCGCATGCCTCGATCCACCCGTTTCATACCTATATCAGCCGTAATAGGGGTTGCTGGTTCCCTGGCCCTCCTGTCGACCGGCTGCTCCAGCTCTAGTGGCACTTCCGCGGCCTCGACCGCGTCCGCGCAGCCGCACTCCGTCTCGGCGGGCATCCCCGACACGGCCCCGCCGCACAGCAGCGCTACCGCCTCCCCGGCATCTACCGCGCTCCCGGCAGACGTTGAGCGGACGGCGCGGGCCTTCGCTACGGCTTACGCGGAACACGACGCCCGCGACGGCGCCGACAGCTCGTACGCGGATGCCGGCGTTCGGGCCGCCCGACTCGCCTCGGGAGAACTCGCGGGCGTGCTCGCCCAGAAGCGGCCGAGCCAGGATGCCGCCTGGGCCGCCCTGCGGGCCGAGAAGGCCCGGCAGACGGCCAAGATCACGGAAGCCGTCGTACCCGACGGTGCACCTGCCGTAACGGCCTCCTCCGCCCTCGTCCGCGTGAGTTACACCCTCACGACCACCCCGAAGTCCGGCCACGCGAGCAGCAGTAGCGAACAGCTCGCGCTCCGCCTGGAGCACACCGCCAAGGGCTGGCGCGTCACCGCCTTGCCCTGGGCGTGACGGGGCCACGATGAACAAGGGCACGCAAGCTGGCCTGGGACTCGTCACGGCCGGGCTCATCACCGGTGTCGCCATGCTGACCACGTTCGGAGGGGCTGACAGCGCCTCCGCGCAGGAAACCGGCCCTGGTGGCGGCATCAAGACGGACGCGCCCGTACCGGGCTGGGTACGCGAGCTGATCAACAAGCACGCGGGCGAGTGCCCGCAGGTCACAGCCTCGCTGCTGGCGGCTCAGCTCTACACCGAAAGCAACTTCAACTCCGGCGCGACGTCGCCCGTCGGCGCCCTCGGCATCGCTCAATTTATGCCGGGGACCTGGGCTCAGCACGGCAAGGACGGCGACGGCGACGGGGTCAAGGACATCCGGAACCCGGCCGACGCCATCGCCGCGCAGGCCGCGTACGACTGCACCTTGGCCAAAGAGGTCAAGAAGGTGCCGGGCGACTCGACGGACAACATGTTGGCCGCGTACAACGCGGGCGGCGGCGCGGTGATCAAGTACGGCGGCATCCCGCCGTACCCCGAGACCCGCGACTACGTGCGCAACATCCGTGCGCTGGCCTCGAAATGGGCCGACGCCGTCAGCCCCGACGCACCTGCCGGCAAGGGCGCTGCTCGCGCGATCACCGCCGCGAAGACAGCTCTGGGCACCTGGTACCGGTGGGGCGGCAGCTGCGTCATGCCGTACGAGGGCGTGGGCGGCTGCGACTGCTCCTCGCTCACCAAGATGGCCTGGTCAGCGGCGGGAGTGAACTTGCCGCGCACCACGTACGACCAAGTCCACGCAGGGACCGCCGTCAAGGCCGTCTCCCAGCTCGCCCCGGGTGACCTGCTGTTCAGCGTCCCCGGAAGCGCCGGACCTGAGCACGTCGGCATGTACATCGGCGGCGGCCAGGTAATCGACGCCCCGCACACCGGGGCTCAGGTGCGGATCAAGCCGCTCAGCTACTGGAAACCGCAGATCATCGCGATGCGGCACGTCGGCTAATCACGCCAAAACATCCCAAACCATCCCTCACAGCACCAAGGGGCTGAACCATGCACAACCTCCTTTCTGCCGCTGCCGATCCCTCCCTGCACACCACCCTCGCCGCCGGAGTCGACGTCGTGTCCGGCGTGAAGCCCGACTGGGGCCCCTTCGGCAAGCTCGGCGGCACGGCGAAGGTGATCCTCGGCGTCATCGCCGCCGTCGTCCTTGTCGTCGGGGCGGGCGCGTTCCTCGCCGGTGTCGGAAAGTCGAAGGGCTGGTTCGGTGAGGGCCACTCCACGATGGACAGCTCGCGCGGCAAGGGCATGATGGTCGGCGGCCTGACCTGCGTCTTCCTCGTCGCCTCCTTCGGCACCATCTTCGCCATCACGTACGGCATGGGTGTGTGACCCATGCCTTTCCGATCCCGGAGGAACGTTTCCTCCTCGAAGGCCAACGGAGCGCGCCGCCCGTCGGCCAAGTTCTGGGGCATCGCGGTCGGCGGCGCGGCAGTGGTCACCGCGGCCGGGGTGGTCGTCAGCATGACGACGGGCACCCCTCCGGCCACGGCCCCCTCCGCGTCAGCACCGGCCCAATCGGCTCCGCAGACGAGCGGCGAAGGCGTGCGCGAGCTGCACGGCGTCCCCGTCGGCTACCCGCACACTCGATCCGGCGCCAAGGCAGCGGCAGCCAACTTCACGACGGTCAGCGGGAGTTCTCGGTTCCTCACGGACAAGGACGCGCGGCACCGTGCGGTGGCAGTCATGGCGGCCAAGGGCACGGCCGGAGCGGCGGTGAAGAAGGCCGACCACGCGGCCGAGGACGCGGTCGGCTCCCTGCGGGGCGACACCTCCAAGGTCTCCGCCAAGAAGACCGTCGCGCGTACCGGTGTCCTCTCGGCTCACGTCCTGGGCTTCGACGCCCACGACGCGATGGTGCGGCTGTGGACCACGACGGTTCGCGGCAGCGCGGCCGGACACGCGACGCCGAAGACGGGTTTCCAGTCGGTGACGGTCACGCTCACCTGGGAGGCCAATGACTGGAAGCTGAAGGACAGTTCGGCCTCGACGGGATTGGTCGCTCCGATCGACGTGCGGCAGGCGTCCAACGTTTCGGGCGACTTCTCGGACTACGTTCCGGCCGCTGCAGAAGACCCCGTGCTGAGCGGCACCGAAGACCGGAGTGGATTCCCGGCCCCATACGGGCGCGACGAGCGCGGCGCGCGTGCCGCCGCTGTCAGCGCCACCATGCTCTACGGCGACCCTCGCTTCTTCACCGATGAGGACTGGCGGCACCGGATGCTGGCGGCCACCGCCGCGTCGAGCGTGCTGCACTCGGTCACCTCGGACACCGACTCGACGGCTCGTCTGGTCATGGAGAACCGTGGGGTCGGCGCCGACGGGACGACCGCTGACGGCAGCGAACTGATCACGCGGACCGCGGCGCTCGCCACTCGTTCGATCTCGTACTCCGACCAGGCCGCGAGCATCGAGCTGTGGACCGCGTCGGTGGGCGGCGTCGCAGGGAACGACGAGACGCAGCGCCCGCAGGTGGCCTTCCTGCGCATGACCGTGGATCTGGTCTGGGAGGACGGCACCTGGAAGACGACGGCCGTCACGCCGTCCGAACCGCTCGTGCCGTCGCCGCCGGCCATGCAGGAGGCGGACCCGGCCGACAGCTTCGCGGACGTGGGAGGTGCCAGCAATGCGCCTGCGACTGCGTGACGACGCCCCCGGCCTGCTGACCATCGAGCGGGGAGCCCCGGGCCGCTGGCGCCGCCGCCTTCAGGCGGTGGCCATGATCAACGTGGTCATCGGGTTCGTGTTCGTGCCCTCGGCGGTGGCCAACCCCTTCTGCTACATCCCGATGGTCTGCGAGGCGAAGGCGGCCGTGGACTTCGTCAAGGACCCGCTGGGGTTCTTGTTGCAGAAGCTCACCGAGGCGAACATCTGGTTCCTGCGCAAGATGCTGGAGCTGATCCAGAACACCACGAAGATCGACCTGACGAGCCCCGGCTTCCTGAAGCAGTACGCGATCATTTTCGCGGCCTCCAGCCTGCTCACCGTGGCTCTTTGGCTGGTCGCCGTGGCCAAGCGGGCGGTCCGCGGAGTTGCCCTGACCACCGCCGTGTCCGAGGCAATCGGCTTCCTGCTCCTTCAGTTCGTGGTCAACGCCATGACGCCGGGCGCCATCGCACTGCTGATGAAGGCCATTGACGAAGTCACGGCCATCTTCGAGCCGTACGCGACATCGAACTTCAAGCCGTTCCTGGAGAACATCCTCAAGGTCATGGCAGCCAACCCCACCGAGGGCGTGGGACAGCTGCTGGTGGTCAACCTCATCATGATGTGCGGCGCCCTGCTGATGTGGATCGAGCTCCTGATCCGCAGCGCGGCCATCTACGTGGCCGTCGCGCTCGGGCCGATCGTCAACGCCGGGCTGGTCGACCGCGACCTGTGGGGCAAGTCGAAGAAGTGGTTCGGCGCCATCTTTGCCATCGGCCTGAGTAAACCGATCTTGTTCGCCCTGCTCGGCCTCGGCGGCGCGATCCTCAGCGACACCTCGGGGAGCATGTCCGACGCGGTCTCCAAGACCCTGGTCGGCGCGTTGATCCTCCTGCTCGCCGTCTTCGCGTCCGCCACCCTCTACAAGTGGGTGCCCGCCTTCGGCGACGAGATGGCCAGCCTCCACCACGACCGCAAGAGTGCACAGTCCTCCGGCCCGGCCGCTGCAATCGACGGCCCCGCCCAGCACGCGAACAGGGCGATGGGCGCGCGTGTCCAGGACAGCTTGGTCGGCGGTTCCAAGACCGCTGGCGCCAAGACCGCTGGCGCCAAGATGGGCGGTGGAACCGCTGTGGCCGGGCCGATCGCGGCCGGGGCCGCCGTTGCCAAGGCCGGCGTCGACATGGCGAAGAACAAGGCCACCAGCTCCCCGGGCGCGCAGGGCACCGACGCCGCAGGCGGCGGCAAGCCCGAACAGCCCGAAGGCCAGCAGGGCGGCGACGACACCGCCGGTACGTCCGGGGCACCGGCCGCTGCTCGTCCCCAGGGAGCGACCTCCGACCCGGTCGTCAGCTCTTCTCCGGACTGGTCCTCGGCCGGTGGCCACGCCTCGGCCGGGCGCCCGCCCGGAGCCAGCGGGGCGCCGAGCACGGCACAGCCGCCCTCCTCGCCGTCAACCGGCACGGGCAGCTCGGGCCAGACGCCCCCCTCGTCTCCCTCTTCCGCATCAGGAACCACCTCGGGCTCCGGGCCCTCCGTCACGCCCCCGCCGCCGTCGCGGCCCTCGGGCGGCCAGGCACCCGGACGACCGAACCCCAGCAAGGATCAGTGACACCCCATGTCGACTCGTACGTATCAGTTCGGAAAGCACCGCCCGACCGGGTTGGTGGGCCGCCGCGACCTCGGCGAACAGGTCGTCCTCGGTGGCGGCGCCGTCACCGGCATCCTGTTCGGTTACCTCTTCAACGGCGTGACGGCCATCGCCGCGGCGTGCTTGGTCCTGCCGATCCTGCTGGCCCTGGTCATTGTGTACGCCCCGTACCGGCCCAAGGGCACGTCCCAGCGGCGCACGCTCTACCGCTGGTGGCGGATCAACCGCTACCACCGCAAGGCACTCCGCCGCACGGGCGGCGTGTGGGTGTCCCCGGCTGTTGAGGCCGGCGTACGCCGAAACGGCACCCCGCCGGATGCCGCCCTGGTGGAGCCGGAAGGCGTCACTGGCATGACGTGGGTCCCGGTCACGGTCCGCGGGCAGCAGGCTGTTGTGGTCCTCCAGCCGGAGGCCGGATGCGTCACAGCCACTCTGGAGATCGCCTCGCCCGGCCTCGGCGGCAAGGAAGTCGGCGAGCAGATCGTCGCCCTGGAGCGCTGGGGCGAACTCCTCGACGCCTTCGGGAACGTCGAAGAACACCCGGTGAAGCGCATCCAGGTTCTGGCCCGGCAGATGAAGTCGGACCCCTACGCCCATCAGCGTTACATCGCGCAGCGCGACGAGTCGGCCGCGACGACGGACGCCCCGCAGTGGCTGAAGGACTCGTACGACGTACTGGCCAACGCCGTCTCCACCAGCGCCGAGGAACACCGCTACTACATCACCATCCACGCCCGGTTCACCCGCGACCTGGCGGCCGAGGGCGCCGCCCGCGGTACCGGTGACGAAGGGATCGCCGCTGCCATGGCCGCGTACCTGGATGAGCTGTGGTCCCGCGCGGAGGACGCCGACCTCTCGGTGATCGCGCCCCTGGACGAAGGCCGGATGACCGCGTTCATCCGCAACTCCTACGACCCTGACCACGCCATCTGGGACACCGACCTCCGGCAGGCGCACGCCTTCCCCCGCAATGTCGACGTCCGCGACGGCGCCCACGTTGCCACCCGCGCGGCAGGCTCCACGGATAGCTGGTACCACGCCACGGCCGCGGTCGTCGGATGGCCCACGACCCCCGTCGGCCCCGACTTCCTCTCGCCTCTGCTGATCGGGATGCCCGACGTCATCCGCACCATCTCGATTACGCAGCAGCTCGAACCCAACGACAAGGCCGTGGAACGGATGCTCGCGGAGGACACGAACAACCAGGCCGAGATCGACCGCGACCGTAAGCGCGGCAAGAACATCGACCCGCGCGACCAGATCGCCGCCAGCGCTACCGGTTCACGCGGCATGACCCTGGCCTCCTCCGGCGCGGCCGGCTCCGCCGTCGTCGGCTACATCACCATCTCCTCGCGTAGCGCCGAAGAGCTGGAGCGCACCAAGCGCACCACCGCCTCCCGCGCCCGCAACGCGCACCTGCGGATCGAATGGCTCGACCTCGAACACGCCCGCGCCTTCGCCACGACCCTGCCCCTCGCCGGAGGCATCAAGTGACAGACCTCCTCGACCTCGCCCCGCTGTCGCCTATGCACGAGACGGTGCGCCGTCCCCTCTACACCGAGACGACCACCAGCCAGGCCCTGTACCTGCCGATCGCCCCGCCGACCCTCGGCACGGCGGGCGCGATCATCGGCCGGGAGCTGTACTCGGGCAAGGCGTTCATCTACTGCCCGTTCTCGGCGTTCGGTGACGGCCTGCCCGGCGGCAACATGATCGTCATGGGGGACACCGGCCGGGGGAAGTCGGCCCTGACCAAGACGTATGCGGCCCGGCAGATCCGCCTCGGGCGTCAGGTCGTCGTCCTCGACACCAAGGAGCAGAAGGAGCGCGAGGAGGGCGAGTGGGCCGCGCTCGGCCGCTCGCTGACCGGCAAGGCCCCGGTGAAGTTCGCGCCCGGCGGCGGCCGTGGTGCCTCGTGCATCAACCCGATGGACCCGGCCATCGCGGGCAAGCGGCAAGTCGAGCTGGTGCGCACAATCGTTGAACTCGGGCTTGGTAAGGCCCTGGACGAGTTCGCCGGCTCTGCCCTGCGGATCGCGATCCGCAGGGCCCACCAGCGGGCGGGAGAACTCGGCCGCACCCCGGTCCTGGCCGATGTCGCCGCCGCGCTGCGGTCCCCGGAAGAGTCCGACGCGACGGCCAAGAAGCGTACGCAGGAAGAACTCCTCGGTGACGGCCTGGAGGCGTCCTACGTCCTGGACCGGCTGTGCGGCAGCGAACAGGACTCGACCGGCGACCTGACGGGCATGCTCGACGGCCCGACCAGCCTGGGCGTGGATCTCGACGCCGACATGATCGTTTTCGACCTGACCAAGGTCCCGTCCGGCGGCGTCGCTATGACCATCCTCGTCGCCGTGATCTCGGTCTTCCTCGAAGAGGTCTGGCTGCGCCCGCTGTGCGAATGCGGGACGGAGCCGGGGCAGCACAACCGCATCGTGGTCGACGCGAACTCCGGGGCCTGGGAGCTGGGGCCGAACCCCGGCTCCGGCTGCCGCCGCTACACGCAGCGCAAGCGCATCCTCGTCTGCGAGGAAGCCTGGCACATCCTCGGAACCCCCCAACTCGCATCGCTCCTTGAGAAGTTCCTGAAATTCGCGCGGGGATACGGGCTGAGCTGCATCTTCATCGTCCATCACCTGTCCGACATTGACGACAGCCCAGAGACCCAAGCGGCGTTGAAGATGGCCGACACCATCGTGATCTACAGCCAGAAGAAGGCGGAGGCGGAGGCGACGGTGGCCCGGCTGGGTCTGCCGTCCTGGACTGCCGAGCACATCATGCGCCTGCGTCGCGGGATCGCACTGTGGAAGGTCGGCGAGGTGATCTACCCCGGCGTCCAGCACCTCTTGGTGGAGGCCGAGCAGCACCTGTGCTTCTCCTCCGGCTCGATGACTGACCTGACCAGCACCTCCCCGGACGCCGAATGAGCGGACACCGCCTCCTCTCCGCTGCCGACCCCTTCCACGCAGATTCGGAACAAGCCCTCATCATGACCGTCACCACCGACCACACCACGCTTCCCGCCGATGAACGCGCGGTGCGACAGGACATCGACCAGTTGCACGCCGAAGCGCTCGACCTCGCCCGGCGCATGAAGGAACTGGCCCTCGTGCTGGACCACGGCGACTACTCCGCCGCTGGAGGTCGCGTACGTACGGCCGTCGCCCACATCTGGCGAGCCGCCGAGGACCTGCACAGCGCTTTCCACACTGCGCCCCCGCGCTGTGCCGGTCCCGACGCGTCGATGTCGCGGCTGTGCGGCCGGCGAATGCGCTACCTGGCGGCCCGCGTCGCCCGGAGGGCCGAGTAATGGACATCATGCCCGGCGGCATTTCCCTTGCCCTGTACGCCGTGACGGCCGTGTGCGCGGTAACCCTGGTGACGCTCTGGTTCTTGCTGAACCGCGGACGGCGCAACGCCGGATTCGCGAGCAAGGGACAACTCAAGCGCCAGATGTCGGCCAAAGCAGTCTTGAAGGCCACCGAGATCCGGCCCTCCCTCACCAGCGACGACAGCCACCCCCGCCGCGCAGCTGAGGTGAGCTTCGCGAAGGACCACGCCGCCGCTCGCTGACCCTCTCTCCTTGTCGCCCACCTCGCTCCGGAGTACGTCATGCCCCACCCCCTCGATCCTCACGATTTCGGCTACTCGCTGGGTACCTCGCAGCGCCCGAAGGGCGTCGATCTCTGGTCCCGCGCCGACAAGGCATGCCGGGTCATCGGCCCGATGGGCAGCGGAAAGACGATGAGGTTCTTCGCCCCGCTCGTCCGCAACTGGGCCGGGCCGGTCCTGGCCACCTCGACCAAGCCCGACTTGGTCGAACTCACCCTCGACGCGCGGCAGCGGGACGGCCGGCCCGTCGCGGTCTTCGACCCGCAGAACATCGCTCCGAGCCTGCCGAAGTTCCGGTGGACGCCGATCAACGGCGCAGCCGACACGGAGGTGGCGATGATGCGTGGGAAGGCGTTCGTCGCGGGCTCGCGCACCCCCAACGGTGCGGCACAATCCAGCGAGGGCAGCGCCTTCTACAAGGGGCAGGCTTCCAAGATCCTCGCTGCTTTCTTCCACGCCGCCGCCCTCGACGGCGCCTCCCTCGACTGGGTGCTGCGGTGGGCGCGCAAGCTGACCGACCCGGCCCCCCTCGGCATCCTCAACGCCCACCCGGGCGCTGGCCCCGGCTGGGCGGACATGCTCCGCACGGCCACCACCGGCGACAGCCGCACCGTCGGCAACACCGCCTCGACCCTCGACGCGGCCCTCGAACCCTTCATGCACCAGTCGGTGATCAACGCCCTCCAGGGAGACGGAGAGAACCCCACGGACTTCGGCGCGTTCCTCGACGCCGGGGGCACCCTCTACCTCCTCGGCAAGGACAGCGAGGTGAACAGCGTCGCTCCGCTGACCACCGCGATAGCCGAAGACCTTCTGGATCTCGCGGAGGCGCACGCTCTCGCGTCCCCGGCCGGGCGGCTCGACCCCGCTCTCCTCGCGGCCTTGGACGAGGCGCCGAACATCGCGCCTATCCCCTCCCTCCGCCAACGCGTCGCCGACGGCCGGGGTCGTGGCATCACGGTCGTCTACGGCCTCCAGGCGTGGGCGTCGGCTCGTGCTCGCTTCGGCGAGGACACCGCCAAGGAGCTGGCGGCCTTCACCAACAACGTCATCGTCCTGCCCGGGGACAAGGACCCCGACTTCCTGAAGGACATGTCCGACCTGTGCGGTCAGGTCGAGCGAGAGCGCACGACGAAGACCACGTCCGGTGGGGACCGCGGTGGCCACTCGACGGCCTCGCACATGGCGCTCGAACCCGTCCTTCGAGGAGACGAGATCAGGGGTCTGCCCGCCGGGCACGCTCTGGTCCTCGCGGACAACCTCCCGCCGATCGTCACCCGGCTCGACGGCATGTGGACCTGGGATTCCTGGTCCGAGATCGAGGGTCACGTCCGTGACCTTCGAGCCGCCAACGAAGCCGAGCGGACCCGGCGGGCCACCGAGAGGAAGAACCAGGCCACGGCCCACGCGGCGGCGTGGGCCGGACGTGAAGGAGCGGCTGCCGCATGACCGAGACCCTGACCCGTTTCGAGCCCTTCCCCGAGCCGCCCGCACTGATCCTGGAGTACATCGCGGAGCGGAGTACGGAGGAGTCCGTGGCCGCCGACGGTCCCGCCCCGTGGGACCTCGGCGCCCTGTCCGCCGAGTTGATCGAGCCGATGCCGGCGTGGCTCGATTCCGTGTGCCGCTGGCTGAACCGGACGTACGCCTGGCAGCCACAGGACGTGATCCCGCCCTGCTGGGCGAAGCACGAGGGCCTGGCATACGAGATCGCTGCCCTGGCTTTCGCCAGGGGAGACGCGTATATGGAGGCGGGCTCGTCCGTGATCTGGCACGAGCAGTACGACCGCTTCCTCACCCGAATGAACAAGACGTTGGGTAAGGCAGGCGACGAATGCCGCGTCGGCAAGCACGACGACCGTCCGGCGCGTTTCCAGCTCGCGGCCTGGCCCACGGCCAAGACCGAGGAGACGGAATCTGCGGGACGAGTCGAGGAGATGGCCGGATGATGACGGACCCGAACATGGTCTTCTCGACGGACCCTCGTCACGGACTGGTGGCGCGAAGCGGATGGGAGCAGGAGGAAGCACGGACCGTGCTCCGTGATCTCGGTTGGGAGTGGGCGGAGGAACTGCACGCCCTCGTCCCACCGGACGACGTGCCGGAGGCCGACGCCGGCCTTCAGGCAGTGGAGGAACTGCACCTGCACGGGCACCGGACCGGGTACGCCGTGGGGCCTTACGGCACGATGCGGTTGACCCTAGATCGCGCCGAGCAGGTGTTCACGAAGGTCGCCGCTCGGGAGCCTGGTGAGGTCACCCCCGAAGTGGGCGCGAAAGATGATCAGCCTGAAAGAGCGGAGACCAGGCGGCCTACGTACGGGGGCGTATCCGCTTCAGAAGGGCCGGGTGAACCCGACGGGCCCGAATCCCCAGCAATCTAGAACGCCCTCCAGCAAGAGCCCATACCTGTCCTTCAGCGTTCGAGGAGCCCTAGGGGTTCCTCGAACGCTGCTGCCGTTCGTTGGTCGGCGTGACGTCCCCGGCGAGCTGTTTGTCTCTGTTCGTTCAGGCGGGGGCGGGGTCGAGGAGAAGCGAGTCGAGGATGGCAGCTGTGCCGGTGGGATCGGTCGTGTGGTGCACGGTGCGGATGCCCAGGGTCTCGGCGGGCGGCAGGTTCTCCGCGTGGTCATCAACGAAGACGCACTCGGGACCGGTCAGGTCTAGGGCGTCAAGCGCACGCTGATAGATGAGCGGCGACGGCTTCCGTACGCCCTCCAGCTCCGACAAGATCACGGCATCGAAGAAGTCCGTCCACATGCCCTTGTCCTCGTACGGGTTGTAGGGCTCGATCCCGAACGAGTTGCTGAGCATGGCCACCTTGATCCCTGCCGCCCGAGCGCGCTTCGCGGCGGCGACGATCTGAGGCTCGGGGTGGAGGTTGGCCAGAGCGCGCCGCATCAGGTCGGTGGAGTCGATACCGAGGATGCCGCCGATGACACGGTTCCAGTCCTCCTGGGTTGCCTCACCGACCTCCAGTGCTGCGTAGATCGCGACGCCGTCGGGATGCTCATTCAGCGCAGCGAAATAAGCGCCTGGAGTCAATCCCTCCGTCCTCTCGAACGCCTGCCCGTTCAGTCGCATCCGAGTGGTGAGCACACCACCGAAGTCGAGGATCAGACCACGGAATGGGGCTGGCAAAGCGGCCTCCTTGCCGATCTTTCATACGTGTACGCGGTCCCCCGGCCGCAGGGCGACAGGGGGACCGTTGAGTGCCCTCCCCAGAGGGAGAGACCCCCAGTATCGCCTCTTCCCGAAGCACGTGGGCCTACGCTTGACACGAGTGCCCTGTCCACTACGGCGAACGGTCAACCCATGGTGTATGACGGAGAGTTGTTCAGCATCGGCCAACGGATCAAGTGGTGGCGTGAGCGCCGGGGCTTGTCCCAAAGGATGCTGGGAGACCTAATCGGCAGGTCAGAGAACTGGGTCTACAAGATCGAGAATGATCGGATGCCCCTGGATCGGCTTCCGATCCTGATCGCCCTGAGTAAGCAGCTGCGATGCAGTCTGGAGGACCTGACGGGCGGTTACGTGTCCGGAATCGTTACGGCGGGCACGGAGCACGAGCATGTTCCGCTCATCCGACAGGCCCTGTCGCTGCCCGCCTCCCTCCTTCCGCAGCGGATCGGGTCGGTCACCTCCGACGACTTCGAGTCGTCGGTTACGGACGCCTGGAAGGTCTACGAGACGCAGGCTGATGACCGGTACCGCGACGTCGGCGAGCGGCTGCCCACCCTGCTGCGGCAGGGACACGCCGCTCTGCGCGACGCCTCGCCTGAGCAGGAGGGCACTGTCCTCCGGCAGCTCATCAGCCTCTATGGCCTGCACCAGATCTGGCTTCGTCGCGTCGGTGAACCGACCCTCGCCCGCATTGCGGCGGACCGCAGCCTCTCCCTCGCGGACAACGCCGGTGACCCGGCCCTCCTTGCGGCTGCGGCCTGGAGCCTGGCCTGCGTCCTCACTTCCGCTGGAGATGTGGAAGACAGCTACGAACTCGTCCAGCAGACCATCGCCCAGTGCCGGCCGCATGACGACTCCGACCCTGAGCACTGGTCCGCGTACGGCGCGCTGCATCTGCAAGGTGCTGTAGCCGCCGTGCGCGCTACAAAGGGCCCGAGGGCGTGGGACCTGTACAACGGAGCGAAGCGGGCCGTGGACCGGGTCGGCGCAGACCTCAACCACTGGCACACGTGCTTCGGGCCGACCAACTTCGCCATGCACGAGGTACACCTGAAGGCGGAGGAGGGCGATACCAGCGAAGCGCTCCGCGCCGCCGATCACGTCCTCGTCAACGAAGAGGTCCCGCTCGAACGTCGGACCCGGTACCTGATCGAGGTAATGAACCTCAACCGCATCCAGCGAGACGACTACGCGACGGTGCACATTCTCGGCAAGCTGCTGAAGCAGTCTCCGGAGGAGATCGTGTTCTCTCCCCTGGTCAGGGAGGCGGTGGCCGACCTGTTGAAGCGCGAGAAGCCGATGTGGCGCGACGACCTGCGTGCGGTAGCGAAGCACATCGGGCTCGCCGCGTAGGCATATGCCAACCCTGAGCGTTACTCAGCCCTGATTTTTTCTCAGGGGTGGGGCTCCGAAGTGGCCCTACGTTTACGGGTCATGACGACAAGTCACGCTCAGACGGAAGCTGGCGCGGCGCCCTTACCGCCCGCCAAGCGCCACCTCCGCCTTGCTCGTGAGGCCGAGGTCGCGCACACGGAGGCCGGTCGTTTCGCGGTCCCCCTCGACCTGCACGAGGGGGCCGCGGAGCCCGCGACCATTCCGCTGGTCCTGACGGCCGATGAAGCGGTTGCTTTGCACGGCAGGCTTGGCGCCCTCTTCCCGTTCGCGGAAGGGGACAACCGATGACCGCACGAACCCCCGCAGATCGTGAGCGCCGCCGCAACCTCGCGGACGCTTCGATCACACCGTTGCCCCCTTTTGCCGGACTGCTCCGGCACGTCCCGGGCCAGCAGCGCCGGACGGGCCCGCTCGCTTCCCTTGACAACCGGGCCGCCCCTGCAAACGGGGCTTCACAGATCGGGACGGAGCGGTGATCGGCCCGGCGTCGCAGCGCCCGTCCGCAACTCGTACCGGCGGCCTGGTGGAGGAGCGCTTCCCCATCACCAAGCACTCCCCGGGCGAGCGCCCCCCTCCCGTAGACGAGTCCCGCGTCCGCGCCATGAGGCTCGTGACCCGCGAACGTCTCACCTCCCGCGGTCTGACCTGCGTCGCCGACGACGCGACACTCGTTGTCTCTGAGCTGATCACTAACGCCATCGTGCACAGCGGTGGCAGGCAAATCCGGCTGACCCTCGACGTGTGCGATGGCGTCCTACGCATCCGTGTCCATGACGGCGTGGCCGGACCTCGCCCCACTGCTCAGTGCCCCGAGGACGACGACGAGCACGGTCGCGGCCTGGTGCTCGTGCGGGAGATCGCCCGCAGCAGACAGGGCGCGTGGGGTGTCAGCGACAACGGCGCCACCACGTGGTGCGAGCTGAGTTTGGTGGCGTGCTGATGACGAACACCGCATTACGCGAGGAGACGACGAGCCCGGAGACCATGCCGGTCCGCGTCAAGGACCCGACGGTCCCCACGAACCCTTGGATTCCTCCACACGGTGAGGAGGAGGCCCGGCGGTACCTGAGCGCAGTGCGCGAGTGGGCAAGCGTGGATTGGAACGAGGTGTACGACGACCTCGACACCATCCTGCACGGCGAGGAAGAGATCAGCCACCACGCCGCGGGCCCGTCCGGCGGAGCACCATTACCCAACTACAACAACGATGCCCTTACTCAGCGCTTCCTCATGGCGCTCAAGCTGCTTGTAGCCCGCGCCTTGCGAGACAAAGCCGACGAGAAGCACCCGGACATCGCCGCTCTGATCGGTCAGGCCTGCACGCTGCGTGCCGAGGTAGTGGCCGGCGACGCGGGACAGACCATCGGACTCGTTCGGAAGCTGGCGCGGCTCACCCTCGATCTCGCCGAGCTTCTGGAAGAGGCCGGGATCGTCAGGGGGCTGGTTGAGTGCTGACGACCACCAAGGCTTCGGCGCGTTCGTTCGGCCCTTCCCTCTGCCCTGCCGAGGAGGCGTACGACTTCGAGCACTTCCGGGACCGCCTTGCCCGGCCCGAGGTCCTTGCTCACGCTGTCGCGGTACGCGTCTTCCGGGCACCACTGCTTGCCGTGCCGGTCGGCGGCCCGCGTCGCGGCGGATACATGTCCTTCGATCTGCTGTCCCTGGCAATAGGGGCACGCGACCTTCTCACGAACCGGCGGGGGTTTCCGGACCTCCGCGTCCGATGGTCGCCGTACCGCGATACCTGCCACACCGTCGAGTGGGGCGATCCCGCTCCCGAGTGGTGGGAGGACGACGCGGTCTTCGGCCGCTTCTACGGCTACAGCGAGTCCGCCATCACCTCGTTCGTACGTGAACGCCCACAGACACCCTCTTCGGCAACCTCCACTCCGTGTTCCCCCACGGCTTCGTAGTCGCCGAAGAGGGCCCGACTTCCCCGCACTGCCTTGAGAGGACGACGAGTACGATGTGCCAGCACACCCCGCCGTGTCCCACGGCCGAGGCTTCCGACCGAGAGGCCGCCCGCCCCACGGCGGCCCACCCTGAACAGGGCTGGAGCCTGCTGTGCAACGGGGTGCTGCTCTTCGAGGACACCGGCGAGCTGTTGCCGGACGGCCAGATCGTCGCTCCACACCGGCCGCTCGCGCTCGCCGCCGGGAGCACCGCGTGACCACCGCTCCCGAGGCCGTCGTGCCCTACATCACCGCCCGGGAGGGTGAAGAGGCCGACTCGTTCCTCAACCTGCGTATGGGCCGCGGGCCGGACGGCCGGCCGCGTCTCCGATACGTGGATGAGCTGCCGCCGGACCGGGACCTCAAGGACGTGCTCTGGGCCCGCTACTCCATGTCGCTCGACACCTTTGGGCAGCCCTGCGGGACACCACGGTGGCGGATGGTTCACCCGCACCGTCAACGCGTGACGATGGCGCTGCTGCGGTGCCAGGTATGCACCGTCCAGTTGAAGCGCACCGACGGCATCCTCTTCCTGGAAACGGCGGGTGAAGAGGGCTACGACGGTCCAGTGAAGACCGCGCAGCCGCCGGTCTGTCTGGAGCACGCCCGGATGGCGGCAGGCCGGTGCCCACGGTTCAGGGCAAGGGGCCACGTAGCGCTTCTCGCCACCCGTTTCCCGCTGTACGGCGTGATCGGCCACGCGTACCAGTGGAGCGCGAACGGCCTACAGGCCCTCTCGGACATGGACTCCCCCATCCCTTACCGCCATCCCCAGATCGGCATGTTCCTGGCCTCCCAGCTCGTACGGGAACTGCGGGAGTACAAGGTCGTCAACCTGGACGATCTTGTGCCCGCCGCCTAGACGGCCGCCCGGCTCTCCTGAGTGGTACAGACAGGACCGCCGGGCGGCTCACCACCGGCGCCGGACCTTCGCGCGCCGTCCAGCACGAACCCGCCAACCTTCGGCGGTCCGACGAGAACGGAGAGCTTTCGCCGATAGCCTCCCGGCCCCCGGCACGCGTGCCGGCCTACCCGCCCCCGAACACGAACGACCGAAGGAAGTCCATGACGAACACGACCGTCGAGCCCGACGAGGCGACCCGCCTGCGGAACAAGGTGGTGGACGAGCTCTGCGCGGACGGCAACATCTCCTCCCCGGAGATCGAAGCGGTGATGCGCAAGGTGCCCCGGCACGAGTTCACCCCCGCCGACACGCCGCTGGACAAGGCGTACGACACGTACGCCGCCGTGATCACCAAGACGGACGAGCACGGCGTACAGCTCAGCTCCGTCTCCGCGCCGCAGATCCAGGCCATGATGCTGGAGCAGGCCCAGGTGAAGCCCGGGATGCGGGTCCTGGAGATCGGCTCGGGCGGGCTGAACGCGGCCTACCTCGCCGAACTCGTCGGTGAGGACGGTGAAGTCGTGACCGTGGACATCGACCCCGTCGTCACCGATCGCGCGCGACGGCTCCTGGACAAGCACGGCTACGGCCGGGTGCACGTCGTCACCGCGGACGCCGCCGAGCCCATCCCGGATCTCGGTGAGGTCGACGTCGTCATGGTGACAGCTGGGGCCTGGGACGTCTCCCCGGCCTGGACCGCGCAGCTCAAGCAGGGCGGCCGGCTCGTCGTCCCTTTGCGGATGCGGGGCTTGACCCGGTCGGTCGCCTTCACCCAGGTCAAGGGCGAGCACGGCCCCTACCTGGAGAGCGAGTCGGCGCGGATCTGCGGCTTCGTCCCGATGCAGGGCTCGAACGCCCACCGGGAAGAACTCCTCCTCGTCAACGGCACCCCGGAGATCGGGCTCAAGTTCGATGACGGCCTGCCTGCCGACCCGCACCGGCTCGACAACGCCGTCACGTTTCCGCGCCACGAACTGTGGACCGGCGTCACCGTCCGCATCCAGGAACTCATCGACACCCTCCAGATGGCGATGGCGATCAGCCTGCCGGGCTTCTGCACGATGGCCGTCGATGAGAACACGGACACGGGCCTGGTCGCCCCGGTGAACAAGCGGTTCGCCCTCGCGGCCGTCGAGGACGACACCTTCGCCTACCTCGTCACCCGCCGCACCGAGGACAACAAGCACCTGGAGTACGGCGTGCACGCCCTCGGCCCGCACGCGGAGCAGTTCGCCGACAGGATCGCCGACGTGCTCCGCGACTGGGAGGCCAACCGGCGCGGCGGCCCCAGCCCGGTCATCCGGGTCTATCCGGCCAGCACTCCCGATGACCAGATCCCGGCCGACCGGGTCATCGACAAGGTGCACAGCCGGATCTCGCTCTCCTGGCCCTCGGCGTAACACCGGGAGCCAGGTCGTCCCGCACCACCCCAACAAGAGGAAGGCACATCATGACGAGCGCCACTCTCGCCCCGCCCCCGGTCGCGCCCGCCCCGCTGGCGGGCCTGGACGACGACGACTTCGCGCCCCTGGACGTGAAGGTCGTCGTCGCCGAGCACTCGTACGGCCATCTCATGTGCTCCACGGGCGACGGCTGCGGCACCACCTGCGCGACCGGTGCCTCCGCCTGCGGTTCCTTCACGGAGGACCCGGCCTGATCCAGGCCGCCCCCTCACCTGTGGGCCGGGCGAAGCGCTTCGCCCGGCCCACAGGCCCCTCTCCCCTCCCCGCGCCGCCTCATGGAAGGGCCTCATGGCTTCCCGAGCAGCCGCCGGATACCAGTGGCAAGGCGTTGCGATGTTGCGCGCCACCACCAGCCCCGGGCCGGCAGACATCCCCCGTACCCTCGACCTGGACAACGTGGCCGTCACCCGCGGATGGCTGAACCGCATCTGGCAGCGCGAGGACTTCCGCAGCGCGCTGGAGCTGGCCACCCCCGTCCTGTCCGACGCCATCGAGGCCGTCGTCCGGGGCCGGCAGACTGAGCCCCGTCACGTCCGCCGCACCGCGCTGTCGACGGTTTCCTATCTCCTGCGGTGGCAGCACCGGCCGACCCCGCTCGGCCTGTTCGCCGGCATCGCCCCGGTGTCCGTCGGGCCCCGGGCGAGTGCGCGGTGGCGCGACAAGCACCGCGCGATGATCCGGCCGGACGCCGAATGGGTCACCGACATGGTTCTCCGGCTCCAGCGCACCCCCGCGTTGCTGAAGCGGTTACCTCTCGTCGCCAACAACGCCGCCCGCGCCCGCGGTGACCGGCTCGTGGCGCCGGGCCCGCCCTCCGACGGTCACGCCGTCCTCTTGGCCCCGGTCGAGATATCCGTCCGCAACGCCCGGCCGGTGGCCGCCGCCATGGACGCGGCCCGCACCCCCATCCCTTACGGCGACCTCCACGGCCACCTGCGCGACCGCTTCCCGCAGGCCACACCGGAGAAGATCGACGCCCTTCTCACCAGCCTGGTCGAGCAGCAGTTCCTCATCACCAGCCTCTGGGCGCCCATGACCACCGTGGACGGCTTTCAGCACCTGTGCCGCGAACTGGACCGGCACCAGGCGGACGACGTCCCCGAGGTGCGGGACCTGGTCCACGCGCTGTACGCGCTGCGCGACGACGTGTCTGCCCACCAGCCGACGCTTTCCGACACCAGCGTGAGCGCCGTCGCCGCGCGGATGCGCGCCCTCACCACCGTCACCCCGACCCCACTGCTCATTGACACCGCCCTCGACTGCGAGACCCAGCTCCCGCAGTCCGTGATCGCGGAAGTGCAAGCAGCCGTGTCGGCCCTCTACCGGACCACCCCGCAGCCCTACGGCTACCAGCACTGGCGCGACTACCACCGCCGCTTCCGGGCCCGGTACGGCGTCGGGGCCCTGGTGCCGGTGATGGACCTGGTCGCCGACAGCGGCCTTGGCCTGCCCGCCGGATACGTCGGCTCCGAACGTGGCGCCGCCCTGAAGGTGCGCACCGACCGCGATGAACTGCTGCTCGCGCTGATGCAGCAAGTCCTCCTGGACGGCCGCGATGAACTGCGGCTGACGGACGACATGGTCGACGCCTTGGAGAAGGCCGCCGGAGAGGACGAGCGGCTGTTCGTACCCCGGGTGGAGGCCGCCTTCGAAGTCCACTCACCCAGCACCCGGGCACTGTCCAGCGGCACCTTCGATGTCCTCCTCACCGCAGTCCCCCGCCCCGGCAGCAGCATGGCCGGCCGGTTCGCCCACGTCCTGCCGCCCGAGCATCAGGACGCGCTCGCCGCCACGTACCACGGGGCGCCGGACGCCCTCACGGCGCAGCTCGTGTTCCCGCCGCGCCGCCACCGCAACGAGAACGTCACCCGTACGCCGCGGCTGCTGCCGCACGTCATCGAGCTGTCCGGCCACCAGGAGACGGACGAGACGACGATCCCTCTCGCTGACATCGCCGTCACCGCGGACCCGCGCAGCTTCCACCTCGTGCAGCTCTCCACCGGCCGGCGCATCGACGTGCGGGTTCTGCACGCCCTGGAAGGCGGGACACAGACACCACCACTGGCCCGGTTCCTCGCCGAAGTGGCCAACGGGCGGTACGCCGCCTACAAGCCGTTCGACTTCGGCGCCGGCGCTCGGCTCCCGTTCCTCCCGCGCGTGCGCTACCGCCGCACCATCCTCACGCAGGCCCGATGGTTGCTGATGGCCGCCGACCTGCCCGGCCGCAAAGCCTCGACCGAGGAGTGGGAGAGCGCCTTCACCGCCTGGCGGGACCGGCTGCGGGCCCCCATGCAGGTCGCCATCATCGAGTACGACCAGCGCCTCCCCCTCGACCTGTCCCATCCGGTCCACCGCCGGGCCCTACGCGCCCACCTCGACAACGCCCGGCGTCTTGAGCTGCGCGAAGTCCCGGACGCAGACGCCCACGGCTGGATCGGACGGGCACACGAGATCTGGCTCTCCCTGGGCCGGTTGCAGCTGGACACCGCCGATGTGCCACGGCCGCGCCCCGCCGCCCCGCCCACCCCCGGGCGGCACCTTCCGGGCGCCGGTGACGTCCTGCTCGCGCAGCTCCACGCCCACCCGCGCCGCTACGACGAGATCCTGAGCCGCCACCTGCCCAGCCTCCTCGCCGCGTTCGGCGACAGCCCGCCGGTCTGGTGGTTCACCCGGCGCCGGGAGATGGCCCGCCCGGACGCCGACCAGCACCTCGACCTCACGCTGCACCTGCCGCCGGACGCATACGGGGCCGCCGCCCAACACGTTCGTACCTGGGCGGACAGCCTGCACGGGACCGGTCTGGCGGCCGGGCTCGTCCTGGCTCCCTACCAGCCGCAGACCGGGCGCTTCGGCAGCGAGACAGCCATGGACGCCGCGCACCAGGTGTTCGCCGCAGACTCCGCCGCCGCCCTCGCGCAGATCCAGCTCACCGAGCGCACTGACGCCTTCGCCCCGCAGGCCATCGCCGCGGCCAGCGCCCTGCACCTCGTCACCCCCCTGGCGCCGAACGACGCGGCGGCCGAGGAGTGGTTGGTGCGCAAACTCCCCCAGAGCACGGGACGACTGAACCGGGCCCTGCGTACCCAGGTGCTCGAACTCGCCGCGCCGAACGGCGCCTCCGCGCTCGCGGCCCTCCCCGGCGGCCCTGCGGTCGCCGAAGCATGGCGGGCCCGCGCCGCCGCCGTGGACACCTACCGGAACGCCTTGACCGGCCAGCGTGATCCCCTCGGTGTCGCCCGGTCTCTCCTGCACCAGCACCACGTCCGGGCCCTGGGCGTCGACCCGCGCGCCGAGGAGACCACGATCCGGCTCGTACGAACCGCGGCCCTCCAGCACAGGATGGCCGCCCGATGACCGCGCCGGCCGCCACCACCGCGACGATCCTGGAGCAGTACACCGCCCACCTCGCACAACCCGCTCCGCCGCCCCCGGACAAGCCTTGGGCGGTGCAGTCCCTCGCCGACGGCGCCGCCGGAATCAGCCTGCTGCACATCGAGATGGCCAGCCGTCACGGCGGCTCCTGGCGCCCCGCCCACCGATGGATCACCGCCGCAGCAGCCGGGCACATCAGCGCGGCCGACACCGCCGGACTGTTCCTCGGCGCCCCGGCCATCGGCTTCGTCCTCACCACCGTCCCGCCGTCCTTCCAGCACCTGTACGAACCGGCGCGCCGGACCCTGCACCAGCACATCACCGACCTGACCCACCGCCGCGTGGACGCCGCTCTCACCCGCATCCGCAAGGGCGACCTGCCCACGTTCGCCGAGTACGACCTGTTCTACGGCCTCACCGGCATCGGGGCGTACCTCCTGCGGACCGACCCCGAAGGGCTCCCCCTGGAACGGGTCCTGAAGTACCTCGTTGCTTTGACCCGCCCCCTTGTCCCCGACGGCCGCGGCCTGCCGGGCTGGTGGGTCCGCCACGACCCGGCCCGTGGCGAGTCCCCCCACTTCCCGGGCGGCCACGGCAACTTCGGTGCAGCCCACGGCATCACCGGTCCACTCCTCCTGCTGGCCCAGGCCATGCGCCGCGGCATCGCCGTCAGCGGCCACCGCGAAGCCATCTGGAGCATCTGCGAACACCTCGACGCCTGGTGCCAGCTCAGTCCCTCCGGTCCCTGGTGGCCCGAGCACATCTCGCGCCGCGATCTCGACCTCGGGCGCCCGCACCACGACGCTCCCACCCGGCCGAGCTGGTGCTACGGAACCACGGGCATCGCACGGGCCGGGCAACTCGCCGGGCTCGCCTTGCGTGCCCCCGACGTCCAGGCGTTCTACGAGGACGCCCTGTACCGCGCCCTGACCGACCCCGAACAGCTCGCCCACGTCACCGACTCGGGTCTGTGCCACGGTTGGGCAGGCATCTACCAGACCACAACCCGCGCCGCTGCCGATGCCCGCGACCCCCGCCTTCAGGCCCTCCCGAAGCGCCTCGGCGACACCCTCGCAGCGAACGCCCAGCCGGACCTTCCCGAGTCCGGCCTGATCAACGGCGACGCCGGTACCGCGCTCGCCCTCACCACCTACGCCTCACAGCAGGCCCCGATCTCCGGATGGGACGCATGTCTCTTGATCAACTGATCTTGACGGAGCCGACCTCGATCCAGCGCGCGGTCTCCGCTGCCCTCACCGGCCTGCCGATCCCCGAGGTCGCAGCCCAGTACGCGATGGAACCGACGATCCTGTCCGACGCCGTGGCGGTCTACGACCAAGCCGGCCGGGAGGCCCTGGCCCGCCACGCCGCCGCCACCGACTGGTGGCAGGTGTACCTCCACTTCACCGACTGGACGAACGCCGACACCACCTTCACCACGCACGTGCTCCCCGTGCTTCGGGAGGCAGAGGCTGCGGGGCTCATGGGCGGCTGGTGGTACACCCGCAAGCACCCGTGCTGGCGCCTGCGCCTTCGTCTACAGCCCGAGGCCGGAACCAAACTGACCCTCGGCGACGGCTTCGACCGTCTCGTCTCCGACGGGCATCTGCAACGGTGGTGGCCGGGGATCTACGAGCCGGAGACCGCAGCGTTCGGGGGCACGGTCAGCATGACGGCCGCGCACGCGCTGTTCGTCACCGACAGCCGAGAGGCGCAGCAACTAAGGCAGCGCGGGGACCTAGCCGTGGGACCGCGGGAGCTGTCCGTTCTCCTCTGCACGATCATGATGCGCGCCGCGGGCCTGGAGTGGTACGAGCAAGGGGACGTGTGGCACCGCGTCATCACGGAAGAGCACCGATCGGCCGTCAGCGACGTCCCGGCAGACCGGCTCGACGCCCGCGCGCAGGAGATCCGGCCGCTGCTCTTCGCCGACAGTGATGTCCTGCTGCGCCCCGGCGGGCTGTTGGAACCCGTCGCCGAGTGGGCCGCCGCCTTCCGCAGCACGGGGCAGGAACTCCGCCGTGCCGTACAGGACGGGACGCTCGACCGGGGGCTGAGGCAGGTGCTCAGCTATCACGTGATCTTTCACTGGAACCGGCTTGGGCTGTCCATGCGGGGACAGAGCGTCTTGGCCTGGGCAGCGAGGGCGGCAATCCTGCACCAGGAAAGCGGGACATAGGTCGGCCGCGAGCCGTGTGAACCGCAGGGGGCCACTAGCTGGAGGCCCAGGCGAAGCGACCCATAGTCGTGCGAGATAGGACTTGCCATGACCGTTCCATCGCGGCACAAGCAATGGGTGAGCCTCGGATTGCTGTTCGGGGGACACCCACAGAGCTTCGAGCTCCCGCCGCCCGTCTCTGGGCCTCCGCCCACCACCCAGGTAACCGCCGATGAGCGGGAGGCCACGGAGGTGATGCGTGCGGCCGGCTACGAGCCGAAGGGGCCTTACCCCGGTGCCCGATCGATGCCTTGGCCGAGCGAGTGCACCGACTGCGGGGCGTCCCGTAAACCCTCGCTCCAGGACATCGAGCGCGGTGTCCGGTGCAAGCATGTCCGGCGCAGGCCCGCCGCCTCCGGCGCATGAGGCGGGCCCGTACACCCGAGGTGTACCAGTTGTTTCAGTGCAAGTTGTGCCCGAACAAGGGGACAGACCGGGAGATCCGAGGTGTCGGCGCGCGGATGGCTGCATATCGGGTGTGCAGCTCGTGTGACTTCTGGCTGATGTGCCTGGGGTACGCGATGCTCGGCGACCAAGACCCGGACGGCCGTCGTGCCCTTCGGATCGACGGCGTCCATTACCTGTCCTGGACCGAGGAGCAGGGGTTCCCGCCGGAGATCGGCTACGCAGGGGGCGGGGAAAACCGCTACGTCCTGCTGGACGATCCGACAGGCACTGTGCACGTGACACGCCGGCTCTGGCTCATGGGCACCATCCCCGACGTGTTCCGCGTCCGGATGCCTGACAACGCGGCCTTCGCTCCGCCGACCGAGGCAGTTTCAGGCACCTTCTACACGGGCGGTGCGTCCTGAGCGCTGTCCGGCGGTGGGCCGGGCTGTGTGTAGTCCATCGCGGTTCGGTTGGCGTACGAGGACTCGGGGGTCGGAGATGACGGTGCTACGGACTCATCGGCTTCGACGTGCTGACCCCCGCGCTGGGCTCGCAGGCTCGCCTCCTTCTGAAGGCCGGACACTCGATGGTCCGCGCCGCGAGCAGTGCTGCGAGCCTTGATGGCCTCGGCCCGAAGCTGCCTGGCTGCCTCGTTGTCCTTGGCCTTGGCCCGCCGAAGCAGCGCGGCCTTCTCCTGTTGAGGCATGCCCGCTTCCGTAAGCACAGCTTCGTGTTCACTGACGGGTCCGGCCTGCCCGGCAACTTCCTGGAGCCGCGTATTCATCTGCTCCAGCTCCTGTCCGGTCTCCTCACGGGTACGAAGTAGTGCCTTGCGGTCCGCCTCAACCGCAGCACGCTCGTCGCCGCGGAGCGCCGAGCGCCCGAAACGGCCCGTCGCGGCCAGCTGCTGTTCGAGATCTTCGATACCGGCCTGCGTGCCGTTCAGTCGGGCGGTGCGTTCAGCGATCGTGCCGTCCAGCGCTCGGACTTCGCGAATGGCCACGGCCCGTTCGGCAACGTCCTGATGACGGCGTTGGAGCGCGAGCGAGTTGGGGCCTGATCCGGCAGCAGCCTCCCGTTCGGCACGATCGGCGGCGGCCTCCGCCTTCTCGGCCGCCGTGCCGGTGGCGCGCGCTGCCGTGACCGCCTTGCGCGCGGCGTCGCGCAGGGCTGAATTACTGAGGTGGGCGTACGGACGCTCAGCCGTCGGCGCGGCTTCAGGAGGAGTGGTCAGCTCCTCGTGGCGCCCGGCCGTGGCGGGAGTAGATCGGGCCTCGGGCTCTGCGGCTTCTCCGGGGGCGTCCGCATCATGCAGTTCTCCCGCACCAGGGCCGCGCGGGATCGGCAGATCCTCTACGGCCTGGCGGACGTGGGCGGGGACCGCGTTCTTCGGGAGTTCGGTGAGGATCATGCGCTCCTCGGTGCCGTTCTCGATCTCGCGGATGAGGCCCGCGACAGCACGGTCAAGCTGCTCCTGCTCGGTGACTGCGTCGCCGCTGCGGGCGCGGTCGGCGTCGGTCTCGTAGACCGAGAGCGGCAGGAAGAGGTGGGACTCCTTCTTGTCGCGGCTCATCATCGTGTAGAGCGCGTTCGCCTGGGCTCCGGGGCCGTAGACCAAGGCCTCTTGGACGCTGAGCCCCTGCGACTTGTGGCCAGTGATCGCGTATCCGAGGCTGAGTCCGCCCTGCGCGATGTAGTCGGCGTCAACCCATTCGGCAACGTCACGGTGGCCGTCGGCGGTCTTCTCGCGCCACTCGACCAGCACCCGGCGTTCCTCGTCCACGGCGCGCACGATTCCGCGGTAGCCGTTCAGGACGTCTTCGCTCGCGCCTCGGCTCTTCTTCCCCCGGTAGTCGTTGATCCGAAGGAGGACCTGGTCACCGACGGACAGGGTCAGCTCGCCACCGCCGGGCAGCGCGTAGACGTGCTCGGGACCGGTGAGGTCGCCGTTCTCCTTCCGCAGGGCGCGGGCCCCGACGTTCAGTTCCTCCACGATCTCGTTGGTCGCGGCGAGCATGAGGAGCTGCTGCACGGCGGTGTGGTCGTCGGTGTGCGCGGCGCGCTTGTCGGCCCAGATGGTGAGCATCGCCGCGAGGGTGGCGTCCCTGTCCGCGAGGGCGTGCACGCGGCCGGTTCCGGCGAAGGTACGGAGGGCTTCCACGCGATTGTCGTCGCGCCACAGCTCCAGGGCCCGGCGCTCGACCATGTCCTTCTGCCGGAAGTTCTCGTTGAGGCTGAGTCCGCCGACGATGTGGTGCACGGCGGCGAAACTGCCGCCGATGCCGGGCGAGTGGAGTTGCTTGGGGTCACCGATGCCGACGACCTTCGTGCCGGTTTCCGCGGCGTGGGTGAGGAGTTCGGCGATGTCGCGGTCATCGCACATCGCGGCTTCGTCCACGACCAACACGTCCACGCCGGTGAGGCCGGGGCCACCGGCACGGATGCCGGTGAGCCACGACGCGAGGGTGCGGGACTCGATGCCCGCCTCGGCCCGCAAGTTCGCGGCGGCGACGGCGGCTGTACTCGCGCCGGCGATGACGAGACCGTGGGCCTCCCACGCCTGCCGGGCGGTGTCCATGATCGTGGTCTTGCCCGATCCCGCGATGCCCACCACGGCGTCGATTCCGTGCCCGGCCGTAAGCAGCCGTTCGAGGACGGCACGCTGTTCGTCGGAGAACGCGAAGGTGCCACCGTGCTGGGCCTCGACGGTGGACAAGGTCATGTCGACCGTGTCGTTGCTGACGACGGCGGCCTGAGTGCCGAGCCGGTTCGTTGCCTCGGAGACGATCAGAGCTTCCGCCGCCACGACATCCGCCGTGGTGTACCGGTCGGCGTGCGTGAAGTGCTGGGCACCCTTCGGGTTGAGCTGGACCGCGTACCCGACGTGCCGGAGGACGGAAGCGGTGAGCTGTTCGGCTTCCGCAGCGTCCGCGACGCCGTACGGGAGGGCGTCCAGCACGGCGGCGATGGCGGCGGCGTGGGTGAACTCCTTGGAGTGGCTGGTCAGGCCGGTCTTGGGGTCGAAGACCTGGGCGCACAGCTCGTCCAGAGACGGGTTCTGGTCCGCTCGGTCCTGCTCCATCGCGCTGGCTGCGATGGCGTCGGGGTCGTCACCGGCAGCGCGGCCTTCGGCCTGCCAGTAGGCGCGCAGTACGTCGTCCTCGACTCCGGCGGCCTCGCCGTTCTTCGCCGCCTTGGACGCGGTGGAGGCGGCGGTGCGCTCCCGGGTCGTGGCGCTGTCGTAGTCGATGCCGAGTTTCGTCAGCAGGTCCCGGACCTGGCTGTCGCGCTTGCTGAAGAGCTTGATGGTGGACTCGGGGATCGCTGCGATCTCCCACGCGCCGGTCCGCTCCTCTCGGCGGAAGCTGATGCCGAACGTGTCGGTCAGCTCCCGGCGGATGCGGGCGTTCATAAGGGACTGGGTCGCGCGGGTGTGCCGGTGGAGGTCGCGGCCCCCGCTGGCCATCGTGGACCACTTGCCGTCGTTGCCCTTGACCATGTTGGCCAGGGTGAAGTGCAGGTGGAAGTGGGGGTCACCGTACGGGGCGCCGTCCACAGGGCGGGCGGCGCGGTGGACCATCATCCAGCCGGAGAACCCGCTCGTCGTCACGGTCTCCGCTTCGTCGCCGTCGCCGTGGTGACCGCGCATGGCGTACGCCGTCCACCGTTCCAGGGCGCCGATGGACTCCCGGCCGGCGGCCGTGTAGATGCCCTCGACCTGGGCGGCGATCTCCTCGGGCGCGTAGGCGAGGAAAGCGGACTGCGACTTCGCCAAGTCCAAGGTGACGTCGGCACCGAAGTTGCCGACCTGCACGCGGCCTTCGAGGAGAGCGGCCTTGATCTCCTCGGCGTCCCACACGTCCTCGGGCGCGAGTCCCGCTGCCTTGGCCATCGCGACGGCTTCACGCACGTCCATCGGTAGATCCCGAAGACGACGTGCACCTTCGCCCTCGGTCTGGACGTACCGGCGTTTCATGGACGCGGCGTCGAACAGGTCGGCGGGCTGCTGTCCGGTCTCGGTGGCGCGGACCTCGACCGCGCGCAGGAGCGCACGGGCGTCCAAGTGGCCGCCCGCCTCGGCGGCCACGGCCTTCTCCACCACGTCCTCGCCGTAGAGGTCGACGGCGTCGATGCCGACGGCGTCGGCGAGCTTCAGCACCGTCGAGACGGGGACGCGGTGCGACTCCCCGAACCGCTTGAGCTGGCTCTCCATCCGGCGGAAGGCGTCCTGCTTACGCTTGGAGTCCAGCAGCGAGGCGGGGTTCACGCTGCGTTCGGCGGCGGCGCGGCGGATGGCGCGGGCCAGTGGGGCGGCGGGGAGCTTGGCGGCCGGCGCGATGGCCAGCTTGGGTTCCACGAGGGTCTGCCCGGCCCGGGGGTCTTCGCCGTGCATGAGGCGCCGGGCGGCCGGGAACTGCTCGGGGGCGAGGACGCTGCCGGGGGTGATGTCGAACTCGGTGAGACCGTTTCCGATCCAGACCAGGGGGCGTTCGCTGGCGTCCAGGTGGTAGTCCACCTGTCCGTCGGCGGGCCGTGGGGGAAGGGCCTGTTCGCCGTAGAGGTCGCGGGCGTCGAGCCCGGCTGCGGCGGCGACTTCGACGGCGTCGAACCCGGTGAACCGCGCCGTGCCCTTGCTGCGGAGGAGTCCGCGGGCGCGGAAGAAGGCGCGCTTGGCCTCGCGGTTGGCGAGAAGGGAGGCGACGGGGGCACCGGCGGCTTCGGCCTTGGCCTCGATGGCGGCGACGAGAGGGGCCGCGTCGACCGCTACGGACTTCCCGCATCCGTGGCCGCCGGTAAGGCGGTACTCAACCTGCTCGTCGGACGGGCCGATCATGGTCACCCACCCCATCGGCCCGCTCACCCCCCGCTCTCATCCGGTCAGATTCGGTCGTCTTGGCTGATTGTATCGTCACGAAGTGACGATACCTTGGTCCTCTAAATTCAAGATCATGATCAACGAGAGGGGATCTCGGGCACTCGGATCGGCCTCGTCGTTCCTCCGGATCAGGCTCCTGGAGCCTGATGTCCTGTTGGACTGTTACCTCTGCGAGAGGTGCGCGGGATGGAGTGCCGTACGCGCTGAGGCGGTACGGCACTCCGACGTCGCTGCGGTACCTACGCGCCGCTGAGTCGTTGGTCCGCGCATGGAGCGGACCCCGAGTCCGGCGGCTCCTCGCCCGTTCGCCGAGTTGTCGGCCCCGTGCTGGATGGCCTCGGACTCCCCGGCGTACGGGCGCGACGCTGAGGGCCGGTTCGGGCCGGGACGTGAGACTCCGCCCCTGCACCCGAGCGATCGGCCGGAGGGCAAAACGGGCTCCCAGCCGGCGGAGGGCTCGTAGCCTCTGATCCGTCGCCTGCTGTCGCGTCGAGCGGTCTTGGTTGGGCCCTGCCCCGACCCGCCAGTGCCTGGTGACATGACGAAGGTCCCCGCTCCGACCTGGAGCGGGGACCTTCGTCATGTTCGCCGTGTGGCTTCTCGGCCGACAGCTATGTGTTCAGGGGCCATTCGCCGAACGGCACCGGTGCCTGACCATGGGCTTGGCGCACGGCTTCCTCCGTGCCGCACGTGGTGCAGATGAAGACATCGCGGTCGGCGGTCAGCCGGGAACGCGCGGGTCGTTCACCAAGCGGGCCGCCGCAGCGCGGGCAGCGGGTGTCGGGCACGGGTCACTCCTCGGGGTGCTCGCGGGCGGACTTGAGGATCAGATTCCAGGTCGGGCGGGAGTAGGTCTTTTCCGTCTGCCCCTGGAGAGCGGGGATCAGATCGGCGTTCTTCGCCCCGGGGTTGGCCGCGATGGCCTGCCGGGCGAGGGTCAGCCGCTCGTCTCCCTGGTAGGGGTAGGCCAGTCCGCGGCGGCCGGTAGGCCGTCCGCCGGCGTGCCCGCGGCCCTTGCGGTCCGCGAGGTACTGCCACAGCCTCCAGCGCTTCCACTTCGGCCGGTCCCGGGTCGGAAGCTTGTCCCAGTCGTCGGGGTCGGGCCACCCTTCGGGCGGGTTCTTGACGTAGTGGGAGACGGTGGCGGAGTCGGCGAACCCGCAGACCTTCGCGGCTTCGGCCGGGCCGACCATCTCTTCGGGGTCACCGTCGAGCTTCGGCGGGTTGGTGGTGTTCGCGGCGGCGCGCTGCCGCTGAAGCTCGTGGTGCCACGTCGCCCATTCGTCGCCGTCCCAGTGCATGACGCCGTCAATGGTCTTCGCGGGCGGGTGCCCGTTGTTCTCCCGGTCGGTCCAGAGGTTCTGAAGCGTGGGCTCACTGATGCCGTGAACCTTGCGCAGGCCCGCGCGTGAGTAGAGCGTGCGGCCGGTCTTGGGGGACACGGTCGCCTCCTGTTCTTGGTCGGGGTCGTGCCCGCTCGGCGCGGTCACTGGATGTCGTCCGGGTCCGGGGCCGGCGCCCACGTACGGCTGCCCGCCGGTTCGAGCCGGGTGAGGGTGGCTATGTCGGCCAGGGGGACGGCGGCGGCCCAGTCGGCACGGTCGGGGTGGTCGACGGGGAGGTTGAGCACGAGGTGTCGGCCTGTCGGGGGGAAGTCCTCGACGATGACGAAGGTGTCGGCGGGGTCGGCTCCGATGCTGTTACCCCTCGTGAGCTGGGCGGTGTCGCCGGGCTGGGGACAGTCGGGGTGTCGGTCACATAGCATGGTGAGGTTCTTTCTGGTGAGAGAACACTGACGGCCAGCGCCTTGTTGCCCTTGTGCGCTGGCCGTCGTCTGTTGTCTGGGTGCGTGGCGTCCTGTGGGACGCGCGGCCGGTCGGAGGTTGCCCGCTCCGCTGACGGCGGAGTAATTAAACCACCTTTGGGTTGAGCGGGTGGCGCCCTGCTCCGGAGGACGGCGGCCATCAGAAGAGGGCGTCCTGATCGGCGGGGTGTCGGGCCCGGTCGCGCGGCGGCCGGGTGACACGGAGTTCGTAGCGGGGGCGTCCCGCGTGCGGCGGAGCGTGGGCTTCGCGGCGGTACCGGCGCCAGGCCACGACGGGGGCGCCCTGGTTCACCCATCCCGCCGGGTACTGGGAGATGAGCTGAGCCCAGCGGCTTCGGCTCTGCGGAACGACCCATCTGTCCTCGACCTTGGTGATGGGCGGCAGTGTCTGCCAGCCGGGGAACGCGTGGTCGTGGGCGTCCTCCACTGCCTCGTTGTCACCGTCGCCGAACCCGTCGCCGGAGTGCACGGGGCCTTCCCACTCGCACGCGAGACACCCGCCCCGAAATTCCTGCTCGTCTCCCCGGCGGCCGGTCGGCCGGCTGCGGGAGAGAAGGGTTGGGGTGTGGTGTGCGGGCGGGTCCAGGTCGTGGCCGAGGTCGCAGTACGCGCCGCCGGGGTGTCCGGGCTGGATGTGCCACGCCTGATCGGCGCTCTCGGGGCGGTGGCGTGTCCGCGCGTTGCGCACTCGCCAGTAGTACGTCTGCCGTGCCCGTGCTCCGTTCGGCTCGGCGACGGTGGCGGTCACGACTTCCTGCTTCCGGCGGCGAGCACTTCGCGGAGTGGGTCAGCGAGCACGGCCTGTTCGTCGGGGGCGTCGAGGAACCGGGGCCCGTACGCGCGGCGTACCGCGCGGCGGGCGTCCCGGTGGCGGTCGAGCTCCGGGTAGTACGGCGACCGGTCGAGCACGTCATAGCCGTGCTGGGTGAGCACGTCGGCGATGAGCGACCGGACCCGTACGGGGTCGAGGGCGGAGAGTTCGGTTTCTCCTGGGGCCGCGAGGAGTACGCGGATCAGCTCGGTCGCGCTGAGCCGGGGGTGGAGGGGAACGCTGAGTCGGTGGACGCCGTCCCGGCTGGGGGTGGCGGCTCCTCGGCGGCTCGGCGTCCTGGTGGTGCTGCGGTCTTCTGTCGTCTCGTCCATCGTGCTGGCCTTCGTTGACTCGGGGTGCTGGCGGGCGGCGGGGGTCAGAACAGGGCGTGTTCGGCGCGGGCGGCGGCGGTACGAAACGCGCGGGCGGCGTCGGCGGCGGTGCGGCCGGGCTCGGCGCTCCACCGGTCGATGACCTCTCGGTGCCGGGCCTTGGCGGCGGGGTCGTCGGTGTCGACGGGGTGACCTGTGAGGGTTTCCGCGAGGATGGCGAACGCCTGGTCGCGGGCGCGGTCGATGCGGTCCCAGTCGTACGTCCGGCCGGCGGCTCCCCGCCCGTGGCCGGCGGCGACTTGAAGGGCGCCGCGCGGCCAGCACGGCAACGTGGCCGTACGGCCGGGACCGGCGAACAGACGCGGTCCCTGGTGGAAGCCGACGTGTTCGATGTGGCGAGCGGCCCATTCCAGGATCGCGGCCGGGGTGTCCACGATGACGATGCTCTCGGGGGTGTGGCGGGTCGGCACGGTGCTGTCCTTCGGGGGTGCGGGGGGCGGCGGCGCGCTGCCGCCGCCCCTCGGTCGGGCTGCTAGTGGTAGGCGGGGATCAACCGGCGGACCTCGTCCTCTCCGATGCACCCGCCCTTGTGACGGCGCGCGCTCGGCGGCTCCCCGTTGCGCCCGCGCAAGTGCGACCAGAACTTCGGGCCTTCCCAGTCACACAGTTGGCAGCAGAGGTACCAGTGGTTATCGCTGCCGGGGAACCCGGTGAGGACTGCCCGCCAGTGGTGGGCCGCGAGTCCCGCGAACGCGATCTGCGCGCCCTCGGTGTTGCGATCGTTGACCGGCATCCGCGGGTGGAGGAGGGGCACCGGCCCGCACAACGGCGTGGGGGCCTCGGCGAGCACCTGATCCAGGGGAACCGAACCAATCCGACCGGCGGCGTACTCCTCCGCGAGATGGGCGGCGGCCATGTCGGTGCCGGGTGTCCCCTTGGGCGGGCGGCGGAGGTTGCGTTCGCCCTCGGTGGTGAGGACGAGCCAGTCTCGGTGCCACCTGTATGCGCGGCCGATGACCTGGTCTTCGCCCACGATCACGGGGTATCGGCACTGGATGTCGGGGGAACCGACGCGGTACGTCGGGATGGTGGTGGTGCTGGCGGTCGCGGGGACGATGAGCCTGCCCGCCCCGGTGTCGGGAACGGTGACGGTCGCGGGTCGTTCGAGGAGTTGCGTGGTCATGGTGGTGCCCTGTTCTGGTGAGAGAGGGGCCCGCCTCCGGCGGGCTCGGCCGCCGGAGGCGGGCGGGGACGTGGTTACGCGGCCTCGGCGGGGGCCTGCGCGGCGGGGGTCCACTCGCGGCGCGCGGTGACGCCCAAGTCCGACAGGACCGCGTCGAGACTCCCGTTGTCCGGCGTCCATTCCCAGTCGGCACCTTCGACGCCGGGCCGGTCGGTCCAGGTGAGCATGTACGAGCGGCCGGAGGTGCGACGGTCACCGCACACGGCCTGCGCCTCGCGGCGGGTCATCGCCCACAAGGCGCGCTTGCGGGAGCGGCGGGAGTTCTTCGAGGCGATCAGCACCAGCGCCATGCCGTCCTGCCAGCTCATGCCTGCCGCGGGGGCCGCCACGGATGTCGGCTTCTCCGCCGGTACCGGCTCCACGGTCGGCGTGGACTGCTCGGCCTGCTCCTGCTGTTCGGCGGCCTCAGCCTGGGGCGGCGGCTGCATCTCGTCGGCGCTCTTGCGCCCCGATACGTCGTCGTAGGGAGCGGTCCAGGTCCAGTCATCGTGCCGGTTGCCGGTGGCGCGGACGATGCGCTTGCCGGTGCCGTTGTGGATGTGCGGGATGGTCACCGACTTCGGGTTGACCCGCAGGACCTCGTACCAGGTGCCTCGGTAGAGAACGAAGTCTCCGCGGGTGAAGTCGGTCTTCGACCAGACCTTGAAGCCTTCGGCCTCGGCGTCCTTGATGACCTGCTCCCAGTGCGCAATCTCCTCGGTCAGCTCCTGGTGCTCGATCTCCAGCTCCGGGTCTGCCGGGCTCCGGGAAAAGCCCTTGGCTGATTCGCCGCGCTGCCACTTCTCGACCGCGCGGAGGTCGGCCCGCAGCTTGTCGAGACGGCGGAGCGTGCGGCCGGGGTTCTTCTTGAACTGCTGGTAGTTCGCGGCGGCTTGCGCGCGGCCGGTCCAGTGGTCGGCGCGGTCGCTCTCACCGATGCTCTTGCGCATCGAGTCGTCCATCCGCGCGTGATCACGGCGGGCCCGGCCCTCGGAGTGGTGTCCACGGAGGATCGGTTGCCCCCCGGCGAACCGCTCGGATATCTCGTGGCTCTTCTTCCACGCAGACTCGGAGCTCCGGGCGGCGCTGGCGGCGTACCCGCCGAACCGCTCCGCCCGGCCTTCCGCCTTCTCCTCCCGGTCCTCCTCGGCCTCGCCGAAGCTCCGGCGGTCGGCGTTGTCGATGGTCAGCGTGACCTCAAAGTCCGCGTCTCGGAGTCGCTGTGCGAGGAGTTCGAGGGAGGGGGTGTAGGTGGCGTGGTCGCGGCTGTGGGGGAGGTACCAGCAGTCAAGGTTTCGGCTCCAGCGGAAGGGCTGGCGCTGGGTGCGGCCGTACTCGCGGAGTCGCAGAATCTCGGCTGATCCGTCGCCCCGGCTGGTCCCCTCGATCAGGGTTCCTTCTCGGCGGGTGTGGGTGATCTCGATAGTCACTGAACTGGTCTTTCGTGGTGAGAGTTTGTGGTCCGTCCGCAGGGCGGACCGTGCGTTGGCAGCGGCGCTGCACCACCGGCGCGGGCCGTGAGGGACGATCGGCTCGCGGGTCGTCGCGCCTGCGCGGCGACAGGGGCTGTCGCGCCCCCGCGGGGCGCGTCCGCTGCGGTCCGGTGCCCGTCGTCGGTCGGCGGAGCCGCCTGCGGCGGAGTCGGCCGGCGGCGGTGAACGCACCGGACCTGTCCTGCCGCCCCGAAGGGGTGTCCGCTTGGCAGTGCTCGGGCCTGCCGGTCCGGAGGTGTTGCCCTCCCCCGGACCGGCGGGACCCTGGTGTCAGCTGCGGTGGAGCGTGTGCCGGGCGGCCGGGTCGGCGTCGGCCAGTCCGGCCCGCTCGCGCCATGCCTGGCGGACGGCGACGCGGAGCGCGTCCCCGTCGTCGTAGGCGAACCGGCCCCGGCGCAGGCTGCGGACGATGTCGCGGAACGTGTCCTGGTGCATCGTGGTCAGCGTGTCGTCAAGCGGGGTCAGCTCGTGCGGGAACATCGCCTGGACACTGTCGCCCGGCTGCGGGGCACCGAGGGTGAAGTACCAGACCACGGACATGGTGGCCTCGTCCGCGAACTCCGGGCCGCCGAACGGGCCGACCACGACGGCGGGCCGGGTGTCGAGCTGGTGGCCCCGGAACCAGGGTCCGGCAATCACGAGCGTCGCGGTGGGGAAGTCCTGGACGGTGGGCTTCTGGTCGGTGGTGAGCATGTCGTGTCCCATCTGGTGAGAGAGTCCGCCGGGGCCGGTCGGCCCCGGCGGGGGTGTCGGTCGGGGGGTTGCCCTCCCCCTTCCGACACCATTAATTAAACCATGTTCTTGGGTCTGGGTCAACCGGTCACGGCAAGTTCGCGGCGGCGCTCGGCGGCAGTCCTGACGTCGCGGGCGATGGCGCGGCCGGTCTCGATGGCGCGGACGGCGGACTCGTGCACCGGGGGCTTCTTGTCCTGGGTGATGATGCCCGCGAGCGGCGGCATGACGGCGGGGCCCGGAGTGATTCCGAGGATGAGCGCGGCGACGTGGGCGGCTGAGGCGACTTCGGCGGCGTGCTGACCGGGAAGGGGGGCGTCCGCCTCGGCGATGCGTCGCCACGCGTGGCCGTACAGGAGGATGCGGACGGCGTTGTCCGGGGCCTCCTGGGTGAAGTCGAATCCCCCGGCCTGCTCGGGGTCCTCGTGGTACTGGTCGCGGTACTGGTTCACCAGGACATCGCGGATGACCTCGGCGGCGAGCGGGGCGGCGGCGGGCGGCTCGTAGGCGTCGCCGTCGGTCTGGCTGATGTCGAAAACCGGCCCGGCCTTGAACCCTGACACCTTGCGCGCCTCACCCCCGGCGGTCTCGTCGGTGACCTCGCGCCGCCCGCCGTCGGCGGCTGCGGCCGTGGCCTCCTGGCCCTCCTCGGGCCGCCGCTTGATCGGCGTCCAGATGCGGAGAGAGGTGGAGCCCTTGACCGGGAAGCGTCCGACCTTTCGCCAGTCTCCGGAGCTGAGTACGTGGGAGGCGTTGGGGTGCTGGGCGGCGACGGCGATGCAGTTGGTAGGGCTGCGGTCGTCGCGGTCCGTGTGGGTGAGGTTCGCGGCCGTGCGCATGACGGCGGTCCAGAAGTCTTCGCTGGCGACCATCGCGCCGTACGCGCGGTCCATGACGGCTTCGAGTTCACCGCGCATCTTGGCGGAGTAGGCCCGGCGCTCTTCGTCGGTCATCTTCGGCTTACGGGGCATTTCGCGGTCCTCCTGGTGAGAGATCGTCCGGGGCCGGCTGGCCTCACGGTGTCGGTCGGGGGGTTGCCCTCCCCCTTCCGACATCACTAATTAAACCATGTTCTTGGGTGATCGGCAACCCTTTAAATCCAGCACAACCCTGCTTCGTTGCTCACGGCGCGGTATGCGGCTATGACCTCGTCCTCTATTCGCGTCCAGCGTTCGAGGATATAGGGGGCGGTCTTTTTATCGCTGGCCGCACGCGTGGCCCTGCGCCACTCAATGGCGATTTTGAGCGTGCGGAGTTGGGAACGGGTCAGTTCCCATCGGCCGGAGTCCGGGAGTTGATCGCCGTAGGCCATCGCTACGGCGTTGTTGATGTGCTCGGTTCCGGACCACACATTCTGTGCGGCCTGGAGCGCAAGGGCGCGTTTGAGGGTGCACCGGAGGTGCGGGGCCTGCACGGTCCATTGCGGCTCGATGATGAATATGTCGGCGCTCATCCTGGGCCTTTCTGGGGGGGCGGCGCGCTGAGGGAGCGCGCCGCCGTAACGCACGGGGTATTAGAGGGCGTATCCGTCGACGTATTCGCCGCGTTCCCCCTCGGGGGTCTCGACGTGGGGAAGGAATCGGCTCACCGCGAATACGACGGCGTCGGCGATGATCCGGGGCGCGTCGTTGAGTACGAGACTCACCGTGTCGCCGTCCAGTCCGATACGCACTTCGCCCGGCTCAAGGTTCATGTAGACAAAGGCGGTTGTGCCGTCGATTCGGGTTCGCGCTCCGGGAAGTCGCTCGGAAAGGTCGCGGGCGGCTTCTTCGACGTCCCGGCGCATCTTGGCCTGTGCACGGTTGTGCTCCGTCACCCGCTCGTGAACTGCGCGGTGCGCGGGGATGAGGTCGGCGGCGATCCGGGCCGCGATTTCCGCCGGGTCATCGGTCATGGCGACTCGGACGGTGTCACGCTCGCCCCTGCGGAAGGGGTAGTCAGTGGTGGAGAAGACGCCTCGGATGTGCAGGTGGCCGGGGTCGTCGTACCGCTCGGAGAGGTGGAGCTGTCGGCCGTCGAGGTGCGTGAAGGTGGCGGCGTGATCCAGCTCCTTGACGCCGTGGCGCGCGGGCTGCGGTCGCCAGTTCCCGCCGAGTTCGAGGGCGATCGGGTGGGCCAGCTCCGCAACGGTGAGAGGCGTGTTCATCGTTCGTTCTCCTGGTGAGAGAGGTTGTCGGTGGCCGGTCGGCCTGCCGTGTGCCGGTCGGGGGTTGCCCTCCCCTTCCGACATCACTAATTAAACCACGTTCTAGGGGTTGAGTCAACCCGGATAGGGGCTCTGACCTGCTCTTTTTCGCCCCCACCTCCCGCACCCGCTCGGCCGGGCCCGGCCACAACGGGCCTGGGCGGGGTTCCCTCCTCGGTCGGACAGCTCCGCCGTATCAGGGTTCCGGGCGCGGTGTCCTGGCTCGCGTAGCGACCGCGCAGCGGCTCGGCCTGGACTCCGTGCCCGGGTTCCTGATACGCCCCCTGGGTGTCTGGCCGAGGAGGGAACCCCGCCTTCACCCGCACCACAACGCTCCCGCACCCGACCAACCAGCCCCCACCCCCTCCGAGGAGGACCCGCCGGAGGCAGCCCTTCGCCCTGGCCGGCACCCAACCAACCCGTCGCAGGTGTTCCGGATTCGGGGCAGTTCAGGGGGTGGATCGGTCGTGGCGTGCGCCATGCAGTGCCGCCCACCCCGCCGACCGCTGCCCTCGCCAGTGTGGATGGAACAGTACGGTCGCTCACAGGTGGATCAGCCTTCTGCGCAGCGCAGTACACGGGCACACGGCGAGCTGCTGATAGGTGGCGCGCCACTCGTCTTGGGCTCGGTCGAGATCAGGGGGAGTCGTCCGTCGCATATCCAAATTCCATCATGTGTTCGATTTTGCAGTCACGTCGATCTTCGAGAGACCCCCACCCGGAAGGTAGAGCGGCATCCGGTCGGCCTGGCGACCGGCGACCCTTGCGGTCACCACAAGGCGCCCTGCACGGCGGTGTGCCAGTGGAGGGCCCGGATGATCCGGACGACCGGGCTCGCGGCGGGACCGGCTGCGGGGCGCGGAGTGTCCGTGCCGGGGCAGTAGCCGCCCTCGTCCTCCCATCGGTCGACGGCGTCGCGCTCGGCGCGGGCCCGCTGTTCGGTGATCGTGACCGGCTTCCGGTACAGCTTCCGCGCGCTGGAATCGAGCGGCGGGAGCACGCGGGCGGCGGCCTTCTGGTCGTCGCGGCGCTTGTGGCGCCGCCGGACCCGGACGAACCGTGCCTCGTAGGCAGCCTGGTCGCTGTCGTGAAGCCCGGCGGGATGGAGACGAGTCAGCTCAAGGGCGACTTGCCCCATCGGGCTGGGGGTCAGTACGCGGGTGCCGTCGTCCTGACGGACGGCGAGGAGGAACCGTGCGGTGAACAGGGCCTCGCTCCGCTCGCGGCTGATCCGCCGGCCACCGTTCCACACTCCGCAACGTGCTGCCTGCCGGGCCCGGCCGTCGCGCCAGTAGAGGCGCCCGGACTCGGCGGCCTCCAGCACACGGACGTGTCCGGCCGTCCAACCGAGTCCGGCAACGTGTCCTTCGGCGAGATACCAGTTCCTCGCCGCTTGGTCCCGGTTGTCCGCGTCCATGCCGGTGGCCGCGCGCTCCTCGGCCTCCTGCTCGGCTTCTTCCCGGCGGCGTTCACCCTCCCGCTCGGCGTACTCGGCAGCCGTCAGCTTCCGCTCCAGCTCGGCCCGCAGGTCGGCGGCCGTCGTCTCGACTCCGGCGGCCGACTGCGCCCGAACAGCGTGGTCGACGGCCGCACGGGCGCAGTACAAGGGAGCACTGCTCGGCATGGTGGGGTCGTCGGCGTACTGCTCGGCGCGGTCGGCGTGACCCTCGGCTTCGACGGCATCCTTCTGAGCCGCGTGCATGGCCGCCTCCAGGGGGGCGGCGGCTCCGGATCGGCTGCGGCACACGGCGGTCATGGCGTCGTCGGCTGCGGTGACGGCGAGGATCGCGGCCTGCCTGGCGACCTGGATACAGGTCTGCGGAGATGGGTTTCCTGTGTGGGCAACCTGATGACGGGCGGCGGGCGCGTTCTCGGGCATGGGGTGTTCCTCGGGATCTCGGTGGTGCGGTCGGCGGCGCGCCGTTCCGACGTCGGGGAGGTGCCGCCCGTCATCGTGCGGAGCGCGATGGAGAGTGCCGTCGTGCCCGCAGGGCACGCCCGTTGGCCCGGCGTCCGGACGGGACGGGAGGGCCGCCCGCGGCCCGGACGTTCCGGCCGGCTGCGAGCCGGGCCGGGCTGAGCCGTCCCGCAGGGACGCCCTTCGTACGGGGCCCGGTGACCGGGGCCGGCCGCCGACGCGGGTGGCCCGGTCGGTGGTGGGCGCTGCGTGGGGTGGGCGGCTCGATGCCGCCCACCCCACGGCCCGGCGGCCGGGGTCCGGCCGGGCGGTGGCTCCCACCCGGCCGGGGCTACTGCTACGCGGCGACCGGTTCGCGTGCGGCGACGCGGCACCGGGTGAGTACGGTCTGTGCGGTCTCGCCGTAGATGCTGTGGTCCTTGACCGTGCCGGTCAGCTCGACCTCGTCGCCCTGGTCGGGGACGGTCCCGGCGCTGCTGAACCAGACGAACACGTTGCCCTGCGGGTCCTGGAACTTCACCAGTCGGCGGCGCTGGGTCTGGTAGCCGTACGTCCGGCCCTCCAGCTCGATCACGGTGGTGACGGTGGCGTTGGTGGTGATGCGCTCGCCCACGGTGCCCTGCGGCTTGCTGTTCTGGGCGGCCTGCTCGGCGGCCTCCTTCTCCTGGTCGCGGTACCAACCCGCGATGGCGGACACCAGCGTCGGCAGGTGGCGCGGGTCGACCGTTTCCGCCTTGGCGAGCTGGCCCACCTTGTGGCGGTATTCGGAGAGGCTGCCGTATCCCTGGACGGCCCATGCCCGGACGGCGGCGGCGGTGCTCGGCGCGTCGGGGTCGGCGTCGATGGCGGCCCGCCAGTCCATCGGGGCCTTGCGGTCGAAGAAGTACGCTTCGACGCCGTCGGCGGTCGGCTGGGTGTTCTTCCACTGCTCGGAGCGACTGTAGAAACGGCCTTCGGTCTTCACGATGGCGGCGGTCACCCGCAGGACCTCGCTCACCGGTACGCGGAGATCGGCCGGGATGCCGCCCTCTTCGCCGTCCCAGTCGGAGTCCTTCAGCGTGCCGAACCTCCACAACGCTTCCAACCCCTTGATCGGCAGCCCGGTGTACGGCTCGACGCACGTCGTGCCCAACTGCTTCATCTCGCCGTTCTCGTGGCGCGCGAGATAGGTAGCGGTGCGGTGGCGGGCGACGGCGCACCCGTGGCAGAAGTTCTCAATGGCGCGGTACTGGCGCGCGGCCTCGGCGTCCTGCTCGGGCAGACCGGGGAACAGGCTCGTGATCGTCTCGCCCTCCTCGTCGTGATCCAGGCGTGCGATGACGGTCCAGCCGTGGTGACGGGGGATGTCACCGGAGATCTTCACGGTGACGGTGGGACGCTTGCCGATCAGGCGGCCGTCGATGTCGTGGTAGTCGGCAAGGAACGGCGCGGAGATGTCGAGCGCGTACGCGCTGAGGGCGTGGACGGCGGCGCGGGCGTTGGTGGCCTCGACAAGCTGACGGACACGGGACTGAGCGGTCGCGGGGATAGAAAACCGCATGGCTGCGCTGGTCATCGTGGGTGCTCCTACTGGTGAGAGAGGAATCGCGGGCCCGGCCGGGCGGGTTGCCCTCCGCGTGCGGCCGGGGTCGGGCCGGATGGCGGCCCGTGGTGTCGGAGGGGGTGTGCCCTCCCCCTCCGACACCATTAATTAAACCATGTTTTGGGGTGTGGGGCAAGCGTCCCGGCCGGGGATATCGAGTGCGGCACGGTCGCGCAGGAATGCGGCGAAGATCGCGGCAACGTAGCTGTCGGCGGTGCCGTACGTGCGGCGGCAGTCCAGCGCTCCGATGCGCTCGCCTCGGTGGCGGACGGGGAACGGCTGGCCGGGGGCCGGGATGGCGAGCGCGTACAGTCCGCGCGGGGTGTCCACGCGCAGAACGACGGCGGCGGCCTGATGGTCATAGGCGGCGGACCAGCGGCGGGGCCCGATGCCGAACTCCGCGAGTCCGCCCGCGATGGCGCGGGCCTGCATGATGTCGGCGGTGGTGCCGGGGTCGGGCTCGGCGGGCGCGGGGACGCATCCGCAACCGTGGTCGTCGGCGTGGGTCTCGAACGAAGCTGTACGGGTCACTGTGGGGCTCCTGGGGCGGCCGGGGGCGGGAAGAGTTCCCGCCCCCGGCGTCGGGCGGCTGAGGTGGTTAGGCGGCGGCTTCGTCGTCGCTGGCCGGGTCGTCGGCGTCCTCGGCCTCCGGCTCGCCCGTCTCCTCGTCGGTGCCGGGCTCCTGCTCGGTCTCCGGCTCGCTGCCGGACGTGATCGCGCGGGGCTTCTTCTTCGACGGGTCGTAGGGCTCATCGCCCACGACCGACTGCTCAATGGGCGTGAGCGGGTATCCGAGGGACGCGAGCACCTGGAACCAGCGACCGGTGGGCGTCCGCGTCCACGGGGCGCGCTGGCTGTCCGTCCTCCACGCGGACCGGTTCGCGCACTTCTCCCGGACGGCGGCGATGGCGGCGAACTGGAGCTGCGGGGCCCTGCGGGGGTCCTTGGCGACGTGCCCGGCGAAGCTGCCCCGGTCCTTGGCCTGCTCGGTGTTGAGCCCCAGGAAGGCGGCCAGGATCTCGGTCGTCGGCTCCTTGTTCAGGTCATCACAGATCCCCCAACTACCGTCCAGAAGAGCGTTGTTCACGTGACCAATCAGGGTGTTGGTGGTGGTCTTCGGAAGGTTGCGCCGCTTGATCAGGTCGGTGATCCACTTCCGGCGCAGGGCCTCGGCCGCGTCCCAGTCGATGTTCCCCTTCTTGACGGCGGCGCGGGCGGCGCGCTCGGCCTCCACCTCGGCGGCGGTCTTTGTGCCGCCGGTGCCGCTGCTGCCCTCGGGCACCGTGTGCCCGTACAGGCCGGGGGCGGAGCAGTAGGGCTCGTACCGGTCTGCCCGCCGCTCGTCGAACACCCACACAAGCCCCTGACAGTCGGCGTGCTCCTCGGCGCTGATGCCGCGCAGTCGCCACACGGGCATGGCGCGCTCGGACAGCTCCTCGGCGTCCCGGATCTTCTGCCCGGCCGACTCCAGCTCGGCGCGGTGGGCCTCGGCCTTGGTCCGCTTGTCGCGCTTGGTGCGCTCGATGGCGATGGCCCAGTCAACGTCTCCCTCGTCGGCGGCGTCGTCGGCGGCGGCCTCGGTGATCGCGGCGAGCGCTTCGGCGTCGTCGGCGAACTCCGAGAGCGCGGCCAAGTGCTCGAACGTCCACTCATAGCTGCTCGCGCCGCTGACGGCGGCCGACAACTTCTCGTCGGACCGGACCTTGACCAGCGTCTTAACGTCCTTCTGCCGCACACCTGCGGCCTTGGCGATGCGGCCGACCTGCGCGCCCGCCTCGGCGGCGCTGAACATCGCCTGGTTCATCTCAGACGGGGTCAAGCTCTTGCGGTGCTGGGCGGTCGTGATCATGTCCAGGAACTGGCCCGCCGCGTCGCGGTCGTCGTCCTCCCACTCGTACGGGAGGTGAGTAAGGCCCGCGTCCGTCGCGGCGTGGTAGCGGCGGTTTCCGTCGTTGACCTGGAGGACTCCGCCGTCGAGTCGCTGGATCTTGACGGGGATGCGGCACCCCTCGGCGCGGAGCGATTCCACGAACGGCGCACTGACGTCCAGGTCTTCGCGGGCGTTCTTCGGGTGCGGGGTGAGCGCGTCGATCCGGATCACGGGGCGCGGGGTGACCGGAACGGTCTCCAGCCCTGCGGCGACGGCGGCGGCCAGCCGCTGGAACCCGTCGATGACCTGCGGCACGTCGCCGTGGGTCCGCACGACGTACAGCGGCTCCACGACGCCGTTGTCCTTCACGTCGGCCAGCAGATCGGCCGGGGCCTCGATCTCGCGGACGTTGCCGGGGTGCGCGGCGAGTTCGGCAACCGTGAGGGTCGGCCACGGGGCAGGGGTGGTCTGAACGCCGGCCTGGGTCTTGGTGTTCGTCATCGATCTTTCTCTTTCTGGTGAGAGTTCTTCGGGCCGCTCGGCCCGGTAACGGTGTCGGTCGGGGGGTTGCCCTCCCCCTTCCGACACCATTAATTAAACCATGTTCTTGAGAGTGGGGCAACCAGGGATGCTGTGATCGCCGTCACTCGGATGCAGCGCTGCGGCGGCGCGGATCATCGCGGCGGCCTCGACGGTAGTCCGCTCGGGATCGTCCCCCCAGCACCACAACAGGGTGCGCCGGTAGGCGTCCTCCGTGAGCCGCAGCTTTCGCCACCGGACGCCGGACACGGGACGACCGTTGACGTGGTTGCTCAGCACCACAAGGGAGTCGAACAGAGCGCGCTGGAAGATGTCCCACGGTTCACCGCGTACGGACCAGCGGGGCCGGACGGAGCGCACGCCGCGTTCCCACGCGTGCAGCACCGTGCACGGGGCGGTGTCGCCCATCCTGCCCGGCTGCCAGAGGTGGTCACCCTGGTAGAGCCCGACGCGTTCGATGTGGTCGGCGGCGGCCGTAAGGATGCGGGCGGGGGTGGCGTGCGGCTTCCGGGACGGCATCGTTTCCTCCTGGCGGTGGCTGGTGGGGGGTCAAGCGGTAGTGCGCTGGGCGGACTTGGCCGTGACGGTGCACTCGACGCAGTGACACGGCGTCTGCCACTGCCACCCGGCCGCGCAGATGATCGAGTAGGCAAGGGCGGCAGCTTCGCTGATCCGGCCGGTACCGGGCTCCTTCGGCGTGGCGGCGGCCCATACCTGGGGGTAGCTATAGGTCTGGAAGTAGTGGCGGCCGTTCTCGTCGGCCTTGTGGAATCGGGCCCACTCCATGTACATGCCGGGCTCCTCGTCGCGTGGGGCGGGGGCCGGGGCGGCGGGCTGCCGCCCCGGCAGGGATGGGCGGTCAGGCTGCAAGGGCTCCGGCCGTCTGGGCACCGATGCGGCGGGTGCCTCCGATGTCGGCGCGGTTTCCTGCGGCGGCTCCGTCGCCGTATCCGCTACCGCTGTACGAGCTGCGCGAGTGTCGGACGTGCGGGTGCTCCTCGCGGTAGGCGGCCTCCACCATCGCGTCGCGGTCGGCCAGCACGAGTTCACCGCTGCGGCCTGTGGCCGACGTTTCCTCGCTGGCGGCGGCGCGGGCGGCCTGCTCGATCGCCTTGAGCCGTTCTATGACGCGCTCGATGAACCCGATGGTCCACGAGTTGCGCCAGGCTCGTGCACTGCGAACGCCGTACGGGACAACCTGCGCGTTGAGCCCGCCGAGCATCTGGATCAGGAGAGAGGCGTAAAGGATCTCGGCGCGCTGGATGTCGGACTCGTGGCCGACGATGTGAACGCGGCGCACGCTGCCCCGCACGCCCATGTGCACGGCCTTGCAGCCGACGTTCTGAGCGATGAAGCAGATGAGGCGGACGCGGGACATGGACCACGGGTTGGGGAGGTCGATGTATCGCGCGGTGACCGCGTCCCGCGACGGCTCTCCGTCGCTCAGCATGGCCTCTTCGACGCCGTACTTCGCCATCATTTCGAATGCCCGCCTCCGGGCCAACTCCGCTTCCGCCTCCGGCGTACGGGGGTCCTCCGCCGTGGCGAGCAGGGCGCGGATGGTGGCGAGCTTTCCGGGGGCCTTCATAGTGCTCACGTTCGTTCTCCTGGTGAGAGAGGTTGTCGGCGGCCGGTCGGCCTGCCGTGTGCCGGTCGGGGGTTGCCCTCCCCTTCCGACATCACTAATTAAACCACGTTCTAGGGGTTGAGTCAACCCGGATAGGGGCTCTGACCTGGCCTTTTCTCACCGCCACCTTTACCCGCACCCGCTCGGCCGGGCCCGGCCACAACGGGCCTGGGCGGGGTTCCCTCCTCGGTCGGACAGCTCCGCCGTATCAGGGTTCCGGGCGCGGTGTCCTGGCTCGCGTAGCGACCGCGCAGCGGCTCGGCCTGGACTCCGTGTCCGGGTTCCTGATACGCCCCCTGGGTGTCTGGCCGAGGAGGGAACCCCGCCTTCACCCGCACCACAACGCTCCCGCACCCGACCAACCAGCCCCCACCCCCTCCGAGGAGGACCCGCCGGAGGCAGCCTTTCGCCCTGGCCGGCACCCAACGAACCCGTGGTTCGAGATGTCCGCGGACCTGTGCCTACGGTGCGCGGGATGAGCAGTGATTTCGAACAGAACTGGGGGCACGGGTGAGCACTACTTCGGCAGGACCGGTGAGCGCGGCGGACCTGCGGCGGCGGGTTCGCGCTGCTGAAGCGCTGAAGGCGAAGACGCGGGAGATGGCCGCCACGAACGCGTTGACCGCGCGTGAGGCCGCGGTGAAGGCGGCCAAGGCGAAGGAGGAGGCCGACGTCACCGCGCGGGAAGCTGCCGCTGTAGTTCTACGGCTGTTCGACAACGACGCCGAGTTGGTCTCGGAGCTTCTTGGTGTGCCGGCGGAGGAACTGGAGCGCGAGGCGAAGCCTGTTACCGCCGCTCGCGCGAAGGAGATCATCGAATCGCTGCGGGCCCACGCCGAGCGCCCCCGTCCCACCCGGGCCCGTAAGCCTCGGGCGGATGCGGCGGATGCGGCTTCCTCGACCTCGGGCATCCCGGCCCCGGTCGTCACTGCGGACGGTAGCCGGGCTGATGCCGCCTGAGAACGACCTCGGGCCCGGACTCTTCCCGCTCGCGGCGGTGAACGAGTCCGGGCCCGTTCACGTTGATGAGCAACTTACCCTCATAGGTGAACCAACGCCCGTGCGCATACCGGCTGTTGAGTGGTCGGTCTGGCTGGCCAACGAGTCCGTTCAAGCCCGGTACTGGGCAAAGGTCTACCGAACCTCGTCAACCGAGGACTGCTGGTTCTTCTTCGGCGGGATCTCCAGCACCGGCCATGCCAGCTTCAGGGCCGCGTCGCGGCCGGGCAGGACGCGACGCGGCACGGTGCCGGGCCACCTCTACGGGTACCAGCTCGCGCACGGTGTCATCCCTCGACTCGGCTGGGGAACCGACAGCCCGACCGTCTGCCACACCTGTGACAACCACTCCTGCCAGCAGCCGACTCACCTGCGGATGGGCACGGCGGCGGAGAACCGAGCCGAATGGCTGGCCCGCCGCAGAGACCCGGGAAGTCCCCTCGCCGACCTTCGCGGCCCGGCCGGACGCTCCCGTGCCATTGGTGCCGCCATCCGGGCCGGCAAGAACGGTGGGGAGTCCAAGGCAGAGATCGCGGCACGCGTCCGTGTAGCGATTGCAGCGGGCCGCCCCCTCAGCCTCTGGTGACGACCGACCGCCACCAGACCGATCCACCTTGGGAGAGAACGTGACACCCGCTGGACCGCACCGCGCCCTCGTGTACGTGCTGAACGGGCGCTGGCGCCTGATCGTGGCACCGCTTGCCTCCGAGGAACGGGAGGTCCGTATCGAGGACCCCAACCCTGTGCGGCAACTCGTCGTCCGTGATCTGGGGCCGGCGGACTCGGGCTTCGCCCCCGCGTCGTTCGGACATCGCCTGATCGAGAACGGGTTCATCATCGACCCGTCCGAACGGGCCAAGCCGGGCACCGTCAACGGCTGGTCGCGGACCGACGACCCCGACCGGTGGCAGACGGTCTGCTACCCGACCTCGGAAGCCGTGGGCTGAAGCCACGGACGGTTTCCCGCTGCGGAGCACACGCAAATTCGGCCCGCTCCTCGCGAGGAGCGGGCCGAATTTGCGTGATGAAGGACATACTCCTTCGAGTGACCGGATGGAGTTTCCGGGCTACGCCTGCGCGCTCGTGAGGTCGGCGTCCGGATGCTTGGCGCACACCTCCAGGGCCTCCACCCGGGCCTGCTCAAAGGCCCGGGACACGGCAGACTTGTTGATTCCCCGTGCGTGCGCCTCCGTGTTGCCCTGGGGGCGGAACTCGGTCCGGAACTCGGCGGCCCGCGTGGTGAAGCCGTCGTGCTCGAACTCCCACGCCCACCGGCTACTCACCGGAAGCGGCTCGTACGTCAGGGTGCCGTCGGCCTCGTACGAGGCCAAGGCGTAGTGCACGAACTGCCGCTCCGGCATCCGGGACCAGACGGAGCCGCCGCCGGTCCATCGCTCACGCTCCTCTGGGCCGAGGGCTCCGCGGCGGGCGATCCGCTCCTCTGGCCAACCGTCTGCCCGCATAGTCGCGATCTCTTCCTCGTGGTCGTCGTTCCACTGGTCGGCGACGTCCTGCGCGTGCTCGCGGTCCGCAAATGGCACCTCCCGGCCGCCCAGCGTGATGACGAATACCGGGTCGTTCTCGTGCTCGGCATCGTCCTGCGGCATGTCGCTGGCGTCCTTCCAGGTTTCCTGGGCCAGTCCGGAGAGCTGGCGAGGGACGTGGGGGAGTCCGTCTGTAGCGGCGGCCAGGCCGGAGCCTTCCAGGAAGCCGGGCAGCGGCGCGGTGGGGTCCATGGCCCATTCAATGGCGGCCATGACCTCGTCGTCCAAGGCATCCAGGAGGTGACCGTACCGGTCGACGGTGGTGGTGATGGACTCGTGCCCAAGACGTCCTTGGATGGCCGGAAGCGGCACCTTCGCGGCAATCAGCCACGATGCGTGGGAGTGACGGAGGTCGTGGATGCGCGGTCGCTTGATGAGGCCGTACTTCTCCGCAGCCAGCTCGATCGCGGGCAGCCAGCGCAAGCGCCGGAACGTGCCGGGGTCCCACTTGCCCCCCTCGGGACCAGTGAATATGAGGGCATTGGGAGCCAGGCCCTTGGATCGGCGTCGCAGCATCCGATCAAGCTTGTGAGTGATGACGACGGTCCGTCGCGCCTTACGGGTCTTCGGGGGGCCGAGGATGGACTTACCGTCCTCGTCCTTCTTCCAGGCCCTCTGAACACGGATGGCGGGCCGGCCATTACGCCGCCGAAGGTCGCGGGGCTGAAGTGCCGTTGCCTCGCCCCACCGAAAGCCGGTCTCCGCGATGGCCTCGCCGAGATCCTTGGCATCGTCGCTGAGGCATTCGTAGATCCAGGCCCATTCCTCGCGTTCGAGGAAGACCATCTCTTCTTCGTCTTCAGCGCCGTCGAGTCGCGGGAGACGAGTCTTCGCGCACGGATTCGAGGCCCGCAGCGACGGCTCAGCGTCCACCGCCGACTGAAGGATCGAGAAGAGCAAGCCGTGCTCGTTCTGGATGGTCTTAGGCCGGTACTTCGTTCGAGGCTTCCGGTCTGAAGGGTCGAGCGGAGCGAGCCGTCCGGCCTCCAGGTCGTTGACCCAGTCCTGCACCATCTCTCGGAGGATGGTGCCCTCACCGTCCTCTACGGAGTAGGGGCCGAACCAGGGCGTCATGTTGGCACGTATTCGTGTCTTGTACTTGCTGCGCGTGTCGCCCTGGATGCCGGTCAGACGGTCCACGTAGGCGAGCGCGAATGCCTCGAACATCGTGTCCGGCCGGCGCTGGTCAGCGATGAACCCCTGCCCTCGCACCCAGCCGGGCGGCCACTGCTGACCGTGCCCGTTCACCAGATCCCTGAATCGCTCGGCGGCCTTCTCATCACTGAAGACCTCCGATTCCTGCTTGGCGCTCCGCGCGCCGCCAGCCCTCCACAGCACGGTGAAGCTCGCCGTTCCGTCCCTTTTAGGACGGGTCTTGATTGATGCCATGGGGGGACCGTACGACAGGGCGGTGTTGACACGGTGTTGACGTTATAAACACGGAGAGGGTCCCTGACCTGCGTTTCCGCAGGTCAGGGACCCTCTGATCATGTGGAGCCTAGGAGATTCGAACTCCTGACATCTGCCTTGCAAAGGCAGCGCTCTACCAACTGAGCTAAGGCCCCGCGAACGGGTGGCGACGACCGGCCGGAACGTACCGTGGCCACCGCCGCAGAACAGAGTACCGGGTGTCCCCCCTGTTCCTGCAAAAGGATTGGGACTCCCGGTCCGCGACCACGCTCCGTAAGATGCTCGGCGAGGTTCGCAAGCGCGAAGGGGAGACGCAATGGATGCAGCGCAGCAAGAGGCGACGGCCAGAGCCAGAGAGCTTCAGCGCAGTTGGTACGGGGAGCCGCTGGGGGCGCTCTTTCGTCGGCTGATCGACGATCTGGGCCTGAATCAGGCCAGACTCGCCGCCGTGCTCGGTCTGTCCGCGCCCATGCTGTCCCAGCTGATGAGCGGCCAGCGCGCCAAGATCGGCAACCCGGCCGTGGTCCAGCGTGTCCAGGCTCTGCAGGATCTGGCCGGGCAGGTCGCCGACGGCAGCGTCAGCGCCGCCGAGGCCACCGACCGGATGGAAGAGATCAAAAAATCCCAGGGCGGCTCCGTGCTCAGCAACACCAGCCAGACCACAGCCAGTTCCGGAGCGCCGACCGTGCGGCGCGTGGTGCGTGAGATCCAGTCACTGCTGCGCTCGGTGGCGGCGGCCGGCGACATCATAGATGCGGCGGACACGCTCGCCCCGACCCATCCCGAACTGGCAGAGTTCCTCCGGGTGTACGGCGCCGGGCGCACCGCGTACGCGGTCGCCCACTACGAGGCGCACCAGAGCTGAAGCAAGCGGACCGGGGAGCGGGCGCAGCGCAATGGGTGAGATCTTCGCTGGTCGGTACGAGCTGATCGACCCGATCGGACGCGGTGGGGTAGGCGCGGTCTGGCGGGCGTGGGACCACCGGCGCCGCCGGTATGTGGCCGCCAAGGTGCTCCAGCAGAGCGACGCGCACACGCTGCTGCGTTTCGTGCGCGAGCAGGCCCTGCGCATCGACCACCCCCATGTCCTCGCCCCGGCCAGCTGGGCCGCGGACGACGACAAGGTGCTGTTCACCATGGACCTGGTGAGCGGCGGTTCGCTGGCGCATGTCATCGGGGACTACGGCCCACTGCCGCCCCGCTTCGTGTGCACCCTTCTCGACCAGCTCCTCTCCGGTCTCACGGCGGTCCACGCGGAAGGTGTCGTGCACCGCGACATCAAGCCGGCCAACATCCTGCTGGAAGCCACCGGCACCGGGCGTCCGCATCTGCGGCTGTCCGACTTCGGTATCTCGATGCGCAAGGGCGAGCCCCGCCTCACCGAGACCAACTATGTGGTGGGTACGCCGGGTTATTTCGCGCCCGAGCAGATGATGGGAGCGGAGCCGGACTTCCCCGCTGACCTGTTCGCGGTCGGCCTGGTCGCCCTCTACCTGGTGCAGGGTCAGAAGCCCGACTCCCAGGCCTTGGTGGAGCACTTCGCGACGTACGGCACACCGGGCGCCCCGCAGGGCATCCCGGAGCCGCTGTGGCAGGTCATCGCCGGGATGCTGCAGCCGGACCCGCAGGCGAGGTTCCGTACGGCGACGGGCGCGCGCAAGGCGCTGACCGCCGCCGTCGAGATGCTGCCCGAGCCGGGCACCGGTGAGGAGCCGGTGGAGGTCTTCGACCAGATCGGTCCGCTCCCGCCGGGCTTCGGCCCGGACGGGCCCGAAGCACGGCCCGCCCGCGGCCCCCAGGGCCATGCGGGTCCCCGGGGCCAGGTAGTGGAGGGCGGCGGCCAGAGCGGCTCCGAGAGTGGCGGCCGACAGGCGCAGCCCGTACAGCAGCAGCCGTCGCCCATGTCGCAGACGGGCAGCTTCCACCTGGCACCACCGCCGCAGCAGCCCCCGCTGCCGCACCCGGCGCAGCCCTCCACGCCGCCCACCGCGGCCCCCGCACCCGCTCCCCTGCACGCGCATGCGACCTCCCTCCTCTCCGGCGCGGCGCAGAACCCCTCTCAGGGCCCCACGGCCGCGGGGCAGTACGAACAAGCCCTTACTCGTCCATACACCGCCCAAGGCCCGGAGGTTCCACTTCCGCCGGCTTCTCCGGTCCCGCGAGGCGCCCACGCCCCCGTACAGGCCCCGCACAAACGGCCGGGACCGCCCCCGAAGGTGACGGTCCCGGTGCTGCTGCTGGCGCTGGCCTGTTTCGCGGTGGGCATCTGGGCACTGACCCAGAGCTGACCCAGAGCTGAGTTGGAGCCGCCGCCCAGGAGTTCTCCCCGGGCCGGCGGCCTACCAGGCGGCAGGCGGCCCGTACTGCGTAGGCGCCCCACTGTCATGGCCGGGACCCACACCGGTCCCGGACTCCGCCCCCGGATCCACCACCGCGCGCCGCCTGGCGACAAGCGTCCACACCCCGAGCCCGAGCACCAGCACGGTGCCCGCCCCGATCCCGGCCGCCGCGACGAGCCGCATCGTGTCGCTCTTCGCCGCCGCGGGCGTGCTCAGCCCGTTCTCCGCCGCGTTCATGTCGTCGTCGGTGACCTGGAAGTCACCGGGGGCCCCGGCATAGGCGGGCGCGCTCTTCGCGGCGCCCTTGACGTTCAGCCGCAGGGAGAGCCCCAGCGGCTTCGCCCCGAACTCGTCCTTCACCTGAGGACTCAGACTTACCCTCAGGTAGTACCAGCCCGCGAACCGCATCCCGTTGACGTCCTCGGACGAGTCGAAGCGGTTCTCGTACGCCACCGGCGGCAGCGGATCCAGCGCCGACGACTTCGGCTCGCCGTCGTACGAAATGTCGCTCGCGCTGTCGACAAACCCCCGCGCCGGGTTGAACAGCGCCATCGTCAGCGCGCTCGACACGTATCCGTCGCCGGCCGTGCTCCCGAGGTCCGCACTGGCGAACAGCTGCTGCCCCCAGTCGACCGGCACCTTGTAGAACAGCGTCTCGCCCGGCGTGATCCTGTCCCGCCACTCGCCCTGCTCCAGAGCGGTCGCACCGTAGAAACTCGTCCCGCCCCTGCGGTCCCGGGCCTCACCGCCAGGCGTCGCGGGCGAGCTGCTGGGCCAGCTCTCCGGAGCCGCTGTCGCCCCGCCCGCCTTCACCCCGGGCTCCGTCAGATGCCGGATCTCCAGCTCCCACGGCTCACTCGACGAGGTGGCCGCACTGGTCCGCTCGATCAGCACGTAGTACCTGTCCGCGCTCTGACAGGAAGTGCTGTCCTTCTCCATGGTCCGGTGCGCGTACGTCCCGATCGGCCGCGCGTACTCCGCCGAGCTGAATCGCGCGGTGTTGTAGCTGCACGAAGAGCCGTCACGGTCCTGCAACGTCACCTTCAGCTCGTCGGCGTACCCGACCTTCGTCCCCAACTCCGGAACGGCCGTCGCCGACACATAGGCGTTCGACTTCGCGTCGAGCTCCACGCGGTAGTAGAGCTTGCCGCCCGGCTTGATCGAGTCCCGGTACGTCCCGCCCGGCTTCAGCTCCCCGGCATCGGTCGTGGTCACCGCTCCCCTGAGCGTCGTCGCCGACGGCTCGAAGGTGTACGGGCTGGGCTCACCCGCCGCCCACGCCTGCGCCGGCAGCGCCGCCACCACGCACAGCGCCGCCACCACGGCCGGCACCACCCTGCCCCTGCTGCGCTGCATCCTCACGCGCCACCCCTTGTCGTCTCCTTGGCCGCCGCCCCGCGCCGCATCGCCGCGAACACGGCGAACCCGAGCCCCGCGGCCAGGACGAGAGCGCCGCCCGCCGCCGCGGCGGTCGCGGTGCCGGTCCATCCTGCCCCGCCGGCCCCAGTGCTGTCTGCGCGGGCCGCCGTATCACCGTCGTTGTCCGCTTTGTTGTCCGACTTCGCGAGTACGGGCGCATCGTGCTGCGGGCCTGCCAGTTCGTCACCGACGACATCGACGCGCAGGACGACACCGATCGCTGGCTTCTCGGCGAACGTGGCGGCCTGCGGGCCGAGCGACACCGCGATGTAGTAGTAACCCGCGCTGCGCACCGGGACGACCTGCCCTCCCGTCTCCCACCGGTTCGTCCAGGCCACCGGCACGGTCCCGGAGTCTGGCCTGCGGGTGTACGGCGCCGACCGCGCCTCGGGGTGCTCCGACACCCGGCTGGTGCGGCCCGTACAGCCGCTGGAGGGACGCGATGGTGCGAGTGCGAGCGAGGCACCCGCTCTCGCGCCCGGCCAGTACACCGACACCATCGGGCCCGGCGAGACCCGCTGGTACGCCCTGCGGCTCGACGCGAAGTCGGCGGCGGACCTCGCCGTGACCACCGTGCCGCAGCCGGGCGTCAAGGCCGCCTTCGCAGCGCCGTGGCGTCGTTGAACCCCGTGCCGCCCTCGACGTCCTTCGGGTCCCCCATGGGCGGCACGGCGTCCTTGCCCGCCTCGCCGTTCTGCCCCCGCCATCCGCCCGCACAGGCGCCTCCTTCTGCGCCGCCGCCGAGCCGGGCGACGGTCCCGCCGTCAGGGCGAGCGGTGTCCCGCCGATGAGCGCGGCCGCTGTCCGGCGGCTCAGTCGTACCCTCACCCGTTCCCCCCTCAAAGAGATCCCTCTTCTTTGCTCTCGCAAGCTATTGATTTGCTTAGGTGAACACAAGAAGGATCTCGTCACGGTCCAGCAACAACAGACCGCAACCCGTTCGGCCGCCCCCGCAAAGCACCGCCGTGCCGCCCCCGGACAGCACGAAGCCCCGGCCGCTGAGCGACCGGGGCCAGTGTTCGGACTACTGGGTCTCACACACCCGAACCTGCGGGCACGGAGTCAGTCGCCTCCGTCCACAGATCCTGCTCGGCGCGATCCGCCTGGATCTGGCGGTACACGAGGAGCCCGCCGATGGCGGCCAGTGCGACCAGGAGAAGCTTCTTCACCGCGCGACCTCGTCTTTCCTTGACGTAGGAGACTTCTGGCGCCCGACTATACACACCGACCGATACCGATCGGTGACCTAGATACCCACCCAACTGACGCGCGCCACACAGCGAAAGCCCCCGGAAATGCCAAAAGCCCCCAGGCTGATCGCCTGGGGGCCTTCGCGCGAGTGGGGCTAACAGGATTTGAACCTGTGGCCTCATCCTTATCAGGGATGCGCTCTAACCAACTGAGCTATAGCCCCGCGCTGCCCCTGAAGATTAGCGCACCTCGGGGGCAGTACCAAAATCGGTTCCGCCGGCTTTCTACTCGTCCTCGGCGAGCGTCAGCTCGACGCCTCCGACGAAGCCCGCCGACAGGTTGTAGATGAAAGCGCCCAACGTCGCCAGCGCCGTGGCCAGCACCACATCGATCATCGCGATGACCGACGTGAAGATCAGCACCCGCGGCAACGACAGGAAGGACTGCAGGTCGAAGCCGTTGTTCTCGTTGGAACCCGTCGCCTCGCTGATCGTCCCGCCCACCGTGGAGAAGACGCCCATCGCGTCCAGCACCATCCACAGCACCGCCGCCGCCACCACCGTGCAGATGCCCAGCGCGATGGAAAGCAGGAAGCTCACCTTCATCACCGACCACGGGTCGGCCTTCGCCACCCGCAGCCGCGCCTTGCGCGTACGCGGCGTCGTACGCGCACCCGTCCGCGGCAAACGCACCGCGGCGACACCCGGCTGCTGCCCGGGCCGCTGCGCGGCGCCCTGCGTCCCTGCCGTACCGCCACCACCCTGCGTACCACCACCCGCAGGAGACGGATACGCCTGCGGCGGGTGATACGGCTGCGCCGACTGGCCCTGCCCCTGCGGCTCACGCTCACTGGGCAGCGGCCCGCTCGCGTAGCCGTCGTAACTCTGCGGCTGAGGCCCCCGCGTATCGGTCACAGTCCCCCCCTGGGAGTCCGCGGCAGAGCCACGGGCACCGGGTGCTCCAGATTCGGAAGCGGCCGCTCCGGCGCCCGTGGCTCCACTCACGCTTTACTCCTCATGCTCCCCGGCCGAAGGCGCTGCGCCCTCGGCGGATGAAGGCTCGGCGCCCTCGACGGATTCGGCAACCTCGACCACGTCGCCTTCGACCGCATCGGCGTCGGCCCCTTCGGGACCTTCCACCTCTTCGGCCTCGCGACCGGCCTCGGCGTTACGAGCGATACCTACGACGGCATCGCGCTTGCCCAGGTTGATCAGCTGGACGCCCATGGTGTCACGGCCCGTCTCCCTGACTTCGTTGACTCGCGTACGAATCACACCACCGCCGAGCGTGATGGCAAGGATCTCGTCCGTCCCCTCCACCACCAGCGCGCCGACCAGCGAACCCCGGTCCTCCACAATCTTGGCGGCCTTGATACCCAGACCACCGCGACCCTGAACCCGGTACTCGTCGACAGGGGTCCGCTTCGCGTACCCACCATCGGTGGCGGTGAACACGAACGTACCGGCCCGCACGACATTCATCGAGAGCAGCTCGTCCCCTTCGCGGAAACTCATGCCCTTCACACCCGAAGTCGCACGACCCATCGGCCGCAGCGCGTCATCGGTAGCCGTGAACCGGATCGACTGCGCCTTGCGGCTGACCAGAAGCAGATCGTCCTCGGCCGACACCAGCTCCGCACCGATCAGCTCGTCGTCGCTGCCGTCCGCGGTCTCCCGCAGATTGATCGCGATGACACCACCCGAACGCGGGGAGTCGTAGTCCTTCAGCGACGTCTTCTTCACCAGGCCACCCTTCGTGGCCAGGATCAGATACGGCGCCGCGTTGTAATCACGGATCGCCAGGATCTGCGCGATCTGCTCGTCCGGCTGGAAAGCGAGCAGGTTCGCGACATGCTGGCCCCGCGCGTCCCGGCCGGCGTCCGGCAGCTCGTACGCCTTCGCCCGGTACACCCGGCCCTTGTTCGTGAAGAACAGCAGCCAATGGTGCGTCGTCGACACGAAGAAGTGGTCGACGATGTCGTCTTCCTTCAGCTTCGTACCGCGCACGCCCTTGCCGCCGCGCTTCTGCGACCGGTAGTCGTCCGTCTTCGTACGCTTCACATAGCCGCCACGCGTGATCGTGACGACGATGTCCTCCTCGGCGATCAGGTCCTCGATGGACATGTCACCGTCGAAGGGCACCAGCTTGGAACGCCGGTCATCGCCGAACTTGTCGACGATCGCCGCCAGTTCCTCGCTGATGATCTGCCGCTGACGCTCCGGCGAAGCGAGAATCGCGTTGTACTCGTTGATCTTCGCCTGCAGCTCGTCGTGCTCCGCGACGATCTTCTGACGCTCCAGCGCCGCCAGCCGGCGAAGCTGCATCTCCAGGATCGCGTTCGCCTGGATCTCGTCGATCTCCAGCAGGCCCATCAGGCCCTCACGCGCCACATCGACCGTCTGGCTGCGCCGGATCAGCGCGATGACCTCGTCGATCGCGTCCAGCGCCTTGAGCAGACCGCGCAGGATGTGCGCCCGCTCCTCCGCCTTGCGCAGGCGGAAGCGCGTACGCCGGACGATGACCTCGATCTGGTGCGTGACCCAGTGCCGGATGAAGGCGTCCAGCGACAGCGTGCGCGGCACGCCGTCCACCAGCGCCAGCATGTTCGCGCCGAAGTTCGTCTGCAGATCGGTGTGCTTGTAGAGGTTGTTCAGGACAACCTTGGCGACAGCGTCCCGCTTCAGGACAATGACCAGACGCTGACCGGTCCGCGAAGACGTTTCGTCACGGACATCCGCGATGCCGCCGACCTTGGCGTCCTTCACCAGGTCGGCGATCTTCTGCGCCAGGTTGTCCGGGTTGGTCTGGTACGGAAGCTCCGTGACCACCAGGCACTGACGGTTCTGGATCTCCTCGACCGCCACCACCGCGCGCATCGTGATCGAGCCACGGCCCGTCCGGTACGCCTCCTCGATGCCCTTACGGCCCACCACCAGCGCACCGGTCGGGAAGTCGGGGCCCTTGATGCGCTCCATCAGCGCGTCCAGGAGCTCCTCGTGACCCGCCTCGGGGTTCTCCAGGAACCACTGCGCACCGGCCGCCACCTCCCGCAGGTTGTGCGGCGGGATGTTGGTGGCCATACCGACCGCGATACCCGCCGAACCGTTGATCAGCAGGTTCGGGAAGCGCGCCGGCAAAACCGTCGGCTCCTGGTTACGGCCGTCGTAGTTGTCCTGGAAATCGACGGTCTCCTCGTCGATGTCCCGGACCATCTCCATGGCCAGCGGCATCATCTTGCACTCGGTGTACCGCATCGCCGCGGCCGGGTCGTTGCCGGGAGAGCCGAAGTTGCCGTTGGAGTCCACCAGCGGCATCCGCATCGACCAGTGCTGCGCCAGGCGCACCAGGGCGTCGTAGATCGAGGAGTCGCCGTGCGGGTGGTAGGTACCCATGACGTCACCGACGACACGGGCGCACTTGTAGAAGCCCTTCTCGGGCCGGTAACCGCCGTCGTACATCGCGTACAGCACGCGGCGGTGTACGGGCTTCAGACCGTCCCGTACGTCGGGCAGCGCACGCGACACGATGACGGACATCGCGTAGTCGAGGTAGGAGCGCTGCATCTCCGTCTCGAGCCCCACGGGCTCGACACGCATGCCCACACCCTCGACGGGCGGCACCTCTTCGGGCGTCACCGGGACAGGAATGTTCTCGTCGGCCATTGCTGGTCAAAATCCTTTCGAGCTGCGGCTGCGGCTGGTGGCTTGCACGGCCGACTCAGATGTCGAGGAAGCGGACGTCCTTGGCGTTGCGCTGGATGAACGAGCGCCGCGCCTCGACGTCCTCACCCATCAGCACCGAGAACAGGTCGTCGGCCTGCGCCGCGTCGTCCAGGGTCACCTGGCCGAGAACCCGGTGGTCCACGTCCATCGTGGTGATGCGCAGCTCCTCGGCGTTCATCTCACCGAGACCCTTGAAGCGCTGGATCGAGTCATCCCTGATCCGCTTGCCGTTCTGCTTGCCGAGCTCGACGAGCGCGTCGCGCTCACGGTCCGAGTAGGCGTACTCGAAGTCGTCCCGGCCCCACTTGATCTTGAACAGCGGCGGGCGCGACAGGTACACGTGCCCCGCCTCGACCAGCGGCCGCATGAAGCGGAACAGGAACGTCAGCAGCAGCGTGTTGATGTGCTGACCGTCGACGTCGGCGTCCGCCATCAGAATGATCTTGTGATAGCGGAGCTTCTCGATGTCGAAGTCCTCATGCACACCGGTACCGAACGCCGAGATCAACGCCTGGACCTCGGTGTTCTGAAGGATCTTGTCGATCCGCGCCTTCTCGACGTTCAGGATCTTTCCCCGGATCGGCAGGATGGCCTGGTACATCGGGTTACGACCGGACTTCGCCGAACCACCGGCGGAGTCACCCTCGACGATGAAGATCTCGCACTTCGTCGGGTCGTTCGACTGGCAGTCACTGAGCTTGCCCGGCAGCGACGCCGACTCCAGCAGACCCTTACGACGCGTCAGGTCACGCGCCTTACGGGCCGCGACGCGCGCCGTGGCCGCCTGGATCGCCTTGCGGATGATGTCCGCGGCCTCGTTCGGATTGCGGTCGAACCAGTCGTTGAGGTGCTCGTGCACGACCTTCTGTACGAAGGTCTTCGCCTCCGTGTTGCCCAGCTTGGTCTTCGTCTGGCCCTCGAACTGCGGCTCGCCCAGCTTCACCGAGATGATCGCCGTCAGACCCTCGCGGATGTCCTCACCGGCGAGGTTGTCGTCCTTCTCGCGCAGGAACTTCTTCTCGCGCGCGTAACGGTTCACCAGACCCGTCATCGCCGCACGGAAGCCCTCCTCGTGCGTACCGCCCTCATGCGTGTGGATCGTGTTCGCGAAGGAGTACACACTCTCCGTGTACTGCGAGTTCCACTGCATCGCGATCTCGACCGAGAGCAGGCGCTCCTTGTCCTCGGCCTCGACATCGATGATCGTCGGGTGAATCATCTCGCCCTTGCGCGAGTTCAGATACTTCACGAAGTCGACGATGCCGCCCTCGTAGTGGTACGTCACGCTCCGGGCCTGCGGCTCGGCGGCAGCGTCGACGTCCGGGTCGTCCGCGCCCACCGTCGCCTTCGCCGAATCACGCTCGTCCGTCAGCTTCAGCGTCAGACCCTTGTTGAGGAACGCCATCTCCTGGAAACGCCGCGACAGCGTCTCGAAGGAGTAGTCGGTCGTCTCAAAAACGTCCGGGTCCGCCCAGAACGTGACAGAAGTACCCGACTCGTCCGTGGCCTCATTACGGGCCAGCGGCGCCGTCGGCACACCGAGCTTGTACTCCTGCGTCCAGCGGTAACCGTCGCGCTTTACCTCGACAGCCACCCGCGACGACAGCGCGTTCACGACGGACACACCCACGCCGTGCAGACCACCGGAGACGGAATAACCCCCGCCGCCGAACTTGCCGCCCGCATGCAGAACGGTCAGCACGACCTCGACGGCCGGCTTCCCCTCCGACGGGACGATGTCGACCGGGATACCACGGCCGTTGTCGACGACGCGCACGCCGCCGTCAGCCAGGATCGTCACGTCGATAGTGTCCGCGTGACCAGCCATGGCCTCGTCGACAGAGTTGTCGACGACCTCTTGCACAAGGTGATGAAGACCACGCTCACCGGTCGAGCCGATGTACATACCGGGCCGCTTGCGGACCGCGTCCAGGCCCTCGAGCACGGTGATCGCGCTGGCGTCATAGGCCGCCGAGACGGCACCCTCGCCGCCCGCGACGACAGTGGAAGGAATGTTCTCGTTGGGGTCGCCGGAATCGGCCACGAAGCGCCCTTTCTGGCACAGCACGAGCCGAAACCCCGACAAACGGGACCGGCCGCGTCGTTCTGTATAAGTCGACGTGTCCCGCAAGCGGGCGGGATTGTGCACCAGTCTACCGGTAGCGCAGACACTCATGGGGGTTTGCCGGTACCTGAGTACCCATGTGCCGTCCTGAACCGGCGCCGTCCGACTCCCCATATCCGGGAAGGGGCCCCAAGAGGCTCACACGGGCATTCAGCGCTTCGGACTGTCAACCACCCACTACCGTGACGGACGCCTCACGCGCACACCCACACCTCAGCCGTACGTATCCCCCGGACCCGTACTCCCCGGAGCCCGCAAAGCACCAAAACGACGCGGCGGACCACCCGGCCCCCAAATCTTGATCAACCGCACCGTGTCCCGGCCAAGATCAGCATTCAGCCGCGTCAACAGCTCCCGCTGCATCAACCGCAACTGCGTCGCCCACGCCGTCGAATCACACTGCACCGTGAGAACCCGCTCATCCTCGTCATACCGCTGCGGCACACAGTGATTCGCCAGATCCCCACCCACAATCTCCGGCCACCGGCCCATCACACCGCCGACCGCCATCGGCATCTCCCAGCCACGCTCCGTCTTCAACCGATCCAACGCAGCACCCAACGCCAACGGATCACGACCATCAGCACCCGACCCCGACCGCACCCCACCACCACGCCTGACCTGCTTCTTCTGCTGCGCCGCAGCACCCCGCGCCCGCGCCTGCTCCTTCGCCGCACGCAACGCCACCCGCGCCAAATCCACACCCGCCGACTCACGCGCCTCCGGCGCCGCCGCCTGCCCGGGCACCTTCGGCGACTCCTGCGGCAACTCCCCGCCCGCACCACTCAATCCACTCATACCCGCGCCACCTCGCCACCGGACACCACATACCTCGACCCCGCCAGCACCCCCGGCACATCGTCATCCACCGCAGCCGTCACCAGCACCTGCTCACCCGGCGCCACCAACTCCGCCAACCGCTCCCGCCGCCGCGCGTCCAGCTCCGCGAAAACGTCATCAAGAACCAGCACCGGCTCATTACCCTCGGACCGCAGCAGATCGTACGAAGCCAGCCGCAGCGACAACGCGAACGACCACGACTCCCCATGGCTGGCATAACCCTTCGCCGGCAACTGCCCCAGCTTCAACACAAGATCATCCCGATGCGGACCGACCAACGTCACACCCCGCTCGATCTCCTGCTTCCGCGCATCAGCCAACGCCGCGATCAACAGCCCGTACAACTCCTCACGCGACCGCACCGCACCAACACCCTCACCGACCGAACTCCGGTACTCCAACAACACCGGACCCCCGCCCGGCGCCAGCTGCTCATACGCCTTGTCCGTCATCGGCTGCAACGTCGCGATCAGATCCAGCCGCTGCGCCAACAGCTCCGCACCCACCTGAGCCAGATGCTGATCCCACACATCCAGCGTCGACATGTCCATCGACCGGCCACCGTGCCTGCGCGCCATCGCCGCCGACTTCAACAACGTGTTCCGCTGCTTCAGCACCCGCTCGTAGTCCGACCGCACACGCGACATCCGCGGCGACCGCGCCGTGATCAACTCATCCAGGAAACGGCGCCGCTCACCCGGATCACCCTTCACCAGCGCCAAATCCTCCGGCGCGAACAGCACCGTCCGTACGATCCCCAGCACATCCCGCGGCCTGACCTGCGACGACCTGTTGATACGCGCCCGATTCGCCCGGCCCGGATTCAGCTCCAGCTCCACCAGCTGCTGCCGCTCGCCCTGCGTCACAGCCGCCCGGATCACCGCCCGCTCCGCGCCCATCCGCACCAGCGGCGCATCGGACGAGACCCGGTGACTGCCGAGCGACGCGAGATAGCCGACCGCCTCGACAAGATTCGTCTTCCCCTGCCCGTTCGCCCCCACGAACACGGAAACGCCCGGATCGAGAGGGACCTCGACCCGGGCGTACGAGCGGAAGTCGGCCAGCGACAGATGCGTGACGTGCATGGCGTGCGCCGACCTTCTCCCAGCTCTGAACTGCTTACTTCTTCGACTCGACCGCGTGACCACCGAACTGGTTGCGCAGGGCGGCGATCATCTTCATCTGCGGGGAGTCGTCCTGACGCGAAGCGAACCGCGCGAACAGCGACGCCGTGATCGCGGGCAGCGGCACCGCGTTGTCGATCGCGGCCTCGACCGTCCAGCGGCCCTCACCCGAGTCGGCCGCGTATCCCCGCAGGCCCTCCAGGTGCTCGTCGTCGTCCAGCGCGTTGACCGCCAGATCCAGCAGCCAGGAACGGATGACCGTCCCCTCCTGCCAGGACCGGAAGACCTCACGCACATCCGTGACGGAGTCGACCTTCTCCAGCAGCTCCCAGCCCTCGGCGTACGCCTGCATCATGGCGTACTCGATGCCGTTGTGAACCATCTTCGCGAAGTGGCCGGCACCGACCTTGCCCGCGTGCACCGAACCGAAGTCACCCTCGGGCTTCAGCGCGTCGAAGATCGGCTGGACCTTCGCCACGTTCTCGGCGTCGCCGCCGTACATCAGCGCGTAGCCGTTCTCCAGGCCCCAGACACCACCCGAGACACCACAGTCGACGAAACCGATGCCCTTGAGGCCCAGCTCCACCGCGTGCTTCTCGTCGTCCGTCCAACGGGAGTTCCCGCCGTCCACGACCACGTCGCCCGGCTCCAGCAGCTCGGCCAGCTCGTCCACGGTGGACTGCGTCGCCGCACCCGCCGGGACCATCACCCACACCACCCGCGGGCCCTTGAGCTTGGCCACAAGCTCCTCAAGGCTGTGGACATCGGCGACGTCCGGGTTGCGGTCGTAACCGATGACGGTGTGGCCTGCGCGGCGGATGCGCTCACGCATGTTGCCGCCCATCTTGCCGAGGCCGACGAGACCGAGCTCCATCAGAGATTCCTTAAGCGTTGAGGCGAGATTCGTACCCAGGGCCGAGCCTACGCCCGGCCCGCGGGACCATCGGCCGAGCCATCAGCCGAGCCATCAGCCCCAGCCGTCAGCCCGAGAGCCGCACCGGCATGATCAGGTACTTGTACGCCTCGTTCGCCTCGGCATCCACCGCCGGCCTGCCACTGAGCAGCGCCGGCTTCGTGGACGTCGTGAAGGACAACTGGGCGACCGGCGAGTCGATCGCACTCAAGCCATCGAGCAGGAAAGTCGGGTTGAAGGCGATCGAGATGTCGTCGCCGTCGAGGTTCGCGTCGACCCGCTCCACAGCCTGTGCGTCGTCGCTCGAACCCGCCTCAAGGATCAGCACGCCCTGCTCGAAGCTGAGCCGCACCGGGGTGTTCCGCTCCGCGACCAGCGCCACACGCTTGACGGCCTCGACGAACGGGGCGGTCTCGATGACGGCGATCGAGTTGAACTCGGTCGGGAACAGCGTCCGGTACTTCGGCAGGTCGCCCTCGAGCAGTCGCGTGGTCGTACGCCGGCCCGCGCCCTCGAAACCGATCAGGCCCTCACCCGCGCCAGAGCTGGAGAGCGCGATGGTGACCGTGTCACCGCTGGTCAGCGACTTGGCGGTGTCCAGCAGCGTCTTGGCGGGCACCAGTGCGACAGCCGACGCCTCCGGGTCCTCCGGCTTCCACATGAACTCGCGGACCGCGAAGCGGTAACGGTCAGTGGAGGCCAGCGTGACCCGGTCGCCCTCGATCTCGATGCGTACGCCGGTGAGCACGGGCAGCGTGTCGTCGCGGCCCGCGGCGATGGCCACCTGGGCAGCGGCGGAAGCGAAGACCTCACCGGGAACGGTGCCGGTCGCGGTCGGCATCTGCGGCAGCGCCGGGTACTCCTCCACAGGCAGCGTGTGGAGTGTGAACCGCGAGGAGCCGCAGACCACGGTCGCCCGTACACCGTCTGTGGAGATCTCCACCGGACGGTTCGGCAGGGCGCGGCAGATGTCGGCGAGGAGCCGGCCGGAGACGAGAACGGTGCCGTCCTCCTCCACGTCCGCCTCGACCGAGACGCGGGCCGAGACCTCGTAGTCGAAGCCGGAGAGGCTCAGCGCGCCGTCCTCGGCCTTCAGAAGAAGGCCCGCGAGAACGGGGACCGGCGGACGGGCCGGAAGGCTGCGAGCCGTCCAGGCCACCGCCTCCGCGAGTACATCGCGCTCAACCCGGATCTTCACCGGAACCGCCTCCTGCTTGTTGCTGGCTCGCCCTGCTGGCCGTCGTGGTCTGGGGTCGTCTGGCTGTGTTGCCGGGGACCAGTCTGACGCACGGCACCGACAGTCGGTGCGGCTCGGGGTCAAGTCGTGGCGAGAGGCGCCGAGGGCTCCGGGCCGAAGTTGTGCACAGGCCCTTCTTCCAAGCGAATTCCGAGCTAACTCTAAGTGGGAGTAGTAGTAGGGCCTGTGGAAACGGTGGATAACCCTGTTTTCGCAGGTCAGCACCACTTTTTTGTCCACCGCGCCTGTGGGCGGAGCCGGTGGACAACTCGGTGTTTCTGTGGACGCGCGAAAGTTACACACACTCGGTGCACAGGCAGGGGTGACTTCTCCCCAGCGCTGTCCCCAGCTTTACCCACGTTCCCCACAGCCCAACCGACCTCCTTGGTGTGACCGCTTTCACTCGCCCCGGTGAGAGCGCGTGTTTCGTTGCCGAACAGTGGACAGAGGTGTGGATTAGCTGTGCACAAGCTGGTCCAGCCTGTGGGCCGCCGGTGGACAACCAAGATCGCTCCCTGTGGACAGTTTTTCTGTCCACAGCCTGTGGATGAAGGTTGACCACAAATCCCCAACCACCTGACCTGGGCTGATGAAGTCTCAGGAACCGCGCCTGTGGACCCAGTCTGGACAACTTTTGAGTCCCCAGGGTGTGGACGGAACATCCTGCCCTGTTCTGTGGAGAAGAGAGCCCTGCGGGCAGGTATTCGAACACCCCGAGGGCGCGGAACGACCGCGGAACGACGAAAGGCGCCCCGGGAGTTCGTCCCTGGGCGCCCTTCGGAGGGTCTCGCGGGTGCCGCGTCAGCCGTTCTTGATGCGGTTGGTGAGCTCGGTGACCTGGTTGTAGATGGACCGGCGTTCCGCCATCAGCGCGCGGATCTTGCGGTCGGCGTGCATCACGGTCGTATGGTCACGGCCGCCGAACTGCGCGCCGATCTTCGGCAGCGAGAGGTCCGTGAGCTCCCGGCACAGGTACATCGCGATCTGCCGGGCCGTCACCAGCACGCGGCTGCGGGACGACCCGCAGAGGTCCTCCACCGTCAGTCCGAAGTAGTCGGCGGTCGCCGCCATGATCGCGCCGGCGGTGATCTCCGGAGACGCGTCCTCGCCTCCGGGGATCAGGTCCTTGAGCACGATCTCGGTGAGGCCGAGGTCGACCGGCTGCCGGTTGAGCGACGCGAAGGCCGTCACCCGGATCAGCGCACCCTCCAGCTCGCGGATGTTGCGCGAGATACGGGAGGCGATGAACTCCAGCACCTCGGGCGGGGCGTTCAGCTGCTCCTGGACCGCCTTCTTGCGGAGGATCGCGATGCGCGTCTCCAGCTCGGGCGGCTGTACGTCGGTGGTCAGGCCCCACTCGAAGCGGTTGCGCAGCCGGTCCTCCAGGGTCACCAGCTGCTTGGGCGGCCGGTCCGAGGACAGCACGATCTGCTTGTTGGCGTTGTGGAGCGTATTGAAGGTGTGGAAGAACTCCTCCTGTGTCGACTCCTTGCTCGCGAGGAACTGGATGTCGTCGACGAGCAGGATGTCCACGTCGCGGTAGCGCTTGCGGAACGCGTCGCCCTTGCCGTCGCGGATGGAGTTGATGAACTCGTTGGTGAACTCCTCGGAGCTCACGTAGCGCACGCGCGTGCCGGGGTAGAGGCTCCGGGCGTAGTGCCCGATCGCATGCAGCAGGTGCGTCTTGCCAAGGCCCGACTCTCCGTAGATGAAGAGGGGGTTGTACGCCTTCGCCGGCGCTTCGGCCACGGCGACGGCGGCCGCGTGCGCGAAGCGGTTGGACGAGCCGATGACGAAGGTGTCGAAGAGGTACTTCGGGTTCAGCCGGGCGTGCGGCTCGCCGGGGCCCGGGGTGGAGGCCTGTGCGGCCAGGGGGCCGGGGGCGCCGCCGCCGGGCTGCATCGAGGAGCCGGGGCCGCCGCGGTGCGGGGCGGACTGGTCCTGGTGGTCGCGGCGCTCGGGGCGTTCGTGACGCGGCGGCTGGTCGTAGTGCGGCTGCTCGTACTGCTGGTGCTCGGGCGCCTGCTGCCGGTAGTCGTGCTGCGGGGGGCGGGAGGCGTACGGGTCGCGTTCCTGGAATCCGCCGAGCCGGGGCTGCTGCCAGCCGTGGTCCTCCTGCGGGCGGGGCCAGGCGCCCTGCTCGTGGCGGGGCTGGCGGTAGTCGGGGTATGCGGGCCTGGCGGTCGGCAGGTCGTCGGCCGGCGGCCGGTGTCCGTAGGTGTCGTACGACTCGTGCTGGGGCTGCTGCTGGGGGGCGGGCTCCGCGGCGGAGTCGTCGACGGTGATCGCGATCCGGATGGGGCGCCCGCACTCGCGGCTCAGCGTCTCGCTGATGAGCGGCGCGAGTCGGCCTTCGAGGACGCGCTTGCCCCATTCATTGGGGACGGCGAGCAGCGCGGTGTCGGCGACCAGGGCGAGCGGCTGGCAGCGCTCGATCCACTGCTTGTCCTTGGGTTCGATGCCCTGCTGGCCCTCTCCGAGGAGATACTCCAGCACTCGTGGCCACACTGCGGCAAGATCGGCAGGTACGTCAGCCACAGGGCACGCTCTCTCACAGGTCCCACGAATGTGTGGTTCTTGGGACGGGATGGGACGGACAGGCAAGGACACAACGGATAAGAATCCAAGTTCATGCACGGTAGTCGCGGGCCCTCACGTGCATCAAGTTGTTGTCCACAGCCTGTGCATAGTGGACCCTGGAGACGGGTCGGTTTGACCGGATGGCGTAGCCGCGCGTACCGTGACCAGGTCGAGTTGTCGATGGCTGCTGCCGCCTGCCTCCGATGGGCAATGATCACGGTCTGTGATCGTGAAGCGGTGCACACGGGCGTTGCGAGCTTCCTCGTGGGCGCACGGTGACAGCCAGGCGATGCCCCGCCACCACACCACTTCTGGAGCCCCCGAGTGAGCAAGCGCACCTTCCAGCCGAACAACCGTCGTCGCGCCAAGACCCACGGTTTCCGTCTCCGCATGCGGACGCGTGCCGGTCGCGCCATCCTGGCGACTCGCCGTGGCAAGGGCCGCACGCGCCTTTCCGCCTGATCACCTACAGGTCATGACGTGCTGCCTACCGAGAATCGGCTGAGGCGGCGCGAGGATTTCGCGACCGCGGTACGCCGAGGACGCCGGGCCGGACGCCCGCTCCTCGTCGTCCACCTACGCAGTGGTTCAACGGACCCGCACGCGCCTGGGGAGAGCGTTCCCCAGCCGCGTGCGGGTTTCGTCGTCAGCAAAGCCGTTGGCAATGCTGTCGTACGGAATGTGGTGAAGCGCAGGCTTCGCCACCTGGTCCGGGACCGTCTGTCGGAGCTGCCCCCCGGTAGCCTGGTTGTCGTACGGGCACTGCCCGGAGCAGGCGATGCCGACCATGCACAGCTGGCCCGAGACCTGGATGCCGCACTTGAGCGGCTGCTGGGAGGGGGCGCGCGATGAAGTACCCGTTGCTGGCTCTGATCAAGCTGTACCAGTGGACGATCAGTCCGTTGCTCGGGCCTGTCTGCCGGTACTACCCGTCGTGCTCCCACTACGGGTTTACGGCCATCGACCGGCACGGTGCGGTGAAGGGCACGGCCCTGACCGCCTGGCGCATTCTGCGGTGCAATCCGTGGTCGCCGGGTGGTGTGGACCATGTTCCGCCGCGTACTCGTCCGCGTTGGCACGAAGCGCTGCGTAATGCGTGGAGCGGCAACCGCGGCAGCAAGGGCGGGCAGCACTCCGCCGCTGAGATCAACCCGGCAGCAGAGCCCTCGCCCAATGCTCAAGGAGCCTGATTAGTGGACACGATTGCCAGTCTGTTCAGCTTTATCACCACCCCAGTTTCCTGGGTCATCGTCCAGTTCCACACGATGTACGGGGCGGTCTTCGGGCCTGACACAGGCTGGGCCTGGGGTCTGTCCATCGTGTCCCTTGTAGTGCTGATCCGGATCTGTCTGATCCCGCTGTTCGTCAAGCAGATCAAGTCGACGCGTGGCATGCAGGCGCTCCAGCCTGAGATGAAGAAGATCCAGGAGCGCTACAAGAACGACAAGCAGCGTCAGTCCGAAGAGATGATGAAGCTGTACAAGGAGACGGGTACCAACCCGTTGTCCTCGTGCCTTCCCATCCTGGCGCAGTCGCCGTTCTTCTTCGCCCTGTACCACGTGCTGAGCAAGATCTCCTCGGGTGACGAGATCGGCGTTCTCAACAAGGACCTGGTCAACAGCGCCCGTGAGGCCCACATCTTCGGCGCCCCGATCGCGGCGAAGTTCATGGACAGCACGGAGAAGGTCGATGCCCTGCAGGCATCGCTGACCGATGTGCGCATCGTCACAGCGCTCATGATCGTCCTGATGTCGGCGTCGCAGTTCTACACGCAGCGCCAGCTGATGACGAAGAACGTCGACCTGACGGTCAAGACGCCGTTCATGCAGCAGCAGAAGATGCTGATGTACATCTTCCCGGTCATGTTCGCCGTGATGGGTATCAACTTCCCCGTCGGTGTCCTCGTCTACTGGCTGACCACCAACGTGTGGACCATGGGTCAGCAGATGTACGTGATCCACGGGAACCCGACTCCGGGCAGTAAGGCGCAGGCTCAGCTGCTGGAGCGTATGCAGAAGTCGATCGTCAAGCACGGCAAGGTGCGCAGCCGTCGCGAGCGCAACGTCATCAAGCAGATCGCTGCCAAGGGCCGTGAGCGCAACGAGGCCGAGCGCAAGTTCGTCAAGGGCCTTGGTCTGGCGCGGCTGACCGTTCAGCCTGACGGCACTGTGGCGAAGGGTGAGCCCGAGGTCGAGGCCGAGGACGGTACGACGTCGGAGTCCGGCGCGAAGCGGCAGCAGCCCAAGCGTCTGACGAAGGCGCAGCGTCAGGCCGGCACCGAACCTGCGGCGAAGACGTCGCTGCAGAAGGATGAGCCGCAGGACGACAAGCCCAAGACGGCCGGCAAGCCTGCTTCCGGTTCCGCACGCCAAGCCAAGTCCGGGCAGCGCAAGGGCCAGCAGCGGCCCAAGCACCCGTCCAAGAAGTAATAAAGGAGTCCATCCCGTGACGGAAGGCACCACCTCCGCGGCCGCTGAGGGTGGCGACACCCTGACCCGCCTCGAGCAGGAAGGGGAAATCGCGGCCGATTACCTCGAGGGCCTGCTCGACATCACCGACCTCGACGGCGACATCGACATGGATGTCGAGGCCGACCGGGCCGCGGTCTCGATCATCAGCGACGCGGGCAGCCGTGATCTGCAGAAGCTCGTGGGCCGGGACGGTGAGGTGCTGGAGGCGCTTCAGGAGCTGACGCGTCTCGCTGTGCACCGTGAGACCGGGGACCGGAGCCGGCTGATGCTGGACATCGCGGGTTTCCGGGCCAAGCGGCGTGAGGAGCTCTCCGCGCTCGGGGCCAAGGCCGCGGACGAGGTGAAGAGCACCGGTGAGCCGGTGAACCTGGAGCCGATGACGCCGTTCGAGCGCAAGGTCGTGCATGACGCGATCGCGGCGGCGGGTCTGCGCAGTGAGTCCGAGGGCGAAGAGCCGGAGCGCTTCGTCGTCGTTCTTCCGGCCTGATCGGCCTGTTTGTCTGTCGGCCCCGTCTGTTCGCAGGCGGGGCCGATCTTTGTCAGTCTGTTAGTCAGCCATCAGTTCGGTAGCGCGGTACGGAAGGACGGTCCCCGTGACGGAGGAAGCAGAGCTTCCCCAGGCGCCTGCAGAGGCACGGGCGGTATTCGGCGAGTTCTTTCCAGCGGCTGTCCGGTACGCGGAGCTCCTCGCGGACGCCGGCGTGAAGCGAGGCCTGATCGGTCCTCGTGAGGTGCCGCGGCTGTGGGAGCGGCACTTGCTGAACTGCGCGGTGCTCTCCGAGGTCGTCCCTGAAGGTGTCACGGTCTGCGATGTGGGTTCGGGTGCCGGGCTTCCGGGCATTCCGCTGGCGCTGGTGCGCCCGGATCTGAAGATCACGCTGCTGGAGCCGCTGCTGCGGCGTACGAACTTCCTTCAGGAGGTCGTCGAGCTGCTGGGTCTGGAGCATGTGACGGTGGTGCGCGGCCGGGCGGAGGAAGTGCTCGGGAAGCTGCCGCCGGTTCATGTGGTGACGGCGCGCGCTGTGGCGCCGCTGGACCGGCTGGCCGGGTGGGGGGTTCCCTTGCTGCGTCCGTACGGGGAGATGCTGGCGCTCAAGGGTGACACCGCCGAGGAGGAGCTGAAGAGCACCCGTTCCGCGCTGAGCAAGCTCGGTGTGGTGAAGACGGAGGTTCTTCAGGTCGGCGAGGGCGTCGTGGATCCGATGTCCACGGTGGTGCGTGTGGAGGTCGGGGAGAGTCCTGGTGGGGTGCGGTTCGCGGCCAAGCGGGCCAAGGCGGCTCGGCCGTCGCGCACGCGTCGGCGGCGATGATCTGCCCTGTCTATCAACGATGCTCCATACAAGCTTCCATACGTACGCATTTGGGAGCGTCGTGAGGGTGTAGGTGCGCCGCCGGTGCATCGTGTTTCACGTGAAACGTCGCTCTTTGCTGCATGGAATCATCAGTCGCGGTCGTGCGGCTGCCGCGCCGCGCGACCGCAGGCCCGTGAGGGGTACGGAGTTGTCCACACAGGTGGATTCCTCCACAGAAGAACGGGCCTCGCTGGTTCATGACCCCGAAAGCATGGCAGGCTCTGTGCATTGCGAGCCTGAAGTCGAGGAGAGTGAATCCGTGCGGTCCGACGCCAATATCGCGGGGCCGATGACCGATCCGGTCCCCGGCCCCCGAACCGAATCGGCGGGGGAGGATGTTTCACGTGAAACACCGCCCCCGATGGACGACACCCCTATCGGTCGTGCTGCCCAGCTGGCGGTAGAGGCTCTTGGCCGTGCAGGCGAGGGCCTGCCCCGGCCCGAGCAGACCCGCATCATGGTGGTGGCTAACCAGAAGGGCGGCGTCGGGAAGACCACATCGACGGTCAACCTTGCTGCTTCCCTCGCGTTGCACGGTGCGCGCGTCCTGGTGATTGACCTCGACCCGCAGGGCAACGCTTCTACGGCGCTGGGCATCGACCACCACGCCGAGGTTCCCTCGATCTATGACGTCCTGGTGGACAGCAGACCGCTTTCCGAGGTGGTCCAGCCGGTCCCGGACGTCGAAGGTCTCTTCTGCGCACCGGCCACCATCGATCTCGCCGGTGCGGAGATCGAGCTGGTGTCGCTGGTGGCGCGGGAGAGCCGCTTGCAGCGGGCGATCCAGGCGTACGAGCAGCCGCTGGATTACATCCTCATCGACTGCCCGCCCTCCCTGGGCCTGCTGACCGTCAATGCGATGGTCGCCGGCGCCGAGGTGCTGATCCCCATTCAGTGCGAGTACTACGCGCTCGAAGGGCTGGGTCAGCTTCTTCGGAACGTCGATCTGGTGCGGGGGCATCTCAACCCGGACCTGCATGTGTCGACGATCCTGCTGACCATGTACGACGGAAGGACCCGGCTCGCCTCTCAGGTGGCCGACGAAGTGCGTACCCACTTCGCCAAGGAAGTGCTCAGGACGAGCATCCCGCGGTCCGTGCGTATCTCCGAAGCACCGAGCTACGGGCAGACAGTACTCACCTATGACCCGGGATCCAGTGGATCGCTTTCGTACCTCGAAGCGGCCCGCGAGATCGCGTTGCGGGGCGTCGGGGTGCACTATGACCCGCAGCATGCCCACCCGGGCAGCCAGAACAGCCAGCAGAGCATGTCGGAGGGGATCCAGTGAGTGAGCGACGTAGAGGGTTGGGGCGTGGGCTCGGTGCGCTGATCCCTGCCGCTTCGCAGGAGAAGCCGAGTTCGCCCGTAGGGACGGCCTCGACATCCCCCGGGGCCGTGCCGGTGCTGACCGCGGAGCGGGGGGTGGCGGCCGCGAAGGTCACGTCGCTTCCAGCCGGGGCCGTTTCACGTGAAACGCACGCTCCCGGGCAGGTGCCGCAGCCGGGGCCGGCGGGACCCGATGAGGTGGCCGGGGTTCACTTTGCCGAGCTTCCGCTGGATTCCATCAAGCCGAACTCGCGTCAGCCGCGTGAGGTGTTCGATGAGGACGCGCTGGCGGAGCTGGTCACCTCCATCAAGGAGGTGGGGCTTCTTCAGCCCGTCGTCGTACGGCAGCTGGGGCCCGAGCGTTATGAGCTCATCATGGGCGAGCGCCGGTGGCGGGCCTGCCGGGAAGCGGGCCTGGAGAGGATTCCCGCGATCGTCCGTGCCACGGACGACGAGAAGCTTCTCCTCGACGCGCTGCTGGAGAACCTGCACAGGGCGCAGCTGAACCCGCTGGAAGAAGCGGCGGCGTACGACCAGCTGCTGAAGGACTTCAACTGCACGCACGACCAGCTGGCGGACCGGATCGGGCGTTCGCGTCCGCAGGTGTCCAACACGCTGCGCCTGCTGAGGCTGTCGCCGTCGGTGCAGCGCAGGGTCGCGGCGGGTGTGCTGTCCGCCGGGCATGCGCGGGCCCTGCTCGCGGTGGAGGACTCCGAGGAGCAGGATCGTCTGGCGCATCGCATCGTGGCCGAGGGGCTTTCGGTGCGTGCGGTCGAGGAGATCGTCACTCTGATGGGCTCACGTCCGCAGAGCACTCCGAAGGCGAAGGGGCCGCGTGCGGGTGGCCGCCTGTCGCCGGCGCTGTCCGATCTCGCTTCGAGGCTCTCGGACCGGTTCGAGACGCGGGTGAAGGTCGACCTGGGGCACAAGAAGGGGAAGATCGTCGTCGAGTTCGCGTCGATGGACGACCTGGAGCGGATCCTCGGGACGCTCGCACCCGGCGAGGGCCGGGTCCTTGGCAAGGGGCTCACGGAAGAGGGCGCGGAGGGCGGCGAGAGCTGACGGGTCGCCAAGGGCTGTTGCAGGGCGGGCCGTGTCCGGAGCAATCTGGAACACGACCCGCCCTTTGCTTTCTCACGGTGTCCGTTCGATCGCTGGGTGGATACGATGCGTTCTGGTATGGCGCATCCACCTTGGTTCACTTGAGAAGGAGGGCGGGGGCCATGCGATCGGTGAGCCGCAGCCAACTGGTGACAGCCGGGCTGAGTGTCGGAGCGGTCGGCGGGTTCGTCGGCAGTCTGCTCCGGGAACGGGGCGCGCTGGCTGCTGCCCGCGATGCGGCAGGCCAAGGAAGCGAGGAACATCCTTCATGGGGCGTCGGCTCGTACCGCTCACGCTGGACAATCTTCCGGACCTCCCCAAGCGTTGCCGGTCCTGCGTCTTCTGGGAGCTTGATCCGGTCAGTGGAGAAGCAGCCGTAAAGGCTGGCACTCCGGAGCTGGAGAAGGAAGCCTGGATCTCGGCTGTCCTGCTGGAGTGGGGGTCGTGCGGGCGGGTCGTCTACGTCGACGAGGTTCCTGTGGGCTTCGTGCTGTACGCGCCGCCGGCTTACGTACCGCGCTCGACGGCATTCCCGACGAGCCCGGTGTCCCCGGATGCTGTGCAGTTGATGACCGCCTGGATCATGCCCAGTTATCAGGGGCAGGGGCTGGGGCGTGTCATGGTGCAGACCGTTGCCAAGGATTTGCTGCGACGCGGGTTCAAGGCCATCGAGGCTTTCGGCAACGCCCGCTGGACGGAGCCCGCTTGTCTGCTGCCCGCGGAACACCTGCTGTCGGTCGGCTTCAAGACCGTACGTCCGCATCCACTGCACCCTCGGCTGAGGCTGGAGCTGCGGACGACGCTTTCGTGGAAGGAAGACGTCGAGCTGGCTATCGACAGGCTGCTGGGGGCGGTTCAGAAGGAGCCGGTACTGCGGCCGCTGTGAGGCCTGGAAACGCGTGTGGGCTCATCCCCGTCAGGGATGAGCCCACACGCGTTT